>NZ_JBITUB010000003.1:0-550891 GCF_044542225.1 Streptomyces sp. NPDC079020
CCCGGAAGCTAAGCCTTTCAGCGCCGATGGTACTGCAGGGGGGACCCTGTGGGAGAGTAGGACGCCGCCGAACAATTTTTCCGGGAAAGCCCCGTGCCTTGTGGCACGGGGCTTTCCTGCGTTCACCACCAGAACATTTCACCACCCGTACCGGTACCCGTGCTCGTACCCGTGCAAGTAGCCGTACCCGTGGCCGTGCTGCCTCTATGCCGGGGTGACCAGCCGGGTGTCGTACGCCAGGATGACTGCCTGGACGCGGTCCCGGGCTCCTGTTTTGGCGAGGATGCGGGTGACATGGGTCTTCACCGTTGATTCGGCGAGATGGAGTCGGGCCGCGATCTCCGTATTGGACCAGCCCTGGCCGATGACCGTGAGAATTTCTCTTTCCCGGTCCGTGAGGGCGGCGATCCGGCTGTCTGTGGCCATGGGGTCGCCGGGTGAGGCCGGGAGATGCTGTACGTAGGCGTCCAGGAGCCGACGGGTGAGGCCCGGGGCGACCACCGCGTCGCCGCCGGCGACCGCGCGGATGCCGGAGAGGAGCTCCTCCGGCAGGGCGTCCTTGACGAGGAAGCCGCTCGCTCCGGCACGGAGGCCGTCGTACGCGTACTCGTCCAGGTCGAAGGTCGTCACGATGAGGACGCGGGTGGGCGCACCCGACCTGATGGCGCGGCGGGTGGTCTCGATGCCGTCGAGGCCCGGCATACGGATGTCCATCAGGGCGACGTCCGGGTGGTGCTGTGCGATCAGGTGGAGCGCCTCGGTGCCGTTGGAGGCTTCGCCGACGACCGTCATGTCGTCCTGGCTCTCCAGCAGCATCCGGAAGCCGAAGCGTTGCAACGGCTGGTCGTCCGCGATGAGTACGGTCGTCACGGGGAAGCGTCCTCCAGGGGAAGGCGAAGTCGTACCTGCCAGCCGCCGTCCGGCAGTGGGCCCGCGTCGATTGTGCCGTCGTAGAGCGCGGCGCGCTCCCGCATACCCGCGATCCCCTGCCCCTGGTGCGGGATTCGGGGCGGCGGCGCGGGAGCGGTGGTCGCCGGCCGGCCGGTGTCCGCGACGGGCGGGCCGGTGTCCGTGATCCGGGTTTCCAGGTCCGTACGGCTGTGGGTGAGCGTGACCGCCGCCGACAGGCCGGGGTGGGCGGCGGCATGCTTGAGCGTGTTGGTGAGAGCTTCCTGCACCACCCGGTACACCGTCAGTTCGCGCCCCGGGGTGAGGGATTCGGCGTGCGGCGTTCCGTGGATCTCCAGGTATACGGGCAGGCCGGCGGCCCGGACGGCGGTGATGAGGGGTTCCAGGTCGTCCAGCGTCGGCTGGGGCGCGCGGTCGGCCTCGGGGTGGTCCTCGCGCAGGATGCCGAGCAGGCGGCGGAGTTCGGCGAGTGCCTGTCTGCTGGTGGTGCCGATGGCCTCCAGGGCCTGGGCCGCGCGCTCCGGGGACTTGGCCGCCGCATAGGCCCCGCCGTCCGCCAGCCCGGTGATGACGGACAGGTTGTGGCCGATGATGTCGTGCATCTCGCGGGCGATACGGGTGCGTTCGGCGGCGGCCGCGAGGCGGGCCTGCTGGTCGCGTTCGTGTTCCAGCCGGTGGGCCCGCTCGACGAGGGCCTCGGTGTAGTCCTTGCGGGTGCGGACCGCGATACCCAGCAGGGCGACGAAGGCGAAGCCCCAGAGGTAGGAGACCAGTTGCTGGCTCCACACCTGCGGGATGCGCGCTGCACCGGCCACGGCCGGGGCGCACATCAGCAGGCCGGCGCCGGCGAGGGTCCTGAGTGGCAGGCACAGCGCGATCCGGAACGTGGGGATCAGCTGGAGGAAGGCGGCCTGGACGACGGCGCCGGCCCAGATGTTGACCAGTGACACCGGCGCCATCAGGACGAGCACGGCCACCGGATGCGTACGCCGCCACAGCAGCGGCACCGAGAAGCACAGCGTCATCAACAGGACCAGCGGTTCGGGCGTCTCCACGTCACGGGCCACCGTGCGCCAGCCGCCCGAGGTGAAGTCGAGCACCGCGACCAGGACCCAGAACGCGGTCACCAGGGCGTCCCATACGACGGGCCGGCGCCGGTCGAAGGCGCGCAGGCGGTGCAGCCGGCCCTGGAGGTACCGGGTCAGCGGGGCGGTCCCCGTGAACCGCTCCTGATCGCGCCCGGCCGACTGCCCGTCCAACGGCCCGTTCCCCCGCGCTTCCCGCACCTCCCGCGCCTCACGTCGTTCCGTGCGCCGCCGGTCTTCAGTGGCCGGCCTGTGCCGCGCACCGACGTCCGGTTCGGCGGGTGTCCTGTTGTCCGTCACCGGGCCATCCTCGTCCGTGTCCGTCTGGTGTCCGTCCGGCGGTCGTGTGCGTCGTGGTGCTGCGGGTGTCCGCTGTCAGGCGTCCCGGCGCCGCAATAGGAGGGCGGCGACGCCCAGCACGGCCGCTGCCCACAGGCACAGGGCGAACAGTGCCGTTCCCGGGGAGGCGGCGTCCGGGAGCGGGGCGGCGGAACCGAGCGCCCCGGCGGCCTGGGTGGGGAAGTAGGCGATGGCGCTCTCGACGGTCTCGTACGGGATCATGCCCAGGATCTCCGGGACGATCATGACTCCGCCGATGAAGGCGCCGATCGCCCCGGGCACGGAGCGGAACAGCGCGCCGAGGCCGAGCGCGACGAGGCTGAGCAGTGTGATGCCGGCGGAGTTGCCCGCCACCGCTCGCAGCACGCCAGGATCGCCGAGGGAGGCCGCCTGGTCGGTGTCGTGGAGGAAGAGCTGTGCGGCGGAGAAGGTGATCAGCGCGGTCACGAACATGGCCGAGAAGGCTGAGACCGCGAACACCGCGGCCTTCGCCCACAGGACGGGGAGCCTGCGCGGCACGGCGGTGAGCGAGGCGCGGATCATGCCGGTGGAGTACTCGCCCGCGGTGACCAGGATGCCCAGGACCGCGATGCAGAGCTGCCCGAGCAGGGTGCCGTAGAGCGTCAGGACGACCGTGTCGACATCGGAGTCGCCGCCACCGGATGTGTAGGTGCCGCCCATGATCAGGCCGATACCGAGGATCAGGGCGGATGCCGAGATGACGGTGACCCAGGTGGAGCGCAGGGACCAGAGCTTGTGCCACTCGGAGCGCAGGACGCGGGCCGGGGTGATGCGGTACGCGAGGCGTACGGGGGCCGCGGGCCTGGTGGGGAGGGGCGTGGTGGGGCCGGGGCCGCTGGGGTCGGGGCCGGTGGGGTCGGTGGTCGTCATGCTGCGGCTCCGGTCGGGGGAGTGGCTGCGGCTCGGTACTCGACCGATTCCTGGGTGAGGTCCATGAACGCCTGCTCCAGGGACGCGTTCCGCGGCGTGAGTTCGTGGAGCGCGATTCCGTGGGCGGCGGCGATGCGGCCGATGTGTGCCGCGTCCGTGCCGCGGATCTCCAGTTCGTCGGGGGCGTCCGGCTGTGCGGTGATCTTCGTGCCGGGCGCGGTGAGGAGTGCGCGCAGCGCGGCTGCCTGTGGTGTGACGACCTTGACGTGGGCTCCGCCCGCTGTGCGGATCAGGTCGGCGACGGTGGTGTCGGCGAGGAGACGGCCCCTGCCGATGACGATGAGGTGGTCGGCGGTGAGGGCCGTCTCGCTCATCAGGTGCGAGGAGATCAGGACCGTACGGCCCTGCGCGGCCAGGGACTTGAGCAGCGTGCGGATCCAGAGGACGCCCTCCGGGTCCAGACCGTTCACCGGCTCGTCCAGGATCACGGTGGCCGGGTCGCCGAGCAGGGCGGCGGCGATGCCGAGCCGCTGGCCCATGCCGAGCGAGAAGCCCTTGATCCGCTTGTGCGCGACCTCGGTGAGGCCTGCCAGGTCGAGGACGTGCTCGACGCGGCCGCGCGGGATGCCGTGGGTGTGGGCCAGCGCCATCAGATGGTTGAAGGCGGACCGCCCGGGGTGGACGGACCGGGCCTCCAGCAGGGCGCCGACCTCGGTGAGGGGTGCGGCGTGGGTGGCGTAGGCCCGCCCGCCGATCGTGGACCGGCCCCGGGTCGGGGCGTCCAGGCCGAGCAGCATGCGCATCGTGGTCGATTTGCCGGCGCCGTTGGGGCCGAGGAAGCCGGTGACGGTGCCGGGGCGGACCGTGAAGTCGAGGCCCTCGACGACGGCCCTGGCCCCGTACCGCTTGGTGAGTTCGTACGCCTTGATCATGCCGTCGACGCTACGGAGCGGGCGCGCGGTGGTCGTCCGACCGGGGGCGGGATGCCGGCGCGGGTGTAGTACCGGGGTACGACGCGGGGGCGGTACCGGGTACGACGCCGGCGCGGCCGAAACGGGTTTGCCCGGACGGTGTGCCGGAGTCCAGGATCGGTCCATGGACTACGCAATACGCCCCGTGCGCGCCGAGGAATGGCCGTCGGCCAGGGAACTTCGCCTGGCTGCCCTCCAGGACCCGGTGGCGCCCCTCGCGTTCCTGGAGACGTACGAGAGTGCCCTCGGGAAGCCGGACGAGTTCTGGCGGGGCAGGACGGCCGACGCCGCCGCGGGGGTGAACGTGATGCAGTTCGTGGCCGAGGCGCCCGACGGCGCGTGGGTGGGGACCGTGACGGTGCTTGTCGAGCGGCCGGAGGGCGAGGCGCGCTTCGGGGACGCCGCCGAGGTGAACCAGGGGCATCTGGTCGGCGTGTTCGTGCGGCCGGAGGCGCGTGGCACGGGTGTGACCGACGCGCTGTTCCGGGCGGCGGTCGACTGGGCCTGGTCGCTGTCCGAGCCGTACCTGGAGAGGGTGCGGCTGTATGTGCACGAGAACAATCTGCGGGCCGCCGCCTTCTACCGACGGTTCGGTTTCGTACCGTCCGGGAAGACGGTCCCCATGCCCGGTGGTGCGAGTGACCGGGAGCCGGATCTGGAGCTGGAGTACGTCCTCGGGCGGTAGCGGGGTGCTTCCGCTATCCGCGGCCGGTGGCGGGCAGTTCGAGGTGCCGGCGCCAGCGGGCGCGGCCCTGTTCCTGCGAGCGGAGCAGGACCAAGGTGGGCATGCCCTGGTCCTGACCGGTCGCCAGCAGCTCCGGGAGCTGGGGAAGGGGAGCCACGGCCGCGACGTCGTCGAGGACGAGCGTCATTGGTGGGTCGAGCCGACCGTCGGATGACCGTGCGGCCATGCGGCGGCCGTGCTCGACCACGTATGAGGTGAGCGCGGTGAGGAACGGCATCGCGCCCGGGCGGTGGCGGGGATCCTCGATGGGGTCGCCCACTGCATAGAGCGTTCCCCCCTCGGCCCCGAATGATTCCAGTGCGAGCGAATCCGCTCGGTTTGCCGTGCACGCCTCGCGGATGTGGACCGAGGACAGGGCCGAAAGGGCCCGTACGGTCAACTCCTGGGCCACCTCGCGGCGTTCGGGGTAGGCGGTGAAGGCCGACTCCAGCAGCCCGGCGAGTCCGGAGGCGGCCTTGGGGTGCGTACGGAGCAGGCGCACCGGTTCGTGGGCGCTTCCGCCGAGTGCCCAGCGGTGCACCTGGCGGAAGGGGCGGCCGTCCACCGCGGCGGCGTGCAGCCAGCACTGCAGCAGCGTTTGTGCCGTGTCGGCGGTCGCCGCGTCGATCCGGGCCTGTGGCCTGACCGGGGCGAGGAGCGCGGCGGCGCGGGTGGCGGCCACTTCGGGCTGCTCGCAGCCGGTGGTGGGCGACCAGTGCAGGCGGGACGGGGTGTCGCAGAGGTGGCCGGGGTCGTAGACGTGTACGGGGCCGAGCTTGCCGCGGGCGTCCTTCGTCTCGGCCCAGACGGTGGGGTCGGAGGTGACGACGAGCACGGGGCCGTCGGCGTCGCGGATGGCCTGGACGACGGTGGGGCGGCGGGTGGCGGCGGGGGCGTAGAGCAGGAACGGCGCGCGGGGGGAGGGGAGGACGGTGGGAGGCGCGGGCTGGGCGAGCGGCGTGTGGGGCATGGGTGCCGCGGGAGCCGCGGGAGCCGTGTGGACGGTGGGCGCCGCGGGGGCGGCTTCGGTCGCCGCGGTCGGGGTGTTCGCCGCGGTGCTGGGGGTGAAGGCGGTGGCGGCCGGGGCGGTGGCGGGTTCAGCGGGGGCGTGTTCGGTGGGTACAGGGGCGGCCGGGGCTTCGGTGGGTACGGGGGTGGCCGGGGCCTCCTTGCCCTCCGGCCTCCGTCCGCCGCGTACGGACGACGGGGCCGGGGTGTCGTGCACCAGGCCCATCCGCTCCTCGCGGCGCCGCTGCCGTACCGCGCGGCCGCGGGCCACCACCCCCAGTACGAACACCGTCAGCACCAGCAGCACCATCAGCTCACCGATGAACAGGCCCCAGAAGAGCCCGTACCCGGAGAGCTGGGCCGGCGGGGTGTGCGGCCAGGCGCCCGGGAGGTCGTTCGGTGCCGCGATCAGTTCGCGCAGGGCCAGCGGGGTCCGGGTGAACGCCACCCCGTCCGGCCAGGCGCCGTGCGCGAGGAGTCCGGCCAGGCCCGTGGACGTCCAGGCCAGCACGGTCAGCGCGACGAAGAGGCCCAGGAGACCGATCAGCAGGCCGTCCGGGATGCCGCCGCCGCTTCGTTCGTCCTCGCGCCCACGTCCCGTACCGTGCGCTGCCTGGCGTGCCATGTCATGCCACCGTTGACTCGGACGACTCGTTCAGCCGTTGCTGGTTCTCGATCCGGGCCGCGCGTTGCTCCGCCTCCAGCTCCGCGGCACGTACGTCCTCGGGCAGCAGGTCGGTGTCGGAGCCCTCGGTCATCGCACGGTCGGTGAAGACCAGAGGGCGCTCCGCCTCGGTGATCAGGTGCTTGACCACCTGGACATTGCCGTTGACGTCCCAGACGGCGATGCCCGGTGTCAGCGTGGGGATGATCTCGACCGCCCACCGGGGGAGGCCGATGACCCGTCCGGTCGCTCTCGCCTCGTCGGCCTTCTGGGCGTAGATCGTCCGGGTCGAGGCCATCTTCAGGATCGCCGCCGCCTCCTTCGCCGCCGCACCGTCCACCACGTCGCTGAGGTGGTGGACGACGGCGACGAACGACAGTCCGAGCCGCCTGCCGAACTTCAGCAGTCGCTGGAAGAGCTGGGCGACGAACGGCGAGTTGATGATGTGCCAGGCCTCCTCCACCAGGAAGATGCGTTTCTTCCGGTCGGGCCTGATCCAGGTGTGTTCCAGCCAGACCCCCACGATCGCCATCAGGATCGGCATGGCGATCGAGTTGCGGTCGATGTGCGAGAGGTCGAACACGATCAGCGGGGCGTCCAGGTCGATCCCGAAGCTCGTGGGGCCGTCGAACATGCCACGCAGGTCACCGTCGACCAGCCGGTCCAGGACGAGTGCGACGTCCAGTCCCCAGGCCCGTACGTCGTCTATGTCGACGTTCATCGCCTCGGCCGATTCGGGCTCGGGGTGGCGCAGCTGTTCCACGATGTCCATCAGGACCGGCTGGCGGTCGGCGATGGTCTCGTTCACATAGGCGTGCGCGACCTTGAGCGCGAAGCCGGAGCGCTCGTCGAGCCCGTGGCCCATCGCGACTTCGATGATCGTGCGGAGCAGGGCGAGCTGGCCGGTGGTGGTGATCGACGGGTCGAGCGGGTTGAGCTTGATGCCGCCGTTCAGTGCCGCGGTCGGGTCCAGGCGGATGGGAGTTATCCCCAGCTCCTGGGCGATGAGGTTCCACTCGCCCACGCCGTCCTCGCCCTGGGCGTCCAGGACGACGACCTGGCGGTCGCGGAAGCGGAGCTGGCGCAGGACGTAGGTCTTCTCCAGCGCGGACTTGCCGTTGCCGGACTCGCCGAGGACCAGCCAGTGCGGGGCGGGGAGCTGCTGCCCGTACAGCTGGAAGGGGTCGTAGATGTAGCCCTTGCCGGAGTAGACCTCGCGTCCGATGATCACGCCGGAGTCACCGAGGCCGGGGGCGGCGGTGGGCAGGTAGACGGCCTGGGCCTGGCCCGTCGACGTACGGACGGGCAGCCGAGTCGTCTCCACCTTCCCGAAGAGGAAGGCGGTGAAGGCATCCGACAATGCGGACAACGGGTCTCGCATGGCGTGACTGCCCTCTCTCTCGGTTTCCGGTCTCGGTGGAGTCTGTCGGTGGCGGTGGCGGTGGGGTGTCGGTGGTGTCGGTGGTGCTCGGGGCCGGGGCTCCGGGGCTCTGTGCCCCGGGGTTCCGGAGGTGCTTCGGCGCGGCTGCCGGTCAGCGGCGGATGCCTGTCGCGAACGGCAGGGTGTTCACGAAGGCCCGGTGGTGTTCACGGTCGCACCACTCCAGCTTCAGATAGGACTTGCCGGCCGAAGCCCGGATCGTCCGCTTGTCCCGGGCGAGGGATTCGGGCGATCGCGACGACACCGTGATGTACCCCACCAGGTTCACCCCGGCCGCGCCGCTCGCCAGATCTTCACCCCGCTGGTCGAGCCGCCCGTGGGCGGCGATGTCCCTGGGGTCGACGGTGCGGTTCATCTTGGCCTGACGGCTCGCCTCGGCCTCGTCGTTCGTCTTCTCCGTCAGCATGCGCTCGATGGCCACCTCGGTGGGTTCGAGGTCCATGCAGACCGCGACCGTACGGATGACGTCGGGAGTGTGCACGAGGAGCGGGGCGAGGAAGTTGACGCCGACCGGGGTCATCGGCCACTCCTTCACCCAGGCCGTGGCGTGGCACCAGGGCGCGCGGGTCGAGGACTCACGGGTCTTGGCCTGGAGGAACGTCGGCTCGACCGCGTCCAGCTCGGCGGGCCAGGCGTTGCGCTTCGTCATCGCCTGGATGTGGTCGATGGGGTGGTCGGGGTCGTACATCGAGTGGACGAGCGAGGCCAGCCGGCTCTGGCCGAGCGGCTGGCGTACCCGGATGTCGGCCTCGGCGAGGCGGGCGCAGATATCGGTGAGCTCGCGGGCCATGACGACGGCGAGACCGGCGTCCCGGTCGAGCCTGCGGCCGCCCTGGGGACGGGCGGCGCGGGCGATGGCGTGGCCCTCCGCGGCCAGTTCGCGGCTGTAGTGCATACAGGCGACGAGGTAGGCGCGGTGCTGCTCGCTGGAGGTGGAGACCATGGACTGGAGCTGGTCGTAGGAGTCCTGGAGCCAGCCGGGGGCGGTCTTGTCGCCGCGCTGGGCGACGTCCTTGGCGTGCGCGTCCGGGTCGGCGGGCAGCGTGCGGGCCAGCATCTGGAGGCGGGTCACGAAGCCGTCGCCGTTGGCCACGTGCTTGAGCAGCGTGCCGAACCGGTCGACCAGGGCTTCCTGGTCCTCGCTGTCGCGCAGGCCGACGCCCGGCCCCTCGATCTCGATGGCCGCGGTGACCGTGCGGCGGTCGGCGTGCAGGAGTACGGCGATCTCGTCGGGGCCGAAGGGGGCCGCGAGCCAGCTGATCCGGCCGATGCCGGGCGGCGGGCCGATCTCGACCTCGCGGCCGTCGGCGCTGACGCCCGCCTCCATGGCGGAGGAGCGGTACGCGGTGCCGCGGCGCAGGGACCGCTTGAAGCTGCGGTTGATCTCGAACCACTTGTAGAACGTGCGTTGCTTGTACGGGACGTACACGACGGCCAGGGCGAGCATGGGGAAGCCCATGAGCAGCACGATCCGCAGGGACAGGACGGGGACGATCAGCCCGCTCATCATGCCGAGGAACGCACCGGCGATGATCAGGGCGATCTCGCCGGTCTCGCGGTTCTTGCCGACGATCGCGTTCGGCCGGGCGCGGCCGATGAGATACGTACGGCGGGGCGCGATCGTGTGGGACTGGGTCGTCAACGCCCTCCACCTCCTGTGCTCGTGTTACCTGTGCTGCCTGAACCGCCCCGGGAGGAGCGGCTGCTGTGGGGGGTGCCGGAGGTGGGGCCGGATCCGCTGCGGGGCGAGGGCGTGGAGCCGCCGCCTCCGCCGGTGCTGCGGGAACTGTGCGCGGCGACACCGCCGCTGACGGTGTTGGAGGGGCGGGCGCCGCCTCCACCGCCTCCGCCGTTCTGGTCGTTGCGGCCGCTGTGGGTCTTGATTCCCTGGGAGACGAGGGCGGCCGGGGAGCTGATCAGGGCGGCGGCCTGGGCGCCGTCGGTGGCCTGCTTCCGGTTGGTGCGGGCGCCCTGGATCTCGTCGCCGAAGCCGGGGACGAAGCGGTAGATCATGGCGGAGGCGAAGATGGCCAGCAGGATGATCGCGAGGCCGGAGACGACGGCGGAGAAGGCGTCCGGGCCCTCGTCCTCGGAGAGTGCCCCGGCCAGGCCGAGCACGATGACGATGACCGGCTTGACCATGATCACCGCGATCATGATGCCTGCCCAGCGCCGGACGTGGCCCCACATGTTCTTGTCGACGAGGCCGGAGTACACGACGATGCCGAGCAGCGCGCCCACGTAGAGCAGGGCGGCCCGGATGACGAGCTCCAGCCACAGGACGCCGGCGGCGAGGATCGACACGAGCGAGACGACGATCAGCATGATCGGCCCGCCGCCGATGTCGGTGCCCTTCTTGAGGGCCTCGGCGAACGACCCGAAGAAGACATCGGTCTGGCCGCCGGTGGAGGTGGCGATGACCTCGGTGACGCCGTCGGTGGCGGAGACGATCGTGTAGAGGATCAGCGGTGTGAACGCGGAGGCGAGGACGGTCAGCCAGAGGAAGCCGACGGCCTCGGAGATCGCGGTGGTGAGCGGAACGCCGCGGATGGCGCGCTTGGCGACGGCGAGCAGCCACAGCACGAGGGTGAGGATGGTGGAGGCCGCGAAGATGACGGCGTACTGCTGGAGGAACTTGGGGTTGGTGAAGTCGACGTTCGCGGTGCTCTTCACGGCCTCGCTGAGCTTGCCGACGATCCACGCGGCGGCGTCGGCGCAGCCCTTGGCCAGGGAGGAGAGGGGGTCCAGGGAGTCCGTGGTGGGGGGGAGGGAGCGGGAGCCTCCGGTGCTGGCCTTCTCCCCGTCCTCGCAGTAGTCCTTGGCGAGGCCGACGATGAGGTCGCACGGGTTGTCGCTCTTGCTCGGCGACGGGCTGGGGGTCGGCGTCGGTGTGGGCGACGGGTCGGCGGATGCCCGCGATGCCAGCAGGATGACCGTGGCAGGAAGGCTGCCCAGGACCGCGGTGAGTGACAGTGCACGGAAGCGACGGCTATCGGGCATAGGTGAACCCTCCATATCCTTCGACCGCTCCGGCGATCTCCTCGGCGGTCGATGCCCGGTTGCCGCTGTTGACCGGCGTCGGGCCCTCGGCCTGGGACGACGACTCGATCTTCCAGTCGCCCCCGACCCACTTGAGCTTCTGGGAGATGGTGACCCACGTCTCGGTGACGGGCTTGGTGGAGCCTTGGCCGGCCAGTCCGACCAGGCCCGTGCACCACACCTCGACGGTGGCCGTGTCTCCGCTCCGCGCGACCACCTTGGTCCCCACCGGTACGGTCCGGGAGACGAACGTCAGCCCCGCGGGGGTGCTGCCGTCGGCGTTCAGCCCGACGTTCCGGTAGAAGTCCGGGGAGTAGGCCCGGTCCAGTTCGGCCCGCAGACCGCCGGCGACCGCGGGGACGTGCGTGGCTTCGATGATGCCGCCACGTGCTTCGGTGTCGAACATCTCCGCCGACCCCAGCGCCACCGCGTAGTTCGCCGCCGCGCTCTGCGCCCCCTGCTCGTCATGGGCGAAGCCCGAGGCGATCGTTCCGGCCGTGCTGTCGGTGCCCGTCACGGGCTTGGTGCCCGTGGCCGCGGTGGAGGTGGTGCCTCCGGTGCCCGGCTTCTCGCCGCTTCCGGTGGCCTTGTCGTCGTTGCCGCCGCCCCGGTTCGCGAAGGCGATGGCCGCGAGGAGAAGGACGACGATGCCGACGACGGTGACGAGGGAGCGGGAGTTGCGGGCGGGCCGGCGGGTGTGCGGGGTGCCGGTGTCGCTGTCGGGGAGGCGTGTACGGGTCTGCCGGGTTCCGCCGAGGGTGCTGTACGGGTCGTCCGTGCGGCCGGCCTGCTCCTTGCCGCGGTAGTCGTGGTCGTCGCCGGGACTCATGCCGCGTACGCTCCCTCGGTCGTGTGCGGATCCGCGCAGGACGACGGTAGCTGTGCTGGTTGCCGCTTGGGCGCGGTGTGGTGACTCGACATCAGGGAGACGCAACCTCAGCCGGTGGGCACGACGGGCGGACGGTGGGGGGCGGGCTGGGACGGCCCGGTGTGGGACGGGGTGCGGAACGACGGAGGGAGGGCCGTCCGACGGGCGGTCAGACAGCCATGCCGTACACGATGGTGAACAGGGTGCCCAGCGAACCGATGATGAACACTCCGGTCAGGCCCGCCACGATCAGGCCCTTGCCCTGTTCCGCGCTGAACGTGTCACGCAGCGCCGTCGCCCCGATGCGCTGCTTCGCCGCGCCCCAGATCGCGATGCCGAGGCAGAGCAGGATGGCGATCGCCATCACCACCTCGATCATGATGCGCGCCTCGTTGCCCAGCGTCCCGAACGGCCCCCAGTTCGGGGCGATTCCGCCGATGATGGTGGTGATGTCGCCCTTCTCAGCTGCCAGGATCATGTAAGTCACCGCCCCTGTTGGGTAGTTCGATGCCCGCGCCGAACCGCACGGGTCACCTTCTATCTTCGCTGATGAAACCGTGTCCGCACGACGCCTTCCCGGGTCTCTTTACCCGGATCTCGCACGTTTGACCGGGACAGCCACCCTGACCTGCGGCTCATGTCCGTTTTCACGCGCTTATGCATAGTCACTCTGTGTATCACGCGATGTGACCGCGGGCAACGACGATGGCCATGGGTTCCCGATGCGGTCGCAGCGTTGGCGGGGCACGGCGTGTTCGCATGCGCCGTTCGAGAGCCGTCGGTGCGCCGGTCGGCTTCGTGGGGATTCACAGGACGGTCCTGCCGGGACGCGGTGGGAGCGGCGGTGTCCTCCAGTGCCGAGGTGGCCGAAAATCGCACCACGTGCCGTCGAACGGAAACGCTCCGGCCTCCGCCAGCCGCGCCACCCGCTCGCCCTCGGAGCGGATGGCCACGGCTTCCCCGGCCGACCAGTAGGCGGGATGCCCGGTCTTCTCGGCGAACGACCGCTCGTCCTTCCACTGCCATGTCCGGTCGGGAGCCACGGTGATGTCGAGTTCCTGGTCGACGACGTCGATGTCCTCGCCGCGGTGCACGCGGTGCTCCAGGTTCACGTACCAGCCGCGGAACCTGTGGCGTCGGCCGAAGAACCAGAACACCGCGTGACCGGCCCCGGCCGGCTGGAGGATGAGCGCGCTGCCCATGGGCCACCGGTCCGCCGCGGCCTCGTATCCGCCGGCCGGGCGGTCCTGCGGCGGGATGTCGCGGAGGTGCGCGCCGCCCGGCAGTCCGGTGCGCCACATCGGTGTGCCGGTCTCCAGCCAGACCAGCCGGCCCGCCTCCGTACGCTCGACGAGCCGTACGGGTACGGAGGAACTCAGGTGGCCGCCGATGAAGAGGTTCCAGCGGAGTATCCGGCCCGGGGTGTCGTCGTCCATCGGAGGATCATCCCCGCGGGGGCCCTTGGACATGTCCTTCGTCCGTCATCCACCGCGGCCCCGGGCGCCCCCGGTCACGCCCCGGTCCCGGCCGGGGCTTCGAGCAGGGCCAGTTCGTCGGCCGTGAGCCGGAGCGCGCCCGCGGCCACGTTGTCGGCGAGGTGGTCCGGGTTGCCGGTGCCGGGGATGGCCAGGACGTGCGGCCCGCGGTTCAGCGTCCAGGCCAGCCTGACCTGAGCCGCCGTCACCCCGTGCTGACGGGCGACCCCGAGGACCCGGTGGTCGTCCGTGCCGCTCGCGCCCGCCTCGCGGCCCGCCCCGGCGATGGCGAAGAAGGGGACGAAGGCGATGCCCCGCTCCCCGCAGGCGTCCAGGAACGCGTGCTCCTCGCGCGGTGCGCCGACCGCGTACGCGTTCTGGACACAGACCACCGGCGCGATGGCCAGGGCCTCGGCGAGATGATCGGGGCGGGCGTTGGAGATGCCCAGGTGGCGGATGAGCCCGGCCTCGCGCAGTTCGGCCAGTGCCCCGAAGTGTTCGCTGATCGACCCCGTCGTCTCCTTGCGGGGGACGCGCAGATTCACCACGTCGAGGTGGTCGCGGCCGAGCTGGCGCAGATTCTCCTCGACCTGCCCCCGCAGCTGCTCCGGGCGGGCCCAGTGCCAGACCCCCCATGTGTCGCGTCCGGGACCGACCTTGGTCGTGATGACGAGGTCGTCCGGATAGGGGGCCAGCGCCCGGTTGATCAGCTCGTTGGCCGAGCGCAGCGGCGAGAAGTAGAAGGCCGCGGTGTCGATGTGGTTGACGCCCAGTTCGAGCGCCCGGCGCAGTACGGCGAGGGCCCGGTCGCGGTCGCTGGGGGTGCCGTCGGCGTTCTCCGTGAGGCGCATCGCGCCGTAGCCGATGCGGTTGACCGACAGGTCGCCGAGCTTCCAGGTGCCGGACGCGGCGGCCGGCGCCGGTGGCCCGGCCGGGGCCGCTGAGTCGTTCTTCTGTGAGGACATCAGCGGATGATGGCACGGGTGGGGCGCGCGGCCGGACCCGTTCCCGTACCGCATCCGCGACGGCCGGGGGGAAATCAGCTTTTGGGGCCTTCGGGGCCTTCGGGGTCTTCGGGGTCTGGGGGGCGGGCGGTGGGCCTCTCCGTATCGCTGCCCGTTTCGCTGCCGCCGCCCATGCCGGTGCGGCTGCCGGTGTCGCTGTCCGCTCCGATCTCGGCGAAGTGGTCGAACTCGCCGGCCAGGACACCCTTCACGAACGCCTCCCACTTGGTCCGGGTCGTCGTGACCACCGTGGCGGGGTCGCTGGTCTCCCGGAGGTGAATGAGATCGCCCCCCTGTCCTTCGGCGACCTCGATCCAGGGGCCGGGGCCCTCCGGCTCGCCCTCGGGGGCGGCGCGGATCCAGCGGAGCTCGTCGGGGAGCGGCCGGTCAGACATCGTTCCTCCTCTCCTTGACGGCGCGGACGAGTGCGGCCCAGGCGGGGGGAGTGGCGCGGAGTATCGCGCCGCCGGGGTCGCTGGTCTCGGTCAGATGGACGGTGCCGCGGGAGGCGGCTATGTGGACGCAGGCCTCACCCTGGGCGCAGTAGGAGGACTTCTGCCAGTCGTACGTGGCCATCGGTGTTCCCTTCACAGTTCCTGGGCGATCCCATGGACGAGGTCACGGGATTCGGCGACGCCGAGTGCCGTCTCGCCGAGGCGTTCGAGCAGCAGCCGGTACTGCGCGAGCTGAGCTTCCGAGTCGATGAACACCGGGCCGTGCGACTGATCGAGCTGCGCGGTGTCCAGGGAGGGCACGGGGCCTTGGACGTAGTACACGGACTGGCCGGACCCCGGGTAGTACGTGTTCGCGAACGGGATCACGCGCATGGTGAGGTGATCGAGTTCGCTCGTCCTCAGTAGGTGCAGGAGCTGAGCACGCGCGATGGCACGGCCCCCGTATCTCATGCGGAGAGCGGCTTCGTGAATGAAGGCCCGGTACGGGACGGCGCCGGTCCGGTAGAGCACAGCCTGACGCTTGATCCGGTAGGAGACGCGGTGCTCGATCTCCGGCGGTGAGATCTCGGGTACCGCCTGCCGATAGATCTCCCGTGCGTGATCGACAGTCTGGAGCAGGCCGGGAATGTGGATGCTGTGTGCCGCGTGCAGGGCCGTGCCGTGATGCTCGATCTCGGCCAGATCCAGCAGCTTGGGCGGCATGATCTCCCGGTACTCCTCCCACCAGCCGCGCCGACGGTCACCCGTCATGGCGACCAACGCCTCGATGAGAGCCTGATCGGAGCAGGAGTAGATGCGGGCGGCGACACGTACGCGGTCGGCGCTCACTCCGAACCGGGCCACCTCCACATTGCTCAGCTGGCCGGGGCTCGTGCCCAGCAGGTCGGCGGCCTGCGTGGTGGTCAACCCCGCCCGCTCGCGAAGTCTCCGCAGCTCTGCTCCGAGGCGTGCGCGCCGAGCTGTCGGTGCGGCTCTGCCTGCCATCGCGAACTCTCCCCAGACGCCTGTTGAGTTGGGCTATCACTCACACGAGTGGTTCAAAGCAAGGATTCCGCCCATTCAATGCAAGGAATCCTTGCCAGAGTCTAGTCTCTGACTCAGGCCACCGGCCCGGAAGAACCCCGCTCGACGGAGCGGCCAGGTCACTGGGCATCGACTGCGTTGCAGCTCACTCAACCAACATCCCTCCGTGAACGGAGACTTCCATGGCCACGACCACCGTAGCGCCGCCCTGGGCCTACACCCTCCAACTCCCGCAGGATCCCCGCGGACCGGGTATCGCGCGGGCCACCCTCCGTACCGTGCTGCGCGTGCACGGGATGGGCGAGCTCATCGACACCGCCGAACTGCTGACCGGCGAGCTGGTCACCAACGCCTACCGGTACTCGTCGGGGCCGTACTCACTCCGACTGCGCAGGGCCGGGCGGAGCCGGGTCCGGGTCGGTGTCTGGGACACCAATCCTGAGATCCCCGCCCCGTTCAGCGGCTGCCTGGAGGAACCGTCCGCGCTTGCCGAACGAGGGCGCGGGCTGCATCTGGTTCAGCAGTGCGCGGACAGTTGGGGCGCGTATCCGATGGGCGGAGCCCTGCCGGAGCAGAGCGGGAAGCTGCTGTGGGTCGAGTGCTCGGGGAAGCCTGGGAATCAGGGGTCCGACCTCTCGTGCCCGGAGGAGTAGCAGCCGCGACGGCGCGATGAATGGCCCATCCCCCCAGTAAGAACCGCCCGTTCGGGTGAAGTGGCCACCCGTCGCCGTTGCTTCCGGGCCCTGACGCGGCAAGGACCCACGCGCCGTACGGCACGCGGGAGAGCGGCGTGTCGCGTACATCCGATTTGGCGCAGTGCCGCTCCACGATCAAGGAGCGGGGTGAGCTGGGTGGGTGACCGGCAGCGGTTGAGCGATCTGGCGGCAGCGCCGGGAGGCGGCGGCAGCGCGGAGCTGAAGCACAGTGGCGGGCCCTGGACCCGGGCGGCCGGGGGCGCGGAAGCCGTGCGTACGCACCTGGGGCCGGTGCGTGCCGAGTTGGCGACAGCGCATGAGGGTCTGATGACCGGTGCCGGTGAGCTGTCGGCGCTGGCGGAGCTCGGCGCCGTACGGGACTCGTGGGAGCGGCGGATCGAGGCCGCGCGCGGGGAGTGCGGGAGTCTCGCCGCGAAGCTGCGGGCCGTGGCGCGGGCCCAGGGCGAGACCGACGAAGCCGTGAAGTCCGCCTTCGCTCCGGTGACGGGGAGCGGGAGTCACGTGGGTGGGGGCGGTGCGCGGTGAACGGTGACCGCAGGGCGTCCACCGCGCTCACCTGGGCGAAGCTGCGCGAGGTGAAGTGCGCCGAACTGGAGGGCGCGGCCGATGGCTGGGGCAAGGCCGGAAACCGGGCCGACGCCGCACGGGACCGGATCGACAAACAGCTCCTGCACGGCCTCCGCGCGACACAACAGGGCGAGGCGGCCGAGGCGGCGGTCCTGCGGTTGCGCCGACTGGCCCGGAACTTCCAGTACGTCTACACGGAGTGCGGCCTGCTGCGTACGGCGCTGAACAGCCTGGCCCATGAGGTGAAGGCCCAGCAGCGGGCGTTGCAGGACGCGCTGGACGATGCGGCGGCGCTGAGGTTCACCGTGCACGAGGACGGTTCGGTGACGTACCCGGCGGCGGGCGAGGGGCTGATCGACGGGACACCGTTACCGGGTGGCACGGCGTCGGGAGTGGCCGGGGCGGGGTTCCTCGCGCCGTCCGGACTGGTCGCGCCCAACCCGAACACGGCAAAGGCGCAGGACATCGCGGACCGGGTGGTGCGGGCCGTACGCGCGGCGGCCGAGGCCGACTGGAAGTACGCGGGCATCCTGCGGAAGCTGAGGGCGGAAGAGGGGCTGCGGGTCCCGGACACGGTGTGGACGGAGGCGGCGGCGGACGCGGCCGCGGTACGGAACGCGGCGGGGGGCTACCTGAAGCAGGCCATCCCGTACGACGCGACTCCGGCCGAGCGCAGGGCGTGGTGGGCCGGCCTGACGGACGAACAGCGCGAGGAGTACCTCGCGGTGTACCCGGATCAGATCGGCAACCTGGACGGGATCCCGGCCCTCGTACGGGACGCGGCCAACCGGGACAACCTGCGGCTGCTCATCGGCGAGCTGGACGGGCGGGACGACCGGACGGCCGTGACGCAGCTGGCGGCGCTGAGGGAGATCGACCGGCAGTTGCAGGCCGTCCCCAAGGCCGGGGATCCGCCGATGTACCTGCTCGGCATCGGGGACGAGGGGAACGGGCGCGCGATCGTCTCCTACGGGAACCCCGATACGTCGCGGAATGTGGCGGCGTATGTGCCGGGGCTGAATACGTCCTTGGACGAGGAGTTCGCCAAGGGGGACCTCAAGCGGTCCCGGGATCTGGCCATTGCCGCACAACGGCACGACCCCTCCACCGCCGCGATCACATGGCTCGGATACGACGCACCGCAGTCGCCGGACGGCTGGGGAAGTCTGGCTGTCGCTGGTGACGGGAGAGCCGAGGCCGGCGGGGATTCGTTCCACGAGTTCATGGGCGGTTTGGCGGCCACCAACCAGAACGAGGATCCGCATATGACAGCCATCGGCCATTCCTACGGTTCGCGAACAGTGGGTGCCGCAACTCAGCAAGGGGATGGAATTCCAGGCGTCAGCGACATTGTGCTGGTGGGGAGTCCCGGCGTGGGAGTGGACCGCGCGGAGGACATGGGGGTGGCGAAGGATCATGTTTTCGTCGGTGCGGCCAAGAACGACATCGTCACCAAGCTGCCTTCCAAGGGCCAGGCCTTGATCGGGTCGGCCGAGTTGCTGTTCGGCGGCCCGGCGGCTGCGTACGTGGCGGGGGAGATCGCCGATCCGGGTGATGACGATGTGTGGTTCGGCAAGGACCCGGCCAGTGAGGCGTTCGGAGCGAGGCGCTTTCCGGTGAACGACGGACCCCCGCCGGTCGGGCCGGGTGGGTTGTCGGCCGATGCGCACTCGCAGTACTTCGATCCGGATCGAGATGCGGTGTCCGCCGAGAGTATTGCTTTGGTCGCCTCAGGGAATTCACGCAACGTCAAGATGGAGGAACTGCGATGAGCCGAGCAGGTAGGTGCGTGGTGGTGGCAGTTCTTGCGGGGACGTTCCTGGCGGGCTGTTCAGGAGGTCGGGGGGAAGAAATGAACATGCAAGAGGCGGCGGAGCATTCGGATCAGATTCTTGATGCCGTGTTCGCAGAAATTGAACCGAGCGTGCGCTGGACGCATGGCCCGACGACAACAAGCAGTTGTGCGGTGACGCGGAGGCGGACGGTGATGACCATCGTGTCTGCTGAGCGGCGCGGAAGCTTCCTGGGCGTCGTCGATCGCTTCTGGCGGAAGAGCGGTTATCGGATCAAGGCCATCAACAACGATGTCGACGTCCCAGCGATTTTCGCGCAGACACAGGACGGTTTCGGAGTGAGCCTGATCGTCGCGGCCGCAGGGCAGGTCCACTTCGACGTCGACACCCCCTGCGTCCAGGAGTCCGAGGTGGCCGACTCCACCAGCAGGGCCACCGCTCCCACCTACGAAGGCATGGAGCACATCCCGCGACCCAACATCCACGATGACTTCTGGTCCGCCGGGGCCTCGGGGGCCCGGTCGGCGGGATCTCCATGACCGGAGCAATCCATCTCAACTTGCCCAACGGGCAAAGTTTTTGAGCCCTGCATTGGGCCCAGGGACCCATGCTGCGTCCCCTGCCGCTGTGGTCGCATACGTGGAGTGATTTATCTGTCGCTGCGCCGCCCACTCACAAGGTAGGGGACTGGTCTTGTCTGGCATACGAGGAGTCGCGGTTCCGGGCGGCGTTGATGTAAGCGCTGTCGCGGTCCGTTCGGGCAGGCAACCGATGCCACGCCCACTGCAGGCGGTGCTGATTCTCGTTCAAGTGCTCCTCGTGGCAACGATCGTGGGGGGGATCGACGTGCTGTCGGTCGCCGCTTCGGTCGACGCCGTCGACGGGCATCTGATCGGGATGCTCCTGTACGCCGCCCTTCCCGGCATCACCGGTTTCGTGTTGTCCCTGTATGCGCGTACAGGTGGCGTCGGGATCTGGCGGGGCCTCCTCGCCGTGCATGCCTGGTTCATGCTCGGCGCGTTGGCCACGCTCAGTGGTGAGGCCGGTCTGCAGGGTCTGACGCGGCTGGTGATTCCCGCCGTGGTCGTCGTACTGCTTACACGCGCCGAAGTGCGTGCCTGGTTCCGGCTGGGCAAGGAAGAGCGCGCCGAGCACCGGCCGTTCAGCATTGCGCGGATGGTGAAGGCGCGCCGCGACAGCGGCCAGAGCGCCTTGGAGTACCTGGGAATGGTCCTGGTGGTCGTGGCCCTCGTCGGCGCGATCACGGCTACGGGTATCGGCGGGTCGGTGAGCGGCCGGCTGCAGAGCGCGATCTGTGAACTGGCCGGAGGCTCGTGCTCCGCTCCGGGTACCGGTGTGGAGGCCGGCGGCGGTTCGGGCTCCGGGGGCAACCAGGGCGGTGAGGGTTCGGCCTCCGGCGGCGCGGGCTCCGAGGGTTCGACCGTCACGGGTGGCATGAACGGCGGTACGGATACCGGTGGTTCGGATGCCTCCGGCGGGTCCGACGCCGGTGGTTCCGCCGCGTCCGGCGGGTCCGGCTCGGGCGGCTCCGGTGGCGCGGGCGGAACCGGTGGTTCCAGTGGCACCGAAGGGTCTGCCGCGTCCGGTGGGGGCGATTCCGCTACGCCGGTCGACGCGGGTAGATCCAATGGCGGCGGAGGCAACGGTCCGGGCAACGGCTCCGGCGGCGGCTCCGAGGGCGGGTTCATCGACGGCTTCCTCGGCGACGGGCTCGGCGGCGATGTCAGCGGCGTCATCGACGCGGTCCTGAACCCCGTCGAGAGCGGCAAGGGCATCGCCGACCAGTGGACCAAGGACGCACAGGGCGCGAGCGACAAGTGGGACCGGGGCGACTTCATCGGTGCGGTCCGGGACGTGAACAAGGCCGTCGGTGGCGGCGGTGGCGGGATGGGGCTGCCGGGCTCCGGAGGCCGTGTCGACGCCGAGGTGAAGGAGGCCGAGCGCGGGTTCCTCAACGACCGGATTCCGGAGAACGCCACCGCGGCCCAGCGCAAGTCCTGGTGGGACGGGCTCTCGGAGGAGCAGCGCGAGCGGTACATCGAGCTGAGCCCGGACCGGATCGGCAACCTCGACGGTATTCCGGTGGCGGCCCGTGACGCGGCCAACCGCAAGAACCTCCAGGACCTGATCGGGAAGCTGGAGAAGACGGACACCGAGAAGGCCAAGAAGCAGCTGGCGGGTCTCAAGGAGATCGACCGGCAGCTGAAGGAGAAGCAGCAGCCGCCGATGTATCTGATCGGCATCGGGGACGAGGGCAACGGGAGGGCCATCGTCTCCTACGGGAACCCCGACACTTCGAAGAACGTGTCGGCGTACGTACCGGGGCTCAACACCTCCCTGGACGAGGAGTTCGCGAAGAACGACCTCGGCCGCGCCCGTGACACGGCCATCGGCGCCCAGGGGTACGACGAGTCCACCGCGTCGATCGTCTGGCTCGGGTACGACGCTCCGCAGCTGCCCGACAGCGACGGTGTGGGCGGGTACTTCGCGGTGATGGGCAGCGGCCGGGCGGAGAAGGGCGGTGCGGCCTACAGCGACTTCATGGGCGGCATCGCGGCCACCAACCAGAACAAGGACCCGCATGTGACCGCGATCGGCCACTCCTACGGCTCGCGCACCGTCGGTGCCGCGACGCAGCGGGAGGGCGGGATTCCGGGGGTCGACGACATCATCCTGGTCGGCAGTCCCGGGGTCGGCGTCGACCACGCCGTGGACCTCGGGGTCGGCAGCGGGCACGTCTTCGTCGGAGCCGCGCGCAACGACCCGGTGACCAAGCTCCCCTCCAAGACCCAGGTCGCGGTGGGTGCGATCGGTCTGATCACGGGTGGCCCCGGTATCTCGTACCTCGCGGGAGACCTGGCCGATCCGGGCGACGACGACCTCTGGTTCGGCAAGGACCCGGCGAGCAAGGCATTCGGTGCCCACCGGTTCCCCGTGGACGACGGCCCGGCCGTGATCAGCGGCAGTGGTGTCAGTCTGGATGCGCACTCGCAGTACTTCGATCCCGAACGGGACGCCGTTTCTGCGGACAGCATCGCTCTGATCGTGTCGGGGCACTCCGACCGGCTCAAGATGGAGGAGCAAAGGTGAGGCGAAGGTTCCCGATCGTTGCGATGGCCCTGACGTTCGGGCTCGCCCTGTCCGGCTGCGGGACCGAGAGCATGCGTCAGTCGGACGGAGGGAAGAAGAGCGGCATGGACATGCAGCAGGCCGCCGAACGTTCCGACGAGATGCTCGACGCGGTTCTGAAGGGCATCGAGCCGGAGGTCGAGTGGGCGCACGGCCCGACGACCACGCGCGCCTGCGGCGTGACCCGCAGGCGGACCGTGATGACCATCGTGTCCGCCGAGCGCCGTGAGATGTTCCTGGACCGGGTGGAGACCTTCTGGCGGGACAGCGACTACCGGATCAAGGCGGTCAACAACGACGAGGTGTTCCCCGCGGTCTACGCCGTGACGAAGAGCGGGTTCGGCATCAGCGTCAGTATCCGCGGCAAGGGCCAGGCCTTCTTCGAGGCGGACAGCCCCTGTGTGAAGGAGTCGAAGGTCGCAGACTCCACGTCCGAGCCGAACGGCAAGGCGTACAAGGGGGTCTACCCGTTGCCCCGTCCCAACGTCCGCTCCGATTTCTGGTCCGCCGGAGCCTCCTGATGACCGGTCAGCGCCCCCGATGACCCGAACAAGTCGCACACACCCGCGAAATCGGCCGTGAACCGCGCTCCGATGGGGGATGGTTGAGGGGTGCGGAAATATTGGATGGTCGGTGGGATCGGCGTCGGGTTGGCCATGTGCTTCGTGGCGCTGCTCGTCGTCGGTACGTACTCGGCCGCCGCCGGGATCGCGGGTGCCGGCGGCGGCGCTGTCGGGCTGGCCAAGGGCGCTGTTCCGGCGCGCTACCAGCCCCTGGTGCAGAAGTGGGGCAATCTCTGTCCCGCCATCAACCCCGCTCTCCTGGCCGCGCAGCTCTACCAGGAGAGCGGGTGGAACCCCAAGGCGCAGAGCCATGCGGCCGCGCAGGGCATCGCGCAGTTCATCCCCGGTACCTGGGCCTCGCACGGGATCGACGGGGACAAGGACGGCGACCGGGACGTGTGGGACCCGGCCGACGCGATCCCCTCGGCAGCCTCGTACGACTGTGAGCTCGCCGGGTACGTGAAGAAGGTCCCGGGCGATCCCACCGACAACATGCTGGCCGCGTACAACGCCGGTGCCTACCGTGTGATCAAGGCGGGCGGGGTCCCCGGGATCGAGGAGACCCAGAACTACGTCAAGATCATCCGGACCTTGGAGAAGAGCTTCGCCAGGCCCGTGGGCCGTGTCGAGCCGTCCCGCCAGGCTGCCTCCGCCATCCACTTCGCGCAGGGCCGCCTCGGTACGCCGTATCTGTGGGGCGGGAACGGGACGAAGGAACAGGGCGGACGCTTCGACTGTTCCGGGCTGACCCAGGCCGCTTACCGGACCGTCGACATCGAACTGCCCCGTGTGGCCAACGACCAGTACAACGCCGGGCCGCACCCCTCGCGGGACGAGCTGCTGCCGGGCGACCTGGTGTTCTTCTCCGACGACCTGACCAACTCGCGGGCCATCCGCCACGTGGGGCTCTATGTCGGGGGCGGTTACATGATCAACGCTCCGTACACCGGGTCCGTGATCCGGTTCGACAAGATCGACACACCGGACTACTTCGGTGCGACACGGGTCACCAAGGACGGGGCCGCGGCACTTCCCAGGGACCTTCCCCAGGCCTGACGGTCACGGGCCGGCCGGAGGCCGTCCACGCCTGACGGAGAGTCGGCCGTGGCCGGAACTCTCTGTGAAGCCTGGGCCCTGAGCTGCGACGACGAGTCTCTCTTCGATAACGTCATGGTGATCATTCGGTGGAGAGCGGAACGTACACGGTTGGCGGGCCGTTCCCTGGACTGGGACGGCCCGAGCACTGACCATGCGGGCGGCGGTCCGGACGTCGTGCGACAGAGCCGTCGCACGGTGACGTGACCGCAGGGCCCGACCCGCGGTATCCGGATCGCACCGAACACGGGGGTTCGACCAATGCGGCGTGCACGGACGCGCGCCGCGGCAGCAGACAAGGCAAGGGGCCGCAGCAGATGGCTGGACTCGCACTCGATGGGTCGAACCCCGACGTCAGCCTGCTCTACGACATCAATGGGCTGGCGAAAGCCGCTCCCACCTGGTTCGACCGGGTCATGGAGTTCGTCGGTGAGTACGGGATCATGCTCGGCATGGTCCTGGTGGCCCTGTGGTGCTGGTGGAGCGTTCGCCGGCGCGGTACGGCCGAGGACTCGGTGACCGCTGTCGCCGGCCTCGTCTGGGCTCCGCTCGCCGCCGGAATCGCGCTGCTCATCAACATCCCGATCCGGGGGTTCGTGGAGCGGCCGCGTCCGTTCAACGACCACGACGGGCTCGATGTGCTCGTGAAGGGCAAGACGGACTTCTCCTTCGTCAGCGACCACGCCACCATGGCGATGGCCATCGGCGTCGGACTCTTCGTGGCCAACCGGAAGTTCGGGTTCGTAGCCCTCGGCCTGGCGCTCGTCGAAGGGTTCTGCCGTGTCTACATGGGCGTGCACTACCCCACCGATGTGATCGGCGGCTTTGCTCTCGGCACGGCCGTGGCCCTGCTGCTCGCGCCGCTCGCCATGGCCTTGCTGACCCCGCTGGTGACCGCCGTCTCCCGGTCGGAGCGGGTCGGCGTACTCGTACGGTCCCGGCGTCCCCTCGCCGGTCCTGCCGATGGCCGCGAGGACGCGCTCGGGATTCCCGAGCCGCGGCCGGGGTCCGGACGCGGTGCCGCGGGGGAGAAGGACCTGGCGGCCTGACCGCCTGACCGCCGGGGCCCGGAGGTTCTGGGCCCCGGAAGTCCTGGGTCGGGCTCTGGGCCTGGATGGGCCTGGGCCCCGGAAGTCCTGGGCCCCGGAAGTCCTGGGCCCGTAGTCCTGGGCCCGGGTGGGCCTGGGCGTCACAAGGCTCCGGAGAGACGCACGGTCCCGGAGTTCTGAAGGCCCCTGCGTCTCACAGCGCGTGGGGGAACGTGAACAGGCCCGCCGGGTCGTACTGCTTCTTCAGGCGTGACAGCCGGTCCGCCGCACTGCCGTAGTAGGCCTTCCGCCAGTCCGTCAGCAGAGGGTCCGGATAGTTCTGATAGGCCTCGCCCGATGCGTACCGGCGCAGCGCTCCATGGGTGTTTTTCAGCCACTCCTGTTGCACGGTACCGGAGCTGTCGGGGCGCCAGGAACCGATGTACTGGGCGAGCATCCGTGAGCCGCGGTGGACGAACGCGGTCTCCTGCGGGCCGACCCGGTTGATGGCCCCGCCGAGCGCGGTCAGCGAGAGGGAACCGCTGCCTCCGCCCTGTTCCCGCCCCGCGCCGATCCGGGTGAACGCCTCCGTCCGGTCGATCAGGGCGCGCAGGCCGGCCGGGGGGAGCGAGCCGGTGAAGAAGTCGGAGGCGGCGCTGTACGTCTCGCGCTGGAGGGCCCCGTCCGCCGTACGGCCCGGTGTCGTACCCGGCAGATGGCACTGCGCGTCCGTGAAGCCCGAGCAGCCCGCGTACACGAGCATCGCCTCCTGGTAGCTGCGGCTGCGCAGCGATACGGAGGAGGCGGAGGCGCCCGCCCGGTCGGCGAGGCGGTCGACGGCGTTCTGCAGGTCCCCGTATGTACCGAGGCTGAACGCGGCGACCGTGAGGGTGGGGGTGGCGCCGCCCGGCCCCGCGGCGAGGTGGGCGGAGGACCAGATCTCGTCCGGCTGGTCCGGACCCCATGACTGCCAGGCGGCGAGGACCGCCTGCGCGCGGGACCAGGGCCAGCTGAGGTAGGCGCTGACCGTCCTGGGGGCCGGCCGGGTGCGGAAGCGGAGTTCGGTGACGACTCCGAAGTTGCCGTTGCCCGCGCCGCGCAGGGCCCAGAACAGGTCCTGATGGCGGGAGGCGTCCGCGGTGACCGTCCGGCCGTCGGCGGTGATCAGTCTGGCGGAGGTCAGGCTGTCGCAGGTCAGGCCGTACGCGCGGGAGGCGACGCCGTGTCCGCCGCCCAGCGTGAGGCCGGATACGCCGACCGTGGGACAGGAGCCGCCGGGGATCGTCCGGCCGTGCCGGGCCAGGCCCTGGTAGACATCGATCAGCCGGGCGCCCGCGCCTATGGTGCTTCCGGTGCCGTCGCGCTCGACCCGGGCGAGCGAGGAGACGTCGATGACGAGGCGGCCGTTGCCGCTGGACCAGCCCGCGTAGGAGTGGCCGCCGCTGCGTATCGCCACGGGGGTGCCGGTCCTGCGGGCGAAGGCCAGGCACTCGCGGATGTCGTCCTCGTGTTCCGCGTACGCCACGGCCGCCGGTTTCAGACCGTCGAACCGGGTGTTGTAGAGCTGTCGGGCCGTGCCGTACGCGGAGTCGCCGGGCCGTACGAGGGGTCCGTCCAGGCTGCGGGCCAGGGCCGGCCAGTCGGCCGGGGAGGCCGGGGCGGAACCCGGCGGGGCGGGTGTGGCCGTGGTGGGGCGGGCGGTGGCCGAGGCGCCGCCGGGGCCCGGACCGGAGCCCCCGCCGGTGGACCCGCCCGCGCCGGGGCCGTTGTCCGGGGCCTCGCAGGCGGTGGCGGTGGCGGTGAGCGCCGCGGCCAGGCCGGTGCCCAGCACGGTGCGGCGGCTCGGCGCGGTGGGGGCGTTCATGGGGGACCTCCGGATCGGGGGACCGCCGGGGCGGAGCCTCCGGCCGGAAACGTACGGCTGTCCAGGAGCGTGCGGGGCGTCAGGAAGCGGCGGGGAGTCCGGGAGCGTGCGGGGAGCCGGGGAGCCGGGGAGCCGGGGAGCCGGGGAGCCGGGGAGCGCCGGGGTGTCAGGGAGCGGTGCGGTGCTGTTCGGCGTCGGTGCGGGCCCGGTCCCGTGATCTGCGGGCCGGCCCCGACCAGCCGCAGCTGCAGCGGGCCAGGCAGAACGAGCCCCGTTCGACCGTCGAGGTGCTGTGTCCGGCGGGGTCCGGCGGGGGTGCGGTCTGCCGGTGAGCGAGGGGCGTCACGGTGGTGGATGCCGCGGTGACGGGGGTGTGGGTGGGGGGTTCCTCAGGCACGCGTCCACGGTACTGGGGGCAGTCCCGATGCGGGAGGGAGCGGGCCGATCGCCCGGGGTGGCGGGGAGGGGCGCGGCGGGGGCGCGCCGGGGCGGCGTGACGGGGGACCGCGGTGGTCGTTATGCGGGGCGGGTGAGGGCTCGGTCGGGCAGTAGTCGTTGAGGGTTGGCAGGCGATGGTGGTGCGGCAGCACAGGTGTGGAGGCGGGGCCCTGGCGGTCCGCGCCCTGGCGGTGGCGGGTGTGATGGCGGTGTCCGCCGGGTGTTCGGGCGGCGACGGTGGCGAGGGGCAGCCGGGGGCCGGGGGCGGCGCGGTCTCGGCGGGACGTCCCGCCGATGTGCTCGGACAGGCGGCCGATGTGCTGGCCGAGTCCGGCGGGGCCGAGACCCGTACGTCGATGGAGACGGCGGTCGGCGGGACCCGGGTGACGATCAGGGGCCAGGGGATGTACGACTTCCGCAGACAGCTCGGGCAGATCAAGGTCGTGCTCCCCAAGGACGCCGCGGGGGCCGAGGGGCACCGGCCGATCACCGAGCTGCTGGCCCCCGGGGCGCTCTACATGAAGAACCGCGGCGCCGGAGTCCCCGACGACAAGTGGGTCAGGGTCGACACGACGGCTCTGGACGACGGCAATCTCCTCACCGGCGGGGTCACCGATCCGATGGCCGCGGCGGAACTGCTGCGCGGTGCGCGCGGGGTGACGTACCGGGGGGAGACGGAGCTGGCCGGGGTGACGGTGCATCACTACCGGGGCACCGCCGACCTGGGCCGGGCGGCGCGGGCGGCCTCCCCGCAGTCGCGCGGTGCGCTGGCCGCCGCGGCGAAAGGGTTCAGCAGGGACGCCGTCCCTTTCGACGCCTATCTGGACGAGGAGGGGCGGCTGCGCAAGGTGCGCCACCGCTTCACCTTCGCCGCGCAGGGGCCCGAGGTGTCCGTGGTGTCGACGATGCTGCTGTACGGGTTCGGGGTGCCGGTCACCGTGATGCTGCCGGACGACGACGACATCTATACGGGGGAGATCAGGCAGGGCTGAGCGCCGAGGGCTGAGCGCCCGGCCGGGCCCGGCCCCGCCCGCCCGGTCCCGCCCGCCCGGTCCCGCCCGGCCCGCGAACCGGGGTACGTGCCCGCCGTGTGCGGGGTCCGGTTGGGTGGCCGAAATGGTCCGTCCGTGCCATGCACATCGACCGTCCCGCTCCTTACGCTGGGGGCAGGTGAGCCAAGGGTCGGCGACGGCAGAGAGAGGTGACGCGGGTGGTGACGCTCAGCGCTCCGAACGCTCAGGACTGTGTGGCTCTCGCCGAGATCGAACTGTGCGGCGAGCTGATGATCGCGGCCTCGGCCACCCGTGAGGAACGCCTCAGTCCCGACCGTATCGACGAGGTGCTCGACGTGCGCGGAAGCGTACGGGCGGACGGACGGGGTGACGTGCGGGGAGACGCGCGGGCGGACGTACGGGGAGACGTGCGGGCGGACGCGCCGTGCGCCGGGCACCGGACATCGGTCCCCCGGCAGGGCTGCCGCCGGGGGTGACATCCCGCACGTCGTGGTTCCTCGTCCACCGGCTCAGGTGCGGAGCAGACGGGCGATCGCCTTCGTGGCCTCCTCGACCTTCGCGTCGATCTCCTCGCCGCCCTTGACCGAGGCGTCGGCGACACAGTGGCGCAGATGCTCCTCCAGCAGCTGGAGCGCGAACGACTGCAGGGCCTTGGTGGAGGCCGAGACCTGAGTGAGTATGTCGATGCAGTAGACGTCCTCGTCGACCATGCGCTGGAGGCCGCGGATCTGGCCCTCGATCCTGCGCAGGCGCTTGAGGTGCTCGTCCTTCTGGTGGTGGTAGCCGTGGATACCGCGGTCGTGGTCGGTGACGACCTCGGCGGTGCCCGCCGCCCCGCTCTCCGTGGCCTCGGTCGTGGTCATCGCGTCCGTCATTGCGTCCTCCCGTTGTCCTCTGAGCTGTGTCTTGCCTGCGTCTTATCTGCGTTCGATATACCCCTGCCGGGTATATCGTAACGAATCCAGCCGAAACGTGACCGGGGGTCCGTGCTGATCACTGTGCCTGATGGGCGACACTGAGAATGCCGGTTAGCCGTGGCCGGATGATGCGCCTAGCATCAGCCTGACCGAATCCAAAGCACCCGAGGACCCCACGTGCGCTTTCGTCTGACCCCCAGGGAGACGAGCTTCTACGACATGTTCTCCGCGTCTGCGGACAACATCGTCACGGGCTCGAAACTCCTCATGGAACTGCTCGGGGCGGATTCTGCCTCCCGAGTCGAGATCGCGGAGCGTATGCGGGCAGCGGAGCACGCGGGGGACGATGCCACCCACGCGATCTTCCACCAGCTCAACTCCTCCTTCATCACGCCGTTCGACCGCGAGGACATCTACAACCTCGCTTCGTCGCTCGACGACATCATGGACTTCATGGAGGAGGCCGTCGACCTGGTCGTGCTGTACCAGGTCGAAGAGCTCCCCAAGGGTGTCGAGCAGCAGATCGAGGTCCTGGCCCGTGCGGCGGAGCTGACCGCCGAGGCCATGCCGAGCCTGCGGACCATGGAGAACCTCACCGAGTACTGGATCGAGGTCAACCGTCTGGAGAACCAGGCCGACCAGATCCACCGCAAGCTGCTCGCCCACCTCTTCAATGGCAAGTACGACGCCATGGAGGTCCTGAAGCTCAAGCAGATCGTGGACGTACTGGAAGAGGCGGCTGACGCGTTCGAGCACGTCGCCAACACCGTGGAGACCATCGCGGTCAAGGAGTCCTGAACCTCGTGGACACCTTTGCGCTGATCGTGACCATCGGTGTCGCGCTCGGCTTCACATACACGAACGGCTTCCACGACTCGGCGAACGCCATCGCCACCTCGGTCTCCACCCGGGCGCTGACCCCGCGGGCGGCCCTGGCCATGGCCGCCGTGATGAACCTCGCGGGTGCCTTCCTGGGCCAGGGGGTCGCCAAGACCGTCAGCGAAGGCCTCATCGCCACGCCCGAGGGCCAGAAGGGGATGGGCATCCTGTTCGCGGCGCTGGTCGGCGCGATCATCTGGAACCTCGTCACCTGGTACTACGGCCTGCCGTCCTCGTCCTCGCACGCGCTGTTCGGCGGCATGGTCGGTGCGGCACTGGCCGGCGGGACGATGGTGCACTGGGACGGGGTGCTGGAGAAGGTCGTCATCCCGATGTTCCTCTCGCCGATCATCGGTCTGGTCGTCGGCTATCTGGTGATGGTCACCATCATGTGGATATTCCGGAACGCCAACCCGCACAAGGCCAAGCGCGGCTTCCGGATCGCGCAGACGGTCTCGGCGGCGGGCATGGCGCTCGGGCACGGCCTCCAGGACGCCCAGAAGACGATGGGCATCGTCGTGATGGCGCTCGTCATCGCCGATGTCGAGGGACCGAACGACGAGATCCCGGTCTGGGTGAAGATCGCCTGTGCGCTGATGCTCTCGCTCGGTACGTACGCGGGCGGCTGGCGCATCATGCGTACGCTCGGCCGCAAGATCATCGAGCTGGACCCGCCGCAGGGCTTCGCGGCCGAGACGACCGGTGCGTCGATCATGTTCGGCTCGGCGTTCCTGTTCCACGCGCCGATCTCCACGACGCATGTCATCACCTCGGCGATCATGGGTGTCGGTGCCACCAAGCGGGTGAACGCGGTGCGGTGGGGCGTGGCCAAGAACATCATCCTCGGCTGGTTCATCACCATGCCGGCCGCGGCGCTCGTCGCCGCGCTGAGCTACGGCGTCGTGGTGCTGCTCTTCGGCTGAGAGCCGGTACCCGGCGTCACCCCGTTGCCCCGCCGTTGACACGTGATACCCGGCGGCCGTACGGAAATGGGTCCGCCCCCGTTCTCTCTCCGGAGATCGGGGGCGGACCCTTTTGCCTTGTGGTGGCACCGCCATGCAGCACCGCAAGGCCGTCTGTGGGTTATCCGAAGCGGCCGGAGATGTAGTCCTCCGTCGCCTGGACCGACGGGTTGGAGAAGATCCGCTCCGTCTCGTCTATCTCGATGAGCCGGCCGGGCTTGCCCACCGCCGACAGGTTGAAGAACGCCGTGCGGTCCGAGACACGGGCCGCCTGCTGCATGTTGTGCGTCACGATGACGATCGTGAAGCGCTCCTTCAGCTCGCCGATCAGGTCCTCGATGGCGAGGGTCGAGATCGGGTCGAGCGCGGAGCACGGCTCGTCCATCAGCAGGACGTCGGGCTCGACCGCGATGGCGCGGGCGATGCACAGGCGCTGCTGCTGACCGCCGGAGAGGCCGGAGCCCGGCTTGTTCAGCCGGTCCTTGACCTCGTTCCAGAGGTTCGCGCCGCGCAGGGACTTCTCGACCGTGTCGTTCAGCTCGCTCTTGCGGTAGCTGCCGTTCAGACGCAGGCCCGCCGCGACGTTGTCGAAGATCGACATGGTCGGGAACGGGTTCGGGCGCTGGAAGACCATGCCGACCGTGCGGCGCACGGTGACCGGGTCGACGTTCGAACCGTAGAGGTCCTCGTCGTCCAGCAGCACCTTGCCCTCGACGCGGCCGCCGGGGGTGACCTCGTGCATCCGGTTCAGGGTGCGCAGGAAGGTGGACTTGCCACAGCCGGAAGGGCCGATGAACGCGGTCACGGAGCGGGGCTCCACGGTCATCGAGATGTCCTCGATGGCCTTGTGGCTGCTGTAGTAGGCGGTCAGTCCGCTGATGTCGATGCGCTTGGCCATGGTGAGAATCACTGCTTCTTTCGGGAGGTCGCTGGTGGCCGCGTCAGCGACCGGTCTTCGGGGCCTTCCAGCGGGCGATGCCGCGGGCCACGAGATTGAGGATCATGACGAAGGCGATCAGCACCAGGGCAGCGGCCCACGCACGGTCGTACGAGGCGGGCTCGCCGACCTTGTACTGCTCCCAGATGTAGAAGGGGAGCGAGGACTGGGCGCCTTCGAAGGGGTTCGGGTTGATCAGCTGGCTGCCGAAGACCAGCAGCATGATCGGCGCGGTCTCCCCCGCGATACGGGCGATGGCGAGCATGACGCCGGTCGTGATGCCACCGATCGCCGTCGGCAGGACCACCTTCAGGATGGTGCGCCACTTCGGGATGCCGAGGGCGAGGGAGGCCTCGCGGAGCTCGTTGGGGACGAGCTTGAGCATCTCCTCGGTGGAGCGGACCACGACCGGGATCATCAGGATCGTCAGGGCCAGCGCGCCCATCAGGCCGGAGGGCTGGAGCTCGGCCATCAGCATGATCGACAGGATGAAGAGGCCGGCCACGATGGACGGGATACCGGTCATCACGTCGACGAAGAAGGTGACGGCCTTGGCGAGTGCGCCCTTGCCGTACTCCACCAGGTAGACGGCGGTCAGCAGGCCGAGCGGGGCGGAGATCGCCGTGGCGATGCCGACCTGCTCCAGGGTGCCGATCAGCGCGTGGTAGACACCGCCGCTGGCCTCGGAACCGAGCACTCCCGCCATGGAGTGGGTCAGGAAGTAGAAGTCCAGGCGCTCGGCGCCCCGGCTGATCGTGGTCCAGAGCAGCGACGCCAGCGGAACGACGGCGATCAGGAAGCAGACCCACACGACGCTGGTGGCGAGGCGGTCCCTGGCCTGGCGCTGGTTCTCGACAACGGTGGTCACCACGTACGAGATGGCCAGGAAGAGCAGGGCGGAGATCAGCCCCCACTGGATGCGGCTGTGCCAGCCGGCCGCCAGCCCGATTCCCACACCGAGGGCGAGGGCGACGGCGGCGAAGCCGAGCGGGGCCAGACGGGGCAGGGTCTTGCTGCTGAGGCTGTTCTTCGGCGCGGTGGGCACGGGCTTCGGGCGTTCCTGGACGCCGGTCGGTGCGTGGCTCATGCGTTGGCCCCCGAGTATTCCTTGCGGCGGGCGATGATGAGCCGGGCCGCGCCGTTGACCAGCAGGGTGAGGATGAAGAGGACGAGTCCGGAGGCGATCAGGGCGTCGCGCCCGAAGGCGTCGGCCTCGTCGAACTTCGCGGCGATGTTCTGGGCGAACGTCCCGCCGCCCGGGTTGAGCACATGCAGCGAGATCAGGAAGCTCGGCGACAGCACCGTGGCGACGGCCATCGTCTCGCCGAGCGCCCGGCCCAGTCCCAGCATCGACGCGGAGATCACGCCGGAGCGGCCGAAGGGCAGTACCGAGAGGCGGATGACCTCCCAGCGGGTGGCGCCGAGGGCGAGCGCGGCTTCCTCGTTCATCTTCGGGACCTGGAGGAAGACCTCGCGGCTGACGCTGGTCACGATCGGCAGGATCATGATGGCCAGCAGAACGCCGACGGTGAAGAGCGAGCGGGCGACGCCGACCTCGGTCTTCTCGAAGATGTACGTCCAGCCGAAGAACTGGTCGAGCCAGAGGTTGAGGCCTTCGAGGTACGGCACGAGGACGAGCGCGCCCCAGATGCCGTAGACGATGCTGGGTACCGCGGCGAGCAGGTCGACGACGTAGGCGAGGGGGGCGGCCAGCTTGCGCGGCGCGTAGTGCGAGATGAAGAGGGCGATGCCGACGGCGACCGGAACCGCGATGATCATCGCGATGACCGAGCTGACGACGGTGCCGAAGAGCAGGACCGCGATACCGAAGACCGGCGGGTCACCGGCCGGGTTCCAGTCGAAGGTCGTGAGGAAGTTGCCCTCGTCCTTCGAGATGGCGAGGACGGCGCGGTAGCTGAGGAACACGGCGATCGACGCCATGATCACGAGCAGCAGAATGCCCGAGCCCCGCGAGAGGCCCAGGAAGATCTTGTCGCCCGCGCGCCCGGTGGACCTGGGGCGCGTCCGGGGCGTCGGCGGGGCCGGTGGTGTGTCTATCGGTGTGGTGGTAGCCATGGTCTTTCCGGTCTGTGTGGGGGAGCTTGCGCTCCCCTGGCGGCGGTGCACCGGATGGGTCGGGCGTATGGGGGGTGGTGCGGCGGGCCGGTCCGGAGGGGTGCGCCGGGCCGGCCTGCCGCGTGTCACGTACTGCGGTGGTGCCGTGCGCGTGTGTCGCGGTGCGCGTGCACCGCGGTGGTGCCGGGTGTCACGTGGTGCCGGGTCTCACGTACCGCGGTGCGGGTTCCCGTACCGCGGCACGCGGGTGCCGTTCGGTCAGGAAAGGCTGCCGATGGTCTCGCGGACCTTGGCGTTGATCTCGGCGGGGATCGGGGCGTAGCCGGCGTCCGTGAGGACCTTCTGGCCCTCGTCGGAGGCGGTGTAGGTCAGGAAGGACTTGACCGTGCCGAGGGTGTCGGCCTTGTTGCCGGCGTCGCAGACGACCTCGTACGTCACCAGGACCAGCGGGTAGGCACCCTCGGCCTTGGTGGTGTAGTCCAGGTCGAGCGCCAGGTCCTTGCCGGTGCCCTTGATCTTGGCGGCGGCGATGGCCTTGGAGGCGTTCTCCGAGGAGGCCTTGACCGGGGTGGCGCCACCGGTGTTGATGTCGACGGTGGTGATGTCCTGGGACGAGGCGTAGGAGAGCTCGAAGTAACCGATCGCGCCGTCGACCTGCTTCACCTGGGCGGCGACGCCGGAGGAGCCGGACGCGGCCTGGCCACCGGGGGCCGGCCACTTCTTCTCGGCCTCGTACTTCCAGTCGCTCGGGGCCGCGGCACCGAGGTACTTGCCGAGGTTCTGCGTGGTGCCGGAGTCCTCGGAGCGGTGGAAGGCCTGGATGGCCTTGTCCGGCAGCTTGGCGCCGTCGTTGAGCTTGGCGATCGCGGGGTCGTTCCACTTCTTGATCTTGTTGTCGAAGATCTTGGCGAGCGTGGGGGCGTCCAGCGTGAGGCTGTCGACACCCTCCAGGTGGAAGCCGATCGCGATCGGGCCGCCGACCATCGGGAGGTTGATGCCCTGGCCGGTCTTGCAGGTCTTCTTCGAGTCGGCGACCTCTTCGGGCTTCAGCGCCGAGTCGGAACCGGCGAAGCCGACGGTGCCCTGGTTGAAGGCGATGATGCCCTCGCCGGAGGAGGAGGACTTGTAGTTGATCTCCACATCGGAACAGGCGGCCATGTAGTTCTTGACCCAGAGGTCCATGGCGTTCTTCTGCGCGCTGGAGCCGGAGGCGCGCAGCTGGCCCTTGGCGCCGTCGCACTTGATGTTCGACGCCGCGCTGGTCTTGCCGCCGCCGCCACCGGTGCTGCCGTCGCCGCTGTTGTCGTCCGAACCGCACGCCGTGAGGACCAGGGCGCCGGAGACGGCGAGGGCACCGAGCGCGGTGGCACGAAGCCGGTTCTTGCGCTGAAGCTTCACTTTCGGGTGTTCCTTCCAGGAGCCGCCGTGGTCTGTTCGTTCTACGACGGCGTGCGATGAGGAGTGGTGCCGCGGCTTGGCGCCGCGCACCGTGTACGTCCGAAATTAAGCAGAACAGGTGAAGCGGCCTACGGGAGAGGGTGAACGGAAGGTGAACCGTGTCGGACGGGCGGGGGGTGGCATGCGGGGCGCCCTCCTGAGGGTCCGCCCGGGGCGCCGAAAAGTGAGGAAGGGCGCACCGGAAGAGCTGCCTGGAGCGGTGGTGGTGAAAGCGGTGGGGCAGGGGGGTGAGGAGGGCGGCGCGGGGGTGGTGAAGCGGTCGTGCGGGGCGGTGCGGGCGGTGCGGGTGGTGCTAGCGGTGGTGCGGGTGGTGCTAGCGGTGGTGCAGGTGGTGCAGGTGGTGCAGGTGGTGCAGGCGGTGGTGCCGCGGTCGCGGGGGCCGGCGCCGGCTGCGGGCGCGGCGCGGGGCGTACGCCAGGTGTCGGCGCGGGCGCCCGGCGTGCGTCAGGTGTCGGCGCCCGGCGTGCGTCAGGCGTGGGGGAGCAGCTTCAGGAGGGCGTCCAGCTGGTCGCGGTCCCGGGCGCGGGTCAGACGGTCGCGGGCCGCCCCGGGCGAGAGCCAGGCGAGGCGGTCCACCTCGTCGTTGGGGGCGAAGGCGCCGCCGGTCGCCTCGGCCGCCCAGTACGCGACCTCCTTGGGCCGGCCGTTGACCAGGTACCGGGATGTCGGGAGCCGGTCCCCCGGGGCGCAGTGGTGGCCGGTCTCCTCCAGCACCTCGCGCAGGGCGCCGTGCAGCGCCGCCTCGCCCCGTTTCAGCTTGCCCTTGGGGAACGACCAGTCGTCGTAGCGGGGCCGGTGGACCAGGCAGATCTCCAGCCCCCCGCCGTACGGGGAGCGGCGCCAGAGCACGCAGCCCGCCGCCAGCACCGGCGCCGGGTCCGTGCCGGCCGTGTTGGGGCGGTCGTGCGCCGGGCCCGTGCCGGTCGTCATGGCGCGGTCACGGCCGCCGCGTACGGCCATGCCTCCCGGAACGCCCCGCGCGCCGCCTCCACCCCGTGCCGCTGGTCCGCGTGGAGCACCCCGAGGGCGTACGCCGTCGCCGGGGCGATCCGCGGGGTACGGGCCGCCGCTGCCGCCGCCGAGGCCGCCTCCGCCGCGTCCCGGTGCAGATCGAGGGCCTGCCCCGCCCCGGTCAGGACCGGATCGGGGGCGCCCAGGACCACCTCGTGCGCGTACCGGTGCAGCCGCAGCAGCAGGCGGGCCTGGTGCCAGGGCGCGTCCTGCGCCTCGTTGTACGGCTCGGCGCGCTCGTCGGGTGGCAGCGCCGCCACCGCACCGAGCAGCCGCTGCTCGGCCCGTTCGGCCGGCTCCAGGAGCGCTTCGGGAACCGGAGCCGAGGTTCCGCCGGCCAGCGGGACCTCGGAGGCCAGCAGCGCGACGGCGTCGGCGACCGCGTGGAAGCGGGAGGAGCCGAGCGCCTGCAGGGCCGCGGAGTGGGCGCGGGTCCGGGCGAGCGTCAGCTGGCGCTCCAGGAGTGCTCCGGCGCGCGCCGCGCCGACACCCAGTGCGGCCCGCTCCTGCCCGGCGGCTCCGGAGGCTGCCCCGGAGGACGAGCCCGGGGCGGTGGGCCGCGGGGGCGTGGCGCTGCCACCGGCGCGCGCCGGTGGCAGGGCGGCGCCCGAGAGCCGGTGCAGGGCGTCGAGCAGCCGGACGAGCCGGGTGGAGTAGGCGTGCTCCCGGGCGAGCGTGCCGGAGAGCCAGGCCAGTTCCGTACGGAGCTGGTCGGCCCAGACCGGGTCGAGCACGCTCCGGAAGGTGTGCAGCGAGCCGCTGATCCGGCGGGCGGAGCGGCGCAGCGCGCTCGCGGCCTCCTCGGCCCCCCGTGCCCCGGGGTCCGTGGGGGCGCTGTGCTCGCGGTGCAGGCGCAGGCTGCGCAGGAAGTCCGCTGCCTGCGCCCGGAGATAGGGCGCGAGGACGGCTTCCGCGGTCAGGTCCGCGGGGGCCTGCGTCGTCGTCTGGTGGTCAGGGCGTCGCACGCCGGCGCCTCCGGGCATCAATGAGCATTTCCTGTACGTGCCGCAGCGGCTGGCCCTCCGCGTCCATGGCGTGCCGGGTCCAGTTGCCGTCGGGGCCGAGGTGCCAGGAGGCGGTGGTGTCGGCCATACCGGTCTCCAGGAGTCGGCTGAGCGCGGCGCGGTGGGCGGGGTCGGTGACCCGGACCAGTGCTTCGATCCGGCGGTCGAGGTTGCGGTGCATCATGTCGGCGCTGCCGAACCACACCTCGGGTTCGCCCCCGTTGCCGAAGGAGAAGACCCGTGAGTGTTCGAGGAAGCGGCCCAGTATCGAGCGGACCCGGATGTTCTCGGAGAGGCCGGTGACACCGGGGCGTATCGCGCAGATGCCGCGTACCCAGATGTCGACCGGCACGCCCGCCTGCGCGGCCCGGTAGCAGGCGTCGACGATCGCTTCGTCGACCATCGAGTTGACCTTGAAGCGGACGTAGGCGGGGCGCCCGGCGCGGTGGTGGGCGATCTCCTTGTTGATGCGGGCGATCAGGCCGTCGCGCAGGGACTTCGGGGCGACCAGGAGCCGGCGGTAGGTCTCGCGGCGCGAATAGCCGGAGAGCCGGTTGAACAGGTCGGAGAGGTCCGCCCCGACCTGCGGGTCCGCGGTGAGCAGACCGAGGTCCTCGTACAGCCGGGCGGTCTTGGGGTGGTAGTTCCCGGTGCCGACGTGGGAGTAGCGGCGCAGGGTGTCGCCCTCCTGTCGGACGACGAGCGACAGCTTGCAGTGGGTCTTCAGCCCGACGAGGCCGTACACCACATGGCAGCCCGCCTCCTCCAGCTTGCGGGCCCATTTGATGTTGGCCTGCTCGTCGAAGCGGGCCTTGATCTCGACGAGTACGAGGACCTGCTTGCCGGACTCGGCCGCGTCGATCAGGGCGTCGACTATCGGGGAGTCGCCGGAGGTCCGGTACAGCGTCTGCTTGATCGCCAGGACGTCCGGGTCGCCCGCCGCCTGTTCCAGGAACGCCTGGACGGAGGTGGAGAAGGAGTCGTACGGGTGGTGGAGCAGGACGTCCCGTTCGCGCAGGGCGGCGAAGATGTCGGGCGCCGAGGCGGATTCGACCTCGGCGAGATCGCGGTGGGTGCCCGCGATGAACTTGGGGTACTTCAGCTCCGGCCGGTCCAGCGAGGCGATGGCGAACAGACCGGTCAGATCGAGCGGTCCGGGCAGCGGGTAGACCTCCGCGTCGGACACCTTCAGCTCGCGTACCAGCAGGTCCAGCACGTACGGGTCGATGGACTCCTCGACCTCCAGGCGGACCGGCGGGCCGAAGCGTCGCCGCATGAGCTCCTTCTCCAGGGCCTGGAGCAGATTCTCCGCGTCGTCCTCCTCCACCTCCAGGTCCTCGTTCCTGGTGACCCGGAACATGTGGTGGGCGAGGACCTCCATGCCCGGGAAGAGCTCTTCCAGATGGGCGGCGATGACGTCCTCGATGGGGACGTACCGCTGCGGGGACGCCTCCAGGAAGCGGGTCAGCAGCGGCGGCACCTTGACCCGGGCGAAGTGGCGGTGGCCGCTGACCGGGTTGCGTACGACGACGGCGAGGTTGAGCGAGAGCCCCGAGATGTACGGGAAGGGGTGCGCCGGGTCGACCGCCAGCGGGGTCAGCACCGGGAAGACCCGCTGGCGGAAGAAGGTGAACAGGCGGGCCTGTTCCTTCTCGGTCAGTTCGGGCCAGCGGATCAGCTGGATGCCCTCGTCGGACAGGGCGGGAGCGATGTCCTGCTGGTAGCAGGCGGCGTGCCGCGCCATGAGTTCGCGCGACCGGGTCCAGATCAGTTCGAGGACCTCGCGGGGCTGCAGCCCGGACGCGGAGCGGTTGGCGACGCCGGTGGCGATACGGCGCTTGAGCCCGGCAACCCGGACCATGAAGAACTCGTCCAGGTTCGAGGCGAAGATGGCGAGGAAATTAGCCCGTTCGAGTACGGGCGTCGCCGGATCCTCGGCCAGTTCGAGGACGCGTTCGTTGAAGGCGAGCCAACTGCGTTCCCGGTCGAGGAACCGGCCCTGGGGAAGTTCGTCGCCGTCCCGGTCGGGTTCGTAGGCGTCCGCGTCGGCGTCGAGGTCGGGATCCAGGTCGGCGGCGGTGGAGAAGCCCACGTTGTTGGACGGAGCGGTGGCATGCGGCCGGTGCGCGGCGAGGGAACCGACCGACGGCTGGACGGGCTGGGCGGGGACCTCGGAGCTGGGCTGCTGGCTCATGTATCCATTCTTCCGCGCGGAAGGGCCTCCAGGCGCGTCGGAGCCGGGAAAGATCGCGGAAGGCCCGGGGAAGCCGCGTCCGGTTCCGGGCTCCGGTCCGGGCCCGGAACCGCGGTCGGGGCCGTGCTCGGTTCCGGGCGCTCTCCCCGGTTCCTTCCGGGCGGCTCTCCCGTTGCGGGGGGTGGGCACAGCTGGCTGCATCCAGTGAGGGTCGCAAGCGTGTCTGAATGGCCGGTAACGGCGACATGACATGCAGGAAGCGGTGTGCCTGCCGGTGGGTCCTGCCCAAGGACCCGGTGAGGTCTCCGGTGGGACGCGCGGGAGCGCGCGGCGGGACCCGCCGGAGGCCCGCGGCGGGACCCGCGGAAGCGCGCCGCGGGACCCGCCGGACGCCTGCGGCGGGACCCGCCGGAGGCCCGCGGGGGCCGGTCCGCCCACACCGTACGCGCCCGCCGTCCGGGGCCACCCCGTGCGGGGCCCGGACGGCGGGCGGGAGCCGGTGGCCCTTCTCAGCCGTGCAGGCGGCGCAGCACCCGGAAGGCGGCGAACACGGCCAGGGCGGCGAGGGCGAGCAGGATGCCCGTCTCGACGAGCTGGAGGGGCCAGAAGTGGGAGGACGGGTGGGCATCGGTGAACGGGGTGACGCCACCGCGCTCGCGCATACATATGGACAGATCCTCGCCGGACGTTGCCCCGTCGGCGCAGTCGTTCCAGTACACCGCCTTGCCGGAGGCGGTCAGCATGCCCGAGTCGATGAACCAGGCGAAGTCGTCCGAGCCCTTCTTTCCCGTGACCCGGACGACCGGCCACAGGTGTTCGCGCAGCTGCGTCAGCGTCACGGCGACGGCGCCGACCAGGAGCGCGGTGACCGCCATGGCCGGCAGGGTGCGGCGTACGAGTACAGCGACGAGCGCGCCGAGGGCCACGGCCAGCAGGGCGTATCCCAGCGTGACCGGGCCGCTGCCGAGGTAGACGTCGCCCGCGTACCAGCGCAGGTCCCAGGAGTACGGGTTGTCCTGGAGGCCCGTCCAGCCCCAGCGGTACACGGGCACCACCACGGCGGTCGCGGCCGTGGCCAGGACCACCGGGACGGCGATGCGCGCGGTCAGCCACCGGGAGGGGGCCACCGACTGGGTCCACGCCATCCTGAACGTGCCGCTCTCCAGCTCCCGGGCGATGAGCGGGCCCGCGACGAAGATACCGAGCAGCCCGGCGAGCAGCAGCGTCGCGGTCCCGCCGTCGGCGAGGAACGTCGTGGCGCTGGTACGCGCGTAGGTGGTCCGGTACACGTCGTCGCCGCAGGCGGTGATGTCCCCGTCGGGGCAGCGCTCCTGGCCGGCCGCGGTCGCGACCCAGATCCGCAGGCCCACGACCGCGCCGATACCGAGCAGGAGCAGCGCGCCCGCGATCCAGAGGGGGCGGCGGTGCACGCGGAGCAGCACGCGGACGGGGCCGGAGAGCGGGCCGTCGGCGCGTGCGCCGTCGGGTACGCCGGTGCGCGCGTCACTGGCGGGCGCACCGGGTGCGCCGGGCTTGCCGGGTTCGTGCCGGGTGAGGGTGCTCATGCCGAGGCCACCGCCTTCCGGGACATGGGGCCCGTCGCGCTCGGGGTGAGCAGCGGCGGGGCCTCGGGTGCGCGGAGGTGTGCGAGCAGCAGTTCCTCCAGCGAGGGTTCCGTGATGTCCCAGGCGGTGTCGTCCACCGGGCCCTCCTTCCGTACCAGTGCGGTGAGCTGACGCCCCGTCGTGCGTGACTCGACGACGGTGTGCGGGGCCAGGTCGCGGATCTGGCCGGTGAGCAGGGCGTGCGCGGTGACGATGTCCTCGGTCTCCCCGCCGAGGCGGATCCGGCCGCCGTCGACGAGCAGGAGGTAGTCGCAGGCGCCCTCCAGCTCGGTGAGGATGTGCGAGGACATCACGATGGTGGTGCCGTGCTCGGCGGCCTCGGCCATCAGGACGCCCATCAGCCGGTGGCGGACGAGCGGGTCGAGATCGGCCATCGGTTCGTCCAGCAGCATCAGTTCGGGCCGCTTGCCGAGCGCGAGGGCCAGCGCGAGCCGGGTGCGCTGGCCGCCGGAGAGCGAGCGGACCCTCGCCTCCCCCGGGAGGTCCCCGACGACGCGCTCGGCGGTGTCCGGGTCCCAGGTGGCGGGGTTCAGCGCACGGCCCGCCCGCAGGGTGTCCCGTACGGTCAACTGCGGGTACAGCGGCTTCTCCTGGGCGACGTACGCGATCCGGTCACGGGCCTCGACGGGGGAGGCGCCCAGGACGCGCAGCGTGCCCTCGTCCGCCCGGCGCAGCCCGGCCGCCAGCGTGAGCAGCGTGGACTTGCCGGCCCCGTTGGGCCCGACGAGCGCGCAGACCCGCCCGGCGGGCAGCCGGAACGTACAGTCGCGCAGGGCCCATCGGCTCTTCCGCCCGTACCTCGTACCGAGGCCGTCCGCCTCGATCGCAGCGCCTGTCATGAGTGCTGGTCCCCCTCGAATGTGCTGTCCAGTACGGCGGTGAAGAGCGCGATCGCGTCGTCCTTCTCCAGCCCGGCCTTCCGGGCCCTGCGCGTCCACTCGGCGAGATCGGCGCGCAGCGGTGCCTCGGCGCCCGCCGCGGCGCTCCCGAGGGTCCGGCGGACGAAGGTGCCGAGCCCGCGCCGGGCCTCCACCAGCCCTTCGCGCTCCAGTTCGCGGTAGGCCTTGAGCACGGTGTTCGGGTTGATGGCCGTCGCCTCCACCACTTCGCGGGCGGTGGGCAGCCGGTCGCCCGGTTCCAGGACGCCCAGGCGCAGGGCCTGTTTGGTCTGCTGGACGATCTGGAGGTACGTGGCGACGCCGCTGCGCCGGTCGATACGGAACTCGACCGCTGCGGACTCTGCCATGTGCACCACCCTTTCACTAATTGAGTAGTGAAAGGGTGGTGGAAAGAAGGGGCGGCGTCAAGTGACGCCGCCCCTGGGTGTTCTGAGCCTCCGTCGGAGACCGTCCCGTATGTCAGGACTCCGTGCGATACATCAGGTCCACCTCATGGGTGGTGAACCCCATCCGCTCGTACACCTTCAGCGCCGCCGGATTGTCGGCGTCGACGTAGAGCATCGCGGTGGGCAGCCCCTCGGCTGCCAGATGGCGCAGCCCGATCGCGGTGAGTGCCTTGCCGAGGCCGCCGCCCTGCGCGTCGGGCAGGACGCCGACGACGTACACCTCGCCGAGCTGCTCCCGCGCGTGCACCTTCGTCCAGTGGAAGCCGACGATCCCGCCCGCGCGCTCGGCCAGGAAGAAGCCCTTCGGGTCGAACCAGGGCTCGCCCTTGCGGTCGTCCAGGTCCCGCTGGGTCAGCGAGCCCTGCTCGGGGTGGTGCGCGAAGGCGGCGCTGTTCACGGCGAGCCAGGCCGCGTCGTCCTGTCCGGGCACGAAGGTGCGGACGGTGACGCCCTCGGGCAGGACCGGCTCGGCGAGGTCGAGGGGGATCAGCGTGCGCCGGAGCTGGCGCAGCTCGCGGAAGAGGGAGAGGCCCAGGACCTGGGCCAGATGCCGGGCGGCGGAACTGCCGCCGTGCGCCCAGACCCGCAGCCGCTTGCCGGTCGCGGCGAGGACCGCGGCGCCCAGGGCCCGCCCGTGGCCGTGGCCCCGGTGCGCGGGGTGCACGACAAGTTCGGCGGCCGGGGCCTCGACGGGGTCGGTGTCCTCCAGCTGGGCGTACCCGGCGAGGACCCCGGCGCTGGTCAGCAGGAAGTGGCGTACGCCCGCGCGGTGTCCGCCCCGGAGCTGGAGCCGCCCCTGCTCGGAGACCGCCTGCCTGCCGTCGGACCGGGCCGCCTCGCCGAGCAGGTCGAGAACGGCTTCGGCCTGTACGGGGTCGAGCGCGTCGAGGGTCTGAATCTCGCGTCCGGGGGCGGGGAGCGGTACGTCAGTCGTCATGCGTACGAGCGTACGGCGACGGGCGCGCGAGGTGGCGGCACCGAGGGGAGATCCGGCGGTGGTTCCGGCGGTATATGGGGGCCATGTGGGCGCTATTGGTCGATAAGGGAGGTTTCTGACGGCACGGCAACCAGCTCGTAACCTCGAACACCTGTTGCGCTACGCGCGTTGACCCTAGGCTGCGGCACGCAGGATTCACGATGTGACACCACAAGGGGACCGATGTCAGCGACTCCGCAGAAGAACCGTGCGTCCCGGCGGGTGCTCGCCGCCGCGGCCGGTCTGGCCACCGTGGGCGCGCTCGTCGCCGCGATGCCGGCCGGCGCCCAGGACCGGGGCAATGGCCACGGACATGGCCACGGGCACAAGCCCCGCACCGTCGATGTGCAGCTGCTGTCCTTCAACGACCTCCACGGCAACCTTGAGCCCCCGGCCGGTTCCGCGGGCACGGTCTCCGAGACGCAGGCCGACGGCACGGTGAAGCCGATCCCCGCGGGCGGTGTCGAATACCTCGCCACGTCGCTGCGCGAGGCGCGCGAGGGCAACCGCTACTCCGTCACCGCCGCGGGCGGTGACATGGTGGGCGCCAGCCCGCTGATGTCGGGGCTCTTCCACGACGAGCCGACGATCGAGGCGCTGAACAAGCTCGACCTCGATGTGACGGCGGTGGGCAACCACGAGTTCGACGAGGGCTCGGCCGAGCTGGCCCGCCTCCAGAACGGCGGCTGCCACCCCACCGAGGGCTGCTACGAGGAGGGCAAGAAGTTCAAGGGCGCGGACTTCCCCTACCTCGCGGCCAACGTGACGAAGGAGGAGACCGGCAAGCCGCTTCTCAAGCCGTACACGGTGTGGAAGAAGAACGGCGTCAAGATCGGCTTCATCGGGGTGACCCTGGAGGGCACGCCGAACATCGTCACCGCCAACGGCGTCAAGGGCCTCGAGTTCCACGACGAGGTCGAGACGATCAACAAGTACGCCAAGGAGCTGGACCGCAAGGGCGTCAAGTCGATCGTCGCGCTGATCCACGAGGGCGGGGCCCCCGCCTCGACCTCGTACAACTACGACTGCGACAGCCCCGGCGCCGGTGACGGCATCTCCGGGCCGATCCTCGACATCGCCAAGGGCATCACGCCCAAGGTGGACGCGCTGGTCACGGGCCACACCCACCAGGCGTACGTGTGCACCGTCCCGGACCCGTCGGGCAAGCCGCGCATGGTCACCTCGGCCTCCTCGTTCGGCAAGGTCTACACCGACACGACGCTCACCTACGACCGTCGCACCAAGGACATCGTCCGTACGTCGGTGAAGTCCGCGAACCACGTCGTCAGCCGGGACCGGGCCAAGGCCACCGACATGACGAAGCTGATCGCCCGCTGGAACGCCCTCGCGGCCCCCATCGCCAACAAGCCGCAGGGCTGGATCACCGCCGACATCAACGGCCGCGGCGCCACAGCCCCGGAGAAGCCGCTCGGCAACCTGATCGCCGACGCCCAGCTGGAGGGTCTGGCCCCGGCCGACAAGGGCGGCGCCCAGATCGCCTTCATGAACCCGGGCGGCATCCGCTCGGACCTGGTCCACAAGGCGTCCGGCGCCGAGGGCGACGGGGTGGTGACGTACGGCGAGGCGTTCACCGTCCAGCCGTTCACCAACATGATGAACGTGGTCGATCTGACCGGTGCCCAGGTGATCGAGGCCCTTCAGCAGCAGGTCAGCGGCTCCAACGAGGCCAGCCCGAAGATCCTCCAGGTCTCCAGGGGCCTCACCTACACGCTGGACCTGACGAAGACGGGCGCGGCCCGCGTGGCCGCCGACACCATCAAGCTCAACGGCGAGGCGATCGACCCGGCGAGGAGCTACCGGGTCGCGATGAACGAGTTCCTCGCGGGCGGCGGCGACGGCTTCGCGGCTCTCGGCAAGGGCACGAACAAGCTGGTCGGCGCGTCGGACCTGGACATGTTCAACGCGTACCTGGCGGCCCACTCGACGGCGGCCGCCCCGCTGGCCCCGCCGGCCACGGACCGGATCACGATCGTGCAGTGACTCCCGTACGCGGGTGAGCGCGCGGAGCGCGTGAGTGAGTGAATACGAGGGTGGGGGCGGTGGGCCGGATGGCCCGCCGCCCCCACCTTTTCCCGGTCCCAGGACCTCGCGGACCGGGTGTGACCCTGCGGGGACGGCCCATGGGCGGGGCCACGGCCCACGGCCCACGGGCAGGGCTTTACGGGCGGGGGCTCATGGGCGGGGGCCGCTCTCGATGCGGGCCTGCTCGACCAGGTGCTCGTAGGCGTCGGGATCCTCCAGGCCCTCCCCCCGAAGCAGGGCGACGGACCAGGGGATCGGGCACGGCGGCGCGTGGTCGGGGTCCGGGCACAGCATCGCGGAGATGCGTTCCTTGAGGTCCTCGGCCTGCTGCTCGGTGGCGTAGACGCCCAGCCGCACTTCGTACACACGGGGAGCTTCGGACATCGCTCGCGCCTTTCTGCCCGGGGACAAAAAAAGGGGTGCGATCCAGTCCGCTCCCCTTTTTTTGACGTTACCAGGTGCGCTTCGCGTCGCAGTGGCGCTTGTAGTGCCCGGCCGGAACGGGGATGTTGCGCGCCGCGTCGTCGATGGCCGCCTTCTCGGTGTTGCCCGTGCCGTCGGCCCTGTCGTACCTGATCGCGTTGTTGTCGCTGATCCGCACGATCTGGCACTGCACCGTCGCGTGCCAGAGCTTCATGATCCCCACCGGGGCGGCGGAGGCGGGGGCGGCGGGGGCAGCGAAGGCGGTGGGGGCAGCGAAGGCGGTGGGGGTGACGAGACCGCCGAGCGCGAGGGCCATGGCGCCGGCCACGAGCGCGCTGCTGAGCTTCTTCATGAGGGTTCCTTCCTGACGATGCTGGTGCGGGAACACCCGACCGGCCCACCCCGGTGGCGGCCCGGCGGTGCCTCTCACGCTCGCATCCGCACGCACCGGAACGGGCCCCCGCCCGGTCGGTTGGCAGCCCCCTGTCAGGTGTCTGCCGTCTGCCAGTCGGGCGACCGCGTCCTCCCGCGGCGAACCGCGGCTCCGGACTTCGCTACGTACCTGGCACAACCGGCAATGGCCGACAACCGGCGACCGGCAACCGGCAACGGTCGGCAACCGGCAACGGTCGACAACCGACAACGGTCAGGTAGGAGAACTCATGGCGCACGACACAGCCGACCCGCCCCTCGTGGGGCAGCGCGACAATCCGTCGCTGTCGACCGTGGTGGGGACCGAGCTCGCCCGCAACAAGCGGGGATTCGTCCTCTGGTACCACCTGCTCGCTCCCGTGATCATCACCATTCCGCTGTTCCTCGGCTCCCTGGGCTCCTCCGAGGCGAAGGCGGGACAGACCTTCGAGGTCTTCCGCAATGTGACGCTGGAGTTCTGGGGCGTGCTGGTGCCGATGACCGCGGGCCTGGCCGCCGCGCTGTCGGTCCGCGCCGACCAGGACGCCTGGCGGCTCCTGCTGTCGTACGGGGTCCCGCGCGGGCGGTATTTCGTCGGCAAGGTGGCCGCGCTGGGTGTGCTGGGGTTCCTGTCCTCCTGCGTGCTGCTGGTGATGCTCTCGATCGGTGCGCTGATCAGCGGCGACTTCCCGGGCGGTATGGGCATGGTGGTCGCGGCGGTCTATCTGCCCTGGCTGGTGGGCCTGTCGATGACGGCGCTGGCCGTGCTGGTCTCGTTCGTGTGGGGGATGGGGCCCGGGATCGGCGTGGGCATCGCCGGACTGCTGTGCGGCGCGCTCGTCTCGGACAAGGACTTCTGGTTCGCCGTCCCCTTCGCCTGGCCGATGCGTGTGGTGCTGCCACTGGCCGGTATCGGGCCGAACGGAGTGCCGCTGCCCGAGGGAAGCCCGGTCACCGCCATGTCCGCCATCCCGCTCGCCGTGGGACTCGCCGTCGTGCTGACGGCGGCCCTGCTGCTCATCGGCCGTGTGCACATGCAGCGAAAGGAGATCTGACATGACCGCGTACGAATCCCCGTCGGAGCAGGCGGCTCTGACGATCCGACGGCTCAGCAAGCGCTACGGCTCCCGATACGCCCTGGACGGGGTGGACCTCACCGTGCGGGCGGGCGAGGTCTATGGACTCCTCGGACCGAACGGCGCGGGCAAGACGACGCTCATGAAAGCTCTGCTGGGACTCCAGCGGCCGACATCGGGCAGCATCGAGATCTTCGGCAAGCCGGTCGGACGGGATTCGCTGGCGGACGTCGGCGCCCTGATCGAAGTCCCCGGCCTGTGGCCGACACTGACCGGTGACGAGACGCTGAAGGTGCACACGAGGCTGCGCTGTGTGCCCGAGGAGTGGATCGAACCGGCCCTGCGCCTGGTGAAGATGACCGAGGCGCGCGGCCGGCGGGTCTCCTCCTACTCCCTCGGAATGCGGTGGCGGCTGGGCATCGCCGTCGCGCTGCTGGCCAAACCGCGGCTGATCGTCCTGGACGAGCCCACCAACGGACTCGACCCCGTCGGTATCCGGGAGATGCGCGGAATCATCCGCTCCCTGGCCGACGAGGGCGTCGCCGTTCTGATCGCCAGCCACCAGCTGGCCGAGGTCGCGCAGGTCTGCGACCGGGTGCAGGTGCTGTGCGAGGGCCGCACCCGGTACGAGGGCCCGCTGTCAGGGCTGGCCGTCGACGGGGATGTGGAGGTCGGATTCTTCCGGCTGCTGGAATCGGTCGACGCGGGAATCCGCTGACCGCCCGATGGCCTCCGTGGACCGGCGGGGGCCATCACGCGGGCCATCGGTCCGGCCGGCGGCCGGACCGGGGAGCAGGAGACGCGGTGGCGGGTTCGGGCCGATGGCCAGCGACATCAGTTCGGTGCGGCTGCGGATGCCCAGATCGTCGTAGAGCTTGCGGATGCGGCGGTACATGGACCGCTCCGAGCAGTAGTAGGTGCGCGCGATCTCGGACACGGTCATCGAGGTGCGGAGCAGCCGCAGGAGGCCGGTGTCCGAGGTGGTGGCCGGGGCTGTCGCGGCGGGCTGCGGTGGCCTGTGGCCGAGAGCGAACCGCTCGTCGTCGTGTCGTACGCCGATGTCCGGACATCGGTGTTCGGCCGCGTGCCGTGGCACATGGTCCCGGGCCGCTGCATCGCCGCGGGCGCGCTGATGGCTTCCGTGCTCCTGATGCCCCTCGTGACCGTCGTGCCCCTCGTGGCCCTGGTGGTCGGCGTGGGCGAGATGGAGCCGGACGGCGGACATGGTCATACGGTGCGCGCGCAGCTGCGCGTACAGCATGTCGACCTGGCTCTCGCCGGGAATGGCGAGATTGAGCACGAAGCTCGCCCCCGAACGGATCGCGTAGTACGTGCGATACCCCGTGACATCGTCGGTCACCGCGATGAGCAGCGACAACGGGTGCCGAACCCGCACGGCGCGCAGCCCCTCGGCCTGGAACTCGCTGGCGACCGGTATGAGTACGGGAAGACAGAGCACCGTCCCGGGCGCGGTCAGACACGCGTCGTCCACGAAGTCGACGTGGTCCAGGCCGGAGCGGATGGTGCTGAGAGTGGCGGGCGGTGAGTCGAAGTGCTCCCTGAGCCCGGAATGGACCAGGACGTGCAGCTTGTCAGCGGTCGATGCGCGCTGTTCCAAGGTCGTGCCCCCGTGATTCTCTGTCGTGCTGGGCCCACGTCAGCTCATTCGTGGGCCCACTCCTCGTCGTGCGAGTCGTTCCTCTCGTGTCTCCTGTGCGCCGTGGGCGGGGTGAGGGCCGGGTACACCCAGGAGGTGTACCCGGCCGGGGCCGGTCATGAGGCGATTCCGCAGAGCTTCAGAGTCCTGCTGAGCAGCGGGCCGATGCTCACCGGGTCGCCGCCGTCGCCGGACATCCGAACGGGCGCCAGATCCGGGTAACCGGCGCTCTCCGCCCGGTCGTTGAGCGCGTAGGTCGTTCCGTCGGGGACGGTGACGACCGCCTGGTCGCCCTCGCGGCACTCGGCCGTGGCCTGCTCGACCGTCAGCGGCCAGGTGTATCCGAGGTTCTTCTCGCTCATCTGCTGCTTGGTGGACGTGGGACTCGGCAGCGGTACGGGAGTCTTGGTGGCCGGTTCGGCGCGGCCGCCGCCCCCGCAGCCGGCCAGGCCGATCAGGGCCACCGCCGTCAGGGCCAGACAGGCCAGGGCGCGGGGGGCCCGGGTGGTGGAACGGCGGTTGCGCGGGGCGTGCGGGGTGTTCGTGGCGTTCATGGCATGCGTGGTCACGTGGTCACTGCCTCACTGTGGGTGGGTGCGGGGTCGCGCCGTCGGCGCGGAGCAGGGCGGCGTAGCCGTCTTCGAGCGAGGGCTCGACGGGCCGGGCCCCGGCGGGCGGGGCGTTCGTCACGATGCGGTATTCGGTTCCCTCGGCACGGGTCACCGCGCTCACCACCTCGGCGCCGGGGGGCGGGCCCGTGTCCGCGCCGGTGGGCCGGTACACGAAGGTGCGCCCGGCCGCCTGACCGACCAGATCGGTGGTGGCGTCGTGGAAGACCAGCCGGCCGGCCGCGAGCACGGCCACCTCGGGGCAGGTCTGGGCCACGTCGTCGAGGATGTGGGTGGACAGGATGACGGTGCGGCCGTGTCCGAGTCCGGCGAGCAGGGAACGGAACCGCATGCGCTCGTGCGGGTCCAGGCCGGTGGTGGGTTCGTCGACGATCAGCAGGGTCGGGTTGCCCATGAGGGCCTGGGCGATGCCGACCCGCCGCTTCATACCGCCGGAGAACCCGGCCAGCCGCTCGCCGGATCTTTCCTCCAGGCCGGCTTCCGCGATCCGCGCGTCGACCTGACGCCGCCGTTCGCGCTTGTCGTGGATGCCTTTGAGCACGCCGATGTAGTCGAGGAACTCACGTGTCGTCAGGTCGGGGTAGAGGGACAGCTCCTGCGGGAGGTAGCCCAGGGTGCGCTTGGCGGCGCTGAGTCCGGCGCTCGTCGACAGGTCGTGTCCGGCCACGTGTACCCGGCCGGAGGTGGGGCGCAGCACACCGGTGAGGATGCGCAGCAGTGTGGTCTTGCCCGCGCCGTTCGCGCCCAGCAGCCCCACGGTGCCGCTCTCGATGTGCAGGTCGACGGCGTCCAGCGCGCGGCGTCCGCCGCGGTGCACCTTCGTCAGTTGCTCGGTGGAGATGTTCATGAGGCTCCGTGTCGGCTGATGCGGGAGACGAGACGGCCCAGCGCGTAGCAGGCGGCGGCCGTCGCGAGGACGAGGGCGACGTTCACCAGTGCGGTGGTGTCGCTGACGGCGGGACGCAGGGCTCCGGTGCCGTCCCGGGCCGCCCACACCTCGGGGGCGTGGGCCCAGGCGGCCATCGGATAGCCGCCGAGCGGGGACAGCACGGTGCCGGTCACCGTGGGGATCGGCGAGAAGCCCGGCGGGAAGTGGCAGGCCCACAGCCACACCAGGGCCGTGACGGCCCGTGCGGCGGCCACCGGCAGCAGCACGCCGAGCAGCCCGGCGAACGCGGTGGCCAGCAGCGCCGCGGGGAGTACGGCCGTCAGCAGCGATACCGCCGCCGAGCCCAGGGGCGTCGCGGAACCGGCGAGCACCGAGACGACGGCGGCGTACGCGAGGAAGAGAACGGCGACCGGGGCGAGCGCGGTGAGCAGCGGCCCGGCCAGGGCGCCCGCCGTCCGCGCGAGCGGCCCCGCCGGGGTGGCGGCCAGCAGCTCGGCGGTGCCGCGCGACTCCAGGCTCCGGCGCAGCCGGTCCGCGAGGGCGAGGCCGACTCCCAGGGTGCAGAAGGAGTTGACGAGCACGGCGGCGGCGCCGACCCGGGTCGCCGGGTCGGCGGAACCGGTGACGACGGGGGACGTGGCGGCCAGGAGCAGACTGAGCAGGGCCAGCGGCAGCACCGCCCCCCATACGACCCGGCGGCGGGCCGCCATCAGGGCCTCGTACCGCAGGGTCCACAGCAGAACCATCAGGCCTCCCCGTCGCCGGAGTGCGCGCCGACGGGTCGGAGTCCGGCGCCCGCCCGGCCACCGGAACCCAGCGTGCGCAGGGACGCCGCGGTCAGGCAGCCGCCGATCAGCAGCGCGGGCAGTGCCTGCCCGGCCCCGTCGGCCACCACCCGGTCGACGAGCAGCAGCTTGGCCAGCACCACCGCGACCACCAGCCCGGTGGCGGGTGCCGCCGAGCCGGACCGGACCGTCGCCCACACCGCGCCGCCGCTGAGCAGCACGGTCAGCCCGGCGAGACTGAGCAGGGTGCCGGGGAGATCGAGGGGGTGTCCGGCGGCCGTCACCGTCGTCACCAGGGCGAGCGCGGCGACGGCCGTGACGGCGGCGGGCCAGGCGAGCCGGCGGGCGACGGTGCGGGGGTAGGGGGTGGGCAGGGAGAGATGCAGCTCCAGCAGCGGCTCGCGCGCCACCACCGCCGCACAGGCCAGGGCCGCCGCAGTGGGCAGCGCGCAGGAGAGCAGGGCCCGGCCGAGCACCGTGGCACCGTCGAGGCCCACGGCCGCGACGCAGGTGAGGAGCGCCGCCAGGACGGGCAGGGCGACGGCCTGTTTCCCGCACCGGCGGACTTCGTGGGTCCACCAGGTCGCAGCGGTCATGTCGTGGCTCCTTTCGTCGCACCCACGCCGGCCCGGCGAGCGCGGCGTGACCTGCCGGTGGCAGCACACCCCGTACGTAGCGGGACGGCCACGAACGGTTCACGGCACCGGCCGGACGGTCCGGCGGTCCGGGCGGGCGAAGAGACCGCCTGCCGGGCGGCCCGCCTGCCGGGCAGTCGGGCAGTCGGCCAGTCGGGCAGCGATACAGGCAGCCGGCCGACCCGACAGCCCGCCCGTCCGCCCGAGACAGCCCGCCGGCGCGACAGCCCGTCAGACAGCCGGGCGGCGAGGACCGCGGCAGGCCGGGCGACGGCCTGGCTACGCGGGGCGGGACGCCGAGCCGTCCCCGAACGACCGCATCGTGGCCGCGGCCCAGCCCAGCAGGGCGGCGGCGAGTGCCAGGCTCCACGGCGTCGTCGCGAGCAGGGCGTCCAGGAAACCGGCGAACGGGGTGGTGACCCCCGCCAGCGGCCCGCCCACGAGACCCAGCAGCCACAGCCCCGCGCCCGCCGAGGCTCCGGCCGCGGTCGAGAAGCGGACCGACAGAGCCAGCGTCAGCGAGGCGGCCAGCAGCGATTCGCCGAGCCAGCTCGACACCACCGGCCACCAGCCGGGCCCCGCCACCAGCGCCGAACAGCCCATGGCCAGCGCCACATCGACCCCGAGCACCACGGTCAGCCGGGAGAGGAAGACCACGGCGGGGGACACCGGCAGCGTGAACAGCAGCTCCCGCCGGGGGTCCCGCCGGGGCGAGGCGACCATCAGCGCGCCGAAGACCACCAGCAGCACCACCACCGCGCCGAAGAGCCGTGTCCCGAAACGATCCTGCGCGTCGGCCGCCGCCAGTACCGCCGCTCCGACGAACCCGGCGGCGCTGAGCGGCGCCCAGCTCCTCGGCATCAGCAGGGCCTGACGCAGCACGAGCTGACCCGCCGTCCGCCAGGGGAGCGCGGTCCTGCGGCGCACGGGCACGGCGTCCGCGCGCGGGGCCCGCTCGGCCGGGCCGGCCAGAGCGGGGCCCAGCAGCGCGTCGAAGGAAGGTACGGCGAGGGCCTGTTCGGCGGACTCGGTGCGCAGCGCCGACCGGATGTCCTGCCACACCGCGCTCCGGCCGCGGCAGGCGGCACACGTCTCCAGATGCCGCAGCCGGCGCTTCTCGTCGGGGCCTTCGCCCGACGGATGCGCCAGGACATCGTCCGTGAGGTGGTCTGTCATCGTCGTCCCGATCCTTCCAGCCGCGTGGCGGCGAGCATGTGGCCCAGCCGTCTGCGCGCTTGAGACATCCGGCTCTTGACGGTGCCCACCGGGATGGCGAGCGCGGTGGCCACCTCCGGGTAGGCCAGGTCCTCGACCAGGACCAGGGCGAGCACCTCGCGCAGATGTCCGGGAAGAGTGCGGACGGCTGTCAGTAACGCGGTGCGCTCGGCGTCCCGCACGATCTGGTCCTCGACGCTGGACGAGGGATCCGCCACGTCGTGGGCCTCGGCCAGGTCGACCAGCCGCGGCCGGGACTTGCGGAGCTGATTGTGGGCCTGCCGTCTGGCCACGCCCATGAGCCACCCCCGTACGGAGGACTCGCCCCGGAAACCGCCGGCCGACCGCCAGACCGCGAGCCACGCCTCCTGGAGGATCTCCTCGGAGACTCCCCGGTCCGAGGTGAGTCTGCCGATGAGGCGCAGCATGGCGGCAGCGTGCCGATCGTAGAGGGTACGCAGGGCTGCCTGGTCGCCCTGGGCGACACCGGTCAGCAGAGCTTCGTCCGAACACACACCACGTACGTATCCATAAACGCCTGGTCGGTTCACGGCTTACGACGGAATTCTTCGGATCAGGACGAATCCGGGCAGAACTGCCGCTGTTCGGAGACCGGTACTGACAGCACTGCCAGGACTGCCAAGCAGCTCCGATTCCGTTGTCCGGTCACCGGACACGTGGTTCGGTGCATCGTGGGTCGCGATCCACGAGCATCCGCCGCGGCCCACGAGCATCCGCTTCGATTCCTATGAAGGAGAGAGCATGGGTATCAAGGATCCCGCTCAGAGGGCCAACGACTCGGGGCTGTTCGACCTCGACCTGGAGATCGGCGTGGAGCAGTCCGTCGCCGGTCCTGCCATCACGAGCATCTCGTACTGCACCCCGGGGTGCACCAGCGAGGGCGGCGGCTCCGGCTGCAGCCACTGCTGCTGACAGTTCAGACCCGTGGGGCCGGGCCTCGTTCCGGCCTCACGGGCACACTCCCGGGCGTGAGGTGCGGACGAGATGGAGGACATCGGTGGGGGAACCGGCCCAGGAGACACCGCCGTCCGACGAGCCACCGCTCAGGGCCACAGTGCTCAGGGCAGCACCGCTCAGGGCAGCACCCTTCGAGGCAGCACCGCTCAAGGCAACATCGCTCAAGGCAGCACCGCTCAAGGCAACACCGTTCGAGGCCGGAGACGTCTTTCTGTACCGCGCTCCCCTGGCACCGGACGCACCCGGACTACCCCTCCCCGGCGCAGGCGGCCCCCACGATCTCGCCGCCTGCGCCGAACTCCTCGCCGCGGTCCCCGCCGACCGGCTGCTGACCGAAGCACTCGATCTGGCTTCCCCCAGCCTCAGTGCCATGGTCGCCCGCGTCGCCGAGCGCGGCGCCGCCGGAATCCGGGCGGGCCAGCTGCGCCGGGCCGCCCTCGCCGTGCTGCGCTACGACATCAGGATGCGTACCCGGCCCACCCCCTTCGGGCTGTTCGCCGGTGTGGCGGCCGGGCGGTTCGACGCCACCGCCGAGGCCCGGCGGGGCACCGCACACCGCACCCGTACGCATGTGGACATGCAGTGGCTCACCAGGATCGGCCACCGCCTCGAACGCGACCCGGCCGTGCTGTCCACCCTGACCGTCCAGGCCCACCAGGCCCTGATCGGGCGCGGGGACCGGCTGGTCCTCACCGCTCCCTCGACGAACGGCGTACGGCTCGACGACAGCGGCGAGGGCCGTTCCACGGTGTCGGTCCGGCACACCCCCGTCGTCCGGCGGGCCGTCGCCGAGTGCGTGGCCCCGCTGCCGTACGGCGAACTGGTCCGGTGCGTCGAAACGGCCTTCCCCGGAGCCCCCGTCGAGCGGATCCACGAGCTGCTCGGCGAGCTGGTGCGTCAGGAGATCCTCATCACCGGACTGCGTCCGCCGCTGGCCGGTGACGATCCGCTGCACCATGTCCTGGACCTGCTGGCCCAGGTCACGGGGGCATCCGAGGACACCCGGCGTACGCACGAGGCGCTGCTGGCGGTCGACCGGGAACGGCGGCTGTACGACGCCCGGCCCGTCGGCGCCGGCCACGCCCACCTCGGGCGGCTGCTGCGGGCGGCGCGGTCGGTGGAACCGGACGACACCCCGCTCCACATCGACACCCGCCTCGACACCGTGCTGCACCTGCCCCACGCGGTGCGCACCACCGTCGAGCAGGCCGCCGGGGCGATGTGGCGCCTGTCCCGCCCCAAGCTCGGGCTCTTCGCCCTGCGCGACTACCACCGACGCTTCCTCGACGTCCATGGAGCCGACCGGCTGGTCCCCGTGCTGGAGCTCCTCGACGAATCGACCGGCCTCGGCGCCCCGCCGGGCTACGGCTGGCCCAACAGCGAGGCCCCCGTCACCCCGCCCGACGACCCCCGTACCGCCCGCCGGGACCGGGCGATGGCACGGCTGGCCGCCACCGCACAGCGCGCGGGCCTGCGCGAGGTCGTCCTCCACGACGCGGACCTGGACGAGCTGTGCCACGACACCGCAGACCCCGCGGACCTCCCCAACTCGTGCGAGGTGACAGTGCAGGTCGTCGCCCCCGACGTGGCGGCGCTGGACCGGGGCGACTTCCGGGTCTTCCTGTCCCCGTCGCCCGGCTCGCACCGGGCCGGGGCGACCTTCGCCCGGTTCGCGGACCAGCACCCCGACTGGCGACCGGGGTTCGCCGCCCTGCACCGGCACAACCCCGTGCACATCCAGGACGCCGTCCCGGTCGACCTCGCCTTCCGGCCGCGCTCGGGCCGGGCCGCCAACCTCGCGCACACCACCCCGGCCACGGGCCGCCGCATCGCCGTGGGCCTCCCGGACACCCCGGGTGTCGAGGAACTGCGGCTGACGGACATCGGGATCGGCGCCACCCTGGACCGGCTGACCGCCGTGCACCTGCCCACCGGCCGTGAGATCGTCCCGGTGCTCGGCAACATGATCAGCGCTCCCGCCCAGGCGCCCAACGCCGTCCGGCTGCTGTGGGAGATCGGACTGGAGGGCCAGCGCCTGTGGGAGCCGTGGAACTGGGGGCCGCTCGCCGACGCCCCCTTCGTGCCGCGCGTGCGGTACGGCAGGTTCGTCCTCGCCTGCGCCGTCTGGCGGCTGGACGTGATCCGCGCCCGGGCCGAGTCGGTACGGGCACGCCGCGGCGACCCGGCCCGGGGCACGCGCGGGGCGGAGTGGGACGACGCGGTGCACGACTGGCGGACCGCGTGGGACGTACCCTCCCGCGTCCTGGCCGTCACCGCCGACCAGCGGCTGCTCCTCGACCTCGGCCAGGCATGGCACCGCGAGCTGCTGCTCGATCAGGTCCTGCGGCATCCCGATCTGGTCGCCCAGGAAGTCCCCGGCGAGTACGAAGGCTGGCTGGACGCCCCGGCCCCGGCCCCGGACGGTGAGCGAGCCCCGGTCCCGGACGGTCAGCACGCCCCGGACGGTCAGCACGCCCCGGACGTACAACGCGCCCCGCGTGCCGGGCAGCACACCTCTCTCGCGGGGCACACGGCCGAGCTGGTCGTCCCGCTGACCCGCCGCGAGACCGGTGCGCCGCGCCGCCGCCCGTACGCCGGACAGCACCGGCCCGGACGAACAGCGCACGGCCTCGGCGGCGAATGGCTCTACCTCAAACTGCACGGCTCCGCCCGTACGCAGGACGACCTGCTGCGCGACCACGTCCCCGGACTCGTCGCGCTGGCACGGGAGAAGGGCGCCGACGGCTGGTTCTTCATCCGCTACACCGACGACAGCGGCCACCACCTGCGGCTGCGGCTGCACGGCGACCGGCCGCGCGAGATGTGGGGCGAGGCCGCCCCCGCGGTCGGCGAACTGCTGCACCGCTGGCAGCGCGAGGGGCTGCTGCGGAGCCACTCCCTCGCACAGTACGACCCCGAGTGCGAGCGCTACGGCGGGCCGGCCGCCCAGCGGCTCGCCGAACGGGTCTTCCAGTACGACAGCGAGGCCGCCCTCGACCTGCTGAGGCTGGCCAAGGACCCGGCGAACGACTACGGCGTCGACGACCTCGCGGCCGTCTCCTGCGCCGCGCTCGCCCACGCCTTCGGCCCCCCGGCCCCCGGGAACCCCCTGGTGACCGAGGACTGCGGTGACGACGGCGCCACGGCCTGGCTGTCCATGACCGGCGCGCGCTCCGACCTGCCCGCCGCGTTCCGCTCCCGGTCCGCGCACTGGCGCCGCCTCATCGACCCCTACGGCGGCTGGCCCGCCCTCTCGGCGGACCCGGCCGGGGCCGGGGTGCTGGCCGCGCTGGCCGCACGCGACGACGCCGTCCGGGAACTCGCCGCCGCCGTGGGTGTCCCGGGCGGCACCCCTCAGGGCCGGGTCGTCGGCAGCCTGCTGCACATGGTCTGCAACCGCCTGTTCGGAGGCTCGGGCGCCCGCGAGACCACCGCCCTCGGCATCGCCCGGGGCGCGGTGCAGGACCACCTCAACCGCCGGAGGCACCAGTCATGAAGGCCACCACCGAGGTACGCCCGCACGAAGCCGTCGCCCTGGTCGCCGACCGGCTCGCCGACCCCGAGCGGGTCGCGGCCGTCGCCTCCCGCGACGACAACCGGGACCCCGTCTACGACGCGGTGATGTGGGGCCCGCTGACCCTCGCCAACGGGCTGCCCGGCATCGCCCTCCTCTACGGCGAACTGGCCCGCGGCGACGACGCCTGGCGGCCCGTCGCCCACCGGCACCTCGCCGCCGCCGGCCGCGCCATGAATTCCGCGCCCCGCCACGGTCTCTTCTCCGGCCCGGCCGCACTGCTCGCCGCCGCACAGACCTGCGCCGGGCCGCAGGGGCACTACAGCGCGCTGCGCCGCAGGCTGGCCGGATGGGTCGCGGAGGACCACAACGAGCGGCTGCGCGCCTTCGCCACCCGCGCCGCATCAGGGGCGAAGGGCGTCGACTGGGCGGCGTACGACCTGATCAACGGGCTGTCCGGGACGACCCGGCTGCTCCTGGACTCGGCCACCGACCCGGCCGAGACCGGCCCCGAGGTGACCGCCGCCCTCGCCGCCTCGCTCCGGCACCTGGCCCGCATCACCGAACCGGTGACGGTCGACGGCCACGAGGTGCCCGGCTGGTGGGTTCCGGCCGGGCTCCAGCTCGGCGAACGGGACCGGAAGGAATACCCCCGCGGGGACTTCAACCTCGGTATGGCACACGGCATCGCCGGTCCGCTCGCGGTGCTCTGCTCGGCGTACGAGGCCGGGCACACGGGGACGGACATCCGCGACGCCGTCCACCGCGTCGCCGCCTGGCTCCTCGGCTGGACGCTGCACGACGGAGCGGGCCCGTACTGGCCCGCGCGGGCGTCCTGGGAGTGGGAGGTCGCCCCGGACCGGCCCGCCGAGCTGTTCACCCGTACGGCCTGGTGCTACGGCACCCCGGGCGTCGCCGCCGCCCTCTTCCGCGCGGGACGGGCCATGGACCGCCCCCAGTGGTGCGTGGCGGCCGTCGACGCGCTCCGGGCGGCTCTGCGGCGGGACGAATCGCTGTGGGCGATCGAGGGCGCGACCGTCTGCCACGGGTACGCCGGACTGCTGAGCGTCCTGACCCGGGTCGCGCACGACACGGACGACCCGGAACTGCGCGCCGGGCGCCGCAGGCTGACCGACAAGGTGCTGGGCTGCGCGGAGGAAGCGGCACCGTTCGGATACCGCCACTTGATGCGCTTCCCCGCCGCGGCCCGTTCGCCGGTCCCGCACCGCGCCGTGGACACCGCGGGCATGCTGGAGGGCGCCGCGGGGGTGGCACTCGCCCTGATGCCGCCGGGCGAAGGCCCGTTGCCATGGGACCGCACACTGGGGCTGGCGTGAACGGGGCCGGCGTGAACGGGGCGGGTAGGAACGGGGCTGGAGGCAACGGGGCCGGTACGGACAGCTCCGGTCGGACCCCTGCGGAGACGGCCGAAGGCGGAGCATCGGCCGAGCGGGCCCCCCTCGCCTTCGAGATCAGCGATCTGGTCGTGCGCCACGGCAGGGTGACGGCGGTCCACGGTGTGTCGGTCAGTTCCCCGCCGGGCCGCATTACCGCGCTGCTCGGCCCCAACGGTGCGGGGAAGTCCAGCCTGTTGGGGGTGCTGTCGACAGCCGCGCGGCCAGACGGAGGCACGGTCCGGATCTTCGGCCATGACGTCCGGGAGGCAGCCGTGGCCGCCCGGCGCCGTCTGGGACTGGTCTTCCAGGAACGCACCCTCGACAAGGAACTCTCGGTGGAGCGCAACCTCTGGTTCCACGCCCGGCTGTTCGGCATGAAACGCGCGGACGCCCGGTCCAGGATCACGCTGATGCTGGACCTGTTCGGTCTCGCCGACCGCCGCCACCAGAGCGTCGAGGAGCTGTCCGGCGGGCTGGCCCGGCGCGTGGAGATCGCCCGTGCCCTGCTGCACCGGCCGGGGCTGATCGTCCTGGACGAGCCCACCAACGGTCTGGATCCGGCCGCCCGCGCCACCGTGTGGGAGGACCTGCTGCGGATGCGTGACGAGCTGGGTGTCACGGTCCTGTTCGCCACGCACTACATGGACGAGGCGGAGTACGCCGACGAGATCGTCATCCTCCAGCAGGGCCGGATCGTCCGGCACGGCAGCGTCGACCGGCTCAAGAGCAGTCTCGACTCGTCCCGCGTCGTGGTGACCTGCGCGGACGACGAGGCGGCCGCCCGCCAGTTGCGGGCGGCCGGTTTCGAGGCGCTGATCGGGCCGGCCGGGGTCGCGGTGCACTGCGTCGATCCCGAGGCCCGGATCGCCGCGGTGGTTCGGGCCCTGGACGTGCCCGGACTGACGGTCTCCGTGCACCACCCCTCGATGAACGACGTCTATCTGGAGGCGGCCGAGCAGGAGGGCCGCGTCTGTCGGGAGGCGGCCGAGCAGGAGGGCCGCGTCTGTCCGGAGGCGGCCGAGCAGGACGGCCCCCGGGCCCGGCGGGAGAGGACGACGGCGCCATGACCAGGACGCACACGACGACGGCCGGCACCCCCGCGACCGGGACCACGCCCGCCGCCCCCACCACCACAGCTGCCCCCGCACCGTCCCTCGCCGCCGGGGACGGGCCGCTGAGAGTGGCCCTGCGCGCCATCGCCGTCATCGCCCACCGAGATCTGCTGCGCCAGGCCAAACGACCGGGCGTGCTCCTCAGCCAGGCGGTGCAGATCCTCTTCTTCGTCCTGGTCTACGCGGTCGGCTTCGACGGAATGATCGGCGCGGTCGGCTCGGTGTCGTTCAGCGCGTATGTCTTTCCCGGAATCATCGGCATCCAGGTCGTCTCGATCGGCGTCGCCTCCGGCCAGTCGTACGCCTGGGACCGCGAGTACGGCGTCCTGCGCGAACTCCTCGTCGCCCCGGTGCCGCGGATCTGCCTTCCCCTGGGCAAGGTCGTCGCGGGTGCGGGGACGGTGACCGTGCAGAGCACGCTCATGCTCGCGTTCTCGCCGCTGATGGGCGTGCCGCTGACCACCGCCCGGTTCGTCCTCGCCGTCGGCTGCTACGCGCTCGCGGCGACGGTCTTCAGCGTCATCGGGCTGTGCCTGGCCACGGTCGTCAAACGTGTGCAGACCCTCCAGGCGACCGTTCAACTGGCCATGTTCCCCCTGCTGTTCCTGTCCGGTTCGGTCTTCAGCGTGCGGGATGTGCCCGACTGGCTGGCCTCGGTCATGTACCTCAACCCGATGACGTACGCCGTGGATCTGGCGCGCCAGACCCTGCTGGGCGGCGGCGGTCTGCTGCCGTGGTGGGCGGACCTGGGCGTGCTGGCCGGGATCCTGGTGGCGGTCCTGGCGCTGCTGCGCGTGCGGAGCGGGCGGTGAGCGCCCCGGTGGCCGAGGGCGACGGTCCGTACTGGCCCCCGCTGCCCGCGCATGCCCGGCGGGAGGGCGAGGGCGAGGCGGCGGTCCCTGATCCGGATGCCTCCGCGGACCGCGTGCTGGCAGGTGCGCTGCGCTGGCTGGAGGAGTACGTGGAGTGGTTCGCGGCGCCCCGTTGGGAGGAGTATCTTCCCCGTCGCCCGTTCCGCCCCGGTCCCCTCCTCGAACTGCTGGGCCTGGTACGGCTGCTGGACCGTTCGGGCCTGGTGCCCAAGGAAGCGGCGCTCCCGAGCCGTGCCCTGGATCTGGCCGCCGGTGCGGCCGGGGAGGCGGAGTTCGCGCGGGGGCTGCGCCGGGGCGACGAACTCTTCCCCTACCACCTCAATCTGATCGCGCTGCTCGAAGTGCTCGGCCGCCCGCAGCCCGGAGCGCGCGCCAAGTGCCAGGCGCTGCTCGCGGCCGATGCGGGCGGTCACACCAGGGCGTACCGGCCTGTCCTCTCCCAGGTGGAGCTGCGCTATTTCGTCGACCGGGGAGGGTTCACGCCTCCGGCGGCGTTGCCCGCACTCGACGTGCTGCACCGCCGGAGCATTGCCGCCCTGGGCCCGGACGTCCTTCAGATGACCGGGGACGAGACGTACGCGCTCGCCCATGTCCTGTTCTACGTCACGGACTTCGGCCGTACGCGGCGGCTGCTGGGCGGCCCCGGGGAAGCGGCCCGGCTCCGCGCACCGGTCCGGGTACTGCTCGGCGTCCACCTCGCACGCGGGAGCCTGGACCTCCTCTCGGAGCTGCTGCTGTGCGCGGGCGCCCTCGGATTCCGGGGCGACGACGACCCGCTGGTACGGGAGGGCTGGGGCGCCCTGGCCACCGCGCAGCGCCGGGACGGGGCGGTACCCAGCCCGGTGCACCGCCCCGAGGTCCTGTCCGGGCTCACGGGCGACCGGGCAGCCGCCTACCTCTTCGGCACGTGCTACCACACGACGCTCGCGGCGGCCCTGGCCGCGGCCGAACGGGGGCGGCGACGGGGAGCGTCCCGGAGCACCCCCGGTGACCTCGCCCAACAGGTCCCCCTTCTCCTCCCCGTGCCCGCTCCCCGGGCGGACCGGGAGGAGATCCGCCGCTGGGCCCGCAGGGCGTCGGCCCTGCCCCGGACGAGTCCCCCGGAGACGCGCGAGGCCTGGTCCGCGAGGCTCGGCCCGTTGCTCGCGCTCGCCGTGCAGGCGCGCGACCAGGAGGTGCTGGCGGAACTGCTGTACGCCGCCGAGTGCCTCGGCCGTGGCGACGACACGCTGGTCCGCAGGGCATCCGCGCTGCACGCCGCCCGGCATCCGGGACCGCACGCGCCCGGCCCCCGATCCGGCTGACGGCCTTCAGCCGGCCACATCGGCAACAGGGAACTCAGCCACGGCGTGGCGATACCGCTCGATCACGTCGGCGGGGCTGGTTGCGGCGGGCGGCTGGCCTGGTGGCCTGCGCAGGCTTTCCTTGTCGGCGCGTTCTGCGCAACCGTCGTTCGGGTCCTCGGGTTTCGTACGTGGCACCGGCGCGAGGGCCACCCCGGCTGCGAGCGCGCTGAGGACGACGGCGACGAGCAGGAAGCCCCAGTGCGGCACGCCGTCGCAGGGCGCAGGAGGCGTCACGGTTTCGGATCGGGCCGGCCCAGCGTGAACCAGACGACCTTGTGCCCCGGCAGGCAGCCGTTCAGTGTGTTGGTGCCCCACGCGAGCGCGAGGCTCTCCACCAGCAACAAGCCGCGCCCATTTCCCTGTTCCGGCCCCGACCGCAGGGCGGCGAGCACGTTCCCGGCGCGGGCTTCATCATCCGCGACGGAGATGGTGACCCGGTGCCGGTTGACCGCGGCATGGACGCGGATCAACGACGTACGGGTGTGCCGGTGCGCGTTGGTGACCACTTCGGTGACGCAGATGCGTGCGTCGTCGACCAAGCCGGGATGCCTGCTGATATCCAGCAGGGAAGTGACGAAGTCTCGCGCGATCTTGGCCGCGCCTGCGGTGTTCGGCAAGGTCAGCCGGTACGTCTCCCCGCCAAGCGGATTGATGGGTACGGGAGTTGTGGCGGTGGCGGTCATGTCGTTCTCCCCACACGGTCTGGTATCTCCGGGCGTGTGCGCTGCGCGTCGCCCCGTGGCTGTGGCCGCACAAGTGCATGTCTCAACGCACGTGTGTGCGGCTGCACTTCGGGCTGGCCGACGTGCAGCGCGTGGTGAGAGCACCGTAGCTCATGGTCTAACGCGTTAGACGTGAACCCGTAAAGGATTAGCTCTTTTGGATAGGGTTCGAACCAAGGGCCACACTGGGACCCGACAAGAGGAGGGGCGATGCCATCGAGGAAGACGCCCACGGGACGACAGCGCCGCCTGGGTACTGAGTTGCGTCGGATTCGAGAGCACACCGGCCTGTCGCTCACCGAGGCGGCGGCCATGCTGGGAACCGATCGCACCACTATCAGCAACGTCGAATCCGGAAGGTTCGGCGTGAGCGCCGATCGCGTCCGAGCGTGGGCCGGCCACTACGGATGCCCCGACAGCGCGTATGTCGAAGCGCTGGCGGAGATGGCAGCCGAGCGCATAAGCGGCTGGTGGGAGGACTACCGGGGCCACCTCGCCAGCGCCGCGCTCGATCTGGCCGAGTTGGAGCACCACGCGGTGGCCGTCAGGTCGGTGCAGATCATGTATATGCCCGGCCTTCTCCAGACCGAGGACTACGCGCGGGCGGTCTTCGCCGAGAGCGTGCCGCCTCCGAGCCCCGCTCGTCAGCGGCGACAGCTGTCGCACCGGTTGCGGCGCCGAGATGTACTCGATCGTGTCGACCTGGCTTCGTGCACGTTCCTCATTCATGAGGCTGCGCTGCGAATGACGTATGGCGGCTCTGCGGTCGCCCGCAGCCAACTCGACTATCTGGTGGATCAGTCGGAACGTGAGGGCGTCACCATCCGTGTGATCCCGTTCGCGGCAGGCGGCTTCCCGTACGCCAGCAGTTCGGCACACTACCTCTACGGTGTGGTGCCGCAGCTGGACACAGTGCAGACGGATACGTCGACCGGTTCGGGCTTTGTGGATTCCGAGACAAGTCTTGAGAATTGGCGAGTTGCTCTGGACCGGACCGAAGAGAAGTCGCTTGATCCGAAGAGCTCGCGGGACTTCATTCGCCAAATCGCACTACAAGTATGAAGGCGTGAGTGTTGTGGAAATTCAGTGGCGCAAATCTTCGAGATCCTCCAATGCCGAGGGCTCCGACTGCCTGGAGCTCGCCGAGCACGGTGGCGAGATTCTGATGCGTGAGAGCGACCATCCTGACGTGGTCATCCGTACGACCCGTGCGAAGCTCCGTGCCTTCCTGGGTGGTGCGAAGGACGGCGAGTTCGACGATCTGGCCTGAGGGCTCGTCGCGTCCGCTTCGGGCGGTCCCCTATCCGGCGCAGGGTGGGGGCCGCCCGTTCGGCTGTGCGCGTCCTTTCCCGGCCGGCCGGCGGTTACTGCTGCGGCGGAGTCCGGTCGGGAAGTCCCAGGGCCTCCGCCAGGTGGCTTTATCGAGCAGTAGTGACGTCACTTGTCGACGAGTTTGCGAGGCGCCCCGAACCACGGTCGGGTGATGTTGATGAGCTCGGCTACATGGAGCTGGATCGGCATGGCGCCGAACTCCTGTTCCAGGTTCTGACCGAGCGCGAGGAGAGGAACAGCGTCGCCATCGCCTCCAACGAGTCCTTTGGCGGCTGGATGAAGACGTTCACGGACCCGCGGCTCTGCGCGGCCATCGTCGACCGGCTGACCTTCAACGGCACCATCATCGAAACCGGCACCGACTCCTACCGCCTCGCCAGCACCCGAGCACGAGCCGAGGAGCCCGCGAAGGCCGGCTGACCTTTGCTGTCACCGACCAAGAAACGTACGAGCGTTCGGGGAGCATCGGCGAGGATGGCGGCCATGACCCACGTGATCGAAGTCCCCCATGCCGACCACGCCGCGTTTCTGGGGCCTCTGCAGTTGAGGATCTGGCTGCAGACATATCCCAACGAGGCGGCGGGGATCGATGACACCTGGATCCGTGAGCACCGCGGCGCCTCCGCCACCGCGGAAGGCATCGCCCAGTGGCGGGAGTTCATCGAGGCGGCAAAGCAGCGACCGGACCTGCTGTTTTGCCGTGTCGCCCGCTCCCAGACGGAGATCGTTGGCTTCCTCTGCGGTCGCCGGGACGAGGTCGTCACCCTCGGGCCGATGTATCTGCTGAACGAAGCCCAGGGCAAAGGTGTCGGAGGCCGAATGATGAGAGAGTTCCTCACTTGGGCAGGAAGCTCACCTATGCGCCTGTGGGTCACCGAATACAACGAGCGAGCGGTCCGCTTCTACGAGCGTTACGGATTCAAGAGCACAGGTGAGCGAGAGATCTGGCGAGGAAAACTGCCAAATGTGCGCATGACTCGCGATTCCACGCTGAGCGACAACCTCAGCCGAACCGCGCGGGACCGGAGCACCTGATCGGCGCCAGTTCGGCTGACGCATGACGGCCACCTACCCCGATGGCCAGCCGCCCTGACGGGCGACTGGCCATCCCGCGTTCGCGGCCGCGACAGTGCCGTCATTTCTCATCGACATTCGCGAGCTGGTTGATCACGAACTGCCTCCGGAACCGTTCGAGAACGCTGTTCCTGGAGATGAACAAAGCCAGCCAGGTGGCGCCGGGTATGGGCGAATGCCTCCTGGGCGTCGAGATCGCCTACGTCCACCGTCAGAAGCCGCCAAGGGGTCCGGGCGAGGAGGCGGCGGGTCAGGTCCGCCTCGGAGCGGAGGTGGGCGGCGGCCGAGGTGAGGTCATGGACCGCCCGGGTGCCGGGGGAACCGGCGAGTCTGGCTACGTACCAGTCCTCCCAGGCGGCACCTTCCCGGTCGACGGCTCGCCGCAGTGCCGTGTCCGGGTCGTCGTGGACGTACACCACGGTGACCTGGGCGGGTTTCACGGCCCGGGTCAGTTCGTCCACGACGTGGACGAGCGTGGCCTCGTCGTGGCCCCATGCCACGAGGGACGGGATGAAGGGCAGGAGGGCATCGGTCACCAGGCGGTCCTTGCCTGCCCCGAGTGATTCCGTGACATAGGCGCGGGTGCACGCGACCAGGGTCTCGGGCCGTACGGCGGAGGCTCCACCGGCGAACTCGTCCGCGACCGGCCGGAAGGACGGCCGGGTGAGGATGTCGGATTCCTCGAAGTGGTCGACCGATGCGCCGATGCTCCTGAGCCAGTCGGCCACGGCGCGGCACAGGGTGGATTTGCCGACGCCGGGGCTGTTTCCGATCACGGAGATGAGGTGCATGGTCATGTCGGCAGTCTCTCTTCTCCTCTCGGCGCGGGCACGTGAACTGCCGGTATCCGAACGGAAGAAGACGAACAGTGAGTACGCACAGAATGTTTCTCGGCTCCGCTACCGCAGCCGGTGCCATGGCGTACCTCGGCGGCCGTCGGGCCGCATCCGCGGATGCGGGGAGCGATTCTCCGGGACCGGATCCGGCGGCCCGGGAACGCCGGGCCCGTGACGCGATCCTGGCGGCCGAGACGGAAACGCAGGAGCATTACGACACGCTCCGGGCCGAGTTGATCAACCACCTGAGCCCGGTCATCGTCATTCAGAACGACGACCAGGGCGGTCTGTACACCCTCGTCCACAACGGGGAACAGGAGTCGTTGCACCCTGTCTCCGAGATTTTCGAGCTGGCGAAGTCCATCGCCCACGTCCCCCTGGGCAGCTACTCGATCGTCGCGCCCTACCTCAGCCACAGGCTCCCGGACCTTCCCGGTTCCGCCCGGCTCGACCAGCACGATGTGGACATGGTGGCGTTCAAGGGGCCGGGGGCGAAAGGGCGGGTGGGCCCGCTCCGGGATTTCGGCACCACGCTGACGACAGCCAGGCAGCAGCTCGGCAGCGCTGATCTGCCGCGGCGGCTGGAGGCGGCGAGCGGACGGATCCTCGACGGCGCTCTCGGCTTCATCGATGAGTCCGTGGAGCGCGGGCACTTCGACATGGAGTCGTTCGAGAACTTCGCCGGCCCGTTGAGAGGAGTGCGACCGCGGCGAGGAGGGCCGCAAGTGCGGCGTCGCAGTTCTCGTAGGCCTCGTGGCTCTCGTAGTGCTTCTGGCTCCGCCGAGGATCGCCGATCCACACGTATCACTTGTAGCGAGTTTCCACCTCACTCGTTAGACGTCAAACACTTGATACGGGTTGGCATCACGCGCTAGCTTCGTGACGCAACGCCACTCGACTCGTGCGCACCGTGGAGAACGCGGCAGTAGCGCACGTAACTCTCTTGATCTCTGCGCCGGTTGAGGGATGTCGAGCGGGCTCCCCTTGTTCGCAGCTCGTCACGCCGGCTCCGTGGGCAAGGGGCGCCCTGGTGCGACGCAAGGAGGTAACTCATGCTCAGCGAATCGGAACCGTCGCCCTTCGCCGCGTGGGCGTTCTGGTGCGAGCGGGTCACGTACCGGTCGATGGCGCCGGACGAGGGGCGTGGATCGAATGGACCGTGCGTCCCTACCTGGTATTTCGCGTCGGGGACAGGGCTCGGCTTCCCTTACTGACCGGAATCCACTGAGTGTGGTGGGCAGCGCCTGCCGACAGTCGGATCCACCGAATAGCCGATCCGCTTCAGGCGCGGGGTCACGGGCACGGCTGCCCGGTCCGCGCATGGTGGAGGTAGAACAGCTCCGGGTCGCCTTCGTCGAGGCCGTGGACAAGGCCGGCCGGGCTCCATCCGGCGCGCTGGAGCAGCCGTTGCATCGGCTGGTTGGAGACATTGGTCGAGGTGAACAGCTTCGGGGTCGTGCACGAGGCGGCCACGGAGTCCAGCAGCCGCTGTCCGACACCCCTGCCCCGGGCCGAAGGCGCCACCATCAGCATGGTGACGAATCCCTGTTCGAAGAACGTGTACTCCACCACGCAGTAGCCGAGCGGCCCGGACTCGTCCTCCGCCACGACCGCCAGGCCCTGCCGGCACCACTCCCGGATGCTCGCCCGCCGGTGGCCGTCCCCTTCCGCCGCGACGGTGTCGATCCCGGCGAGCGCATCCGCGTCCGCGTCGTTCGCACGGCGTACGACGATCCCGGCGGGCTTCACTGTGTCATCCATGAGCGGATACTTTCACTTCGCACCGGGTCCGGCCCGGAGGCGTCAGGGCATGACGGACCTCGGCACGGTGCGGCTCATCGACGAGCGGTCAGGTGATGACTTCCGTGCCCTGTTGCCCTGTTGCCCTGTTGCCCTGTTGTCCGGGTGGCCGGGCCGCAGCGTTCCTGCCCTGTTCCTCTGGTGACGTGCACCCGTCATAATTCGGGGGCTGCTCACCCCCCCACGCACCCGGAGGCCCTTCCGCATGAGCCCGTACACCGGTACCCGCAGGAACTTCCTGGCCGGCGCCCTCGCCGTCTCCGCCACCGCCCTCGTCGGGGTCGCGCCCGCCGTCGCCGGGACGCGTACGACCCGTACGGCTCGCACCCCGCAGGACTGGATGGGCTCCATCCCCGACGCGACCGGACTCCAGCGCCTCACGATCCCGGGGTCGCACGACTCCGGCGCCCGGTACGGCGGGCCCTGGACCGAGTGCCAGAACACGACGATCGCCGAGCAGCTGAACAGTGGCATCCGGTTCCTCGACGTACGCTGCCGGATCACCGGGGACTCGTTCGCCATCCATCACGGGGCGTCGTTCCAGAACCTGATGTTCGGCGATGTCCTCGGTGCCTGCTGGGACTTCCTGGCCGAACGGCCGGGCGAGACGGTGCTGATGCGGGTCAAGCAGGAGTACTCGGAGGAGAGCGACGCCGCGTTCCGGCGGATCTTCGACCTCTACCTCGACGCCAAGGGCTGGCGGCCGCTGTTCCGCCTGGACTCCACGCTGCCCACGCTGGGCGAGGCGCGCGGCAAGGTGGTGCTGCTCGCCGACAACGGCGGGCTGCCCGGGGTCAGGTACGCCGATCCGCAGGTCTTCGACATCCAGGACGACTACATGGCCGAGCCGTTCGGGAAGTACCCGAAGATCGAGGCTCAGTTCCGGAAGGCGAACGCACAGCCGGGCAAGCTGTTCATGAACTATGTGAGCACCGCCGCCCTGATGCCGCCCCGCTGGAACGCCGACCGGCTCAACCCGCAGGTGCACTCCTTCCTCGACGGCTCGGGGACCGCGGGCTGGACGGGCCTCGGCATCGTCCCGCTGGACTTCCCCGCGACCCGCTCCGGCCTGGTCGAATCCCTGATCCGGCACAACCCGGGGGCCTGAGGGGACGGGCGTCGGGGCCGCCGAATTCCGCCGACGCCCCTGAGCCGACGCCCTGAGCCGACGCCCTGAGCCGACGCCCCTAGCCGCCCCCCGGTCAGATCTCCGGCGGCGGTTGTGGTGCGCCCGGCAGGCGGATGGAGGCGACCGTGCCGGGGCCGTTGTCCGGGGCCGGGCTCAGGGTGATCTCGCCGCCCGCCTGCTGGACCGTGCGGGCCACGATCGACAGGCCCAGGCCCGAGCCGGGGAGCTGGCGGGCCGAGGGGGAGCGCCAGAAGCGTTCGAAGACGTGGGGGAGTTCCTCGGCGGGGATGCCGGGGCCGCGGTCCCGTACCGTCAGCTCGCCGCGGTGCAGCACCACATCGACCGTGGCGCGGGGCGGGCTGAACTTCACCGCGTTGTCCAGGACGTTGACGACCGCCCGCTCCAGTGCGGCCGGTTCCGCCCGTACGTACCAGGGGGCCAGCTCCGCCGTGATCGTCAGCTCGGGGCCGCGCAGCCGGGCACGTTGCAGGGCGGCGCGGGTGATGTCGTGCAGGGCCACCACTTCGAGGCGGCCGGGCTGGGCGGCGTCGGGGCGGGCCAGTTCCTGGAGGTCGCCGATGAGGGAGGCCAGCTCGGCCATCTGCGCCTTGACCGAGGTCATCAGGGCCTTGCGGTCGCCCGGCGGGATCGCCCGGCCGGTTTCGTCGCTGCGGGCGAGCAGTTCGACATTCGTACGGAGCGAGGTCAGGGGTGTCCGCAGCTCGTGGCCGGCGTCCGCGATCAGCCGGGCCTGGAGGTCGCGGGAGGTGGCGAGCGAGGCGGTCATGGAGTTGAAGGAGCGGGACAGGCGGGCGATCTCGTCCTCGCCCTCGACCGGGATGCGCACCGTGAGGTCCTCGGTGCGCGCCACATGTTCCACGGCCTCGGTCAGCTCGTCGACCGGGCGCAGCCCGGACCTGGCGACCCACAGCCCCGCCGCGCCCGCCCCGAGCACGCCTATGCCGGAGACGACGACGAGGACCCAGGCGAGGGTGGAGAGAGGCGCGGTGACCTCGCTCAGCGGGCGGGCGACGGAGACGGCGAGCTGGTCGCCCGCCGAGCCGGCACCGACCACGGGCAGCTTGCTGGTGTAGACGCGCATGTTCGCGCCGTCGTCGTTCTCGGTCGTGTGCAGGATGTCGGGCAGCCGTCCGGCCGCCACGGCGATGTCGCCGGGCTGGGCGGGGATGGGCGTGGTGTTCGGTGCCGGGCAGTAGGTGCCGTTCGACGCGACGAGCTGCACGGTGTACTGCCCCGGGAACTCCTGGGCCGGCAGCTTCCCGCCGCTCAGGCAGGCGGTCAGCAGGTCCCGCATCTTGTCGTTGTCCATCTTGGCGCTGCGCAGCGAGTTGTCGAGCTGGCTCTCCAGCTGGGCCTTCGTCACGAACCAGCACGCCGCCGCCACCGCGGCCACCGCCACCGCCACCGCCGTGGCGACCAGCAGCGCCAGCCGGGAACGCAGCGGCAGCGCCCGGAACCGGCGCACCAGGCCCCTCACCCCTCACCGCCGCCGGAGCGCAGCGCGTACCCCACGCCCCGTACCGTGTGGACCAGGCGCGGTTCGCCGCCCGCTTCCGTCTTGCGGCGCAGGTACATCACGTACACGTCCAGGGAGTTGGAGCTCGGTTCGAAGTCGAAGCCCCAGACCGCCTTGAGGATCTGTTCCCGGGTGAGCACCTGGCGCGGGTGGGCCAGGAACATCTCCAGGAGCGTGAACTCGGTCCGGGTCAGTTCGACCCGGCGGGTGCCGCGGGTGACCTCGCGGGTGGCCAGGTCCATCCGCAGGTCGGCGAAGGCCAGGACGTCCTCGTCGGTGACGTCCGCGCCCGCCGAGGACGCGTAGGAGCTGCGGCGCAGCAGGGCCCGGATACGGGCGAAGAGCTCGTCCAGTTCGAAGGGCTTGACCAGGTAGTCGTCGGCGCCCGCGTCCAGTCCCGTGACCCGGTCACCGACCGTGTCGCGGGCGGTGAGCATGAGGATGGGCGTGGTGGTGCCGGTGGACCTGATGCGGCGGGCGGCGGTGAGTCCGTCCATCCGGGGCATCTGGATGTCCAGCACGATCAGGTCGGGGGCGTACGCCTCCGCCTTGGCGAGCGCGTCGTAGCCGTCCACGGCGACCTCGGTGCCGTACCCCTCGAACGCGAGGCTGCGCTGCAGGGCCTCGCGCACGGCGGGCTCGTCGTCGACGATCAGGATGCGCTGTGGATCGTCTTCGGCGTGGCTCATCGCTGCTCTTCCTCTGTTCGTTCCGGCCGGGCGCGGTACCTGACCCGGTACCCGGTGCCCGGCTCCGGAATGTCCGGTACCTGATAGGGAAAGTATCCGGGGTGTCCGGCGCGACCGGGGCGGCGCGGCACCCGGAGCGCGTCAGGATCCGTTGCCCGCCCGCAGTGTGTCGAGGTCGGCCTTGACCGTGTCGACCGGGATGGCGAATCCGAGACCCACGCTGCCCGCGCCGGAGCTCTCCGTGCCGCTCGACGAACTCGGGGAGTACATCGCGGAGTTGATGCCGATGATCTCGCCGTTCATGTTGATCAGCGCACCGCCGGAGTTGCCGGGGTTGAGCGAGGCGTCGGTCTGGAGCGCCTTGTACGTGGTCGTCGAGCTGCCCGTGTCCCCGTTGAACTGCTGTCCGCCGAACTCGAACGGCCACTGGCCGACGCCCCCGCGCTGACCCTGGCCGCCGCCCGGGGTGGAGTCCTCGTCCTTGGCCACCGTGACATCGCGGTCGAGCGCGGAGACGATGCCGCTGGTGACAGTGCCGGTCAGGCCCTCGGGGGAGCCGATCGCCACGACCTGGTCGCCGACCTTCACCGAGGAGGAGTCGCCGAGCGTGGCCGTCTTCAGTCCTCTCGCACCGTTGAGCTTGATGAGCGCGAGGTCCTTGTCGGCATCGGTGCCGACCACATCGGCCGTGTACGTCCTGCCGGTGGAGAGGGTCACCTCGATCCGGGAGGCGCCGGAGATGACGTGGTTGTTGGTGATGATCTCGCCGTCGGACGTGATGACCACGCCGGAGCCGGTGGACCGGCCCGCCGTGGAGGTCGCGCCGATCTCGACGATCGCCGGGGAGACGGCCTCCGCGACGCCGGAGACGGTGCCCGCGCTGCTCTGCGAGACGGTGGTGCCGTTGACGGCGCCGGAGGAGCCGGAGCCGTCCGGCCCGCTGTCGGTGAGCTGCCCGATCAGGGCCGCGCTGCCGCCGCCGACCGCCGCCGCGACGATCGCCACTGCCACCAGGAGCGCGACGGGCCGCCGCGCCCGGCGTGCGGCACGCCCCGGCCGGCCGGAGTCGCCGGGTGCGCCGCCGGACTCGCCCGGCTCGTAGGGGGGCGGCGGCGGGTAGGACGTCGCGCCGTCGCCGTACGAGGGGTACGAGTGGTACGTCGGGTACTCGCCGCTCGGGCGGTTGCTCTCGGTCATGTCTACGAGAGTGGCCAGCGAACATGAGAAGAGGCTGAGTACGTCCTGAGAAGCCCGGCAGAACCTCGTATGTCCCAAATAAAGGCTCAGCGGATTTCCGCCGCGGCACCGCCTCGGCGGACTCCCGCTGCCGGCTCCCCGCACCCGCACGAGCGCCGCACGACCAGCGCCGAGGGGAACTGTTTCAGCCGCTCCCGGCGCGAGCCCGAGACCCGCAGCGAGTCGTCGAGCACCAGGTCCACGGCCGCCCGCGCCATCGCCGGACGGTCCGAGTGGACGGTCGTCAGCGGCGGATCGGTCAGACCGGCTTCCTTCACGTCGTCGAAGCCCGCGACCGCCAGCTCCCCGGGCACATCGATCCGCAGCTCACGGGCCGCCCGCAGCACCCCGATGGCCTGGTCGTCCGTCGCGCAGAAGATCGCCGGGGGCCGGTCCGGCCCGGACAGCAGCCCGAGCGCCACCTCGTAGGCGTCGTAACGGTTGTACGGGGCCTGGAACAGCCGCCCCTCCGTCGAGCGCCCCGACTCGTGCATCGCCCGCCGCCAGCCCTCGACGTGGTCGGCGACCGGGTCGCCGACCGCCGGGGTCGACTCGGTGCCGCCGAGGCAGGCCACGTACGCGTTGCCGTGCTCCAGCAGGTGCCGGGTGGCGAGCTGCGCGCCGCCGACGTCGTCCGTGACGACCGCGACATCGTCGATCGCCTCGGGCCGTTCGTGGAGCAGGACGACACGGGCGTCCCAGGCCTCGATCTCGGCGGCGGCCCGCTCGCTGGGGCCCTGGCTGACCAGGATCAGCCCGGAGACGCGCATGCCGAGGAAGGCCCGCAGATAGTGGACCTCTCGTTCGTCGCGGTAGTCGGAGTTGCCGACGAGGACCATCTTCCCGCGTTCGGCGGCGGCCTGTTCGACCGCGTGCGCCATCTCCGCGAAGAACGGCTGGCGCGCGTCCGGCACGATCATCCCTATGAGGTCGGTCCGCCGCGAGGCCATCGCCTGGGCGACCCGGTCGGGCCGGTAGCCCAGCTCCTTGATCGCTGCGAGTACCCGCTCGCGCGTGGCCGGGGCGACCGGCCTGGGTCCGTTGTTGATGACGTAGCTGACGACCGCGGTCGACGTCCCCGCCAGTCTCGCCACATCGTCCCGCGTCACCTTGGCCACGCGCGGCAGTCTACGCGGATGGACCTACCTCTTGGCAGCTCGTACCGGGGCTTCTTCCGGGACCTGTGAATCGCGGGACTGCTCCGAACGGGGTACGGGTCCCTCGGCCGCCGAAACCGCCGCCCTGATCCTCGCCGCCCGGTCCTTCGCCTCCTGGGCCTTCGCCTCCTGGGCCTTCGCCTCCTCGGCGGCGGCCCGCTCCACCTTCTCCGGGGCGACGAAGCGGTAGCCGACATTGCGCACGGTGCCGATCAGCGACTCGTGCTCGGGGCCGAGCTTGGCGCGCAGCCGCCGTACGTGGACGTCGACGGTCCGCGTACCGCCGAAGTAGTCGTACCCCCAGACCTCCTGGAGCAGCTGGGCGCGGGTGAAGACGCGGCCCGGGTGCTGCGCGAGGTACTTGAGCAGTTCGAACTCCTTGAAGGTCAGGTCCAGGACCCGGCCCTTCAGCTTGGCGCTGTACGTCGCCTCGTCGACCGAGAGGTCCCCGTTGCGGATCTCCATCGGGGAGTCGTCGGAGGTGATCTGCTGCCGCCCGGTGGCCAGCCGCAGCCGTGCCTCGACCTCCGCCGGGCCGGCCGTGTCCAGCAGGACGTCGTCTATGCCCCAGTCGGCGGTGACGGCGGCGAGACCGCCCTCCGTGACCACCAGGATCAGCGGACAGCCGGGTCCGGTGGACCGCAGCAGCTGACAGAGCGACCGCACCTGCGGAAGGTCGCGGCGCCCGTCGATGAGGATGACATCGGCACCGGGGGTGTCGATGAGAGCGGGGCCCTCGGCGGGGGCCACCCGCACGCTGTGCAGCAGAAGGCCGAGGGCGGGGAGCACCTCCGTCGACGGCTGGAGCGCGTTGGTGAGAAGCAGCAGTGAACTCATCGCCGCCCACCTGCCTGGTCGGTCGGTCGGTCGTCTTGCACGGTTCGCTCGCCCATTACGTCGGTCCTCCTCGTTCCCTGCGAGAGGGGCACTCCCGGGTCGGACCCGGGGGAGTATGCGGCACTGCTTCGTACGGTCGTGCGGCTTTACCGGTGCGGTCCCGCGCCCTGGGACCGCTGAGCTTGTCGAAACGTCTCCGTAACAACACGCGGAAAGCACAAAAGGACCCGGGGGCTGCATTGCCCGGATCCTGTTCGCAGCAGAATAGCCCACATGAGTTCTGTGTCCGAGGGCCGATTCCTGAGTTCTTCTGTTTCCTTCCTCACGCCGAACCCCCTTCGCGCCACATTGCTGACCGATGACGGGGTCCCCGTCGAAGCGGTGTACGAACCGTGTACGGCGGGTGCCGGGGCGGCGGGGATCGGGGCCGGGAACGGTGCGCGGACCGATACCGCGATTGTCGTCGCACACGGGTTCACCGGCCATCTGGACCGCCCGGCCGTGCGACGGGTGGCACGGGTGTTCTCCCAGCGTGCGGCCGTGATCACGTTCTCTTTCAGGGGCCATGGAAGGTCCGTCGGACGCTCGACCGTGGGTGATCGCGAAGTGCTGGATCCGGCCGCCGCGGTGGCCTGGGCGCGCTCGCTGGGGCATCGGCGGATCATCACGGCCGGGTTCTCCATGGGCGGCTCCGTGGTGCTCCGGCACGGTGCGCTGTATACGGCTGATCCGGCTGCGGAATCCGTCCGGGATTCGCCCCGGGATTCCGTCCGGAATCCGATACGCGGTAGTACGGCCGTTCGAACGGCGCCGTGTCGGGTACCAGCGCTTCAAGGGCGCGCGGAGGCGCATGCCGACGCGGTCGTCGCTGTGAGTGCTCCCGCGCGCTGGTACTACCGGGGCACGGCCCCGATGCGCCGCCTGCACTGGGTGGTCACCCGGCCCACGGGCCGGCTCGTGGGCCGCTACGGCTTCCGCACCCGTATCGCCGACGAGGACTGGGACCCCGTACCGCTCTCCCCGGTCGGCGCGGTCCCGCTGATCGCGCCCGCCCCGCTGCTGATCGTGCACGGCGACCAGGACCCGTACTTCCCGCTCGACCACCCCCGGATGCTCGCCGAAGCCGCCGGGGAGGGCGGCGCGGGCCTGTGGCTGGAGCGGGGGATGGGGCACGCGGAGAACGCGTCCGACGAGATCCTGCTCACCCGCATCGCCGACTGGGCGGCCGCGGCGTGACCCATCATGGACAGCTGACGCACGACGAAAGGGGTGGCGCCATGGCGACGGGGACGATCCGTTACTGGGCTGCGGCCAAGGCGGCCGCGGGGACGGCGGAGGAACCGTACGCGGCGGCGACACTCGCCGAGGCACTCGACACGGTGCGCGAACGGCACTCCGGTGAGCTGGTCCGCGTACTGCAAAGGTGTTCGTTCCTGATCGACGGTGACCCCGTCGGGACCCGCGGCCATGAGACCGTACGGCTTGCCGAGGGCGGCACGGTCGAGGTGCTCCCGCCGTTCGCAGGAGGGTGAACCGCAGACCATGAGCAGCAGCAGCGACAACAGCGATCAGCAGTATCCGCAGCCGTACGGTGAGCAGCCGTACGGCCAGTCGTACGGGGACCAGTCGTACGGGAATCAGCCGTACGGCGGCCAGCCCTACGGTGACCAGCCCTACGGTGACCAGTCGTACGCGGGGCAGCAGCCCCAGCAGGTCCAGCAGCCCCAGCAGCAGTACGACGGTCGGTCCTACGGTGGTCCGGCGTACGGTGCCCCCGCCCACGGGCAGCCGCAGCCGCAGCAGCCGTACGGTGACCAGGCCGCCCCGTACGACGCCTCCTCCCACTGGCCGACGGGGCAGTCGGAGCCGGGGGCCTTCGACCAGGGTGCGACGCAGACCTGGCAGGCGCAGACCTGGGACACCCAGTACCAGCCGACGATCCAGCCGGTCCAGCAGCCGGTGCAGCCCCCGGCGCACCAGCAGCCCGCACAGCACCAGGCGCACCAGCAGCCCGCACAGCACCAGGTCCAGCACCAGGCGCACCAGCAGCCCGTGCAGCACCAGGTTGCCGCTCCGGCGCCGTACGCCGCCGATGCCGCGTATCCGCCGGCGCAGGGCGCCTCGGGTTCGTATCCGCTGCCGCCCGAGGTGCCGGACACCTCCCGTACGGCGCCCGCCTCCGCGCAGCCGCCCGTGTCCGCCCCCGCCCCCGCACCGGCTGCGGCGTCCTCGGCGGCGCTCGACGCCTCCGGGTTCAGCGCGCCCACCACCCTCGGCAACAGCCGGATCACCGATGCCCAGCGGGCCCGTGCCGAAGGGCGCTCGCCGATCATCGCGCCGGGCATGCAGCCCGCGGCGATCACCGCCGGGCTCGGCCTGCTGATCTCCCTCGGGGCCGCGATCGGCCCGTACGCCCTGCTCGTCCCCCTGATCCTGCTCCAGGCCGTGACGGCCGCGGGCTGGTTCCGGCTCAACGGCATGTGGCCGGCCCGTCAGGGCATCGCGCTCGCCTTCGCCGGCGGGCTCGCCGCCGATGTGGCCCTGCTCGCGGCGGGCCGGGAGAACGGCCCCGGCGCGCTCCTGGGCACCCTGGGCGTCTGGGTGCTGCTCACGGTCGTTCTGCAGCTGCGCAGCCACGCGGGTGCCGACGAGCGGATGTACGGGCTGATGGCCACGGTCGTCTCGGCCGCCCTCGCCGTGCTCGCCGCCGGGCATCTGGCGGCCGTCCCGGACGCCGTGACGGTGGGCGGGGTCGCGGTCGCGGCCGCGGTGCTCGTCAGGGCGCTGCCGCTGCCCGGTGCGGCGTCGGCCGTGATGGCGCTGCTCGCCGCCGCGGGGGCCGGTGCCGTGATGGGCGGCTTCACGGACTTCGGGGCGAAGGCCGCGCTCCTCGGGCTCGCGGCGGGCGTCTGCGCGCTGATCGGGCTGCGGGTGGCGAGCTACGACTATCCGTCCCGGTTCGTCCATATGACCGCCGGAGTGGCGCTGCCGCTCACCGCCGCGGCTCCCGCCGTGTATCTGTTCGGACGCCTGGTCGGCTGAGGCGCGAACCGGGAACCGGCCGGGGGTTTCTGATCGTCGATCACCCCGGGTGTCCCGTGCGGCCGCAGTAGGCTCACGGGCCCAGGGGGCCGGTCGGGTCCCACGGGGGCCCGGTCGGGTCAGGGTGGGGGAGCAACGGGCATGCGAGCACTGCGAATACTGCTGGTCGTCCTGGTGGTGCTGGGCGGCCTCTTCGTCGCCGTCGACCGCGCCGCGGTCTACTTCGCGGAGTCGGAGGCCGAGGGCCGGGTCCGGATCAGCGGGGGCAGCGCGGGCTCCACGGACGTCTCGATCAAGGGTTTCCCGTTTCTGACGCAGATCGCCGATTCGCGGCTCGACCGGGTGGATGTCGGCCTCACCGGCATCACCACCAGCGCGGGCGGCCGGGTGATCCGGGTCAGCGAGATGCGGGCCCAGTTGCACGACGTGGAGATCGGCCCCGGCTACTCCAGCGCGACGGCCGCCCGTGCCACGGGCACGGCCGTCGTCAGCTACCAGGACCTGACCTCCGCGGCCAACGAGGGCGTCGCCGTCGAGTACGGCGGCAAGGGCAAGGTGAAGGTCACCGGCACGGTCGACATCCTCGGCCGTCCCCTCTCGCGCAGCGTGCTCTCCACCGTCACCCTCGTCGACGGCCGGACCATCCGGGTGCACGCGGACGAGGTCCCGGGTGAGGGCATCCCCGGTCTGGAGGACATCGTGCGCGGCAAGACCGACTTCGAGCGGAAGATCGGCGGGCTGCCGGACGGCCTGAAGCTGGAGAAGATCGAGGTCACCCCCGACGGGCTGGAGATCTCGGTGACCGGTTCGAACGTGGCTCTCACCGGCTGACACGGCCCCGGGCCGGGAAACGGCCGGGAAACCCGGCCGGGAAACCGGCCCGGAGGCGGCCCGGAGGCGGCGAGGGGAAGTCCGGGCGCCGACGGGGTGATACGACCGGCGTCCGGCGGTGGCGGTGCGCCCCCCGGGCCTTGATGCCTGAGCCCTGAGCCCTGAGCCCTGAGCCCTGAGCCCTGAGCCGGATCCCTGATCCAGATACTGAGACGTTCACGTCCGGCCCTCAGATGAACGCCGAGCCCGCGTCGCCGCATCCGCGTCCCCGGCCCTCGGTCATCGCTCCGCCGTCCCGGATGGCGGACGATCCCGTCTCATAATGCGACACGACGGTGACATCTCCGCCCGTACCTCCCTACGATCGGACACATGAAGCGACAGGCGGATCTCACGAAGCGGCGGGCAGTAGACCTGTGCCGCGTCGCCGCCATGCTCTGTCGCACCTTCTGAGCGGGACGTCTTCAGCGTTCTGCTTCCCCCCAGGCCCTTGGACCACTGTCAGGGCCGAGCCAGTGCCACGTACGCGCCCCGCTCCGCGCATCTGCGCGTACACCCCGCGCCCGCACTCCGCACCACCCCGTCGCAGACTGCCCCGGAGGAGAACACATGAGCCGCAGTGACGTCCTGGTAGACGCCGACTGGGTCGAGGCCCACATCGACGACCCGAAGGTCGCCATCGTCGAGGTCGACGAGGACACCTCGGCCTACGAGAAGAACCACATCAGGAACGCGATCCGGATCGACTGGACCACGGACCTCCAGGACCCGGTCCGCCGTGACTTCGTCGACCAGGCCGGCTTCGAGAAGCTCCTGTCCGAGAAGGGCATCGCGAACGACACGCTCGTCGTCCTGTACGGCGGCAACAACAATTGGTTCGCCTCGTACGCGTACTGGTACTTCAAGCTGTACGGCCACGAGAACGTCAAGCTTCTCGACGGCGGCCGCAAGAAGTGGGAGCTCGACTCCCGCGACCTGGTCGACACCGTTCCGGCCCGCCCGGCCACCTCGTACAAGGCCAAGCCGCAGGACGAGTCGATCCGCGCCTACCGCGACGACATCGTGGCGGCCATCGGCAGCCTGAACCTGGTCGACGTGCGGTCGCCCGACGAGTTCAGCGGCAAGCTGCTCGCCCCGGCGCACCTCCCGCAGGAGCAGTCGCAGCGCCCCGGCCACGTGCCGAGCGCCCGCAACATCCCGTGGTCGAAGAACGCCAACGACGACGGCACCTTCAAGTCGGACGACGAGCTCAAGGCCCTCTACGAGGCCGAGAAGGTCGACCTGGCGAAGGACACCATCGCGTACTGCCGCATCGGTGAGCGCTCCGCGCTCACCTGGTTCGTGCTGCACGAGCTGCTCGGCCAGGAGAACGTCAAGAACTACGACGGTTCGTGGACCGAGTACGGCTCCCTCGTCGGCGTGCCGATCGAGCTCGGCGCCGCCAAGTAGTACCGCAGCGCAGTTCCGCGACGCGTGTGCGCGGGACCGCTCGACCGATCAGCAGGACTTCGACCAGAAGGACAGAACACCATGTGTGGAGCACAGGCCGGCGGCCCCGACGCTTCGACGATCAAGCCCGGTGAGACCACCATCCAGGGCAGCGTGACCCGCGACGGCGAGCCCGTCACCGGCTACGTCCGTCTGCTGGACTCGACCGGCGAGTTCACCGCCGAGGTCCCGACCTCGGCGACCGGGCAGTTCCGCTTCTACGCGGCCGAGGGCACCTGGACGCTTCGCGCCCTGGTCCCGGGCGGCAGCGCCGACCGTACGGTCGTGGCGCAGACCGGCGGCCTCTCCGAGGTCGCGATCGCCGTCTAGTTCCGGCGGACGCGACGCGCACGCCGCGCGGCGCATGACCGGCCGAAGGGCCGCACCCCAGGGGGTTGGACGCCACCTGAGCGGGGGTGCGGCCCTTCGCGCCGTCCGGGCCGGGGCCGTACCGTGCCGCGACCCGGAGAACACGTGCTCTGGGCCGCGCGCGGAACCGGGCCTACGCTGGAGGTATGTACGCCCGGCGCCGTCGTGGCTATTTCCTGATGATGGGCGGATGCATCGTCCTCTTCGTCTCCGCCTGGGCCTTCGTACGCCTCTGGTCGATGCCGGTGGCCATCGGGATGTGCTTCGTCGCCATGGTCATCCCGCCGGTCGCGGCGATGGTCGCGAACCGGCGCGGCCCGGAGGACCGTTGGTGGGACGACCCGTCCGGCGACCCGAAGTCCGACGAGTGGTGGGACGAGCTCGACGGCAAGAAGCGCCGCCAGTAGGCGGGCCTCCCGGCGGACGCGGGAGTCGTCCTCAGTAGACGAGGGCCTGGGTGTCGTCGGCCATGGCTTCCTGGACGAAGACCTGGGCGCCCGCGATCCGCACGCCCTCCAGCAGGTCCTTCTCGGTGAGGTCGCGCCGCGCCGCGCACTGCGTGCAGAGCGTGATGCGCCCGCCCGCCAGGATCGAGTCGAGCAGATCGGGCAGCGGCGCGGCGTGCGGCAGCTCGAACTCGGCGGCGCGACCGGGCAGGGCGAACCACGAGGACTCCCCGGTCAGCCACAGCGAGACCTCCACACCACTGGCGACGGCCACGGCCGCCACGGTGAAGGCCTGGGAGCAGCGCTCGGCGGATTCGGCCCCGGCGGTCACCTTGATCACGAGCTTCTTCGGCATATGCCGAACTGTAATGGGCGGGCGCGCAACCTCCTCAGGCGCCTGTGGGTCAGCTGTGTGCGCAGGTATCGGAATCTGCGCCTCAGGTCTCGTGGGGGGACCCCTTTTGGAACTGAACGACACCATTCCTGACGTGCCGGCGGAGCCGCCTTCCGCTGCCGTCGCTCCCGCAGTTACTGCTGTTCCCACAGCTACTGCTGTTCCCGCAGTTCCCGACAGTCCCGTACGCCGGCGTCCGCGCGGCCGTACGACGCTGCTCATCGCCGCCGCCGCGCTGCTCGGCATCGCCGGAGGCGCCGCCGTCGGTTACGGGATCCAGGCCGGGCGCGCCCCGACGCCGCTGGAGGCGCTGTCGCAGCCGGGTCTCGGCTACCCGGCGGAACCGCTGCCCGCCGACAAGGTCCCGGGCCCGCTTCCGGTGGCGCAGGACCGGCAGGTCAGGACGGACGGCGATCTGCGCAAGCTGCTGATCGACCGGCCCAAGGGCGCCGGGAAGGCCGAGCCGGGGCTGCGGACCGACGACGGCTGGATCACGCTCGACACGTACGCCCTGACCTTCAAGTCCGAGAACTACATGTTCGAGACGCTCGCCGGGGACGACTTCCGCCGGACCGCGTCCGCCTCATGGCAGCAGGGAAAGTACCGGCAGACCCTCGTCAACCTCGTCCAGTTCCGCTCCGCCGCACTGCTGGGCGCCGAGGCGTACTTCAGCGGCCAGCTGGCGTACATGCCGTCCGACAGGGAGGGCGCGGGCAACGAGGGCGATCCGATCGAGGGCAGCGGCGAGGGCCGGTACTTCGTGTACGGCGTCGAGCGGAAGGCGGGCTATCTGCCGTCCTACAAGGCCAGAGCACTGGCCCGGCGCGGCGACATCGTGCTCGACATCCATATCTACGACACCGTGCCGATCAGCAAGAAGGACATCCGGAAGCTGGCCGAGCGACAGCTGGAGCGGCTGTGAACGACGAGACGAACCACTCCGGCACCGGCCCGGAGAGCGCTGCCGACGGCGGGACGGAGACCGGTTCCGTTCCCGGCACCGACACCGACACCAGCACGGGTCGCGGCACCGGGGTCCGGCGGCTGGTGCTCACCGTGCTGCCCTTCGTCCTGGTCCTCGGCGCGGTCGGCGGCTCCGCCGCGTACATCAAGAACACCGTCGACAACGCGGACCGCACCGTCGCCACGACCCTCTGGGCGGAGACCGGGGACGAGCCCGGGAAGGACCCGGCCGCCGGCTCCGACCGGGGCCGGGCCACCACCGAGCTGAGCAAGCTGCTGCTGCCGGTGCCCGGGGCCTACCGGCTTGGCCCGGACATCGCCGAGTTCGGCAACGACAGCGAGACGAGCGGCAGGAAGGCCACCGCCGCGATGAAGGAGATGGGCCGCGGGCTGGCGGGCAAGCAGCGCCGGGAGCTGGACAAACGCATCGACCGCCTCCGTGTCCAGGGCATCGCGCAGCGCTCGTACGTGTCGATGGCCAATGACCTCGTCGTCGAGATCCAGATCTCGAAGATGCGGGACACGAAGGCGGTCCACGACATGTACGAGGGGCAGACGGAGCTGCTGGACGCCATCGGGGGCTTCCGGAAGGGCCCGAAGATCGAGGGCCACAAGAAGGCCGCCTGCTACCGGCTGCCCAAGGACAAGGACAAGATCGACGGGATGTTCTGCTTCGCGTACGACGGGGAGGCGTTCGTCACCGTCGCGGCGAGCGGCACCGATCCGTTCAGCACGTCCGACGTGGCCGCCCTCGTGAAGGACCAGCTCGACCACATCAAGTCTCCGGGGGAGTACGTATGACCGAGCGGACGGAGACGAAGGCGGAGGCGGTGACGGCGGTGACGGCGGAGGCGACGACGGCGGAGACCGCGGTCGGGCCGCCCCGGCCGGACCCGCGGCCCAAGGCCCCCCGCCGTGTGCTGCGGGCCGCGGCGCGCTGGACCGCCGCCGTGCTGGTGCTCGGCTCGGTCGGCGCCGGTACGGCCCTCGGCCTCACCTCGATGGACCGCACGGACGTGCCGGGGCTCGCCACCGAGGGCGACGGGCGCTGGGACTACCCCGAGCTGACGCTGCCCGCGCTCCCGGCCGGTGCGCAGCGCCCGTTCAGCGACGGCAATCCCGCCGAGGTGCACCACGCCGACATCCGGGAGCTGCTGCTGCCCGCCCCGGCCGGAGCGGTGCCGGACAAGGAGCTGACCGGGGACTGGGTTCCCACCGGGCGGTTCGTCGCGGAGTACGAGAAGGAGGAACGGGACGAGGTGTCCCAGCTGATCAAGGACTCCGCGCTGCGGCACATCGCGGCCCGCGGCTGGACCATGCCGGACGGCACCGCGTCCCGGATCTATCTGCTCCAGTTCAACTCCGGAGCCTTCGCGGGCGAGCTGCGCGACGACCTGGGCATCGGCGTCGAGGCCGGTACACCGCTCACCGGAACCGACGGGATGGCGTTCGACGAGACCTGGGACGCCACAGCGGTGGTGCCGGGCGTCCTGTCGTACACGTTCACAGAGAAGGGCCCGGCCGGCGGTGAGCACGTACGCCAGTCGTACGCCGTCGCGGGCGACACCCTCGCCCTGGTCGTCCATGCCCAAAAGGGTGGGAAAGAGGCGGCGCGCATCCCGTTCCAGCAGACGCTGATACTCCAGAACCAGCTGCTCGGCTGAGGACCTGAACGAGAGGGCCGGTCCCCTACCCATTAGGCTGGGGACCGGCCCTGTACCGCCGTATATCGCTCGTTCCGAGGAGCCCCCGTGCTTGAGGCATTCTTCTCCGCCCTGCTGGTCCTGGTCTGCGTCGGTGTGCTCGCCTTCGCCGGTGTGACCGTGAAGAAGCTGTACCAGGGCCAGCGCTGACCCTCGTCGAACTCCGCCGCTCCCTCACAGATCGTCTGAGACGCCCATGATCTCGATTCCGTCCGACCTCCACCCGGACCTCGTTCCGCTGGCCTTCCTCCTGGGCAACTGGGCGGGCGCGGGGGTCTCCGACTTCCCCGGTGCCGAGAAGTGCAACTTCGGCCAGGAAGTCACCTTCAGCCACGACGGCCGGGACTTCCTGGAGTACGTCTCGCACACCTGGGTGCTCGACGACGAGGGCAACCAGGTCCGGCCGCTGGAGACCGAGTCCGGCTACTGGCGCATCGACAAGGACCGCAAGGTCGAGGTCGTCATGGTCCGTGACCAGGGCATCGTCGAGATCTGGTACGGCGAGCTGGCCGACCAGAAGCCGCAGATCGACCTGGTCACCGACGCGGTGGCCCGGACGGCGGCCTCCGGCCCGTACAGCGGCGGGAAGCGGCTCTACGGGTATGTGAAGAGCGACCTGATGTGGGTCGGCGAGAAGGCGACCCCCGAGGTCGAGCTGCGCCCCTACATGTCGGCGCACCTGAAGAAGGTCGTCACGCCGGAAGAGGTCGCCGAGATGGCGCGGAACCTCGAGGACATGCCGGACGACGGCATCGCGTTCTTCAAGTAGTCCCGGGCCGGCGGTTCCGGGGACCGGTGGTTCCCGGGGCTGCGGACAGGTGCGCATCGCGACCTACACTGGCCGTGTGGTGAGCACCGACTGGAAGACCGATCTTCGGCAGCGTGGCTACCGGCTGACGCCTCAGCGCCAGCTTGTCCTGGAGGCCGTCGACACGCTGGAGCACGCGACGCCCGACGACATCCTCTGCGAGGTGCGCCGGACCGCGTCGGGCGTGAACATCTCCACCGTCTACCGGACCCTGGAGCTCCTGGAGGAGCTCGGGCTGGTCAGCCACGCCCACCTCGGGCACGGCGCCCCGACGTACCACCTGGCCGACCGCCACCACCACATCCACCTGGTCTGCCGGGACTGCGCGGACGTCATCGAGGCGGATCTCGACGTGGTCGCCGAGTTCACCGCGAAGCTCAGGGACACCTTCGGCTTCGAGACGGACATGAAGCACTTCGCGATCTTCGGCCGCTGCGACGGCTGTGCGGCGAAGGCGGAGCGGGCGGCCGGACGGAAGCCCGGGAACGCCGACGGGCCCGGCACGGCCGAAAGCGCCGACGGGCCCGGCACGGCCGAAAGCGCCGAGGGGCTCAGGAAGGCCGGCGAGGACGGGAAGGCCTAGGGCTCAGGGCCGAGGCGGCTCCCCGCCGCCGGGCCGTAGGCTGGGCGCATGAAGAGCCCCCTGCTGTCCCTGCCCGGCGCCGTCCCCGCCGAGGGCCGCGACGAAGGTGTCGCCGCGCATTACGGCGATCTGTTCCGCGAACAACGAGCCCTCGCCGACGGCAGCGGTCTCGTCGACCTGTCGCACCGGGGCGTCGTCACCGTCAGCGGCGACGACCGGCTGGCCTGGCTGCACCTGCTGGTCACCCAGCACGTCAGCGAGCTCGCCCCCGGCCGGGCCACCGAGGCGCTGATCCTGACCTCGAACGGGCACATCGAGCACGCGATGTATCTCGTCGACGACGGCGAGCGGGTCTGGATGCACGTCGAGCCGGACACGCAGGGCGAGCTCATCGCCTATCTGGACTCGATGAAGTTCTTCTACCGGGTCGAGGTCGCCGACCGTGCCGACGACATCGCCGTCGTCCATCTGCCGGCCGGTTCCATCGCTCCGGCGCCCGAGGGCATCGCCGTACGGGAGACCCCGTACGGCCGGGACCTGTTCCTGCCCCGTGCCGATCTGGAGGAGTACGCCGCCGGGCACGGTCCGGTCGCGGGCATCCTGGCGTACGAGGCGCTGCGCGTCGAGGCGCACCGCCCGCGCGTCGGCTTCGAGACCGACCACCGCACCATCCCGCACGAGCTGGGCTGGATCGGCTCCGCCGTCCACCTCCAGAAGGGCTGCTACCGGGGCCAGGAGACCGTCGCCCGCGTGCAGAACCTGGGGAAGCCGCCGCGCCGGCTGGTCTTCCTGCATCTGGACGGCAGCGAGGTGCACCTGCCCGGACACGGCACGCCGGTGCGGCTGGCGGCCGACGGGGCGGAGAGCCGGCAGCTCGGCTTCATCACCACCTCGGCCCGGCACCACGAGCTGGGCCCGATCGCCCTGGCGCTGGTGAAGCGGAACGTGGCGGTGGACGCGGAACTGCTCGCGGGGGACACGGCGGCGGCCCAGGAGACGGTCGTCGAGCCGTAGTTCCCCGCACCCGCGCCCGCACCGGTGCCGCGCCGTGCCTCCGCGCGGTCACACCTCGATCAGGACGGTGAACGGGCCGTGGTTCGTGAGCGAGACGCGCATGTCCGCACCGAACCGGCCCGTCTCCACCTGTGCGCCGAGCGCCCGCAGCTGTGCCACCACCTCATCGACGAGCGGCTCGGCGATCCCGCCGGGCGCGGCGGCGTTCCAGGTGGGCCGGCGGCCCTTCCGGGCGTCCCCGTAGAGAGTGAACTGCGAAATCACCAGGAGGGGGGCATTCACATCCGAACAGGACTTCTCGCCCTCCAGGATGCGCACCGACCAGAGCTTGCGGGCGAGCTGCGCCGCCTTCTCGGGTGTGTCCCCGTGGGTGACCCCGACCAGCACACACAGTCCTTCGCCGACGATCTCGCCGACGATTCCGGTCTCCGGCGAGCCGTCCGCGGCGCCCGCCACGGAGACGCTCGCGCCGTCCACTCTCTGTACCACTGCACGCATACAGACCAACCTATCTTGGGCTGAACGGGTACAGAGCACCTGCGTGGGCACCCCGCCAAGTGGCACGATGCACGATGTCGGTGTGCCGACGCACCGGTCGAGGGGACGGAACAGCATGAGTACATATGGAGCCGGACAATCTCCCGGTGCCGTACCGGTGCCACGCGCCAGCACCATGCGGCCACCCGTGCAACGGAGCCTGCCGGGGCAGTCAGGACAGTCAGGACAGAGCCCCGCGCCACTGTCCCTGCCCGGTCCGGGCGGCGCGGCCGCCGCGTCCGTACCCGAACAGGGCCTGGTGCCGCCGGTCGTGGCCGTTCCCGGGGCGGACGGGCCGGCCACCGGGCGGGTGCCGGCCGGTTTCGGCGGGCTGCGGCTGCCGGAGCTGCGGACCCTGCGCCGTGACGCGCAGCGCGACGAGGCCGACCTCAGCTACGTACGCCGCCTGGTGCAGGGCCGGATCGACATCCTGCGGGCCGAGCTGGCCCGCCGCCGGGACCCGGAGGCGCCGGTGGTGGACCGGCTCTCGGAGATCCTCGCCGACACCCCCTCGCGGCACCGCACCTCCGCCCGGCACGTCACGCTGACCACGCCGCGCAGCGACGAGTACCGGCGGCTGGCCGCGGAGACGCTCGCCGAGGTCGAGCTGTCCGATCTGGACGCGCGGACCGACGAGGAACTGCACTCGGCGATGGGGCGGCTGGTCCGCTATGAGCAGCAGGTTTCCCGGCGTCGGCACCAGCTCCAGCGCACCGCTGACGATTGCGGCGCGGAGATCGCCCGCAGGTACCGTGACGGGGAAGCACAAGTAGACGACCTGCTCGCCTGAAGCGATCCTTCCGGGCACGGGTCCCGCTCCCCGTCCCCGGAAGGCCCACCATGACGTCCACCGGCGCCACCCCTGCCACCGCCGCCACCGTTCCCGCCCCGCCCGTGCTGGCCGAGGTCGTCCGGTCCGGTTTCGTCGAGGGCCATCACCGGGGTTCGCTGGTCCTGCTGGCCGCCGACGGCAGTGTGGAGCGGACCTGGGGCGATCCGGCCGCGCCGGTCTTCCCGCGCTCGTCCAACAAGCCGATGCAGGCCGCGGCGATCCTGCGGGCCGGGCTCGGCCTGTCCGGTGAGCGCCTGGCCCTGGCCGCCGCGAGCCACTCCGGGGAGGACTTCCACCTCGCGCTCGTCCGCACGGTGCTGGCCGAGCACGGGCTGAGTGCCGACGACCTCCAGACCCCGCCCGACCTGCCGCTGGACCCGGTGGAGGCGGAGGCGTACCTCGCCGCCGGACACGTCCGCGAGCGGATCACGATGAACTGCTCCGGCAAGCACGCGGCGATGCTGGCGGCCTGCGTGCTCAACGGCTGGGACACCGCGACGTATCTCGACCCCGCGCATCCGCTCCAGCGGCTGGTGCTCCAGGTGGTCGAGGAGGCCTCGGGCGAGAGCGTCCCGGCGGTCGGTACGGACGGCTGCGGGGCGCCGCTGATGGCGATCGGTCTGGTCGGGCTGGCGCGGGCGTTCCGGTCGTTCGTGCTGGCGGAGCCGGGGACGGCGGAGCGCCGGGTCGCGGACGCGATGCGCGCCCATCCGGAGTACGTCGCGGGCACCCGGCGCCCCGACACCTGGCTGATGCGCGAAGTGCCGGGCACGCTCGCGAAGATGGGCGCGGAGGCGGTCCAGGCGGTGGCGCTGGCGGACGGCCGGGCGCTGGCCTTCAAGATCGACGACGGTGCGACGCGGGCGCTCGGCCCGGTGCTGGCCCGCGCGCTCGGACTGCTCGGCGTGGACGCTCCGGTGGTCTCCCGGATCGGCCGGTCGCCGCTGCTGGGCGGGGCGGCGGAGGTCGGCGAAATCCGCGCGACATTCTGACGGACGTGTGCCTAGCGTGGGCGGATGAGCCTTGAGGTCCGCACTGTCACCGAGTCCGAGTACCCCGACTGGATGCGCGCCGTGTCCACCGGCTTCCTCCGTACGGCGAGGGCGAGCGAGGAGGAGATCGCCGGCCGGCTGGCACACACCGATCTGTCCCGTGTCCAGGGGGCGTTCGACGCGGGGCGCTGTGTGGCGACGTTCCGCTCGTTCGCCCAGGAACTGACCGTCGTCGGCGGCGCCACGGTGCCGGCCGACGCGGTCAGCGGGGTCACGGTGACGCCCACGCACCGCCGCCGCGGGCTGCTGAACCGGATGATGACCGCGGATCTGGCGGCGGCGAAGGAGCGCGGCGAGGTGGTCGCGACCCTCATAGCGGCCGAGTACCCGATCTACGGGCGGTACGGGTTCGGCCCGGCGACCTGGGCCGTCCAGTGGGAGATCGACGTCCCGCGGGCCGGGCTGGACCCCCGCTGGGCGGGTCCGTCCGCCGTGGACGGCGGCGGCAGGATCGAGCTGATCGACGGCGCGGAGGTGCGCAAGCTGGGCCCCGAGCTGCATGCCCGCTTCGCGGCCCGCCGGCCCGGTGCCGTCAGCCGGGACGAGCGCTGGTGGGAGGTCAACACGGGCGCGGTCACCTCCGCGCACATCACCTGGACCGAGCCGTTCTACGCGCTCCACCGTTCCGCCGACGGCACCGTCGACGGCCTGGTCGCCTACACCGCGGACGACAACTGGGGTGATGCGAAGCAGCCGTTGAACAAGGCGACGGTGAAGGAAATGATCGCGGTGACTCCGGAGGCGGAGCGGGCGCTGTGGTATTTCATCTGCTCGATCGACTGGATCACCACGGTCCGCTCGGGCTTCCGCGCCCCCGACGACCTGCTGCCCCTCCTCCTCCCGGACCCCCGCGCCGCCCGCGTCGTCACCCACGCGGACTGGCTGTGGGTGCGCGTCCTGGATGTCGCCCGCGCGCTGGAGGCCCGCGGCTACGAGGACGAGGCGGGCCTGGTGCTGGATGTCCAGGACTCCGCGGGTCTGGCCGGGGGCCGGTTCCTGCTGGAGGTCTCCACCTCCGGGGCGAGCTGCACCCCGACCACGCGGAGTGCAGATCTGACCCTGGACGTACGGGAGTTGGGCACGCTCTACCTGGGCGACGAGTCGGTCCAGCGGCTGGTCGCGCTCGGCCGGGCCGAGGAGAACCGCACCGGCGCCGCCCGGTCGGCGGACCGGGCCCTGCGGACGGCGCGGCGCCCGTGGTGCCCGGACAGCTTCTGAGGTCCGGGCGGCCCGCCGGGCCCGGCCGTCCGGGCCGGGCTGCGCGAGCTCCGGGGGTGCCGCCGGGGCCTGTCGGGGCTCATCGGGTCCGCAGCCTGAACAGCATTCCCGAGAGCCCCACCGCCACCACCAGGATGCCCGCCGCCCAGGCCAGCGCGACCCAGGGGGCGTTGCCCACCGGCTGGTTCAGCAGGAGCCCGCGCAGGGACTCGATGGCCGGGGTGATCGGCTGGTGGTCGGCGAAGCCGCGCAGCCAGCCCGGCATCGAGTCGATCGGGACGAACGCGCTGCTCGGGTACGGCAGGAACGACATGAAGAACGTGAACCCGCCTGCCGCCTCCGGGGTCCGGGCGAGCAGGCCGATCGCCGCCGAGATCCAGGACAGCGCCAGGATGTAGGCGAGGAGCACGGCGGCCACGGCGAGCCAGCCCGCCCCGGTGGCCGCCGGGCGGAAGCCGATCAGTACGGCGATGCCGAGGACCAGGGTGGTGGAGACCAGGTTGCGCACGGTGCTCGCCACGACATGTCCGGCCAGCACCGGCGTACCGCCCACGTCCATCGAGCGGAACCGGTCGATGATGCCGCCCTTCATGTCCTCGCTGACGGCCACCGCCGTGGTGGCGGAGCCGAAGCCCGCGCACAGGAGCAGGACGCCGGGAACGACGTACATGACGTACGAGCCGTAGTCCGCGCCCGTGTCGATCGCGCCGCCGAAGAAGTAGACGAAGATCAGCATCAGCAGGATCGGGAGCATCATCGAGGTGATGACGGCGTCGATGTTGCGGCGGCTGATCCGCAGGCTGCGGGCGCTCATGACCGCCGCGTGGGTGAGCACGCCGGGTGCGTCAGACATGGGCCGGTACCTCCGTGGTGAGGGCCAGGAAGACATCGTCGAGGGTGGCGCTGTGCACGCCGAAGCGCGCCACTTCGGTGCCGGCGGGGTCGATCTCGTCGAGCAGGGCGCGGACATGGGCCGCCGTGCCGTCGGTGGGCAGCCCGAGGGTGAGCGTCCCGGGGGAGTGGTGCACGGCGCGGCCGGCCAGCCGGAGGTAGCCCTCGTGGCTGGTGAGGACGAGGTCGAGGCGGTGCCCGGCGACACGCGACTTGAGGGTGTCGGCGGTGCCGTCGGCGACGATCCGGCCCTTGTCCAGGACGGCGATCCGGTCCGCGAGCTGGTCGGCCTCCTCCAGGTACTGCGTGGTGAGCAGGACCGTCGCGCCCCGGGCGGCGAGGTCGCGCACGACCTGCCAGAGCTGCTGACGGCTGCGCGGGTCGAGGCCGGTCGTGGGCTCGTCGAGGAAGAAGACGCCGGGCTCGGGTGATCCGACCAGCCCGGCCGCCAGGTCGAGGCGCCGGCGCATGCCCCCGGAGTACGTACGTGCCTGGCGGCGGGCCGCGTCGGTGAGGTCGAAACGGGCGAGGAGTTCCTCGGCCCGGTGCCGTGCGGCGGTGCGCGTCAGGCCGGTCAGCCGGGCCATCATGCGCAGGTTCTCCTCGCCGGTCTGTGTCTCGTCGACGGCGGCGAACTGCCCGGTGAGGCTGATGGAGCGGCGCACCCGGGCGCGGTCGGCGACGACGTCGTACCCGGCCACGCGGGCGGTGCCGGAGTCCGCGGTGGTGAGCGTCGCGAGGATGCGCACGGTGGTGGTCTTGCCCGCGCCGTTGGGGCCGAGCAGGGCGAGGACGGTGGAGCGTTCGACGCTCAGGTCGATGCCGTCCAGGACCCGTACCGCGGGGTTTCCGTAGGACTTGGTGAGGCCGTGGGCCTCGATGGCGGGCCGCGCGTCGGCGGGTGCGTGGTGTCCGCAGGCGCCGCTGCCTGCGCCGTTCCCCCTGTTCCCGGTGCTTCCGTCGGTGCTTCCGCTGTTCTCGGCGATCATGGCCGATCCCCCTTCTGCGTATGGAATACGCGTTACTGTGTAAGCATTACGCAAAACTAGAATGGGGGTCAAGCGGGGGGCAGGGGTTCCGGAAGCGGAAAAGGGGATTCGGTGGCGGAGAAGAGTGGCGTGCCCGGAGGCAGTGACCTGCCGCCCAGCATCGAGGCCGCCTGGGGGCTGCGCGAGCGTCCGGCCAAGGGCCCCAAACCCGGTCTGAGCCTGGAGCGGATCGTGGACGCGGCCGTGGCCGTGGCGGCGGCCGAGGGGATCGGCGCGGTGTCGATGGGGCGCGTCGCCAAGGACCTGGGCGCTTCCACGATGTCGCTCTACCGGTACGTCTCCGCCAAGGACGAGCTGTTCGTCCTCATGCAGGAGGCGGCCATGGGGCTGCCGTCGCCGCTGCCCGCCCTGGAGACCGGGGCGGGCTGGCGCGAGGCGATCGGCCAGTGGGCCCGGTCGCAGCGCGAGATGTTCCACCGGAACCTGTGGATGCTCCGCATCCCGATCGCCGGCCCGCCCGCGAGTCCGCACTCGATCGCCTGGTGGGAGCAGGGTCTCCAGGCGCTGGAGGGCAGCGGGCTGGCGGAGGGCGAGAAGATCTCCGTCATCCTCCTCGTCGGCGGTTTCGTGCGGAACGAGGCGCTGCTGATGAGCGATCTCGCCGCCGCCGTCGAGGCGCGCGGCATTCCCGCCGAGGAGGTCATGGCGGGGTGGGAGCGCACGGTGAAACGTCTCGCCGACCCCGTACGGCATCCGTCGCTGTCCCGGCTGCTGGAGGCGGGGGTGATGAGCGAGCCGGACGAGCCCGACCACGAGTTCACCTTCGGGCTCGCGCGGCTGCTGGACGGGGTGGAGGTGCTCGCCCGGCGTACGGAGGCGAACCGGGCCGAGGAGGCGCCTCCCGGTGCCGGGAGTGACGACGCGGACATCAAGTCCGCTTGAGGTCAAGGGCGTAGGCTGCGTGGTCATGGGTGGAGAGAAGGCCGGGAGCGGCGAGAGGGCCGCGGCCGGCGAGGTGGCGCGGGAGCCGGCCGGACTGCGGGAGCGCAAGAAGCGGCTGACCTATCAGGCGGTCTCCGACGCCGCGATCGCGATGTTCCTGGAACGGGGCTTCGACAAGGTCTCGGTGGCGGAAGTGGCGGCCGCGGCCGACATCTCCAAGCCGACGCTGTTCCGGTACTTCCCCGCCAAGGAGGACCTGGTCCTGCACCGGCTCGCCGACCACGAGGACGAGTCGGCCAGGGTGGTGACGGGCCGGGCGGCCGGTGAGACACCGCTGGACGCCCTGCGCCGGAACTACCTGGACGGGCTGGAGCGGCGCGACCCGGTGACCGGGCTCTGCGACGTCCCGCAGGTGCTCGCCTACCACCGGCTGCTGTACGGGACGCCGTCCCTGGTGGCCCGGATGTACGCGTACCAGGGGCGCTCCGAGGCGGCGCTCGCCCGCGCGCTGGGCGACGGGACGGCCGAACGGCTCGCCGCCGGACAGATCGCCGCCGTACTGCGCATCCTGGCCATGGAGAACTGGCGGCGGATCGACGCGGGGGAGAGCGCCGGGCAGGTGTACGGGCCGGCGGTACGGGCGGCCGAGCTGGGCTTCGCGCAGCTGAGGACGGGGCTGGAGTAGGCGGGGGCCCGGCCTCCCGGGCGCGGTTGCGCGGCCGGGAGGGCCGGAGGGGCTGGAGGGCTGGCGGGACCGGCGGGGCTGGAGGGCTGGCGGGACCGGCGGGGCTGGAGGGCTGGCGGGGCTGGAGGGGTCAGCCTGCCAGCAGCGCGGTGGTCAGCTCGTCACGACGGTCGGCCAGCCAGGCCTGATGGCGGTCCCAGCGTCCCCAGCCGCCGCCCGCGTCGAGCGCCTTCGCGTACGTGGGATCCCCGCTCGCCACGCGCCGCTCGACGAAGGCCCGGCACACTCCCGTCGCCTCTTCGATCACACCCGGCAGCGCGGCCCGGTCCGCCCGTTCCAGCCCGTAGCCGTCGGCCAGCACTCGGAGCCGGTGCGCCCGGTCGAGGCCGTCGCGGCCCGACATCGGTACCCAGTAGCGGGCCGCCATCGCGACGTCCCACAGCGGCCGGCCGGGGGCGGCGTGGTCGAAGTCGATGAGGGCGGCGGCGCGGCCGTCGCGGAACACCACGTTCTCCAGGCACACGTCGTTGTGGCAGAGCAGCGCCCCGGCGGCGCCCGCGCCCTGCGGATCGGCCAGCTCGGCGGACCACCCGGCGGCGGCATCGAGGGGGAGGCCCGCCGAGGCCGAGTGCAGCCGCCGGAGCAGGCCACCCACCGAACGCAGCGCGTCGTCCGTCCACGCCCACGGCGGATGCGGCGGGACCGCGACGTCCCCGGGCACGTACGAAAGGCGTTCGCGGCGGCCGGAGCCGGTGATTCCCAGGGGTACGGGAACCCCGTCGAAGCCTTGGGCTGCCAGCGCCACGAGGTGGGCGTGCAGGGCGGCGGCATGCGGCGGGGCGGGCCGCTCCACGATGTCGCCGTGCCGGACGACGGCCCCGGCGTTGGCCATCCCGCCCGGCATCACCTCGCCGTCCAGGTGTCCCTCTCCGGTCATGCTTCCCCCTCTTCCCGTGTGTCCCGCTCCACCGTGCCGCCACTCGCCGCGTCCTGCGGAGAGCCGTCCAGAACGGGGCCCAACGCGCGCTCCAGGTCGGCGGGTCCGCGGAAGAGTACGCCGGTCATCCCCAGCGCGACGGCGGCATCGATGTTCTCCTGCCGGTCGTCCACGAACAGACACCGCTGAATCGGTACGCCGGCCCGCGCCGCCGCGATCTCATAGATGGCCCGGTCCGGCTTGGCCACACCTTCCACGGCGCTGCTCACGATCTCGTCGGCCAGATCCATGAGCCCCAACGAGGCCAGGTCGTCGTCCAGTTGGAGGGACGCGTTGGTGACGAGCACCAGCGGGACGCGGGTCCTGGCCCGCCGCAGCAGCGAGACCACCGCCGGGTCCGCCCGGAACGGAGCCCGCGCGAGCGCCCGGCCCAGTTCACGGGCCCACGCGTCAGGCCTGAGACTTCCCGCCCCGGGGCCGCCCGCCCCCACCGCCGTCGGGGCATCCGCCGCCGGAGCATCCGTGACCGGGGCGTCCGTCACCGAGGCGTCCGTCATCAAGGCGTCCGCGCCCCGGCCGCGCCCCCGCCGGCCGGCCGGGAGGTCCATCAGCCCCCGGGTGATGGCCTCCACCCACTCGTCCGGGGTGATCCGGCCGAGGAGCAGGGGCAGGTCGACCTCGGGGGCGTACGCCACCTCCGTCGTGGTGCCCGCCGCCAGGCCCGCGGCCCGTTCCAGCTCGGCCAGCCCCGCCATGTCGTAGAACCGGATCACATTGTCCAGATCGCACAGCACCGCGTCGAAGGGCGTGTACGTGGCGCCCGCGCCGGGCGGCCGCAGGGGTGGTGATCCCGTCGAGCAGGGCCGCATTCCGGGCTCCGTCCAGGTCGGTTCGCGTAGGTGTCCGCATCGTAAAGGGCGTCCCGTAATCCCTGGCGGGCGCGTTCGCGCCCGCCGTCACCCGGCCCGGTACCGTCCGGCGGCGGGTTCCGGGAGCGGGAACATCGTGCTCAGGCGGGGCAGTCGGCGGGCCGCTTCCTCCGTATGCCGTACGCCCCACGCCTCACCGTCCGGCTCGGGGTTGCAGGGGTGCTCGACGCCCTCGGCTTCCAGTGCCTCCTCCAGCCCGTTCTCCTCGCCCGTCAGCTCCTCGTACGCCCCGGCCGCGACGTAGTCGAGCCCCTCCCACTCGGGCCACTCGTCGTCCGGCCAGGCGCTCAGGGGCCGGCCGGCCAGCCGACGCAGTCCGGCGATGTCCGCCAGGGCGTCCGGGTCGGCCACCACCGTGCGGAAGTCCTCCCGGCCGAGGCCCACCAGCCAGAACTGGAAGTACCAGAAGCTGTCGTCGGAACACGAGCCGCCGAATATCTGCTCGGCGGCCGCCCACATCTCCCAGGTGTCGACCCGCTGCCGTACGCGGTGCAGCTGGATCTGGAACCGCACGATCTCGCGCGGCGGCCGTTTCACGAGCCGGTCGCGGAGCAGTTCCTCACGTTCGTCACGGCAGGCCGCCCGCCGTCGCGAGTCCTCGATCAGCGCCCAGAAGTCCTCGAAGCTCTCTTCTTCCATGGCCGAACTGTCGCAGCCGGGTATGACAGTGACGCAGGACGCAGGACGCAGGAGGCAGGAGGGCAGGAGGCAGGGCGCCGGGTGGCGGGGCCGGGCGCGGGCGTAACGTGAATCGGTATGAGCCTCGAACGTGCCGCCACCCGCACCTCCGTCGCGACGCTGACCGCTCTGGCCGGGCTGCATGTCGCCTGGGGGCTGGGCTCGTCGTGGCCGCTGCCCGACCGGGAGTCCTTCGCCGACGCGGTGGTCGGCCGGCCGTCCCCGCCCGGCCCGAAGGCATGTTTCGTGGTCGCGGGCGCGCTCGGAACCGCCGCCCTCCTGGCCGCGGGCCGGCCCCGGCGCACCCCGGCGCTGTCCCGCCTCGGAGCGGCCGGTGTCGCGGGCGTGCTGGCACTGCGCGGCGCGGCCGGGCTCTCGGGCCGTACCGATCTGCTGTCCCCGGGCTCGGCCTCGGCCCGCTTCCGCCGCCTCGACCGCGTCGCCTACTCCCCGCTGTGCCTGGCGCTGGCGGCCGCCACGGCGACCGCCGCCCGGACGCGCGGGACGACGGCGAAGTAGCCCCGGGGCCCGGCGCGTCGGGCTCAGCCGGTGGGGGCGCCGAACCACGCGGGCAGCCGGCCGAGCAGATCCCGCTGGTCCTCGCCCACCCATGCCACGTGGCCGTCCGGCCGCAGCAGCACCGCGGGCACGTCCAGTTCCTCGCAGTCGTCGACGATGTGGTCGACCCGGTCCGCCCAGCCCGCCACGGAGAGCCGGCCGGTCCGGTCGAGCAGCAGTCCCCGGCCGCCGTGCATCTGCCCGTAGAGGTGACCGCGCTCCAGCCGCACGTCCCGCAGCCGCCGGCCGAGCAGTTCATGCCCCTCGCCGAAGTCGTAGCGGATCGCGATCGCGGAGATCTTCTCGATCAGGTACCGGTTCACTTCCTCGAACTCCATCAGCTCCGCCATCAGCCGGCGCACCGCCCGGGGGCCCGGCTCGCCGGACAGCAGCTCGCTCTGCGCGCGGGTGTTGTCCAGTACGTCGGCGGCCACCGGGTGCCGTTCGGTGTGGTAGCTGTCCAACAGCCCTTCGGGGGCCCAGCCGTTGACCTCGGCGGCCAGTTTCCAGCCGAGGTTGAACGCGTCCTGGATACCGAGGTTGAGCCCCTGCCCACCGGTCGGCGGGTGGACGTGGGCCGCGTCGCCGGCCAGCAGCACCCGGCCGGTCCGGTAGCGCTCGGCCAGCCGGGTGGCGTCGCCGAAGCGGGAGAGCCAGCGCGGTGAGTGCGCGCCGAAGTCGGTGCCCGCGAGCTTCCGCAGCTGCCGCTTGAACTCCTCCAGGGTCGGCGGGACCGTGCGGTCCTCGGCCAGATCGTCGGCGGGCACGATCACCCGGTACGCCCCGTCCCCGAGGGGCATGGTGCCGAACCGCGCCTGCGTCCTGCGGACTTCGGCCACTGTGGCGGCCAGCACCTCCGGCGACACGGTCAGCTCCACCTCGCCCAGCATGGTCTCGACCGTGGCGGGCTCACCGGGGAAGCCGACCCCGAGCAGTTTGCGCACCGTGCTGCGGCCGCCGTCGCAGCCGACGAGGTAGCGCGAGCGCAGCGCCGTGCCGTCGGCCAGCCCGGCGGTCACCCCGTGCTCGTCCTGGCTCAGGCCGACGAGTTCGCAGCCGCGCCGGATCTCGGTGCCCAGCCCGGTGACATGCTCGGTCAGCAGCCGCTCGGTGGTGAGCTGCGGGATGCCCAGGACATACGAATGCGCGGTGTCCAGCCGGGCGGGCCACGAGGTGCCGAGCCCGGCGAAGAAGCCGCCGACCGCGTACTGACGGCCCAGCGCGAGGAACTTCTCCAGCAGACCGCGCTGGTCCAGTACCTCTGCGCTGCGCGCGTGCAGGCCGAGCGCGCGCGAGTGCCGGTTCGGCTCCGCCGCCCTGTCCAGCACGAGCGCGTGCACACCCTGCAGCCGCAGCTCGCCCGCCAGCATCAGCCCCGTGGGCCCGCCGCCGACCACGATCACGTCCACCATGAAATCCCCACCCGTTCGATGAACCGCACCGCGCCGGCTGCTCCGCTCCGCGCGAGTCCCGCCATCAGGGCAAAAGACTCGTACTTCGCGAATACCTGTTTTCCTCAGGTTCCGGCTTCGGTTGGGGATTCTGCATCACGACCGGGGTCTTGCCGCAAGGCCCCCGGTGCGCTATACGTTGAGAGTGGCAAGGAGCGAGCGAGCTCCTTGTCTTTTGTTTTTCCCGTCCACCGCGAACGGACGAGCCCCTTCCGGCGCTGTCCGTTCCCAAAAGATCTGAATCGATGAGGTGTCTCTGAGCTGGGCCTTGTCAGTTCTGCTGGGACGGGTCCGAAGCCGGGTGGCCCAGTGGATCTGCACGGTGATTCGCCTGCTTGAGCGCGAGCTGGGACGGTCCCATTTGTTCTGTCGGACGGCACGGCCGCGGCCTGGTGTTTTTCAGTTCTGGCGGGACTCATCCCGTAGGGCGTCGTAGTCGTCCGGCGTCGCCACCAACATCAGGGACCTTCCCAAGGGATCGGTCCAGCGGAAAAGGGCGTCGTTGGAGAAGGCGTAGGAGTGGAGCTTCTCGCGAAGGGTGGGGACGTTCAGCCGGTGCTCGGCCTCTGTGTAGACGGCGTCGATGGTGCGCCGGTGCTGGCTGAGGTTCGTCCATCGGCGAGGTGCCCGTAGTGCCCGCCAAGCAGGATCGGCCACTATGCCCAGCAGCGTGACGAATTCTGGATAGGTGGCGATGTACTCCCGCTCGTCGACGCGTCGCCTGATGATGTTCCCGTAGATGGCTTCCTTGGGAGGGAGCTGGGCGAGGCGGTCGTTCCAGCGTGAGAGCAGATGAGGTTGGTTCTTGTTCAGGAGCCAGGAGCGGACCAAGTGCTGCGCTTCCTTCGTCGCTGTTTCCAGGGTGTCGGGGAAGCGCCGGGCGATCCGTCGGTGTCGGTGCTCAGCGGGCTGGGAAAGGCTGCCGATCAGCCCGCTGGTGCGTTCGTGGAGGTAATCGGTCATGGTGACCAAGGTGCCGGGACGATGGGCGTGTAGTCGCAGGGAGTTCTCCATGGTCACTACCAGGGCCTGCCAGCTCTCCTTGTCCGCGCGGTTCTTGTGGCCGAAGGGCCGGGAGGGGATGACCGTGTAGCGGCCGGCGATCTGCTGTCCGCGGGTGCCCTGGAACAGGCTGCTGGTCTCGACGTCGAGACCAGCGAGCACGAAGGTGGCCGCGATCCGTTCCGATAGGTACTTCAGTTGGTCGGATGCCTCGGCTCCGTTGCGGGTGGTCAGGTCGAGGTTGTGGATTTCGTCGACCAGGACGAGCGTGGTGCCGAGCTTGCCGAGCAGGTCACAGACGGCGTTGGTGATCTGGACCTGGCTCATGCGGTGCTCCAGCGGGATGCCGAGGAATCGGGCGAACTCGCCTGCGAGCATCTTCGGGGTGGCGGCCGGGGGAACGGTGACGAAGACGACCGGCAGTCCGCCGACGGCGGCGGGGTTGCGGCGCCGAGTGATCTGTTCGACGTTCTTGCCCAGCTGGGTGATCGCTGTGGTCTTGCCGGTGCCGGCCGAACCGGACACGATCAGGCCGCGACGGGCGGAGACCTGGTGCCGGTTGAGCACGATGCGTTTGCGGCCGGTGGTGACGACGCCGCGGATCGTGGGGGTGTTCACGATGACGGATCGTGTGTGGTAGTCGATTCGCGCTTCCTTGTAGGACTCCAGTTCGTCCTCGTCCAGGACGGTGCCGGACGGGAGAGACGGTGGGGGCTCCGGGTTCTCGTCGACGAACGCCCGCCAGCCTTCCTTCGTGGTCAGCGACGCCTGCGGGTTGGCGATGTCCTGTGGCGGGGCCTGGCTCACAGGCGGCTCCCGTCAGTGAAGGCGTCGAAGACGCCGAAGGGGATGACGTTCGACGGCTGCTCCAGGACGGTGGTCTCGTCCTCGACATCTTCCGAAGTTGGTGCCTGCGGCAGCGCGGCGACGGGCCGAGCGGGCTCCAAGGCGGCGCGGGTGCGGGCCGCGATCCGGCGGTCCGGCCCGCTTTCCGCCCGCGTCAGCAACTGGTCGACTGCGGCGGCCACAGCGGCTTGGTTGGTGTCGTCCTGGCCTCGCATCGCGAGCAGGTCCCGGGCCCGGCGCCAGGTGAAGTCCGCGAATGGGGCGGAGACCAGGTGCCGGTGTGTCCACGGAACAGTGATCCACTCTCCGGTGCGCGCGTCGCGTACCCAGATCTGGGACAGGTCGTAGGGGTCGTAGTGGACTTCCCAGAGCCCGCCTTTGGCGGTCACGCCCGAGGAGCGGCGCCGCAGCGGGTTCAGTCCTGGGGAGTTGTAGGTGCGGTGGTCGATGCGGATGCCGTAGTCGTTGACCGAACGCCAGAGTGCTGGCAGCAGTTCCAAGTAGTCGGGGCCGCTCAGCGGCATCGGCAGGTAGCCGGTGCGGGAGACCAGCAGGGCGTATGCGTCGTTGGGAGACATCGGCTGGCCCGGTAGGAACGGGCTGCGCAGTCCTTCATGTGGCCGCTGCTGCCAGCAGGTCACGATCCACTCCTGCAGCAGGTCGTCCAGTTCCGCGAGCGTCCAGACGGCCTCGACCTCGGCCCCCCGGCGGGTCGTGTTCGAACCGGTGTAGCCAGGGATGTGCTGGCAGAACAGCGTGTTGATCGAGGAAAACGTCCGCTCAACGATTCCCTTGTCAGTTGGGGTCGCCGGGCGGGACGGCTGGACGGAGACGCCCAGCGGCCGGCAGGCGGTCAGGAAGGTGTTGGAGACGAACACCTTCCCGTGATCGATGCCGATCGTCTCTGGCACGATCACCGGCTTGGCGGCCGCTTGCTCCAGGCGCGTGTCGATCTCCAACAACCGCCGGTGGGGGATCAGCGTCGTCGACATCGCCAGCGCGCCCGACCAACCGGGCCGTAGCGGCTCCGGGACCAGTATCTTGGCCAGCAGCAGGGCGGCGTCCACGGCTTTGGTGCCTGCCGGTCGCAGCACCGCAGCGCAGATTGTCCTCGTTGCCACGTCGACGGCGATTGTGAGTTCCGGGCGTCCGCTCACTCCGTCCTCCAGGACCACCAGTACGTCCAGCGGTGTCGTGTCGATCTGCACCATCTCGCCGGGTCGGCAAGCCGAGGAAGGGGTGAACGCTCCTGGCGGGCGGCGAGCCGCTGACCTGCGGGACGTAGCCTCGCCGAAGGCGTGCGTACCCTCGCTCATCGCCTCGACGAGCCGGTAGAACGCCGACTTCGACGGCATCGCCACTGTGCCCGGCCCGTGCCGTTCCGCCAGCAGCGCCTCCACCCGCCGACGCAGTCGGCCGCGGGTGCCAGTGGACTCGTTCGTCGTCGCGGCCAGGATCTCCGTGATGGCGGCCACCACCCGTTCATCGGCCCGTCCCGTCGGTGAGGACAGACGAGTCGCACGGTGATCGACCAGGCCCCACAGACCCTGCTCGCGGTAGCGCCTGCGCATCCGCTGAACGGTCCCCACACTCGCCTGCCATCCGATAGCCCGCAGTTCCGCCGCCTTGGCCGCCACCCGCTCCTCCACCGTGTGGCGGGCCGGGTCGTATTCCGGACGAGGCAGGGCTGTGGGATCAGCATCCGGCGGCTTGCCGAACTCCACCTCGGTCACATGCTGTTCCCAGGCCACCGCTTTCTCGGCTTCCCGCTCCGGCACGATGTCCAACAGTGCGAACGGCGGCATGCGGCCCTGATCGGTTCCCTGGCCGATGAGCTCAAAGCCTTCCGAGACCAGTAGATGCGACAGCAACACCAGGCTCGCCGGCCCGGCTTCGTCGAGGAGCCGCACTGTCGTCCCGGACAGGCCCACGACCGTGCGCAGCCGGTCATCCATGCGCACCCGATCCCCGACCCTCAACGCTGCACGTGCCCCTGGGTGCCCGCTCGCCGAGCCTCCGCCCGTGACACCAGCGTGGCATCCGACAGGGGCCGCGACAGATCCGCTGTCAGCCGTCCCAGCCAGAGCAGGTGGAACACCGTCGGCAACACCGCCATCGGATCACCGAGCAGCGCAGCCTGTGCCACCAGGGGCGACGGCATCGAGAACAGGGCCAGCGACCGGGCCGCGAGCCCGTCATCGGCCCCGTGCCGTGGGTGCCGGTATCCCGCCAGCCAGCGGACGTTCACCATCCGCACCGGATCCACCTCGCCGACGACGCGGTATCCCCACCCCACCGCCTCACAAGCCGCCCGCGCCGCTGCGAACTTGGCCGCCGGCCGTGCGTCGATCCGGTCCAGCGGCCGGCAGTCCACCACCAGCCCCCGCCCGTCCTCGAACCGAGCGAAGTAGTCCGGAGCGTGCGAGATCCGCTTGCCCCGCTCGTCCTCCCAGAACAGCCACAACGGCTGCGAGAGCAGCCCCATCACCTGCGGCGTGAAGTCGAGCAGCATCGCGTGATCCCGCTCCAGCCAGGACTCGAACCCCACGTGCCCACCGGTCGTCGACGACCAATACAACCCAGGGAAATGCCGTTGTCCGCGATATGACGGGAAGTCTCGGACCGGCCGCCCGGCCTCGAACGGCACCGAGACCGCATCCGCCAACGGCAGCCGATGTTCACCCTGGTCGTCCCGCCAGCCGACCTCGAAGCCGTTTACTTGTGACGGCTTCGTCCCCTCCAGCACACCCAGCCCCATGTATGCCGCTTTGCAGACCTGTCGGGACTGGGCAGCTTAAACGGGACCAAACCCCTCGTCCGGGTGATTACGCAGTCCGGCGCGATCCCCCACGGCCGGGCCGCGTCTCTTGACTGCTGAGGCGAGGTGACGGGCTTTTGGTAAGGCTCGTAAGGTGTAGGCATGTGGACCCAGCACATCCAGGCTCTGTAATCACGAGGCGTTGAGGGCGATGCCGTAGGGCGTCGCCCTCCTTGGCGTGCCTGTTTACGTGATCCATCTCCCTTGTGCCGCCCACACCGAGGCGGCGAGATGCCGGGCCTCGTCCTTCTTAAGACGGCGGCTTTTGAGAGCGCGTGCAGGCACGGTCCCTTCCCTTCACCGTCGCCTGGAGTGCCTCGTGCCTGCGTTGCTTCCCCCTGCCCTCGAACCGTTTCTCGACTTGCTGCGCTGCCCGGTGTGCCGCGCCTGTCTCCGACCCGACCGTGGCTCACTGCGCTGCCCGGAGGGCCACACCTTCGACATCGCCCGGCAGGGCTACGTCAGCCTGCTGACGGGCATCCGCGCCACCAGCGGTGACGACGCAGCCATGGTTCAGGCCCGAAACCGGTTTCTGTCCACCGGCAGGTACGCCCCTATCCACCAGACCCTGACCCGCATGGCAGCCGACGCCCTGCCTGATCAAGGCACGGTCGTAGACGTCGGATGCGGCACCGGCTACTACCTGGGCGGCGTACTCGATCAACTGCCCGGCACCCGCGGCCTGGGGCTGGACACGTCAGCACGCGCCCTGCGCTCAGCAGCCCGAGCTCATCCGCGAGCTGCTGCGGCGAGCTGGGACGTCTTCCGCCCCTTCCCCCTGGCCGACCAGAGGGTCGACGTCGTGCTGGACGTGTTCGCCCCGCGCAACCCGTCCGAGTTCCACCGAGTGCTCTGTCCGACCGGCCGGTTGATCGTGGTGCGCCCCATCGAGCGGCACCTGGCCGAGCTACGGGGCCAGATCCCCGCGATGGTCACGATCGACCCGGCCAAGGAACAGCGCCTGCAACAGGCGCTGGACCCCTACTTCCAGGCCGCCGATACCCAACACGTCGAATACACCACGCCCCTGACCAGGCAAGAAGCCATCGACCTGGTGGGGATGACACCGAGCGCACGCCACCTGACCCACGCGGACCTGAGCGGCCACGGCCCCCTGCCCAGTCAGGTGACCGTCTCCGTGCTGGCCACCTCCTACCAGCCTCGGTAACCACGAGCAGGCGGATACGCCTGCTGAACCGACGAACCAATGGGCGCGCCTGGCGCCCCACCTTCCTGGCAACTCGGGCAAGGTGGGGCGTCCGCCCGCTGGCCGTCGTGATCTCCCAGGCCATCCGACACCCGGGGCGGTGGGCACTGCCCTCGCGGGCAGGTGGCTCTGGTGGGCGGGTTGCTGCGCAGGGCGCCCGGGACCCGTTCACTTCACACTGCAGGCCCGGTGGGAAATCGCAGATAGACCGGGAACGGACAGCCGCGCGGCGCGCCGCTGCTCCGCGCGAGTGGCAGGCGACACTTTTGCAAGCGCCTGCTTGCAATAGTTAGCAGACCTGTTGCAGTATCGAGTCATGGCATCACTCAACGTCGGCAATCTCGGCGAGTACCTGCGCGACCAACGACGCGCGGCGCAGCTCTCACTGCGGCAGCTCGCCGATGCCGCCGGGGTGTCCAATCCCTACCTCAGCCAGATCGAGCGCGGCCTGCGCAAGCCCAGTGCGGAGGTTCTGCAGCAGGTCGCCAAGGCACTGAGGATTTCCGCCGAGACCCTGTACGTACGGGCCGGAATCCTCGACGAGCGGGAGCGGGAGGAGCTGGAGACGCGGGCGGTGATTCTGGCCGACCCGTCGATCAACGAGCGGCAGAAGAACGTGCTGCTCCAGATCTACGACTCCTTCCGCAAGGAGAACGGGTTCGAGCCCGCGCCCGAGCCCGGGTCCGATGCCGGTACCGACGCAGCCACACACCCTCACAGCTAGCTCTGATGATCCGGGAGGACCACAGTCATGGCCATCACCGATGACCTGCGCAAGACCCTCACCGACCCCACCCCCCTCTACTTCGCCGCCGGTACGGCCGATCTGGCCGTGCAGCAGGCGCGCAAGGTCCCGGCGCTGATCGAGCAGCTGCGGGCCGAGGCGCCCGAGCGGATCGAGGCCGTACGCAACACCGACCCCAAGGCCGTGCAGGAGAAGGTGACCGAGCAGGCCAAGGAGGCCCAGGCCACCGTGCAGGCGAAGGTCACCGAGGTGTTCGGATCGTTCGACACCGACCTGAAGAAGCTGGGCGAGAGCGCTCAGGACCTGGCGCTGCGCAGCCTGGGCGTGGCCGCCGAGTACGCGGTCAGGGCCCGTGAGACGTACGAGAAAGTCGCCGAGCGCGGCGAGCAGAGCGTGAAGACCTGGCGTGGCGAGAGCGCCGACGAGATCGTCGAGATCGCCGCCCTGGTGGACGCCGGGCCGAAGGCGAAGCCCGCGGCCAGGCCTGCGGCGGGCCCCGCGCCGGCCGCCAGGCCCGCGTCCGCCGCGAAGAGCGAGCCGAAGGCCTCGCCGGCCAAGCCCGCAGCCGCGGCGAAGCCCGCCCCCCTCGCGAAGCCCGCCGCCGCGGCGAAGCCCGGCCCGGTCAAGCCCGCCGAGGCCAAGGCCGCGCCCGCCCGGAAGGCGCCCGCCCCGCGCAAGCCCGTGGCGAAGAAGCCCACCCCGCCCGCCGGGAAGTGACCCGGGCGGTCCACGCGGAGCCGTCGGCCGAGTGGCTGGGGCGCGGACCGGGCACCTATACCGGTGGCCGGTTCGTTCTCCCGGTAGCTTGGCCGCAGGGCGCCCATCCACTCACTAGGCGGTAGACACCATGTTGCTCACAGGTTTCGGCACACTCATCGGGCTGCTCTATCTGGCCATGCTGGTGCTGGCCGTGATCGCACTGTTCTTCGCGGTGACGGCCCGCGACGACGCCTACCGTGCGGCGGACAAGCAGAAGAAGTCGTTCTGGCTGATCATTCTCGGCATCACCGTGGCCGTGAACCTGTTCGTCCCGATGCTGTTCCTCCAGCTCGCGGGCACGGTCGCGTCGATCGTGTTCATGGTCGACGTGCGGCCCGCGCTCAAGGCGGTCTCGGGCGGCGGCCGACGCGGCGGGTCCAGCAGCGACGGCCCGTACGGCCCCTACAACGGCGGGCGCTGAGCGCTCGCCGCGCGGGTGGACGCCGGTACGGGGCGGGAGCGCGGTGCGCTGCCGCCCCGTCGGCGTATCCGCTCCTGGTCGCGGTCGAGCAGCAGCACCGCCACGTCGTCGGTCAGCTCGCCGCCGTTCAGCTCCCGCACCTGCGTGACCGCCGCCTCCAGCAGCTCCTCGCCGGCGAGCCCGCGGTCCAGCTGGCCGTTGATCATGGCGACCATGCCTTCCTGACCGAGCCGTTGGGTGCCGACCGGCCCGACGCGGCCCTCGATCAGCCCGTCCGTGTACATCATCAGGCTCCAGGAGCCGCCCAGTTCGACCTGGCGGCGCGGCCAGCGGGCCCGCGGCAGCAGACCCAGGGCCGGGCCGCCGTCCTCGTACGGGAGCAGCTTCGCGGCCTGTCCGCGGCGGGCGATCAGCGGTGCGGGGTGGCCCGCCAGGCAGAGTCCGGCGCGGCGGCCGTCGGGGGAGATGTCGACGGTGCAGAGCGTCGCGAAGATCTCCTCGCTCTCCCGCTCGTGCTCCAGGACCTGCTGGAGCGTGGAGAGCAGTTCGTCGCCGCACAGTCCCGCCAGCGTCAGCGCCCGCCAGGCGATGCGCAGTTCGACGCCGAGCGCCGCCTCGTCGGGGCCGTGTCCGCAGACGTCGCCGATCATCGCGTGGACCGTGCCGTCGGGGGTGCGGACCGTGTCGTAGAAGTCGCCGCCGAGCAGGGCGCGGCTCCGTCCCGGCCGGTAGCGCGCGGCGAAGCTCAGGTCGGAGCCGTCCAGGAGCGGGGTGGGCAGCAGTCCGCGTTCCAGCCGGGCGTTCTCCTGGGCGCGGAGGCGGGACTCGGTCAGCTGGTGCTGGGCGATGTCCGCGCGCTTGCGCTCCACGGCGTACCGGATGGCGCGGCTCAGCAGCCGGGCGTCGAGTTCGTCCCGGAAGAGGTAGTCCTGCGCGCCGACCCGTACCGCCTCGGCGGCCAGCTCCGCGTCGTCCTCGGCCGTGAGCGCGAGGACGGCGTGCCGGGGCGCGATCCGCAGGACGTGGGTGAGTGCCGCCAGCTCGTCCGCGCGCCCGGAGGGGGCTTGCGGCCCCGTCCCGGTGTCACCGTGGCGCGTCTCGGCGCTCAGCGGCAGGGGCAGGGCCAGGTCCAGCAGGATGCAGTCGACGTCGTCGGTGAGGAGCCGCTCCGCCTCGGTGAGATTGCGGGCGGTACGGATACGGACCCGGGTCCCGGCCGACAGTTCGGGTACGGCGATGGTGCCCGCCGGGTCGTCCTCGATCACCAGAAGGGTGAGGTCGGCGCCATGGGTGGTCTCCGCAGCGGGAACGGCACGTTGCTGCGGTACGGGTACGGGCATCGGTTCGGGTTTCCTTCCCTCCCCCCGAGGGCGCGGCGGGACGACGATCGACGACCCGCCAGACGGGGACCATAGCGGTCCGTGGCAGGGGAACGGAATGGCGCAGGGGGAACGTCCGCTGTCATATGCGCAGCCATAAGCCGCGTCCCGGCACGGATCCGGCGAGATGTGCCGCCGCTCGGCGGGGGCGGAGGCCATGACAAACATCACGCGCCGCCGGGACACGGCGTGGCGCCGCTCACGTGATCCGGTTCACGCGGCCGGCCGGCCTGCCGGCTCGCACGGCGGACGCGGGCAACGGCTCCGGGCCGCCGCGGCGGTGCCGCGACGTGTCCGGCGTGTACCCGTGGTCCGCCGTGCGCGGTGGTGTTCCCGGCCCCTACTTGTCCGGGCGGACCACTCCGAGGATCCGCATCGAGCCCGCGCCGGCCAGCGTGACGTTCCGGCCGGGGCGCGGGGAGTGCACGATGGCGCCGTCGCCCACGTACATCCCGACGTGGCTGGCGTCGCTGTGGTAGATGATCAGGTCGCCGGGGCGCATGTCCTTGATGTCGATGCGCGGCAGCTGGCGCCACTGCTCCTGCGAGGTCCGCGGTATCGGGCGCTTCGCCGCCGCCCAGGCCTGCGAGGTCAGTCCCGAGCAGTCGTACGAGTCGGGGCCCTCGGCGCCCCAGACGTACGGCTTGCCGATCTCCCGGGTGGCGAAGGCCACCGCCTTCTTGCCGCTCGCGCTCGCCTCGCGGTTGATGTCCTTGAGCGCGCCGGAGGAGAGCCACGCGGTCTGCGCCGTGTACTCGGCCTCCTGCTCCAGCTTGAGGAGCCGGGCCAGTTCCTTCTTCTCCAGCTGCGATTCGAGCTTCTTCGCCGCCGCGATCTGGGCGTCGATCTTCTTCTTGGCCTTGGCCTGCTTGAGCCGGTTGGTTTCGAGCTTCTGCCAGTTGAGGCTCGCGTCCTGGGTGTACGTCTCCAGGTCCTCCTGGGTCCTGTTCAGTTCCGCCAGGACCTGCTTGGAGGCCTGCTGGCCCTGACGGACCTGGTTGACCCCGTCCAGGAAGAGCTGCGGGTCGTCGCTGAGGACCAGTTGCGCACCCGGGGGCAGCCCGCCGTTGCGGTACTGCTCGCGGGCCTGGGCGCCCGCCTGGTTCTTCAGCTCGGCGATCCTCGCCTGGCCGTCGACGATCGCCTTGGCCAGCTTGACGATCTCGCCGGACTGCTTCTCGGTCTGCTCCTCGGCGAGGTTGTACGCGTCCGTCGCCGCCCCGGCCTTGCGGTAGAGGGTGTCGATCTCCTGGCGGACCTCTTCGAGGCTCTTCTTCCCCGGCTTCGCGGGAGCGGTGGGGGAGGGCTCGGGAATCGGTGCGGCCATGGCCTGGACCGGCGCGGTCAGCATGGCCAGCGCGCAGACCAGAGTGATCGCGGCAGTGGCACAGTGGCGTCGGTTCACAAGCTCCCCCTCCGGGCGAATGCAACAAAAGTCAGGTAACGCGCATATGACTTACCGTCAGTAACTTCCCGGCGACGTCGCGATCGTGCCATGTCACCCCGTAAAGCAACAGAGGCCGAGCGCGGCTGACACGTCACACCCCTCTGCCGCATCCCCTGTCACTCCCCCTGTCACACCCCTGCCCCGGCCGGCGCACGTCCCGTAGATACGGGACGAACGATGAGTCGGCGACGTTCCCGGAAAGCGGCGATTCACAGCGTGCCGCGCGGTACCAGTTCCTCGCCGGGGTACGGGGCGCCCGCGCGGTATTCAGTCCCCGCCGGGGCGCAGGGCGCTCCACGGCACGGTGATCTCGCCCTGCCGCCACCGGCGTACGCCGTCCGTCGTCGGCCAGTCGGCGCGGAGCGCGCGCACGGCCGCGATCCAGCGCTGCCGGGCGCCCAGCGAGGCGTACGGGGCGGCGGAGGCCCAGGCCCGGTCGAAGTCGCGGAGGAAGGCGTGCACGGGCTCGCCCGGCACGTTGCGGTGGATCAGTGCCTTCGGCAGGCGCTCCGCGAGATCGGAGGGGCGCTCCAGCGAACCGAGCCGGGTCGCGAAGGTGACCGTCCGCGGGCCCTCCGGCCCCAGCGCCACCCACACGTGCCGCCGCCCGATCTCGTCGCAGGTGCCCTCGACGAGCAGCCCCCCGGGGGCCAGCCGCGCACACAGCCGCCGCCAGACCTCGGCGACCTCGTCCTCGTCGTACTGGCGCAGCACGTTCGCCGCCCGGATCAGCTGGGGCCGCTCCGGGAGCGGGATCTCGAAGCCGCCGTGGAGAAAGGTGAGCCCGTCCCGTTCGTACGGCTTCGCCGCGGCGACCCGGGCCGGGTCGATCTCGACACCGGCCACCGAGGTGCGCGGCTCGACGGTGCGCAGGCGCTCCAGCAGCTCGACGGCGGTCCAGGGGGCGGCGCCGTAACCGAGGTCGACGGCGAGGGGGGAGGCGGCGCGGCGCAGGGCCGGGCCGTGCACCGCGGCGATCCAGCGGTCCATACGGCGCAGCCGGTTGGGGTTGGTGGTCCCGCGGGTCGCGGTGCCGATGGGGCGCTGGCGCATGTACCGAGCGTATGTGACGGGCGGGGGCGGGCCGACGGGTGGAGAGCCGGTCGACGCGGACCGCTTCCGGTCATTCCCGCGTAATTATTTGGCAAAGCGGAAATGAAAGGCGGGATTCCACTGTTCTCGCCCTTCGGAGGGACTGCGTGCCCCTTCGAAGGCATGCCCTGAGCGAGGAGGAACGGGCTACGTGAGTCAGTACGTCTCTCGGCTCGGCCCCACCCGTGTGGCGCCGCGCATCAGGTTCCCCGGAGGCTTCCCCGGATCGCACCGCAAGCCGCGCCGTATCGCGATGCTCTCCGTACACACGTCCCCGCTCCACCAGCCGGGTACCGGCGACGCGGGCGGGATGAACGTCTACATCGTGGAGCTGGCCAAGCGCCTCGCCGCGATCGACATCGAGGTCGAGATCTTCACCCGGGCCACCACCGGCTCCCTGCCCCCGGCGGTCGAGCTGGCGCCCGGTGTCCTGGTCCGGCACGTCGACGCGGGTCCGTACGAGGGTCTGGCCAAGGAGGACCTGCCCGCCCAGCTCTGTGCCTTCACACACGGTGTGATGCAGGCATGGGCCGGTCAGCGCCCCGGCCACTACGACCTCGTCCACTCCCACTACTGGCTCTCCGGCCAGGTCGGCTGGCTCGCCGCCCAGCGCTGGGGCGTCCCGCTCGTCCACGCCATGCACACCATGGCGAAGGTCAAGAACGCCGCGCTCGCCGAGGGCGACACCCCCGAGCCGGCCGCCCGGGTCATCGGCGAGACCCAGATCGTCCGCGCCTCCGACCGGCTGATCGCCAACACCGCGGAGGAGGCCGACGCACTCGTCCGCTTCTACGAGGCCGACCCGGCGGCCGTCGCCGTCGTGCACCCCGGGGTCAATCTGGAGCGCTTCCGTCCGGCGGACGGGCGGGCCGCCGCCCGCGCCCGCCTCGGTCTGCCGCAGGACGCCCTGATCCCGCTCTTCGCGGGCCGTATCCAGCCGCTCAAGGCCCCCGATGTCCTGCTGCGCGCGGTGGCCGTGCTCCTGGACCACGAGCCCTCACTGCGCACCCGGATCATGGTGCCCGTCGTCGGCGGTCCCAGCGGCAGCGGGCTCGCCAAGCCGGAAGGTCTGCAGAAGCTGGCCGCGCGCCTGGGCATCGCCGATGTCGTACGGTTCCACCCGCCGGTCGGGCAGGACCAGCTCGCCGACTGGTTCCGGGCCGCGTCCGTGCTGGTCATGCCCTCGTACAGCGAGTCCTTCGGCCTGGTCGCCATAGAGGCCCAGGCGGCCGGCACCCCGGTCGTCGCGGCGGCGGTGGGAGGCCTTCCGGTGGCGGTGCGGGACGGGGTCAGCGGTTTTCTGATCCCGGGGCACGATCCGGAGGCGTACGCGCGGGCGATCGGCCGGTTCGCGGACGCGCCCGGACTGGTCGACCGGATGGGTGCGGCGGCCGCCGCGCACGCCCAGTCGTTCGGCTGGGACACGGCGGCTTCGGCGACGGCCGATGTGTACACGGCCGCGATGTGCGACCACCGTCGACGGGCCCGGACCCACCACGGCTGAGCGCCGGACCTTCCGGGTCGGGACCCACTGCGGCTGAGGACCGGACCTACGGGGGCGGGGCCGGACCTTCCACGCCCGAGGCCCCGGCCTGCCGGGCCGGGGCCGCTTCCGACGGGCGTACGAGATGCGTGCGCCCGTCGCCTCTGTCGTACGCTCGCCCCATGGCTGACGTACCCGACGAAACAGCAGCGGCGCAGGTCATCGAGGCGACCCTGAACGAGGCCGGGCTCGAATGGGAGAGCCCGGGATCCGGCAGTTACGTGGTGAAACTGCCAGGCACCCGCAAGCTGTCCACCACCTGTTCCCTGCTCGTCGGGAAGCACTCCCTCTCCCTCAACGCGTTCGTCGTCCGGCACCCGGACGAGAACGACGCGGCCGTGCACCGCTGGCTGCTGGAGCGCAATCTGCGCCTCTTCGGCGTGAGTTACGCGATCGACCCGCTCGGCGACATCTATCTGGTCGGCAAGCTTCCCCTCTCCGTGGTCACACCGCAGGAGCTGGACCGGCTGCTGGGCACCGTCCTCGAAGCGGCGGACGGTTCGTTCAACACGCTGCTGGAGCTGGGCTTCGCCAGCGCGATCCGCAAGGAGTACGCCTGGCGGGTGTCGCGCGGCGAGTCCACGCGGAATCTCGACGCGTTCACCCACCTGATCCAACGCCCGTCCGCCACCTGACGGTCTCGCCGGCGGAACCGACCGGGCGTGTACGGGGTGGAGCGTGGGCGGCGACCGGCGACCGGCGACCGGCGACCGGCGACCGGCGACCGGCGACCGGAGACCGGCGACCGGAGACCGGCGACCGGCGGAGGACCGGTGACAGGTGACGGGTGACGAGCGGGGCACACGGCGCCTTCACAAGCCGATCACAGCAGAATCACGATAGCGCCGGGTGGGCGGATATTCCGATGTTCGGACAGGTGTCCGATCGTAGGCTGTGGCGTACTGCGACGGCTCGTCCCGGTGGCGTGACGAACTGCCGCGCGGGGCAGTGCCGCTGCTCCACGAGACGGAGAGATGAACCATGCGCGCCACCGCTGTACGCCGTACCGCCCTTGTCGCTTCCGTGGCGTCCCTGGCCCTGCTGGCCACGGCATGCGGCGGCTCGGACGGCAAGGACGGCGGCGCGAGCAGTGCCGTGGCCGGGGACGGTGCCGGGCAGAAGCCCGCGGTGCGGACCCTGACCGCCGCGGAACTGAAGAAGGCCTCCCTGGTCCAGGGCGACGTCAAGGGCAACAAGATCGCCCAGGCGGGTCCCGACGACCAGGTCAAGGCGGGCAGCGTCACGGTCGACAAGAAGGAGTGCGAGCCCTTCGCCCACGCCTACCTCGGCGTCGAACAGGGCGAGCCGGTCGCGCGCACCCAGCGCACCGCTGTCAGCGAGCCCAAGAAGACCGACAAGGGCACCTCGCTCGAAGACCTCGCCGAGATGCCGGAGGGCGAGGCCGAGGACGCGTTCGCCGCGGCCTTCGACCTGACCTCCACGCTGGTCTCCCTCTCCTCGTACGAAGGCCAGGGGGCACCGGAGACCCTGGCGGCCGTGCGCGAGTCCGCGGCCAAGTGCGACGGCGGGTTCAGCATCACGATGGACGGGGACACGCAGAAGATCGCCCGGCTCTCCGAGGAGAAGGTGACCGGCGGCGACGAGGCCATCGGCTGGACGGTGACGAGCGAGAGCGAGGGCAAGCAGATCCCGTTCAAGCTGGTGGCGATGCGCCGGTCGGGCACGTTCGCGACGTTCGTCTCCTTCAACCTGGCCGCGACGGGTGGCAAGGCCGAGGGCTTCGAGCTGCCGACCGCGATCGTGACCGCGCAGGCGGCAAAGCTCTCCTGACCCGGGACGGGGGGGTGCGCCCCGTGCCGCTGTCCTGACGTCGCATCAGGGCAGCGGCACGAGCCGGACGACGGTGACGGTGAGCACGGAACCGGAGACGTAGTAGAGGACGATGGCGCCGAAGACCGTTGCCTCGCGCCGGTCGTGCTCGCTCTTGACGGCGGACGACCCGTGTCCGTACGGATCGCTCCCCAGGGTGCGGGCCATCTCGTCCCGGAAGGACTCGCCGTCCCGCATTTTGGCCAGGGTGTCGTCGGCGGGCGGTGCGTAGGAAATGCGGAAGCTCAAGCTACGCTCCGCCTCTCGGCCTCGTCCTGCGCCAGCCGGTCCAGGATCCGTTCGGCCTCGGGATCGGGCACGGCCTCCAGCATCCAGTGCCGCATCACGGCCTGGATCTCGTGCACACCCGCCTCGTTGATGGCGCGGTCGAACTCTTCGCGTCTCTCCTCGGGCAGGGTGGCCCGGATGTCCGGAATGCTGTTGGGCACCTCGACTTCGGTGCCGCCGACGAAGGTCTTCAGGGACTCGCCCATGACTGATCTCCCCGATCTCCTTGCCCTTGACGCCCGGTTGGCCCGCTCCGGTGCTCGCTGAGCACGGGAGTGGGGACACGCTATCGGGTGCCGGTGACACCCGGCCGGACGGCGGGGGAACGTGCTCCGGCTGTCAGTGGGTGCCCGTACATTTCCGGTATGGCTGAGAAACCGAGCGACCTCTGGCGCCGACAACTGACCGAGGAGGCGGCCGGGCTGGCGGCCGGCACCCTGACTCCGGAACGCGCCTTCACGACACAGTTGTTCCCCGACTCCCTCGTGACCGCGACGGACGAGACGCTCGGCTCCTTCGAGGCCGGGATGAGCGCCCTGGGCGCGCCCTCGGACGACGAGATCCTCTCCGCGGTCGAGCGCGTGGTCCTCGCTCTGAACGCGGTCAACGAGGCCCACGGCGGGGCGGGTTACGAGACGGGCGAGCGCGAACTGCTCTGCGAGTACATCGACGCGACCCTCACGGAGAACGGTGTCGATGTGACGGCACTGGCCGAACGCAACGGGATGGACCGGTACGAGATCACGGACGAGTGGCGGGAGTGGTAGACAGGGCGGCGCCGCCGCTGCCGGGAGGACCGGCCGCGGCGGCGCCGTAGGAAGAGCCCCTGTCCCGCGACTACTTGACGTCCACGAAGTCGCCGGCGGAGGTCACGGCCGGGGTGGTCGAGGTGCCTGCGAACTTGTAGCGGTAGTAGCCGTCCGCGGACGCGGTGACCGTGGTCTTCAGAGAGCCCGTCGAGGACGACGTGACCGTCTTGACGTCGGTGTACGTGGTGGAGGTCCTCTTGCGGTACTGCAGCGTCACCTTCTGCTTGGTGTAGCCCTTGTACGTGTGGGTGTCCCAGTTGGCCCGGGACAGCAGACCGGTGACGGTGAGGGTCTTGCCCTTCTTGACGGGCTCGGGCGAGGCGTTCGCGGTGAGCCGCGAGTTGCGCTGCACCTTGAACGTGGTGGCCGCGTCCCGGTGGATGTAGTTGGCGTCGTTGGCGGAGACCAGCGTGCCGAGCTTCCAGGTGGCCGCCGCGCTGTTGCCGATGAACCCGGTCGACGCCCGCGGGTCGAACGTCAGCGTGCCCGTGCAGGTCGAGGTGGTGGCGCTCGCCTTGACGCACGTGATCTCGTCGTCCCAGATCTGGGCGTAGTTGGGCGTCGGACCGAAGGCACTGAGGTACGTGGTCCTGGCGATGCCCGAGTTGTCCGAGGCGGTCACCGAGACCTTGGCGGACACCACCTTGGTGGTGCCGACCACGACCGGCTTGCCGCCGTTGATGACGACCTTGTCGAGCGTGATGTCACCGCTGCCGCCGTCCGCCGCCTGGGCGGAGGTGGCACCGACCGCACCGGCGACCAGCGCGAAGGCGGTGCCGAGCAGAGCGATACGAGTGGTTGTGCGCATGAACGTCCCCCCACGGGATTCCTTGGTCGATCAAGGGCAGCGTACGGCGTTGGCCAACGGTTCACCACGCGGTTGTCCGGCGCCGCCGGAGCGGAGACTTCACCCACGCCCGCCCCCGCCCCGCGCCCGTTCCGGTCCGTCGGCCGCCCGGCGGACCGGGACGGGCCCGGAACGCACGGAGGCCCCTGGTCCCGCACCGACGGTGCGGGACCAGGGGCCTGATCGAGCGGTCCTACTTCTTCTTGCCCTGGTTCTTCACGGCCTCGATGGCGGCCTTCGCCGCGTCCGGGTCGAGGTACGTGCCGCCCGGCTTCAGCGGGCGGAAGTCGGCGTCCAGTTCGTACGCGAGCGGGATGCCGGTCGGGATGTTGAGGCCCGAGATGTCCTCGTCGGAGATGCCGTCCAGGTGCTTGACCAGGCCGCGGAGGCTGTTGCCGTGGGCGGCGACCAGGACGGTCCTGCCGGCGAGCAGGTCCGGGACGATGCCGTCGTACCAGTACGGCAGCATGCGGACGACGACGTCCTTGAGGCACTCGGTGCGCGGGCGCAGCTCCGGCGGGATCGTCGCGTAGCGCGGGTCGTCGCTCTGCGAGAACTCGGTGCCGTCCTCAAGGGCCGGCGGCGGGGTGTCGTACGAGCGGCGCCAGAGCATGAACTGCTCCTCGCCGAACTCGGCGAGCGTCTGCGCCTTGTCCTTGCCCTGGAGGGCGCCGTAGTGGCGCTCGTTCAGGCGCCAGGAGCGGTGGACCGGGATCCAGTGACGGTCCGCCGACTCCAGGGCCAGCTGGGCGGTGCGGATCGCGCGGCGCTGGAGCGAGGTGTGCAGGACATCGGGGAGCAGACCGGCGTCCTTGAGCAGCTCACCGCCGCGGACTGCCTCCTTCTCGCCCTTCTCGGTGAGGTTGACGTCCACCCAACCGGTGAACAGGTTCTTCGCGTTCCATTCGCTCTCGCCGTGGCGGAGGAGGATCAGCTTGTACGGTGCGTCGGCCATGAGTCCGAGCGTAATCGAACCCCCGCAGCCTCAGCGCGCCCGGCCACAGGGCGGACAGCGGACGCCGGCCGGGGTGGCGGGCCGGGGTGCCGGGCCCGGGGTGCGGTGGCCGCGGCAGCGGGCCGGGCGGTGCGACGTTTGACGGTCGGCGTCAATCGAGTGGCGACCGGGAACCCGCCCTTCGTAATGTTCGGATTGCTTCCGGGGCTCTTACCGGCGGCCCCTGTTCCGTACGTCCCCGGGGGGAACCCGCATGTCTGTCGCCGGTTTCAGAAGAGCCGCACACGAGACCGTGTCCGGGCTCCCCAGGGAGTTCTGGTGGCTGTGGACCAGCACCCTGGTCAACCGGCTCGGGGCGTTCGTCGCCACGTTCATGGCGCTCTACCTGACGATGGACCGCGGCTACTCGGCCTCGTACGCCGGGCTCGTCGCCGCGCTGCACGGGCTCGGCGGGGTGGTTTCCTCGCTCGGCGCCGGAGTGATGACGGACCGGCTCGGGCGGCGGCCCACCATGCTGATCGCCCAGACCTCGACGGCGGTGTCCGTGGCGGTGCTCGGATTCATGGAGCACCCGTTCGCGATCGCCGCCGTCGCGTTCGTGGTCGGCATGGCGAGCAACGCCTCGCGCCCCGCCGTGCAGGCGATGATGGCCGACATCGTCCGGCCCGAGGACCGGGTGCGGGCCTTCTCGCTCAACTACTGGGCCATCAACCTCGGCTTCGCGGTCTCCTCCGCCGGGGCCGGGTTCATCGCCGAGTACAGCTACCTCGCGGGCTTCATCGGCGAGGCCGCGATGACTCTGTTCTGCGCCGTCGTGGTGTTCCTGAAGGTGCCGGAATCCCGGCCGGAGCAGGCACCGGTGGCCGGCGGGGGGAAGGCGGGGAAGGACGACGGCGTGCGGATCGGGACCGTCCTGCGCGACGGGCGGTTCATGGGTGTCGTCGGGCTGTCGTTCCTCGTCTCGCTGATCTTCCAGCAGGGGTACGTGGGCCTGCCCGTGGCGATGGGTGCGGACGGGCTCTCCAGCTCCGACTTCGGTACGGCCATCGCCGTCAACGGTGTGCTGATCGTCGTGCTCCAGATCCCCGTCACCCGTTTCATCGAGCATCGCGACCCGCGCCGCCTGCTGATCATCTCCGCGCTGCTGGCGGGGTACGGGTTCGGGCTGACCGCCTTCGCGGGGTCGGTCGGGGTGTACGCGCTGACGGTGTGTGTCTGGACCCTCGCCGAAATCGTCAACGCCCCGATCCAGACCGGCCTGATCGTGCAGCTGTCACCGGCTCAGGGGCGCGGCCGCTACCAGGGCATGTACACGATGTCGTGGGCCGTGGCCGCGCTCATCGCCCCGCTGATGTCGGGCGTCGTGATCGACCACTACGGCGCCGCCTGGCTGTGGGGAACCTGCGCGGTGCTGGGCACGGTGGCCGCCTTCGGCTACTGGCTGCTGATGCGGAACCTTCCGGGGTCGGCGGGCAGCGCGGTTCCCGCGGCGCCGGTGCCCGCCGGGGAGTCCTCGGCCGGGACCGCGCCCACCGGAGTGGTGGTCGCCGGTTCGGTGCCCGCGGGTCCGGTGCCCGCGGGGGGTAAGGATGCCGGGGCCGCGCCCGCCGGGGGAGCGGCCAAGGACCTGGCGGCCGGGAAGAAGGCCTGAAGGCGGTAGCCGGTACGCACGACCGTGCCGCGCGGCGGAGGTTCCGCCGCACGGCACCCGTCGCCGCGCCGGCTCAGCCGGAGCAGCCGCCGCACTGGCACGGGCCGCCGGACTGGCAGCCGCACCCGCAGCCCGAGCCGCAGCCGCAGGCGCCGAGCACGGTCAGGCGCACCACATCGGTCGGTGTCTCCTGCTGGGGTTCGGTCGTGGGGGAATCGGCCATGGTTCCTCCTCAGGGCGTACCGCTGGGCGGCGCACGGTCAGGAGCGCCGCCGGGGACGTACGCCAGGTGCGCACGCCGGGGACGTACGGCATGGCGTGCCGCCCCCACCCCATTGCATGCCCACCCCGGCAGGCGCATCAACGGCGCATACGCGCAGGAACAAACGTGCGACCATCGCACGCCGGAGGCGCCCCGGCCACCCCGGAGGCGCCCCGCCCGTACCCCGTCGTACCCCGCAGCGCCCCGTCGCTTCCCCCCGTCCCCGTACACCTGTCGCTCGGTCCTACACGCCGTCCACCGGGGCCGCCGCCTGGATCTCGTCCGCGTGCTCGCCCGTCACCAGGTAGACGACGCGCTTGGCGACCGACACCGCGTGGTCGGCGAAACGCTCGTAGTAGCGGCCGAGCAGCGTCACGTCGACGGCCGTCTCGATGCCGTGCTTCCAGCGGTCGTCCATCAGGTGCTGGAACAGGGTGCGGTGCAGCAGGTCCATCTCGTCGTCGTCCTGCTCCAGCTGGAGCGCCAGGTCGACGTCCTTGGTGATGATGACCTCGGCGGCCTTGGCCATCAGCCGCTGTGCGAGCTGGCCCATCTCCAGGATCGTGGCGTGCAGGTCGTGCGGTACCGCGGACTGCGGGAAGCGCAGCCGGGCCAGCTTGGCGACGTGCTGGGCGAGGTCGCCCGAGCGCTCCAGGTCCGCGCTCATCCGCAGCGAGGTGACCACGATCCGCAGATCCGTGGCCACGGGCTGCTGGCGGGCGAGCAGGGCGATGGCACGTGCCTCCAGGTCGTGCTGGAGGTCGTCGACCTTCTGGTCGGCGGCGATCACGCTCTCCGCGAGCTTGAGGTCGGCGTCGAGCATGGACGTGGTGGCCCGCCCGATGGCCGACCCGACGAGCCGGGCCATCTCGACCAGGCCTTCGCCGATGGAATCGAGTTCCTCGTGGTAAGCGTCGCGCATTGAAGTCTCTCCAGTTTCTTGGACCGTCCTGGGGCCGGGCTCTGGGCCGTCCCCCACGCTCCCACGGTGCGTGCGCAACGCGTCCGGATCCGGCACCCGAAGTGAACCGGTACTTGCTCCTCGGTGAACTCTGGGCGACGAGTGTTCGAGATGGCACCCGGATGGCTGGGAGAGTGTCGGCGCACCCGCATAACCTTGAAGCATGGACGTGAACGCGGCGGTCGCCGCAGCTGCAGCGATCGCCGGGCTGTGTACCGGTGTGATCGCCATGCTGGCGTTCCGCTGGAGCGAACGCGACCTGAAACGGCCCACGCGTACGTCCCTGCGGCCCGACGGCAACGCGGCGCTGCCCCCGGGAGTGGACACGGTCCTCTCCGTGCTCAGCTCTTCCGCCGTCGTCCTCGACGAGAGCGACAGCGTGGTCAAGGCCAGCTCCGCGGCGTATGCGCTGGGCCTGGTCAGGGGCGGGCGCCTGGCCGTCGAGGCGATGCTCCACATGGCCAGGGACACCCGGCGCGACGGGGAGATACGACAGGTCGAGCTGGATCTGCCCCGGCGCGGTACGGGCCGGGGCGAGGCGCTCGCCGTCTCCGCCCGGGTCGCCCCGCTGGGCTCCCGGCTGGTGCTGCTCCTGGTGGAGGACCTCACCGAGGCCCGCCGCATAGAGGCGGTACGGCGCGACTTCGTCGCCAACGTCAGCCATGAGCTCAAGACGCCGACCGGGGCGCTCTCGCTGCTCTCCGAAGCCGTCATGGACGCTTCCGACGACCCGGAGGCCGTGGAGCGGTTCGCCGGCCGGATGCAGATCGAGGCGACCCGGCTGACCAACCTCGTACAGGAACTGATCGACCTCTCCCGGGTGCAGAACGACGACCCGCTGGAGGACGCCGAACCGGTCCGGGTGGACGAGCTCGTCGCCGAGGCCGTCGACCGCTGCCGCCAGCAGGCGGGCTCGAAGCAGATCACCATGGCCTCGGGCGGCACCGCGGATCTCTTCATCTGGGGGAACCGCGGCCAGCTCGCCGCGGCGCTCGGCAATCTCGTCGAGAACGCCGTCAACTACAGCCCCGCCCGCACCCGCGTCGGCATCGCCGCCCGCCGCATCGCCGCGCCCGGCGGGGACCTCATCGAGATAGCCGTGACCGACCAGGGCATCGGCATCTCGGAGAAGGACCGCGAGAGGGTCTTCGAGCGGTTCTACCGCGTCGACCCGGCCCGCTCGCGGGCCACCGGTGGCACCGGTCTCGGCCTCGCCATCGTCAAGCACGTGGCCGCCTCGCACGGCGGGGAGGTCACCGTCTGGAGCTCCGAGGGACAGGGCTCCACCTTCACCCTGCGACTGCCCGAGTCGGGCGTCGTGCGGGAGCGCACCACCGGCGGGCCGCTTATCGTCAACGGTGACGACGAGGGCTCGTACGAGACCGATACCTATGAACCATTCCCCGCCCCGGAGGCTCTTCCGTGACCCGAGTGCTTGTCGTCGAGGATGAGGAATCCTTCAGCGACGCCCTGTCCTACATGCTGCGCAAGGAAGGCTTCGAGGTGGCCGTGGCGGCCACCGGCCCCGACGGTCTCGACGAGTTCGAGCGCAACGGCGCCGACCTCGTCCTGCTCGACCTGATGCTGCCGGGTCTGCCCGGCACCGAGGTCTGCCGCCAGCTGCGCGGCCGTTCCAACGTCCCGGTGATCATGGTCACCGCCAAGGACAGCGAGATCGACAAGGTCGTCGGGCTGGAAATAGGAGCCGACGACTACGTGACCAAGCCCTTCTCCTCGCGGGAGCTGGTCGCCCGCATCCGCGCGGTGCTGCGCCGCCGCGGTGAGCCGGAGGAGGTCACCCCGGCGGCTCTGGAGGCCGGCCCGGTCCGGATGGACGTGGACCGCCACGTCGTCACGGTCTCCGGCGGCAAGGTCGACCTTCCGCTCAAGGAGTTCGACCTCCTGGAGATGCTGCTGCGCAACGCGGGCCGTGTGCTGACCCGTATGCAGCTGATCGACCGGGTCTGGGGCGCGGACTACGTGGGTGACACCAAGACCCTCGACGTCCACGTGAAGCGCCTCCGCGCCAAGATCGAGCCCGACCCGGGGGCGCCGCGCTACCTGGTGACGGTGCGGGGCCTGGGGTACAAGTTCGAGCCGTAAACCGGCGTCAGGCGTCCGGCGTCCGGCTCTGCGCATCCGGCTTCCGACGCCGCACGTCCGGCACGCACGATGTGTGACACGTGACGAGTGACGCGTGGTGACATGCGAAGGGGGCGCCTCCCGGCCGGGAGGCGCCCCCTTCGCATGTGTGTGCCGGTGTTCCGGCCGCCCGCGGACCTACGAGGCGGTGGTGGAGTCCGACGGAGTGCCCGAGGCCGGCGTGCCGGACGGGCTGTCCGAGGTCTCGCCCGGGGTCTGCGAGCTCTCGCCGGACGGCGTCGGGGACGTCTGCGCCGGCTTCGGCGACGGCAGCTCGGGCAGCGAGCTCGGGCCGAACTCCTCGAAGAAGCTGGTCGCCGGTACGACGGTGGCGCCGAGCCCGATGTCGCCGGTGCGGCTGAGCTTGAAGACGACCTGCTGGACGTTGCCGTTGCGGGTGGCCTCGCGGCCGTTCTCGATCACGGCGGCGGCGTTGCCCTTGCCGCCGATGATGACCCGGCCACCCGCCGGGACGATGATCGGGCCCTTGCCCTCGGCGGCGTGCAGCTTCACCTCGGCGTTGGAGCCCGGCAGCGTGATGGTCTCCAGGATCTCGCGCTTGTCGCCGTCGTTGAACAGCGTCGCCGAGACCACGGCAGGGCCTTCGGCGCCGTGCTCGGGCTGCGTGATGACGTTCGCGTTCTGGATCTTGATGTTGTCGACCGAGGTGGCCGCGTTGTCCGGCCTGACCTGGAGTGTCTGCGCGTCGTTGCCCGCGCTGCACGCGGACATCGAGGCGATCGAGAACACGATGGCAGTGGCGGCGAGAGCGCCGTGTCGAAGGCTGCGGCTCACGGCGGCGGCAACTCCTTGAACGTGTCGGACTGCGGACTTCGGACTCTGCGGACCCCAGCGCGGGCGGTGTAAAGCCGCCCTAAGTGTGTGTCAGCGAACTCAGGCTACCGAGCCGCCGCTCCCGCCCCGCACCCGACCCGCCCCCTGGGCCCTGTCCGAACGGAATCCCGCCCGTCGCGACGCCCGCCGAGACGCCCGTCGCGACGCCCCCGGGCGCCCGCCGAGACGCCCCAGCGACCCCTGGCCCCACGTGCCCCGCCCGTGCCGGCCCGCGCCCCCTGCGCGCGTCACCCGCATGCCCGCGCGGGCCGCTCCGCGCGACTCGGGGGAGTGGCTACGGGAACACTCCGGGCTGTTCCGCGGGCGCCGCGGGGATTCGCGGGCTGTTCACATTACGGGGGTGATCAATTTCCCGGACCGTGGCGTATTCCTTACACATAATCCGCGCGAGGGGCCGCCGTTGATCAAATTCATTGACGATCACCCCTTAGGTCCGGACGGGTGATCGATGTCCGAACGGAGTACGTAAAGTTCACTACCCGGAACCCGGCAAAACGGGACGTTCAACCCGTTCGGAGGGGGTCTCGGCGGGTGTGACGCGTGTGTTTCGCGTCGGCTGCACAGTGGCTCCGACCTGCGAATACCGGGTTCCGGAAGCCTTCCGCAGCACGTTCGTGTTGCTGTTGTCAAGCCCCGAGATATGCCCTGACCTGCGAAAACGCCATTCAGGAGATGCGGTTCTCGTGTTACTCTGGATAGCCACGGAAGGGGTACCTGTCACATGACGTTCAAGGTTGGCGACACCGTGGTCTATCCCCATCACGGGGCCGCGCTGATCGAGGCTATCGAAACTCGCCAGATCAAAGGCGTGGACAAGACCTACTTGGTGCTCAAGGTCGCCCAGGGCGACTTGACGGTTCGTGTGCCGGCGGACAATGCGGAGTTCGTGGGTGTGCGCGACGTGGTCGGGCAGGACGGGCTGGACCGGGTCTTCGAGGTGCTGCGCGCGCCGTACGCCGAAGAGCCGACGAACTGGTCCCGTCGCTACAAGGCAAATCTCGAAAAGCTCGCCTCCGGCGATGTCATCAAGGTCGCCGAAGTGGTGCGCGACCTGTGGCGTCGCGAGCGTGAGCGCGGACTCTCCGCAGGTGAAAAGCGCATGCTCGCCAAGGCCCGCCAGATCCTGGTGAGCGAGCTCGCACTCGCGGAGAACACCAACGAGGACAAGGCCGAGGCTCTGCTCGACGAGGTCCTCGCGTCCTGAACCGGATCGGATCACACCGGTCGTAAGAATGTGCAGCGGCGCCCGCTGACCAGCCGTTTCAACGGCTGGTCAGCGGGCGCTGCGGCATGTTCCGGCGCGGTTACCCATGCGTATTCCCCATGGTTACCCGGGCGTATTCCGGAGCTGCGCGGTCCGCGGGCGCCTGCCGTTCATGAGTGCCGTTCATGAGCCGACCGATCCTGAACCGGTGCGCCTTCTCTTTTTGGCCAAACCGCTACCGCGCAATTCGGCCATGTCGGAGGCAAAGGCTGTGCTGGTCCGCCCCCGCCAGTTGTTCCCGGCTACCGTCCCCCAGTAGCCGATCCCGAGCCGCACGGCGACCGACTCGACCGGGTGTCACGGAAGGGGCCCGGTTCAAGTCAGGTCGTCACGCCCGGCTCGCTGGGGCCATACCCATGTCGGCCGTGGAAACAAACCTGCCGAAGCTTCGGAGTACAACCGATGTCATCCATGTCACCGCCGCCCGATGAATCGCGCCAGCACCGCACCGCCGCGGTGATTCCCGCAGCCGGCCGGGGCGTGCGGCTCGGCCCGGGGGCGCCCAAGGCGCTCCGCGCGCTCAGCGGTACGCCCATGCTGATTCACGCGGTCCGCGCGATGGCCGCCTCCCGCGCCATCTCCCTGGTCGTGGTCGTCGCGCCACCGGACGGCGCGCCCGAGGTCAAGAATCTGCTCGACGCGCACGCCCTGCCCGAGCGCACCGATTATCTGGTGGTGCCGGGCGGCGAGACCCGGCAGCAGTCCGTGGCACTCGGCCTCGCCGCTCTGCCCGAGGACATCTCCATCGTCCTGGTCCATGACGCGGCCCGCCCCCTGGTGCCGGTCGACACGGTGGACTCGGTCGTCGAGGCCGTACGCGACGGGGCGCCCGCCGTCGTCCCCGCGCTCCCGCTCGCCGACACCGTCAAGGAGGTCGAGCCCGGAAGACCGGGGGAGCCGGAGCCGGTGCTCTCGACCCCCGTACGCGCCAGACTGCGTGCCGTGCAGACGCCGCAGGGCTTCGACCGGGACACCCTGGTGCGGGCGCACGCGGCGGTCGCCGTGGACGGTGAGGGGGCTACCGACGACGCGGGCATGGTGGAACAGCTCGGGGCGCCGGTCGTCGTCGTTCCCGGGCACGAAGAGGCATTCAAGGTGACCCGGCCGCTCGATCTGGTGCTGGCCGAGGCGGTACTCGCACGCCGGAGGGCGAACGATGGTTTCTGAGAACACCGGGGGCGCACCCGCGGCCCCCGTCATTCCGCTCGTCGGGATCGGTACCGACATCCATGCCTTCGAAGAGGGCCGCGAGCTGTGGTGCGCGGGCCTGAAGTGGGAGGGCGAGGGTCCCGGTCTCGCCGGGCACTCCGACGCCGACGTGGTCGCGCACGCCGCGTGCAACGCGCTCTTCTCGGCCGCCGGCCTCGGTGACCTCGGGCAGCACTTCGGTACGGGGCGGCCCGAGTGGTCCGGTGCTTCCGGAGTCACGCTGCTCACGGAGGCGGCCCGGATCGTCCGGTCAGAGGGCTTCGAGATCGGCAACGTGGCCGTCCAGGTTGTCGGCGTACGGCCGAAGATCGGCAAACGGCGCGAGGAGGCGCAGAAGGTGCTGTCCGCCGCCGTGGGCGCGCCCCTCTCGCTCTCCGCCGCGACCTCGGACGGGCTCGGCTTCACCGGGCGCGGCGAGGGGATCGCGGGGATCGCGACAGCCCTGGTCTACCGCGTGGGCTGAGGGGCTGAGGGGCTGAGGGGCAGGCGGGCGGGCTCGTGGGCCGGTGGGGGCGGGCCGGGCTGACGGACAGGCGCGGGGCCGGACGCGTACAGGCACCGGCCCCGCACCGTCCTCGCACCGGCGCCCGCCCCCGGCGCACCGGCGCCCGCACCGGGGGCGGGCTGGCGCCCGCAGCGCCCCCACCCGCACCCGGCCTGCACCGGCCCCGCACTGGCGCCCGCAGCGCCCCATCCGCACCCGGCCCGCGCCGGCCCCCGCACCGGCGTGGTCACGCTCCCGCTGGGCCTGGTCCTCGGCGCACTGTGCGCCGGAGCGCTCACCGAGACCGCCAACGCGCCCGCCCGCCGGGCTGGTGCCCGATCTCGTCGACGACCGGCGGCTCGGCCTCGCGACCGGGGCGCCGTCCTCCGTCTCCGGGCTCGCGGTCCTCGGCGGCGGCGCGGCCACCGGAGCCTCCTCGGCGCGCCCGGACCGGTCCTGTGGACGGTGCTCGCCGCCGTTCCGCTGGTCGGCGCCCCCTGGCATTCACCCTTCCGGCGGGCCGGAAGGGGAAGCAGTGCGGCCCGGCCGTGGTTGGCGGGTAGGAGCGGAAAGACAGCCAGCCCATCAGGAGGACGTACGCCATGACCGCCGAACTCTCCGAGAACCTCAAGAGCCTGCTCGACACGCCCGTCTTCGTCACCATCGCCACCATTCAGCCCGACGGCAGCCCGCAGCTCTCGCCGGTGTGGGTGAAGCGGGACGGCGACGACGTCCTGATCTCGACGACCGTGGACCGCCGCAAGGAGAAGAACCTGCGCCGCGACCCGCGCGTCACCGTGGTCGTACAGCCCGCCGACAACCCGTACACGTACGCGGAGATCCGCGGCACCGCGACCGTGACCACCGAGGGCGGCCAGGAGCTGATCAACGAGCTCGCGCAGAAGTACACCGGCAAGAAGTACGCGGAGTTCAACCCGAGCTCGGCCGACGACGCCCAGCGGGTGGTCGTGCGGATCACCCCGCGCAAGGTCGTCGGGCGCATCTGAGCCCGGGTCCGGTGGTCCTGCGGCCCGCTCCGGCGACAGCCCCGCAGTCCGCCGGGACCCCGCTCCGGCCGTCCGCGCGGGCCGGCGGCGCACATCCCAATATCAGAAAGTTGTCCCCGCGATCCCCAAGGGGTCGCGGGGCACTGGTGCGGGCCTACTACCCTTGAGGCGTGACTATTCGCCTGCATGACACCAGCGCCCGGCAGATCCGTGACTTCGTCCCGCTCACAGCGGGCTGTGTCTCGATCTACCTCTGTGGCGCCACTGTGCAGGCGGCCCCCCACATCGGGCACATCCGGTCGGGGCTGAACTTCGACATCATGCGCCGCTGGTTCACCTACCGCGGCTACGACGTCACGTTCATCCGGAACGTCACCGACATCGACGACAAGATCATCAACAAGTCGGCCGAGCAGGGCCGCCCCTGGTGGTCGATCGGCTACGAGAACGAGCGCGCGTTCAACGACGGCTACGACGCGCTCGGCTGCCTCCCGCCCACGTACGAACCGCGCGCCACCGGTCATGTCACCGAGATGATCGAGATGATGAGCGGCCTGATCGAGCGCGGTCACGCCTACGCGGCCGACGGCAACGTCTACTTCGACGTCCGGTCCTTCCCCGGCTACCTGGAGCTGTCCAACCAGGACCTGGACGACCTGCGCCAGCCCACCGGCGAGGGCGAGACCGGCAAGCGCGACCAGCGCGACTTCGCCATGTGGAAGGCGACCAAGCCGGGCGAGCCCAGCTGGCCCACCCCGTGGGGCCGCGGCCGTCCCGGCTGGCACCTGGAGTGCTCCGCGATGGCGCACAAGTACCTCGGCGCCGCCTTCGACATCCACGGCGGCGGCATCGACCTGATCTTCCCGCACCACGAGAACGAGATCGCCCAGGCCAAGGCCTTCGGCGACGAGTTCGCCAAGTACTGGGTGCACAACGGCTGGGTCACCATGTCCGGCGAGAAGATGTCGAAGTCGCTGGGCAACTCCGTGCTGGTCAGCGAGATGGTCAAGGCCTGGCGCCCCATCGTGCTGCGCTACTACCTCGGCACCCCGCACTACCGGTCGATGATCGAGTACAGCGAGGAGGCACTGCGCGAGGCCGAGTCCGCGTTCGCGCGGATCGAGGGCTTCGTCCAGCGGGTCACCGAGAAGGCCGGGGAGACCGTGCCCCCCGCCACCGAGGTGCCGCCCGCGTTCGCCGAGGCGATGGACGACGACCTGGGCGTGCCGCAGGCGCTCGCGATCGTCCACACCACCGTCCGGCAGGGCAATTCCGCCCTCGCCGCCGACGACAAGGAAGCCGCAGTCGCCCGCCTCGCCGAGGTCCGGGCCATGCTCGGTGTGCTCGGCCTCGACCCGCTCGACCCGCACTGGGCGGGGGAGGCGGACCGCGGTGAGGACCTGCACGGTGTCGTCGACACGCTCGTACGCCTCGTTCTCGACCAGCGCCAGTCGGCGCGCGCCCGCAAGGACTGGGCCGCCGCCGACGCCATCCGCGACCAGCTCAACCAGTCCGGTCTCGTCATCGAGGACAGCCCCAGCGGCCCCCGGTGGACGCTCGGACCGCGCTGAGCACCCCCTCTCGGCACCGGCCTGACCGGCGCAAATGTGCCGCCCGGCCGTCCGGGCGGCACACTTTCATTACGTACGTACTTCTGAAGCAACGAAACAGGTAGGTCATGGCCGGGAACAGCCAGCGCAGGAACCGCCGCACGTCCAACAAGAAGGGCATGCAGGTCGGCAGCGGTGGCCAGCGACGCCGTGGTCTCGAAGGCAAGGGACCGACGCCGCCCGCCTCCGCCCGCAAGGGACACAAGAAGAACCGGGTGGCCAACGCCCAGGCCAAGCAGGCCGCCGCCCGCCGCCCCGCGCCCCGGCGCGGTGGCGTCAAGGGCACCTCGGAGATGGTGGTCGGCCGCAACCCGGTCTACGAGGCCCTGCGCGACGGCGTCCCCGCGGTCACCCTGTACGTCCAGCAGTACATCGACAACGACGAGCGGGTCCGCGACTGCCTCAAGCTCGCGGGCGAGCGCGGCAACATCAACCTGATGGAGGCCCCGCGCCCCGAGCTGGACCGGATGACGAACGGCCTGAACCATCAGGGCCTCGTCCTCCAGGTCCCGCCGTACGAGTACGCGCACCCGGAGGACCTCACCAAGGCCGCGTACGACAACAACGAGGACCCGCTGATCGTGGCCCTCGACGGTGTCACCGACCCGCGCAACCTCGGTGCGATCGTCCGCTCCGTCTCCGCGTTCGGCGGCCACGGCGTGGTCGTCCCCGAGCGCCGCGCGGCCGGCATGACCGCCGGTGCGTGGAAGTCCTCGGCCGGCACGGCGGCCCGTACGCCGGTCTCCCGCGTCACCAACCTGACCCGCGCCCTGGAGGGCTACCAGAAGGCGGGCCTGACCGTCGTGGGTCTGGCGGCCGACGGTGAGCACACGGTCGAGGACCTGGAACAGCTGGCCGGACCGGTCGTCATCGTGATCGGCAGCGAGGGCAAGGGCCTGGGCCGCCTCGTCGGCGAGACGTGCGACTACCGGGTCCGGATCTCGATGCCGGGCGGCGCCGAGTCGCTGAACGCCGGTGTCGCGGCAGGCATCGTGCTGTACGAGGTGGCGCGCCGCCGGGCGTGAGCCCACCGCGTTCCACGGTTCCGGCCCCGTACGTGTCACGGGGCCGGGCCCGGCGCCGGTGATCCCGTCCCACGCGCCGCTTCGGGCCTGACGCGCCGAACACAGTTCCTAGATGCCCGAGTTTGGCACGATCTTGACGGGTCTCGGACACATCGGGGCTGTCAAGGCAGTGTCCTAACCACACATCACTCGGTTAGATGAGTGTGGACACCAGAACGCCTCGGTTCGACGAGCAACCCGCCCTGAGCATGACCAAGGTGGACAGCGACCCCGCGCAGGTCATCGTCAACCACGCCAGCTTCCGGGTGCAGCTCGCCCCGGGCCAGCGCCCACGGCTGCGCGGTGCCCCCGTGGGCACGGCCCGCATTCCCGCCATGAGCGGCTCCGGCGGCCGTCGGCGGGCGCCCGTCGTCTGGAGCGGGAGGTCCGCCCCGGGCGACCCGGGTGCGACCGGTCTCCTCCAGGCCGTACGCAATTCCACCGCCGGGCAGCTCGACGGCGGGCTGGGCGGGGAGTACGGGGACGGTCGCGCCGCGGGTGCGACGCAGGTCATCCCGCGCCTCGACGAGACCCAGCCCAACCCCGTACTGACCGCGCCGCTGCGGCCCGGACGCGGCAACGGGCCGCTGCTCCCGCCGATGCGGCAGGCCGTCGGGGCGTTTGACCCGGTCGACGACGGGCCGGACGGGCCGGGCGGACCCGGGAGCTACGACGAGGAGTACGACGAGAGCCCCGCCGCCCGGGACCGCCGCCACGGCAACGACCCGGTCCGGCACGCCTATTACCCCGGCCGCCGGATGAATCTGGGCGTCGTGCTGCTCCCGATGCGCGTCCTGCTCGGGTTCATCTCCATCTACGCCGGCATGGGCAAGCTGTGCGACCCCGTCTTCTTCGACGGCGGCGAGCGCGGTTCCATGGTCAAGTGGCTGAACTCGCTGCACCCCTGGGCCCTGGCCGAACCCCTCCGCGACTTCGCCCTCTCGCACCCCGTCGGCGCCGGCCTGACCGTCGCCTTCCTCCAGGTGGTCGTGGGTGTCCTCACCGTCCTCGGCCTCTGGCAGCGCGTCTCCGCCGTCGTCGGTGCCCTGCTCTCCGCCGCCCTGCTGGTCACGGTCAGCTGGCGCACGGTCGCCGTCTACGACGCACCCGACATCATCATGCTGGCCGCCTGGAGCCCGCTGATCATCGCGGGCGCGCCCGTCTACTCCGCCGACGCGCGCCTCGCCGGGGAGGCCTGGCGCAGGCTCGGCCCGCGCTCCGAGATCTGGGACCTGCGCCGTCGTGTGCTGCGCCGCGGCACGGTCGTCGCCACGGTGGTCGTCGGCCTCACCCTGCTGATCGGCTCGATGCTCGGCGGCGCCGTACGCTCCACCGAGGTCGTGACCGTTCCGGGCCCCCACGACAACCCGGTCAACCAGCTCCCCGGCATGCCGCTGCCCGGCGAGTCCACCGGCGAGCGGAAGGCCTCCCGCACCCCGGACGAGCGGCGCCCCCGGCCCACCCACTCCGGCGCCGCCTCGACGCCGCCCAGCAACGAGTCCACTCAGGGCACGGACACCACCCGCGAATCGGGGAACACGGCAGGGGCGGGCACCCAGCCCAGCCAGACCCAGGGCACCGGCCAGCAGCCCCCGCAGCAGACGACCCCGCAGCAGCCCCCGTCCAGCAGCGCGGGCCCGACGTCCTCCGGCCCCACCGGGACGGGCGGCGGCTCCACCGGCGGCGGTTCGGACAGCGGCGGCTCGTCCGGCGGTGACGGCGGCGGCTCGGGCGGCGCCGGCCGGAACCCGATCGGCGGCCTGCTCGGCTGACGGGCGGGACTGCCCACCGGCAGGACGGCGGACAGCGCCGGAGCGAGGGGGCGGGCACCGAATCCGGTGCCCGCCCCTGTGCGCGGCTCTCTGTGCCCGCCCCTCTGTGCGCGGCCCCCCGCAGCATTCTGCGCTGCTTCTGTGCCGCTTCTGCGTGGCCTGCGCGCGGCTGCTTCCGCGCTGTCTGTGCGCTGCCTGTGCGCGGCCTCCCCGCAGCCCTCTGCGCTGCCTGTGCGCGGCCTCCCGCGACCCCGTCCGCGGCTCTGTCAGCCCGTCTGGGCGCCGAGTTCCTTCGCGGCCTCGGTGAGGTCCTTCGCGGTGTCGATCGCCCGCCAGTAGGCCCCGTGCGGCAGCGGGTACCCGGCGAGGCTGCGCTCCCGGGCCAGCCGGGGGAAGGTCGTCCGCTCGTGGTCGCCCCGGTCGGGCAGCAGCTCCGTGAACGCGGGCGAGAAGACGTACACACCCGCGTTGATCAGATACGGCGAGGGCGGCGACTCGATGAAGTCCGTGATGTGCCCGAACGCGTCCGTCTCCACCGCGCCCCAGGGAATCCGGGGCCGGGCCAGCGCCAGGGTCGCCGTGGCGTCGCGCTCGGCGTGGAAGGCGGCCATCTCGCGCAGGGAGAAGCGCGTCCAGATGTCGCCGTTGGTGGCGTACCACGGCTGCCCCGGATCGGGCAGCCGGGCCGCCGCGTACTTCAGGCCACCGCCGCGGCCGAGCGGCTCCGTCTCGACGACGGTCGTGACGCGCAGCGGGAGATCGGCCGAGGCCAGCCACTCCTGGAGCACCTCGGCGAGATGGCCGCACGAGACCACGGCGTCGGTGACGCCCTCGGCGGCCAGCCAGGAAAGCTGATGGCCGATGATCGGGGTCCCGGTTCCGGGGATCTCGACCATCGGCTTGGGGCGGTCATCGGTGTACGGGCGCAGTCGCGAGCCCTGGCCACCCGCCAGGATCACTGCCTGCGTCGGATACGTATGCATGCCAGGCACGATATGCGGTGCCCGTACGGTCCGGCTCAGCTGAACTGTGCAACACCCGAGGCGAACGAGGTGTCGCAGACCGGGCGGGAGAAGCGGTGGGCGCGCGTCGGGCCGTACTGCTCGACGGCCGCCTTGCCCAGTGCCTTGGCGATGGACATGCAGTGCTGGGCGAGCGAGGGGCGCTGCTCGACGGCGCGCTGGAGATCGGTCAGCGCGGCGGCCGGGTCCTCCTCCTGGAGTTCCACGAGCAGCCTGTCGCGCAGGATGTCCTGCGGGGCACGCGGCTTGGCGCGCTTGGAGATGGTCTCCGAGGCGGCGGCCAGCAACGGGGATTCGTTGTTCTGCGCCGCCCACGGCACGCGGGTCACCGCGAGGGTTCCTGAGAGAACCATGACGACGGGCAGGACGAGAGCGAGGGTTCGGCCGATTCGGCGCGCGGTGTGGGTCACGCAGGCGAGCGTAGCGGGGAGTGATGAATTGACGACATTCCGTCACTCATGTGAGGGATGGTTCGAGATGGTCATTCGAATTAACGGTTGACGGACCGGGGTGAAATGTCTCATCCGGCAGGGTATTTCGAGCCATCCGCGAACGAAACGTGAACACGCCGCGTGCGACGCGAACGGCCCCGCACCCTCGAAGGATGCGGGGCCGTGCGTACGGCGTGCGTGATCAGCCGGTGAGGCGCTCACCGGTCGAGGTCGCGAAGACGTGCAGCTCGTCCGGGCGCGGGACGACGTGCAGCTCGGTGCCCTTCTCCGGAACGGCGCGGCCGCCGACGCGGACGACCAGGTCCTTGTGCTCGCCACCGACCTGCGCGGCACCGTAGACGAAGCCGTCGGCGCCGAGCTCCTCGACGACGTTGACCGAGACGGCCAGGCCGGCCGGGGCGTCCGAGGAGTCCTTGGTCAGCGACTTCGCGGCGGCGCCACCGTGCTCGACGATGTCGAAGTGCTCGGGGCGGATGCCGACCGTGACGGTCGTGTCGCCGCGGTCCGCGGCGGCGGTGAGCGCCTCGCGGGAGACCGGGACGACGCTGTTGCCGAACTTCACGCCACCGTCGGTGATCGGGACCTCGATCAGGTTCATGGCGGGGGAGCCGATGAAGCCGGCCACGAAGAGGTTCGCCGGGCGGTCGTACATGTTGCGCGGCGAGTCGACCTGCTGGAGCAGCCCGTCCTTGAGGACCGCGACCCGGTCGCCCATGGTGAGGGCCTCGACCTGGTCGTGGGTGACGTAGACGGTGGTGATGCCCAGGCGGCGCTGGAGCGACGCGATCTGCGTACGGGTCGAGACACGGAGCTTGGCGTCGAGGTTCGACAGCGGCTCGTCCATGAGGAAGACCTGCGGCTCACGCACGATGGCACGGCCCATCGCGACACGCTGACGCTGACCACCGGAGAGCGCCTTCGGCTTGCGGTCCAGGTAGTCGGTGAGGTCCAGCATCTTGGCGGCCTCTTCGACCTTCGCCCGGATGTCGGTCTTGTTCACACCGGCGATCTTGAGCGCGAAGCCCATGTTGTCCGCGACGGACATGTGCGGGTAGAGCGCGTAGTTCTGGAACACCATGGCGATGTCCCGGTCCTTGGGCGGCAGGTGCGTGACATCGCGGTCACCGATGCGGATCGCGCCGCCGTTGACGTCCTCAAGACCCGCGAGCATGCGCAGGGAGGTCGACTTGCCACAACCGGAGGGACCGACGAGGACGAGGAACTCGCCGTCCGCGATGTCGATCTCGAGCTGGTCCACGGCCGGCTTCGTGGAGCCGGGGTAGACGCGGGACGCCTTGTCGAACGTGACACTGGCCATGCTGATTCTTCTCCTCAACCGGCAGGAACGTGCCGGACGATCCGAGTAAGGGAGTGGTCTGGTCCACTTGAGTGGGCCCGAGGTGACGCTACCTGGCGTTTTCGAATCTGTCAGTAGTCCTGGTCACCCGGAATATCCCGTCCGGTCCCCGCGCGTCGTTGGATACACTGCTCCGGCACGCCTCCTTAGCTCAGTTGGCCAGAGCAACGCACTTGTAATGCGTAGGTCGTCGGTTCGAATCCGACAGGGGGCTCGGTGAAGGCCCAGCTCGGATGTGCTCTGAGCTGGGCCTTTGTGTTGCGCGGGTGCGGTGTGTGGTGGTCGGGCCGGTGGTGTCAGTTGAGGGTGTCGGGGTCCGGGCCGGTGCGCATGTCGCGGTTCAGGGTGGCGAGGGTGTCCAGGTCCTGGGGGGAGAGCTCGAAGTCGAAGATGTCGAGGTTCTCGCGGATGCGGGCCTCGGTGACCGACTTGGGGATGACCACGTTGCCGAGCTGGAGGTGCCAGCGCAGGACGATCTGGGCCGGGCTCCTGTGGTGCCGGGCGGCGAGCGAGGTGACCGCCTCGTCCTGGAGTACGGCGCCCTGGGCGAGGGGGCTCCAGGCTTCGGTGGCGATGCCGTGGCGGGCGTGGAATGCGCGCAGTTCGCGCTGCTGGAGGCCCGGGTGGAGCTCCACCTGGTTGACCGCGGGGACGACCGAGGCGTCGGCGAGCAGGCGCTCCAGGTGCGCGGGCTGGAAGTTGGAGACGCCGATGGCCCGGGTGCGGCCGTCGGCGAGCAGCTTCTCGAAGGCGCGCCAGGTGTCGGTGTAGAGGTCCCGGGCGGGGGTCGGCCAGTGGATCAGGTACAGGTCGACGTGGTCGAGTCCCAGCTTGTCCAGGGAGGTGTCGAAGGCGGTGAGTGCCGCGTCGTAGCCCTGGTCGGCGTTCCAGAGCTTGGTGGTGACGAACAGTTCGTCGCGGGCGAGGCCGGACTCGGCGAGTGCCCGGCCGACGCCCCGCTCGTTGCCGTAGATCGCGGCGGTGTCGATGCTGCGGTATCCGGCTTCGAGGGCGGTGCCGACGGCGGCGGTGGTCTCCTCGTCGGGGACCTGGAAGACGCCGAAGCCGAGCTGCGGCATGGTGACGCCGTTGTTCAGGGTGAGGGTGGGGGTGGAATGCATGACGTTCTCTTCTCGATGCCGCGTGGGGGAGTGTTGCGGTGGCGCCTTATGAGCGACGACAATAATTGCATACGCGGGTTATGTGCAAACGCGGCATAGTGGCGTGTGTCTCATCGAGTGCGACCGTAGGGAGGGACGCGTGCCGGATGGGCGGGATCCGTGACGGCTCGTCGGACTGCGGCCCGCACTGTCCGGTGCGGATGGTCCGGGCGGACTTGCGGACGGCTCAGCCCCGTCCCGCGATCCGGTCCGCCGCCCTGGCGAGCGGGTCGGTGGCGAGCCGCGGGGAGGACGACTCCCGGCGGTCGGCGGCGCGGTAGGCGGCGTACATGCCGTGGACGCCGAGCCACCGGAAGGGTTCCGGTTCCCAGCGGCGGACCTTGTGGCCGACCCAGGGCAGGCCGGTCAGTTCGGTGGGGCCCGCCTGGCCGGAGTCCTGCTGGATCAGGTCGCGCAGGGTGCGGGCGGCGAGGTTGGCGGTGGCCACGCCGGAGCCGACGTAGCCGCCCGCCCAGCCGAGGCCGGTGGAGCGGTCCAGGGTGACGGTGGCGCACCAGTCGCGGGGGACGCCGAGGACGCCGGACCAGGTGTGGTCGATGCGGGTGCCCGCCGTGGTGGGGAAGAAGCGGACCAGGAGGTCGCGGAGGGCCTCGACGGTGGCGGGCCGGGTGCGGGCCGTGTCGTCGGCACGCGCCGCGGCGGAGCCGTAGCGGTAGGGCACGCCCCGGCCGCCCAGAGCGATACGGCCGTCGGCGGTGCGCTGGGCGTAGACGTACGCGTGCGCCAGGTCGCCCAGCGTTTCGCGGCCCTCCCAGCCGATGGTGTCCCAGACGGACGCGGGCAGCGGTTCGGTGACGATCATGGAGGAGTTCATCGGGAGCCAGGTGCGTCTCTGGCCCTTGAGATTCGCCGTGTAGCCCTCGGTGCAGCGCAGGATGTAGGGCGCGCGGACCGTGCCGTACGGGGTGATGGCGTGCTTGGCCTTGATCTCGGTGACGGGTGTCGACTCGTGGATCGTGACGCCGAGGGCCTCCACGGTGCCGGCGAGCCCCTTGACCAGTTTGGCCGGGTGCAGCCGCGCGCCGTGCGGGGTCCAGGTGGAGCCGACCGCCCCGGTGACCTTGACGCGTTCGGCGGTCTCGCGGGCGCCGCGCAGCACGCGGTCCGTCTCGCCGAACGCGATCTCCACGGAGTGGAAGTCCTTCAGGCGGGCGAGCTGCGCCGGGGTGTGGGCCACTTCCAGGACGCCGCCCCGGTGGATGTCGGCGTCGATGTTCTCGTCGGTGGCGACGCTGATGACCTCGTCGACGGTGTCGTTCATCGCCTTCTGCAGCCGGACCGCCGCGTCGTGGCCGTGGAGCTTCGCGTACCGGTCGCGTCCCGCGATGCCGTTGTAGAGCCAGCCGCCGTTGCGCCCGGAGGCGCCGTAGCCGCAGAACCTGGCTTCCAGCACGGTGATGTTGAGGAACGGGACGGCCTTCTTGAGGTAGTACGCCGTCCAAAGTCCGGTGTATCCGCCGCCGACGATGCAGACGTCCGCGGTCGCGTCGCCGGGCAGGGGTTCGCGGGGGGCTGGAGTGCCCTCCTGCGCGTACCAGAACGATATGCCGCCGTTGACGGTACTGACGGTGCTCATGATGCCCCTGAGGTGTCCGCTGTGCGCCGAGACTGTGTGTGACGGGACGTTACTGCGCGACCGGGGCTTTCGTCTTGTGCGCGGTGCGCGAACCCGGCGGGTTGCGGGTCAGCGGGTAACAGGCGAGGCCGATCAGTACGGCGGTGAAGTGGCCCAGGTCGGTGAAGGTGCGGCCGGTGACGAGCGGGATGCCGTAGAAGACGAGGACGGCGAAGGCGTACACGTGCCGCCAGGGCGGCGGGACCCGGTAGGTGAGGACGGCCACGACGCCAGCGAGCGCGTAACTGACCCCGATGTCCAGGGTGTTGACCGCGGACTGCGGTGCGTGCCCGTGCCGGATCGCCCAGGCCAGGACGCCCTCGCTGACCAGGGTGGCGAGGATGTGGGCGGCGGCGGCCACGCCGAGCCAGCGCAGGGTGCCGAGCCAGTGTTCGGCGGTGGCGTGGAAGACGGTGAACAGCACGGCGTACGGGAGCCATCGGCCGCCGTCGATCCACAGGGCGCTGGAGACGAGGACCCGGACCGGGTTCTGCGACAGCTCGTGGATGTTGGTCGAGCGCCGGCGCAGGAAGTCCTCCTCGAAACCCGGTGACATCCGGTGCACGACGACGGTGGTGGCGAAGAGGACCGCCAGCCAGAGGTACGTGCCCGGGGCACCGGTGACCCAGCGGCGGACGGCGGTGAGGGCGGTGCGGGCGGTGGTGGTTTTCGTGGGGCCGGGGCCGGGGCCGGGGGTGGCCGTGGTGCCGGTGGCGTCGGCCCGCCCGTGGCCCGGCCTGTGGTTTCGGGGCATGCCCGATTGACCCACGGCCTACGATCCGGAGCGTGATCGACATTCCGGATGAGCTGATCGATACCCGGTCCACGTACAACGGGGAGGCCGGGCGGGCGTTCATCGCCGCGCTGCCGGGGCTGGCCGCCCGCTTCCTGGAGGAGTGGGGGCTGCGGCGGGACGGCGCGTCGATGTCCGGCATGTGCGCACTGGTGCTGCCCGTGGTGCGGGAGGCGGACGGGTGCCCGGCCGCGCTGAAGCTTCAGCTCCCGGACGAGGAGACGGCGGGGGAGCCGCTCGCGCTGCGGGTGTGGGGCGCGGCGGGGGCCGGTGCGGTGGGGCTGCTCGGCCATGACCCGGTGACCGGCACGCTGCTGCTGGAGCGGCTGGACGAGCGCCGCCCGCTGTCGGCCGTGGCGGACGCGCGCGAGGCGGTGCTCATCCTCGCGGAGGTACTGGCCCGGCTCACCGCCGTACCGGCGCCGGACGGGCTGCGCGGGCTCGGGGACATCACGGCGCGGATGCTGGACGAGGTGCCGGGCGCGGTCGGGGCACTGGCGGAGGAGTCGGAGCGCCGGCTGCTGACCGACTGCGCGGCGGCGGTACGGGAGGTGGCGGGCGAGCCGGGCGGCCGGCTGCTCCACTGGGACCTGCACTACGACAACATCCTGGCCGGCCGGGCGGAGTCGGGCCGGGCCGACGCGTGGGTGGCGCTGGACCCGAAACCGCTGGCCGGGGACCCCGGCTTCGAGCTGTTCCCGGCGCTGGACAACCGGTTCGACGCGGCGGAGGTGGGGTGGCGGTTCGACGCGCTGACGGAGGCGCTGGGCATGGAAGGGGACCGGGCACGTGCGCGGGCCTGGACGCTCGGCCGGGTGCTGCAGAACGGTCTGTGGGCGATCGAGGGCGGGCATCGGCGGCTGTCCGGGGACCACGCGGAGATCGCCCGGCAACTGCTGGCGCGCCGGGGATAGGCGGCGAGCGGGGCGGGACCGGCGGGCCTGGCCGGTACAGGGCGGGCCTGGCCGGTGCGGGGCGGACCGGGGTGGGGCCGGCGCCGGCGCCTGTTTACGCTGCCCCCATGATTCGTACCGCTACCCCCGCCGATGTCCCGGTCATCCACGCCATGGTGCGCGAACTGGCCGAGTACGAGAAGGCCCTCGACGAGGCGAACGCCACCGAGGAGCAGTTGCACGAGGCCCTGTTCGGCGACCGGCCCGCCGCGTACGCGCATGTCGCGGTGGCGGACGGCGGCGCGGGTGACGGCGAGGGCGAGGTGGTCGGGTTCGCGCTGTGGTTCCTCAACTTCTCGACCTGGCGCGGGGTGCACGGCATCTACCTGGAGGACCTGTACGTACGTCCGGAGCGGCGCGGCGGCGGTCACGGGAAGGCGCTGCTGACGGAACTGGCGCGGATCTGCCGGGAGCGGGGTTACGAGCGCCTGGAGTGGTCGGTGCTGAACTGGAACGCCCCGTCCATCGCCTTCTACGAGTCGCTGGGCGCGCGGCCGCAGGACGAGTGGACGGTGTACCGGCTGACGGACGGGGCGCTGGCGGAGCTCGGCGCGGGCTGACTGCTCCCGCGCCTGTTCCGGTTCCGGTTCCGGTTCCGGCACCGGTTCCGGCACCGGCACCGGTTCCGGCACCGGCACCGGCACCGGCACCGGCACCGGTTCTCCGGTTCCGGTGTTCCGGTTCTGGTTCCGGTCCCGGCTTCGGTTCTTCGGTTCTCCGGCTCCGGGACGTCTCTCCGGCTCTCCGGTTCTACGGCTCCAGGACGACCTTGCCCATCGTGCCGCGGGTCTCCATGGCGCGGTGGGCCGCGGCCGCTTCGGCGAGCGGGTAGCGCTGGACGGAGGGGCGCAGTCGGCCGGCCGCCGCCTCGGCGAGGGCCAGGGTCTCCAGGGCACGCAGTCCGCCGCCCTTCTGGATCATGGTGGGGCCGAGCACGCTCTCGGACGTGATGCCGCGTTCGGCGATCTCCCCGGGCGTGAAGGTGAGCGGGCCGCCCTTGTGGAGGTCCTCGCCGGACCAGCCGAACACGATGTGCGCCCCGCCCTTGCCGAGCAGGTCGACGGCGGCGCGGGCGGTGACCCCGCCGACGGAGTCGTAGACGACGGTGGCGCGGCGGCCGATCGTGTCCAGATGGGCGCGGACCCGGGCGGGCCAGTCGGGGAGCGTGTAGTCGACGGCGAGGTCGGCGCCGTTGGCCTCGACCCGGGCGACCTTGGCGGGGCCGCCCGCGAGGCCGATCACGGTGGCTCCGGCGTTCTTGGCGTACTGCACGAGCAGGGTGCCGATGCCGCCCGCCGCGGCGGGGATGATGACGACGGATTCCGGGCCCAGTTCGGTGAACGCGAGGATGCCGAGGGTCGTGCGGCCCGTGCCGATCATGGCGACGGCGGCGGCCTCGTCGAGTCCGGGCGGGATCTCGTGGAGCCGGTCGGCGTCGGCGACCGTGAGTTCGGCGTAGCCACCGGGGGCCATGCCGATGTGGACGACGACGCGCTTGCCGAGCCACGCGGGGTCGGTGCCCTCGCCGAGCGACTCGACCATTCCGGCGACCTCCCGGCCCGGGATCGTGGGCAGTTCCGCGGCGGCCGCGTACGGGCCGGTCATGCCCTCGCGCAGGGCGGCGTCGAGGAGGTGCACGCCGGCCGCGGCTACGGCGATCCGTACCTGGCCGGGGCCGGGCCGGGGGTCCTCGGCCCATTCGTGGACCAGGTTGTCGGCGGGGCCGAAGGCGTGGAGGCGGATGGCTTGCATGGTGGTCTCCCCGGAGTGGTCTGCTGCGAGCGCTCCCCACTCTGTGACCTCAAGCGCTCTTGAGGTCAACCCCGGTTCCCGCCCGCCTCCCGGTGGCGGTCCGTGGCACCCGGGCGGGCGTTGTCGGTGGTGTGCGTCACGATGGGGCCATGGCAGGAAGTGCGGGCAGGACCAGAGGCAAGAAGGACACCCTGATGGCGGCCCGTCGGCCGGAGGTGCGGCTGCCGCCGCTCGTTCCGTACGACGGGGCGGGGCTGGAGCCGGACGGGGACTACGACGGTGTGCGGTTCGACGCGGTGGATCTCGCCGACCAGGCGGGTCCGGGGGCCCGCTTCATGGACTGCGCGCTGGACGGCTGCGCCCTGGACCGTACGGAGCTGGTCAGAGCGCGCTTCCTGGACTCCGTGCTCACGGGGGTACGGGGTGTGGGCACCGACCTCGCGGGGGCTTCGCTGCGGGACGTGGAGATCGTGGACGCCCGGCTGGGCGGGGTGCAGCTGCACGGCGCGGTGCTGGAGCGGGTGGTGGTGCGCGGCGGGAAGATCGACTACCTGAATCTGCGGAAGGCCCGGCTGAAGGACGTCGTCTTCGAGGGCTGTGTGCTGTCCGAGCCGGACTTCGGTGAGGCGCAGCTGGCGCGGGTGGAGTTCCGGGACTGTGTGCTGAAGCGGGTCGACTTCAGTTCCGTGCGGATGGAGTCGGTGGACCTGCGAACGGTCGCCGAGCTGGATATCGCCCGGGGTGTGGAGCGGCTGGCGGGTGCGGTGATCAGCCCGGCGCAGCTGATGGAGCTGGCACCCGCGTTCGCCGCGCAGATCGGGGTGCGGGTGGAGGCGTGAGGCTGCCGCGGGCCGGGCGGTCGCGCGGCCCGCGGGGGGTCACAGACGGGGGAAGCGTGCCTGGAGGTCCCAGATCACGGGGTTCTCGGTGAGTCCGTCGTGCATGTCGCCCAGGTCGGCGATCAGGTCGTGCAGGAAGTCGCGGGCTTCGCGCCGCAGGAGGGAGTGGCTGAAGGTGAGCGGCGGTTCGTCGCCGGGCATCCAGTCGGCCTCGACGTCGACCCAGCCGAAACGGCGCGCGAACATCATGCGGTCCGTGGACTCGGTGAAGTCCAGCTCGGCGTACTGCTCACGGTGCGAGCGGTTGCCCCGCGGGTCCTGGTCGATCCGCTCGACGATGTCGCACAGCGCCCACGCGAAGTCGAGCACCGGAACCCATCCCCAGGCTGTGGACACCTCACGGTCCGCCTTGGTGTCCGCGAGGTAGACGTCACCGGAGAACAGATCGTGCCGCAGGGCATGGACGTCCGCGCGGCGGTAGTCGGTCTGCGGGGGGTCCGGGAAGCGCCGGGAGAGGGAGTAGCCGATGTCGAGCACGTGGTCGATGGTGTCATGCCCGCTGACGGGGGACCGACACGATCGGGTGGGCTACGGCAGCAGCCGCTGTTCCTTCGCCACGGCGACCGCGCCCGCCCGGGTGTCGACGCCGAGCTTGTCGTAGATGCGGCCCAGGTGGGTCTTGACCGTGGCCTCGCTGATGAACAGGGCGCGGGCGATGTCCCGGTTGCCGAGCCCCTGCGAGAGCTGGCCCAGGATGTCGAGTTCGCGCTCGGTGAGGGTGGGCAGCGGTTTGCGCATCCGGGCCATGACCCGGCTGGCCACCGGCGGGGAGAGCGTCGTGCGGCCCTGGGCCGCCGAGTGGATCGCGGCGAACAGTTCCTCCGGGCGTTCGGCCTTCAGCAGATAGCCCGTGGCTCCCGCCTCGATCGCGCGGGTGATGTCCGCGTCCGTGTCGTACGTCGTGAGCACCAGCACGTGCGCGGTCCTGGCTCCCGGCCCGGAGCCGGCCGCGGTGATCCTGCGGGTGGCCTCGACACCGTCGATGCCCGCGCCCAGCTGGAGGTCCATCAGGACGACGTCCGGGGCGAGCCTGGCGGCCAGGGCGACGGCCTCCTCGCCGCTGCCCGCCTCGCCGACGACCTCGATGTCCGGTTCGCTGCCGAGCAGGGCGAGCAGCCCGGCGCGTACGACGGCGTGGTCGTCGCAGAGCAGGATGCGTACGGTCGCGGTCATGCGGGTTCCTCCGGGGTGTTCTGCGGTGCTGGCGGGGCCTGCGGGACGTGCGGTGCGGGGGTGTTCCGCGGTGCGGGGGTGAGGGGGACCGCCGCCGACAGCACCGTCCCCTCGCCCGGTGCCGACTCGATGGTGAGCGTTCCGCCGAGCTGCCGTACCCGGGCCCGCATCGCGGGCAGCCCGTGCCCGCGCACCCCGGCCGGCGGGCGGAGCCCCGGAGCGGGCGGGCTGAAGCCGCGTCCGTTGTCGGCGATGTCGAGGACCACCCGGTCGCCCAGGTGCGTCAGGGTCAGCCCGGCCGCGGTCGCCCCCGCGTGCTCCCGTACGTTCGCCAGGGCGCCCTGGGCGATCCGCAGCAGCGCCGACTGCACCCGGTCCGGCAGCGGGGTGTGCGCGGTGCCCTCCACATGGCAGCGGACGGCGAGCGTGCCCTGCGTCTGAGCCGTCTCACGGGCCGCGAGCGCGTAAAGGGCCGCCTCCAGGCCGCCGCCCTCCGCCAGGTCGGCCGGGGCCAGATCGTGGACGAAGCGGCGGGCCTCGGCGAGATTGCGCTCCGCGATGCCGGTCGCCGTCCGGACGTGGCGGCGGGCTGCGGCCGGGTCGTTGTCCCAGGTGCGGTCGGCGGCCTGGAGCAGCATCTGCTGGCTGGAGAGACCCTGTGCGAGGGAGTCGTGGATCTCCATGGAGAGCCGCTGGCGTTCGGCGAGGGTGCCTTCGCGGCGTTCGGTGGCGGCCAGTTCGCGCCGTGTGCGCAGCAGGTCGTCGATCAGTTCGCGCTGCCGTGCGGCCAGTTCCCGTTGGCGTACGGCCTGACGCTGCATATGGACGAAGACGGCGGTGGCCACGGCCGCGACGGCGGGCGGGGCGAGCACCAGGTTCGGGTCGAAGCCCGTCGCCAGCCGCAGTTGCGCGGCGACCACGAACGCGGTCAGCAGGATGACCAGGGCGATCGCGGCGCGCGGCGGAAGCAGCCGCAGCCCCGTGTAGAACAGCGGGACCGCGCACCACGCGAAGCTCGGCGCGAGAACGACCAGCACCATCCACACGACGACGAGGACCCCGAGCCAGGTCAGCCTGCGGGGTGTCGGGCGCGAGCCGAGGACGGGACCCAGAAGGTAGAGCACGGCGAGGGTGACCGACAGCGCGATGACCCACGGTGTGCGGTCCTCGCCCGGATGCCGCATCAGGAACCGGCTGAGCGAGGCGCCGAGCAGCAGGAAGAACGCGGCGTGCATGAGGAGCGCGAGCCATCGCGCGTCGGGATCGGGGTCGGAGCCGGCGGCGTACCGGCCGGCATCCGGGCCGGGGCCGGGCTCGGCGGCGTACCGCCCGGGGGGCGTCGGCCCGCCGTGCTGCTGCACCTCGTACCTCGCACTTCCTGCCGATGACCGATGGACCCGGCGGACGGCCCGCAGACCTCCGCCGACTCCCGCAACGCCGCTGCCGGCCGCCGCCGACTCCCGCAGGCCCCTGCCGGCCTCCCGTCGGCCTCAGCCGTCTTCCGCCGGCCTCTGCTGACCGCTGGCGACCTCTGCTGACCTGCGCAGACCTCTCCATGGTGACCCGAAGCGACCACCCCCGCATCAACCGATCGGCCGATGGGGCCGTCGGCCGAGCCGCGCGTCCGCTCCAGCCGGTATGCCGACGGCACGGCCCCGGATCCGGCCGGAGGATCGACAGCAGAGCGAAACGGCGACCGGCCCGCTCGCCCCCGCAGAGCCACCGGAGCCCCCGGGGCCGGCGGAACCACCAAGGAGCCCACCATGAAGAAGATGTCGCTGCGCACCCGCGTCCTGACCGGTGCCGTTGCCGCCGCCGCCCTGGGTGCCGGAACCTTCGGCGCGATGTCCGCGAACGCCTCCGCTCCGGCCGCCGCCCCCGCCGCCGCCGTCAAGGCCGACACCGCCAACCGGAACCTCCAGCAGAGCACCCACCTGACCGTGGCCGCCGCCACCAAGGCCGCGCAGGCCACCCTCGACGCCGCGCAGAAGGAGAACCAGCGCGTCTCCGTCGCCGTCGTCGACCGCAACGGCAACACCATCGTGACGCTGCGCGGCGACGGCGCGGGCCCGCAGTCCCCCGAGTCGGCCGTGAAGAAGGCGTACACCGCCGTCTCCTGGAACGCGCCCACCTCCGAGCTGGCCAAGCGCCTGGAGCAGGCCCCGAACCTGAAGGACATCCCTGGCACCCTGTTCCTCGCGGGCGGTGCCCCGGTGCAGGTCAAGGGTGCCCCGGTGGCGGGCATCGGCGTGGCCGGCGCCCCCAGCGGCGACCTCGACGAGAAGTTCGCCCGGGCGGGCGTCGCCGCACTCGCCAAGTAACCGCACCCACGCACGTACGGAGAGACGCATGAACGCCCCCGATCACGACCTGCTCACCGCCGCACGCACCGGCGACACCGACGGGGTGCGGACCGCGATCGGGGTCGGCGCACGCGTCGACGCCCGCGACGGGGAACTGCGCACCCCGCTGCTCCTCGCCGTCCTCGGCGACCATGTGGAAGCGGCCCGGCTGCTGGTGGCGGCGGGCGCCGACCCCGATGCCCAGGACCGGCGCGAGGACAGCCCCTGGCTGGCCACCGGTGTGACCGGAAGTGTCGCGATGCTGCGTGTGCTGCTTCCGGCGGGCCCGGATCTGACGCTGCGCAACCGGTTCGGCGGCATCTCGCTCATCCCCGCCGCCGAACGGGGCCATGTCGCGTACGTGCGGGAGGTGCTCCGGGCCACGGACATCGACGTCGACCACGTCAACCGGCTCGGCTGGACCGCCCTGCTGGAAGCCGTGATCCTCGGTGACGGCGGCCGGGCGCACCAGGAGATCGTGGAGCTGCTGCTGGCGGCCGGTGCCACACCCGGTCTGCCGGACGGCGACGGCGTCACCGCCCTGGAGCACGCCGAACGGCGCGGCTTCGCGGAGATCGTGGCACTGCTCCGGGACGACCGGTGACCGGCGAGAGCGCGCGGACCGCCGGGAAGGGCGCCGGGAAGGGCGTCCGCCGGGCGGTACTGGTCCTCGCGGCCGCCGCCGTGCTCGCCGGATGCGCGGCCGACGCGACGGGGAGGGCCGAGGGCACGGCGGGCGAGCGGTCGGCCGGCACGGCACCCGGCTCGTCGACCGGCTCGTCCGGTGCGGCGACGGGCTCCGCCTCGCCCGCCCCGGCCGCACCCGGCAGGACCCCGCGCGGCACCCTCCTCGTCGCCGACTTCGGCAGCGACACCGTGACGTTCGTCGACCCGGGGCCCGGCAGGGGCCGCGGCCCGATCGCCGAGGTGAAGGCCGGCACCGCCCCGTACGGGCTCGCCGTCGGGAAGGACGGGCGGGCCTGGGTGGCGACCGCGGAAGGGGTCGCCGTCATCGACACCGCGACCCGGACCCGGTCGGCCCTCGTCCCGTACGGGACGGAGAGCGGCCCGGTCACGACCGGCGAGTACCGGGGCGGCGGCATGGGCATCGCCCTCGCCCCCGACGGCAGTCACGTCTATGTCGGCGTCAACGTCCCCGGCGGCAACGGGACGCTGGAGATCATCGACACCGCGACCCGCGAGGTGACCGCCACCGTGCCCGTCGGCCGCCGCCCCTTCGACGTGGACGTCTCGCCCGACGGCCGTGAGGTGTACGCCACCGGCCACGACTCCTTCGATGTGACGACGGTGGACACGAGGACGCTGGAGCCGCGGCGGACGGAGGTCGCCCCGTACGGCACCGAGGGCGGTCCCGGCTCCTGGCTGAAGCCGCACTACGCCGTCGTACGCCCGGCGGACGGGAAGCTGCTCCTGCCGTTCGAGGGCGAGCGGCTCGCGGTCCTGGACCCGCGCACCGGCACGGTGGCGATCGAGCGGATGACCGCCGGCACGCACCAGCACGGAGCGGCCCTCGCCCCCGACGGCACCCTCCTCGTCGTCGGCACCGGCCCGGTCGCCGCCGACGGCGAGGACCCCTCCCTCACCGTCCGCTCCCCGGACGGCGCGGAGCGCATCGTTCCGCTGGAGGGGCCGCACGAGGACGTGGCGGTGTCGCGGGACGGCCGTACGGCGTACGTCACGGGGGGCTTCACCCGCGACGGCTACTGGAACGGCATCACCGTCGTCGGCCTCCACGACGACGGGGACGGGTACGCCGCACCGGTCCGGATCGACGCGGGTGAACGTCCCCTGGGCATCGCCGTCCTCTGACCGCCCGCCGACTCCGACATTCCGCACATAGGATTACCGGTGTGGATCAGCGAACCCCGCCAGGGCGAACACCGGCACGGCAGCCCCCGGCACGGCGGCCTCCGTCCGAGGTGCGGCGAACCCCCGTACGGCGCACCGTGCCCGCCGCCGCACTGACCCTGGCGCTCGCCGTTCTCGGCTCCGCCTGCACGGCCGGCGGCGGCGGGGTGAGCGGCACCCCCGGCGCCGCCGGGCTGCGCGACCCGTACTTCCCCAGGCTCGGCAACGGCGGCTACGACGTCACCCACTACGGCCTGAAGCTCGACGCCGACCCCGTCGCTCACCGGCTGCGGGGGACGGCCGAGATCACCGCCCGCGCCACCCAGGACCTCAGCGCCTTCCATCTCGACCTCGCCGGGCTCGACGTGGAGAGCGCCACCGTCGAGGGGCGCCCGGCCGCCGTCAACCGGGCGGGCAAGGAGCTGACGCTGCGTCCGGCCGCCGCTGTCGAGGACCGGCTGCGCAAGGGCCGTACGTTCCGCACGGTCGTGCGCTACTCGGGCTCCCCGCTGACCATCACCGACGCGGACGGGTCCGAGGAGGGCTGGCTGCGGACGGCGGACGGTTCGGTCGCGCTGGGCGAACCGGCCGGCTCCCCGGCCTGGTTCCCCGGCAACCACCACCCGAGCGACAAGGCCTCGTACGACATCGAGGTCACCGTGCCGAAGGGGCTGACGGCCGTCTCCAACGGGGAGCTGACCTCACGTCGCACGGCCGGCGACCGCACCACGTTCAGCTGGCACACGCCCGAGCCCATGGCGAGCTATCTGGCTACCGTCGCCATCGGGAAGTTCGACACGAAGGAGTCCGTCACCGCGGACGGCGTCGCGGTGTTCACGGCCGTGGACCCGAAGGTGGCGGAGGAGAGCGCCCCGGTCCTGGGCCGGATCGCCGAGGTCATGGAGTGGGGGGCGGAGAACTTCGGCCCGTACCCCTTCAGTTCCACCGGCGCGGTCATCGACCGCCGGGACGACGCCGGGTACGCCCTGGAGACCCAGAACCGGCCGTACTTCCCGGGCCCGCCCGACACCGGGCTCCTCGTCCATGAGCTGGCCCACCAGTGGTTCGGGAACTCCGTCACGCCCAGGACCTGGCAGGACATGTGGCTCAACGAGGGCTTCGCGACGTACGCGGAGTGGATCTGGCTGGAGGACTACGAGGACATCCCGGCCCAGGACAGCTTCGACGAGGCCTTCGAGGACGACGACAACTGGGCCTTCCCGCCCGCCGAACCGCCGTCCGCCGCCGATCTCTCCGAGCCTCCGGTGTACGGGCGCGGGGCGATGGTCATCCACGAGATCCGGCTGGCGCTGGACGACGACGAGGCGTTCTTCGGCCTGATCGCCGGATGGGCGAAGGCCCACCGGCACGGCAACGCCTCCACCGAGGACTTCACCGCGTACGTGGAGGAGGAGAGCGGGCAGGACCTGACGGAGCTGTGGGACACCTGGCTGTACGGCGAGAGCCGGCCGCCCGAGGGCTGACCGGCTCCCACCGCATGTCACGCACTCAACAGCCGTGGAGCGGCCGCTGACTGTCCCGCATCACTTCACTTGACGTTGACGCCGCTCCATGCGTCGCCCACGGCCTTGAGCTCGGCGCTGTCCGCGCCGAACAGGTCGGTCGCCGCCTTCTCGGTCGCGACGCGCGCGCCCGCGTAGTCGGTGGAGGAGGTCATGTAGACGGAGAGGGCCTTGTACCAGATCTGGTAGGCCTTCTCGCGCCCGATGCCGGTGACCGTCGAGCCGTCGGAGGTCGGCGAGTCGTAGTCGACGCCGTTGATCGTCTTGGCGCCGCTGCCCTCGGACAGCAGGTAGAAGAAGTGGTTCGCGACACCGGACGAGTAGTGCACGTCCAGGTCACCGACGCTGGAGTCCCAGTAGTCGGCCGAGCCGCCGTCCTTGCTGGGCTTGTCCATGTAGCGCAGCGGGGTGCCGTCGCCGTTGATGTCGATCTTCTCGCCGATCAGGTAGTCCCCGGCGTCCGTGGTGTTGTCCGCGAAGAACTCCACCGAGGTGCCGAGGATGTCGCTGGTCGCCTCGTTGAGGCCGCCGGACTCGCCGAAGTAGTCCAGGTTGGCGGTGGCCGCGGTCAGACCGTGGCTCATCTCGTGGCCGGCGACGTCGAGGGCGGTGAGGGCGCTCTTGTTGTCGGCCCCGTCGCCGTACGTCATGCAGAAGCAGCTGTCGTCCCAGAACGCGTTGACGTACGCGTCGCCGTAGTGGACCCGGGAGTAGGCGGCCTTGCCGTCGCCCGCGATGCCGTCGCGGCCGAGCGCGGTCTTGTAGAAGTCCCAGGTCTTCGCGGCGCCGTAGTGGGCGTCGACCGCGGCGGTCTGGCGGTCGTTGCCGGTGCCGTCGCCCCAGGTGTCGTCGTCGTCGGTGACGAGGTCGCCGGTGCCGCTCTCGCCCTGGTTGAGGTCGTACGTCTTGTGGCCGCCGCGCTCGCCGTCGGTGAGCTCGAAGCCGGAGCCGCCCTGGGTGGTGGTCAGTTCGACCTCACCGCTGTACTGGCTGTTTCCGGTGCCGGTCTCGATGGCCTCGAACGAGTGCAGCTTCTTGCCGGTCATGGCGTCCGTGATGATGTGCAGCTTGCTGGGCGTGCCGTCCTTCTGCACACCGGTCTTCACGGTCTCGAACGCGAGGACGGGCGTGCCGCTGCCCGCGAAGATCACCTTGCGCGCGGCGGCGGCGCTCTTCACCTTCGGAGTGATCGACGGCACCGATATCGGGGCCTTGGTCGCCTTGTCGACGCTCTTGAGCTTGCCGTTGCCCGCGATGTGGGTGACCAGGTCGCCGCCGAGGACCGGCAGTCCGGCGTAGGTGCGCTCGTAACGGGTGTGCACCGTGCCCCGGGCGTCCTTGATCACATCACGGACGATCAGCTTCTCCCGGCTGCCCAGTCCGAGGGTCTCGGCCGCCGAAGCCGCGTCCGCCTGGGCGGACTTGATGGCCGTTCCGCGCTGCGCCGCGGTGTTCACGCCGAGCGCGGCGGCGGAGACGGATGCCGTACGCGAGGAGGAGTCGCTGCCGCCGGGAGTGGCGACGGCGGAACCGGCCTGCACGCCCGCGACCACCATGGCGGCGACCGCCGCGAGTGCTGCCGCGCGACGGGTGTTCATGTGGGGGTTCATCTGTGTTCTCCGTTGGTCGTCCTGTGGGGGGACTACGAGCGGAGAGCGTGCCACCGAATGACCGTCTTTGACGGTGTGCTGACAAATGCCTCACAAGTTTTTGACCAGTTCTTGTCCGACTGGGATACCTGTGTGTCCGTTATTCGGTGGACTTGGGAGGGTGCAGCGATGTGCGCAGGACCGCGCAGGGGCGGCCCAGTTGACGGTCCGGCCGATGGCCGATGACTTCGTAGCCGAGCGCGGTCCAGAAGGCGAGCGCCCGGGGGTTGTTCTCCAGGACCGCGATCCGTACGCCGTCGCGCCCCGCCGCACGGAAGCGGTCCTCCACGAGCCGCGCAAGCTGCCGCCCGTACCCGGAGCGGTGCTGCCCGGCGTCGACCATCAGCAGCCCGATCCACGGGTCCGGGTCGGCCGGGTCCGGATGGTGGGCGAGCGTCACGGCGACGCCGACGAGGGCGCCGCCGGCGCGGGCGAGCAGCACCTCGGCGCCGGGGTGGGCCAGTTCGTCCGCGAGCGCGGCGGCGACCTGCTCGGGGCGGATGTCGTCCGGGTCCGGGAAGTCTCCGCTCAGCTGCTGGAACGCCCGGTTGGACGCGTAGAGCGCGGTGAGTTCGGTGAGCAGCGGACCGGGGATGTCGTGGGGCGCCGCGCCGAGGCCCAGCGGTTCGATGATCATGCGGCGCACCCTACGCGCCGCCCTCCGCGCCCCCGCCGTCGGCGCGGAGGGCGCGGCTTTCCCGCCGGCGCCGACGGCACACGCCCCCCGCCGCCGTTGCCCGCGGGCGCACGGGAGCCCCCAGCCGGGGTGGTGGCCGGGGGCTCCCGTGGAACGGTCAGGAAAGCGTCAGAGGTTGACGCCGAAGTCCTGGGCGATACCGCGCAGGCCGGAGGCGTAGCCCTGGCCGACGGCGCGGAACTTCCACTCGGCACCGTTGCGGTAGAGCTCGCCGAAGACCATGGCGGTCTCGGTGGCGGCGTCCTCGCTCAGGTCGTAGCGGGCGAGCTCGGTGCCGCCGGCCTGGTTGATGATGCGGATGAACGCGTTGCGGACCTGGCCGAAATTCTGGCTGCGGTTCTCGGCGTCGTAGATGGAGACCGGGAAGACGATCTTGTCCACGTCGGCCGGCAGACCCGCCAGGTTGACGTTGATCTGCTCGTCGTCGCCCTCGCCCTGGCCCGTGACGTTGTCACCGGTGTGGACGATGGTCTGGTCCGGCGTCGACTTGTTGTTGAAGAAGACGAAGTGGCCGTCGGAGACGACCTTCCCCGCCGGGTTGACCGCGATCGCCGAGGCGTCGAGGTCGAAGTCGGTGCCGGTGGTGGTGCGGACGTCCCAGCCGAGGCCGACCGTGACGGCGGTAAGGCCCGGTGCCTCCTTGGTGAGCGAGACGTTGCCGCCCTTGGACAGGCTTACTGCCATGGGAAGTCCCTTTCCTCGTCGTGTACGGGCTTCGTGCCATCACGAAAGCTACCGTCACCCGTCATAACGCAGGCAACGGACCACGAGGTTCCTGGTCCCTTTACTTTCTTTGCCGGAATCCCGGCGCGATGTGTCGCACGGGTATGGCAAAAGAAGGTGACGCGGGGGCTGCGGGGCAGGGAACATGGGTGTCATGTCCGGGCCCTATGTCATCCGCGGTTCGGTCTCCCTGCCGGAGGCCGAGCTCATGTGGCGTTTCTCGCGGTCCTCCGGGCCCGGCGGCCAGCACGTCAACACCAGCGACTCCCAGGTGGAGCTGCGCTTCGACCTGGCGGCGACCGAGGCGCTGCCCGAGGTGTGGAAGGCGCGGGCGCTGGAGCGGCTGGCGGGCCGGCTGGTCAACGGCGTGGTGGCGGTACGGGCCTCCGAGCACCGCTCCCAGTGGCGCAACCGCGAGACGGCCGCCGTACGGCTCGCCTCCCTGCTCGCCGAGGCCACGGCGCCGCCGCCCAAGCCGCGCCGCAAGAGCAGGATTCCGCGCGGGATCAATGAGCGCAGGCTGCGGGAGAAGAAGCAGCGAGGGGACACGAAGCGCGGGCGCTCGGGCCGCGACTGGTAGCGACGCCGCCCTTCCCGGACCCCAGCGCAATTCCGGCCGGTACCCGGCCGAGCCGGGCCCCGGTCCGGTCGGCAACCGGTCAGCCTCCGGCCGACCGATACCCAGCCCAGCCCAGCCGGGCCCCAGCCCGGTCAGTACCCAGGCGGGTCGACATCCAGCCCGGCCAGGCCCCAGCCCGGTCAGCGCTCAGCCCGGTCGACATCCAGCCCGGTCGGCCTCAGTCCAGCTGGCGGTAGCGCCCCCTGAAGTACGACAGCGGTTCGCCGTCCGGGCTCGGCAGGGCCGCCGTCATCACCCGTCCGATCACCAGCGTGTGGTCACCGGCCGGGACGCGCTGTTCCGTACGGCACTCCAGGGTCGCGAGCGCTCCGCCGACCAGGGGGGCGTTCGTGACCTCTCCCCGGACGTAGGGGATGTCCTCGAAGAGCAGCCGGTCGCTGATCCGGCCCTTCATGGCGAACCGGCCCGCGATGTGCCGCTGGCTGCCCGCCAGTACGGAGACGGCCCAGAGCGGCTGCTCCGCGAGCAGGTCGTCCATCCGGGAGTCGTTGCGCAGGCTCACCAGCACCAGCGGCGGGTCCAGGGAGACCGACATGAAGGCGGTCGCGGTCATCCCGACGTCCTCGCCCCGGCCGTGCTCGTCGAGCGGTGGTTCCTGCGCGGTGACCAGCACCACTCCTGCGGCCAGCCGCGCGAGGGCGGCCCGGAACTCGTCGTTGCTCACCCCCTCAGCATGGAGGACGGGTTCGGGGCGCGGGGAGGGAGGCTTCGTCTGCAACACATGTGCACGCTAGCCGCGGACGGCGGACGGCCGCATCGGGCCAGGGGACCAGCCGGGTCCTAGGACTCCGGAACCACGAGGACTGGAGGGGGCCGTCGGGGGCACGCTGCCGGAGCGGGGCGTTTGCGCAACGTACAGATTTGCGTTCAAGAAAACGATGAGTGGGTCCGGGGAGTCACCGGGAACCCTTCATCACCTGTTGTGACTTGAGTCACAGAGTCCAGTATTTGTTGACCCTGTGTACCGGGTGCACAGCTCACTGTGATTCAGTGAGCGTGACACTACAACAAGTACGTCGATATGAAACCTGGAGTTGCTGTCGAGGTCTCGGGGAGTGCGAGCAATGGAGGCCGAGTCGGAACCGTACGTTCGTCTTGCGACCATGCGGCAGCTGCACCAGGCCGTCGCTGATCTCAACACGGCGCGGAGTCTGGCGGACACGCTGCAGACCGTGGCCGACGGCATCGTCGCCGGTCTCGGTTACGAACTGGGCTGTGTGAACCTCGTCCGGCCCGACGGCGACCTCGTCATCGCGGCCTTCGCGGGCAACGCCGCCGCGGAAGCCCTGATCACCGGACGGGTCGGCTCCCGCGCCTCCTGGGAACGCAGACTGACCATGGGGGAGTCCTGGGACGAACTCCGGTTCATACCCCACACCGAGGGCTGGGTCCTCCTCGACGACGACGTACCGCAGTGGCACACCGAGGGTCCCGAGCCCCGGTTCGAGGACGAGTGGCACCCCCTGGACCGGCTGTACGCCCCGATGTACGCGTCCGGCGGCAAGCAGGATCTCCTCGGCGTCATATCCGTCGACCGCCCGCGCAACGGGCGCCGCCCCGGCGCCTGGGGGCGTGAAGCCCTCCAGATGTATGCATCACAGGCGGCGATTGCGATCAGTAACGCTCGCCTCCGAGCAAATATGCAGCGCGCCCTGGTCAGACTCGAACGGGAACAGCAGGCGCTGCGGGCCAGCGAGGAGTCGTTCCGCCAGGCCTTCGAGTACGCCCCCAGCGGGATGGCGATCGCCGAGATGGGCGGGGACCAGCACGGCAGGCTGCTGCGGACGAACGACGCCCTGTGCCGCCTCCTGGGCCGTCCGGCCTCCGTGCTGCGCCGGTACTCCTTCGCCGACCTGGTCCACCCCGAGGACATCGGCACCCTGCTGCGTACATCGGCCGAGGGCGGCAGGGCCGAGCTGCGGCTCGGGCGCAGGGACGGCACGTACCTCTGGGTCTCGCTGCGCAACTCCGTCGTCGCCGACACCGCGGACGGCCCGCGCTTCCTCCTCACCCATGTCGAGGACATCGAGGAGCGCAAGCGCCACGAGCTGAACCTCGCGCACCGTGCCTCGCACGACGCGCTCACCGGGCTGCCCAACAGTGCCGAGCTCCGGTCCCGGCTCAGTGCCCGGATCTGTGAGCGCCCGCACTCCACCGCGACGACCGCGGTCGAGGCGCTGGACGCGGCGTACGGGGACGTCGAGTCCTCCCGGGCGCCGGGCTTCCAGCCCGACGGCTACGAGGCGGAGCCGGTGCCGGGGGTCGGCCCGTACGACCACCATGTGCACACGGCGGCCCCGGACGAGGAGAAGGACGACGGGGCGAAGGGGCTCGCGGTCCTCTTCTGCGACCTCGACGGATTCAAGTCCATCAATGACCGCTTCGGGCACCACACCGGGGACGCCGTGCTGATCGAGGTGGCCCGGCGGCTCAACACCTGTGTGCGCGACGGGGACACCGTCGCGCGGCTCGGGGGTGACGAATTCGTCGTGCTCGCGGACGGGCTCGGCGCGGCGGACGCCGCCGACCTGGCCGTACGCCTGCGGAACGCCATCATCCCGCCGATCCGGGTGGACGGCAGAGCGGTCCGGGTCGGGGCGAGTTTCGGCATCGGATGGGCCGAGTGCGGCATGACGGTGGAAGAGGTCCTGCGCTCCGCGGACCAGCGGATGTACGTGGAGAAGCGGTCCCGTTCGAAGGTTCACCGCAGGGCCGGCTGACGTTCATGGAACGGTTTCTCCCGGGCTCCGAGCCCGCCCGCGCCGCCGTGCCGGAGGGGCCACGGGAAATTCGGCGGGTGCTCCGTTCAAGGTAGGCTCGGCCGGTCGGCGACGGCTGGCGACATGGTGAGGAGTGACCCAGGGATGACGGCCGGAAACAACGGCGCGAGCAAGCCCGAGGACGACGATCCGTTCGGCTACCTGTACGCGGACGGACAAGCGGCAGGCGCCCAGCCGCCCGGACAGGGAGGCTACGGCTACCCCGGTCCGGCCGCGCAGCCCGGTGTGCCCAGAACCTCGTACAACCAGGTGCGGACCGTCGGCGAGCGCCAGTACGGGCAGCAGGTTCCGCACCAGCAGGCGTACGGCCAGCAGCCCCCGCAGTACGGTCAGCCGAACGGGCAGTACGCGGCCCCCGAGACCTATCCCGGTGGCGGACCCACCGCGCAGGTCCCGCGCCAGGGCGGCAACGGCGGCGGCAGGAACGGCGGTCCCGGCCGGGGCGGCCCCAACACCAAGGCTCTGCTGATCGCGGCGGTCGCCGTGGTCGCGGTCGTGCTCATCGGTATCGGCGTCGCCCTGGTCAACGGTGACAACGGCGACAAGAAGAAGAGCGAGGCCGGGACGACGCAGGGGCCCGCCGGTGAGGTCTCGGAGTCCCCGAAGGCCGAGAAGTCCAAGGAGCCGGAGGCTCCCGCCGAGCTGCCGAAGCAGGACGCGGCGACGCTGACGCTGGGCGGATCGGCCGTGACCGAGAAGACGGTCAAGGGCGCGCAGGGCGCCGAGGGTGCCTACATCTCGGGCTTCAACCAGGTCGGCGCCTCGGCGACCTGGAAGGCGAACATGCCGGACTCCGGTGAGTACGCCCTGACCGTGCGCTACGCGATTCCGGCGGTCGACGCCTTCGCCACGCTGACGGTCAACGGCAAGGCGAACTCCCAGCCGATCGGGCTGAAGAACTTCATCAAGTCCTCCGACCCGGAATGGGAGAAGAACTGGCAGACCACCTGGGCGCCGGTCACCCTCCAGAAGGGCGACAACGAGATCAAGATCTCGTGCGAGGACGGCAACCAGTGCAACGTGATCCTGGACTGGGTCGAGGTCACCCCGCCCAAGGCGTGATCCGGGGCGTCCGGAGCGTTCGACGGCGCCGCCTCCGGCGCCCGTGCCACAGCGGAGACGACCGCTGCGGGACGGGGCCGGGGCGGCGCCGCTCCGTTTCCCGCTCCGTCGCCGGGCCCGCTTCCGGTATTGCTTCCCGCCCTGCCTCCGGCCCCGCTTCCCGCCACGTGGCAGTGGTCCGGCGGGCGCGGGTCCGGGCGCAGGTCCGGCGGACCGTCAGCCCATCAGCCGCAGGAAGCCCGCCACCGTCCCGGCCATCGCCTCGCGGGCCGGGACGAGGTACTTGCGGGGGTCCACGCCCGTCGGGTGTTCGGCCAGGTAGGCCCGTACCGCGCCGGTGAACGCGGTGTTCAGGGCCGTGCCCACGTTGATCTTGACCATGCCCGAGGTGACCGCCTGCCGGATCTCCTCGTCGGGGACACCGCTGGAGCCGTGCAGCACCAGGGGGACCGGGACCGCGTCACGCAGACGGGTGATCAGGCCGTGGTCCAGGGCGGCGGTGCGCTCGGTCATCGCGTGCGAGGAGCCGACCGCCACGGCCAGGGCGTCCACCCCGGTGCCGGCGACATAGGCGGCGGCCTCGGCCGGGTCGGTGCGTACGCCGGGGGCGTGCGCGTCCAGCGGGGCCTCGCCCTCCTTGCCGCCGACCTTGCCGAGCTCCGCCTCGATCCACAGGCCGCGCTCGTGACCACAGCGGACGGCCTCCGCGGTGGCCTTCACGTTCTCGTCGTACGGGAGCTTGGAGGCGTCGAACATCACCGAGCCGAAGCCTTCCCCGTGCGCCCGGTGCAGCAGCTCGACGGACTCGACGTGGTCGAGGTGGAGGGCGAGCGGGGCGGTGGAGGCGCGGGCGACGGCGGCGGCCGCGGCGGCGACGGCGGAGAGCCGGCCGCCGTGGAACTTCACGGCGTTCTCGGAGATCTGGAGGATCGCGGGCGCGCCCGCGCGCTCCGCCCCCGTCGCGATGGCTTCGGCGTGCTCCAGCGTGATGACGTTGAAGGCGGCGATCCCGCGGCCCTCGGCCTGTGCGGCCGAGACGAGTTCACCGGTGCTGACGAGCGGCATGATGCCCCCTGCTTGCTGTTGTGCTGAGTGGTGCTGGACTCCCGCGTAGCGTCCGCGGCGTCGTCCGGGCCCGCGTCCGTCCGGTTCCGCGTCCGTGTCCGGTTCCGCGTGGTTCCAGGCACGCGGGTGCGGTGGTGGACGCGTGCTTCAGGACGCGGGTGCGAGGCGTTCGATGCCGACGCGCGGCAGCAGCTCGGCGTAGGCCGGGCCGTCGAACTCTCCGGCCGCCGGGGCCAGCACGGTCGCCGTCGACAGTGCCACCGCCCTGGTCAGCCGGTCCGGCCAGCCGAGACCCTCCGCGACGCCGGACAGCAGTCCGGCCACCGCCGAGTCGCCCGCGCCGGTCGGGTTGCCCTGTACGGCGGCCGGCGGGGAGGCCCGCCAGATGCCGTCGGGGGTGACGGCGAGCATGCCGTCCGCCCCCAGTGACGCGATGACGCTGTGGGCGCCGCGGCGACGGGCGTCACGGGCGGCGCGCAGCGGTTCGCGGGCGCCGGTGAGCTGGGCCAGCTCGTCGGCGTTCGGCTTGACCAGGTCGGGGCGGGCCGCGATGCCGCGGCGCAGCGGTTCGCCGCTGGTGTCCAGCAGCACGGGGACCCCGGCGGTGTGGCCGAGGCGGATCAGTTCCGCGTACGCGCCGACGTGGACCCCGGGCGGCAGGCTTCCGCAGAGGGCGACCGCGTCCGCTCCGGTGAGCAGCTCCCGGTACGTTCCGACGAAGGCGGCCCATTCACCGGCGCCGATCTGCGGTCCCGGCTCGTTGAGCTGCGTGGTGTCGCCGGTCGAGCGGTCGACGACGGCCAGCGTGCGCCGGGTGTTCCCGGCGACCGTGACCAGCGCGTCCCGCGGGGCGGGGACCGCGGAGCCGGTGGCCGGCGTCCCCGGGGCCGTACCCGCGAGGAGTTCGCGCAGCACCGCGCCCGTGCGGCCGCCCGCGAAGCCGGTGACCACCGTCTCGTGGCCGAGCGCGGCGAGCACCCGGGCCACGTTCAGCCCCTTGCCGCCGGGGCGCTCCGATATCTCGCTCACCCGGTGGCTGGTGTGCGGGACGAGCGCCGGAACGGCGTACGTCACATCGAGCGCGGTGTTCAGCGTGACGGTCAGGATCATCTGCGCCGCCCCCCGATCCTTGGTGCCTCGGCCCTTTGGTGCCTTGATAGAACGCGCTTACTTCCCGTGAAGCCAAGCCCTGACGATCATGCCAAAGAGGCGGCGGTCGGCCCAGTCCTCGGGGCCAACCGCCGTCTCTTCGTTACGTGCTCGGCCCCTCGGCCCGGCCGGGTGGTTTCACCCGTTCTTCGGCTCGATGATCCATTCGCCCTTGCGCATGACGCCCTTCAGCGCGAAGTCCCCGTCCAGGACCACCAGGTCCGCGTCCTTGCCCGGGTCCAGCGAGCCGACCCTGTCGTACACACCGAGCAGCCGGGCCGGGTTCGCGGAGATGGACCGTACGACGTCGTCCACCGGGATCCGGTCGATCGTGACGGCCCGCCGGAACGCGGTGTCCAGGGTGAGCGTGGAGCCGGCGATCGAGCCGCCCTCGACGAGCCGGGCGACGCCGTCCTTGACCTCGACCGCGAGCGGGCCCAGCTGGTACTGGCCGTCGCCGAATCCGGCCGCGTCCATCGCGTCGGTGATCAGCGCGACGCGTCCGGCGCCCGCGTGGTGGTACGCCAGCTCCAGGGCCGCCGGGTGCAGATGCGTACCGTCGTTGATCAGCTCGACGGTGATCCGCTCGTCCTCCAGGAGGGCGGCGATCGGGCCGGGGGAGCGGTGGCCGAGGGCGGGCATCGCGTTGTAGAGGTGCGTGGCGACGGTGGCGCCCGCGTCGATGGCCTCCACGGTCTGCTCGTACGTCGCGTCGGTGTGCCCGATCGCGGCGATCACCCCGTGCTCGGCGAGCAGGCGTACGGACTCGATGCCGCCGGGCAGTTCGGTGGCGAGAGTGAACATCTTCGCCGTACCGCGTGCCGCGTCCATCAGCTTGCGGACCTCGGCCGGGTCCGGGTGGCGCAGCAGCTCCTCGCTGTGCGCGCCCTTGCGGCAGGGGGAGATGAACGGGCCCTCGAAGTGGACGCCGGCCAGGTCGCCCTGCTCGACCAGCTCGGAGAGGATCCCGGCCCGCTGGGCGAGGAAGTCCATCTCGCCGGTGACGGTGGAGGCGACCAGGGTGGTGGTGCCGTGCTCGCGGTGCGTACGGATGCCCGTGAGCACCTCGTCCACGGTGCCGGAGGTGAAGGAGGCGCCGCCGCCGCCGTGGTTGTGCATGTCGACGAATCCGGGGACCACCCAGTGGCCCGTGAGGTCGACGGTCCGGGCGCCCTCCGGCGAGCTGCCGGAGATCCGGGTGCCTTCGACGATCACCCGGCCGTTCTCGACGGTCCCGGTGGGCAGTACCACCCGGGCCCCTGCGAGAACTGTGCTGTCTGCGCGTCCGGCCATCAGGCGGATACCTCCGTGGCGAGTAGATCCCAGGCGAGCAGCCCTGCGCCCAGGCATCCGGCGGTGTCCCCGAGGGCCGCCGGGACGATGTGGGGCAGTTTCTGGAACGTGACACGTTCCTCGACGGCCGCACGCAGTGGTGTGAACAAGGTTTCCCCTGCTTCGGCCAGACCGCCACCGATGATGAGCATGCTGGGGTCCAGCAGGGTGAGCGCGGTGACCAGTCCTGCGGCGAGCGCGTCGACCGCGTCCAGCCAGACCTTTTCCGCCCGGGGGTCGCCCGCTTCGACCGCCTTCGCGCAGTCCGCGGCGTCCGCCTCCGGATCGCCGGACGCGTCGGCCCAGGCCCGGGTCACCGCGGACGCGGACGCCAGGGTCTCCAGACAGCCGCGCTGGCCGCAGCTGCAGTGCGGCCCGTCGGGCCGGACCACGAGGTGGCCGATCTCGCCCGCGTAACCGTGGGCACCGGACTCGATGGAGCCCGCGATCCCGATGGCCCCGGCGATCCCGGTGCCCAGCGGCACGAAGAGGAAGCGGTCCGTGCCCCGCCCGGCACCGATGCGTCCCTCGGCCAGACCGCCGGCCCGGACGTCGTGGCCGAGCGCGACGGGTACGCCCAGCCGCTCACCGAGCAGAGCGCGCAGGGGCACGTTGCTCCAGCCCAGGTTCGAGGCGTAGAGCAGGACCCCGTTCTCGGTGTCGATGATGCCGGGCACGGCGACCCCGGCGGCGACGGCGCTCTCGCCGAAGTGCTCCTCGCCGTACGCGCGCAGTTCCGCGGCGAACGCGAGGATGGATTCGACGACGGCCTCGGGACCGCGCGTGCGCCCGGTGGCCCGGCGGGCCTGGTGCAGCAACGTGCCGTCGGTCCCGACCAGCGCGGCCTTCATTCCTGTGCCGCCCACATCGAGGGCGATGACATGTCTCACGGGAGACAGTTTCGCCCGCCGACCCCCGATAGGTCTAGTCCACTAGAGTGTTTTGTTGCGCATCCATACAAAATCACTGGTGAGGGCGGCCCGGGTTGTCCCCCTTGTGTGCGTTGCCGAAGCGATACGCCGGTGGTGTAGACCTCCTGAGCCCAGATGGTGGAAAATCGCTGTTCTTCCGGATGGCGTCCGTGCGGGTGCCGGATTCGCGGCCGTGGTGAGGCGCGAAAGCAAACGGGACGCCGGTGCGATGTGACATGGGTGCGAGGGGGCGCCGATGTCCGTGACCGACGCGATCGAGCGCGTGCAATCGATGGGGAAGGGCGGGACTGTGCAGCGGCGCTTCATGGGTCTGACCGCGGTGGTGGCCGCATTCGGAATGACGGCAGCGTTGTCGGGGTGCGGGGGTGATTCCGGCTCGGGGGACGTCACCCTCGAACTGGTGGCCGCCGACTACGGCACCAGCGCGGCCAACTCCTCCGAGAAGTACTGGAACGGCCTCGCCGAGGGTTTCGAGAAGGCCAACCCCGGCATCAAGGTCGACGTCAGCGTGTACCCCTGGACGGACGTCGACCGCAAGGTCGCCGAGATGGTGAAGGCGGACAGGGCCCCGGACATCGCCCAGATAGGGGCGTACGCCGACTACGCCAAGTCCGGCAAGATCTACACCGCCGACCAGATGCTCGCCATTCGTACCCAGGCCAACTTCCTCCCGGTGCTGAGCGACGCGGGCAAGGTCCGGGGCAGGCAGTACGGGCTGCCCTTCGTCGCCAGTACCCGGCTGCTCTTCTACAACAAGAAGCTCTTCGGCCAGGCCGGTCTCGGTGCCCCGAAGACCTGGGACGACATACGGCGCAACGCCTCGGCGCTCGAGCAGCGCGGTGTCAGCTACCCGTTCGCGCTGCCGCTCGGCCAGGAGGAGTCCCAGGCCGAGACCATGATGTGGCTGCTCAGCGGGGGCGGCGGCTACACGGACGACGTCGGCGCGTACAACATCGACTCCGAGAAGAACATCGCCACCCTCCAGTGGCTGAAGGACAACCTGGTCGGCAAGGGGCTCACCGGCCCCGTCGAGCCCCGCGAGCTCGACCGGGCGAAGGCGTTCGAGGCCTTCACCGAGGGCGATGTCGGCATGCTCAACGGGCACCCCACGCTGATGCGGAAGGCCGAGGCGAAGGGCATCGACGTCGGCATGGTGCCGCTGCCCGGCATCGACGGACCCACCCGGGGAACGATGGGCGTCGCCGACTGGATGATGGGCTTCAAGCAGAACGGCCACCGCCGCCAGATCGGCAAGTTCTTCGACTACGCGTACTCCGACAAGAACGTGCTGGCCTTCGCCGACGAGTACGACATGCTGCCGGTGACCGGCAGCGCGTCCGCCGTGATGGAGGGCGACGCCGAGCACAAGCCACTGCGGGACTTCCTGGCGGCGCTGCCGAACTCGCAGTTCTACCCGTTCGCCAAGACGTCCTGGGCCCAGGTCAGCGAGGGCGTCAAGAAGAGCATCGGCGACGCGGTCGCCCCCGGCGGCAGCCCCCGCAGCGTGCTCGGCGCGATCTCCAGCGCGGCGACGCGGGCCGAGAGCGCGGAGTAGCGGGCACCCAGGAGTGCGGAGCGGCGGGCGGGCGGCGGATCCGGTGGCGGTGTCCGGGGTGGGGATTAGGTTGGTTGATATGACCGTCCCCGAGAAAGGCCCCGACGACGACGCGCCGGTCGGTGACGCGCCGGTCGACGACGTGCCGTCCGGCGACGCGCTGTCCGGCCGGGACCGTGCGCTGCTCGCCCTGGAGCGCCGCTCCTGGGCCGGTCCCGGGGCGAAGGAACGGGCGATCCGCGAGGAGCTGGGGATGTCGCCGGTGCGCTACTACCAGCTGCTCAACGCCCTGATCGAGGACCGCCGTGCGCTGGAGGAGGATCCGGTGACGGTGAACCGGCTGCGCCGGATACGGGACGCGAGGCGGGGCCGGCGCTGAGGCGCTGTCCCGCCTCCGGGCCCGCCGCTGCCGGAAGCGCCTCGCCCGCTCGGGGACGGGCTTTCGAGGCCCTTCGGAACACCCGGCGCTATAGGGTCGGCGTATGGGCAGACAACCCGAACTCCTGCCGGCCCCGAGCACCCCGGCCGGCCGTGAAGGCCTCGCCGCGATCCTCGCCCGGCCCGACCGTGCGGTCGTCGCTCTCGACTTCGACGGCACGCTCGCCGACATCGTCCCGGACCCCGAACAGGCCCGCGCCCACCCCGGCGCCGTCCCCGCGCTCGCCGCACTCGCCCCCAAGGTCGCCTCGGTCGCCGTGATCACCGGGCGCCCCGCCGGCGTCGCGGTCCGCCACGGCGGCTTCGCGGGAGTGCCGGGCCTCGACCACCTCGTCGTCCTCGGCCACTACGGCGCCGAGCGCTGGGACGCCGTCACCGGCACCGTCCACGCCCCCGCCCCGCACCCCGGTGTCGCCGCCGTGCGCGCCGAACTCCCCGGAGTGCTCCAGGAGTTCAACTCCTGGAGCGGCGCCTGGGTGGAGGAGAAAGGGCAGGCGCTCGCCGTCCACACCCGCCGCGCCGCCGACCCGCAGGCGGCCTTCGAGTCGTTGCGCGGACCCCTCGGGCAGCTGGCGGACCGGCACGGCCTGATCGTCGAACCGGGGCGCCTGGTGCTGGAGTTGCGCCCGCCCGGCATGGACAAGGGGGTCGCGCTGGCGGAGTACGTACGGGAGATGGAAGCCGAGTCCGTCCTGTACGCCGGTGACGACCTCGGCGACCTCGCGGCGTACGCGGCCGTGGAGAAGCTCCGCACCGAGGGCGCGGACGGCATCCCCGGTCTGCTGGTGTGCAGCGGCAGCGCCGAGGTGCCCGAACTGGCCGGACGGGCGGACCTGTTGCTGGCGGGACCGGAGGCCGTCGTCGGCTATCTGGCGGCCCTGGCGGAGCGCCTGTAGCGGGGGCCGGCCGCCTCCTGCCCGCTCCCCGTCCGCGCCGTCGCCCCGCGTCCCGCCCGCTCCGCGGCCGAGGGCCGTGCGCGGCTCAGCCGCGCAGCGCCTCCAGCTGGTCCAGGAACCACCGCTGCGGCGGCAGCGCGGTCGCCGCGGCGGCCAGCCGCTCGGTGCGTCCGGCCCGCTCCCCGCTCTCCATCGACAGCGCCTCGTGCAGGGCGTCGGCCGTCGCGGTCACGTCGTACGGGTTCACCACGATCGCGTCGGCGCCCAGCTCCTCGTACGCCCCCGCCTCCCGGGACAGCACCAGCGCGCAGCCGTGGTCGGAGACGACGGGGACCTCCTTGGCGACCAGGTTCATGCCGTCACGGATCGGGTTGACCAGGGCCACGTCCGCCAGCCGGTAGGCGGCCAGCGAGCGCGCGAAGTCGTCCTTGACGTGGAGGACGACGGGGGTCCAGCCGGGGGTGCCGTGGGCGGCGTTGATCTCGTCGGCCAGGCTCTGCACCGCCGCCGTGTACTCCCGGTACACCGCGAGGTCCTGCCGGGAGGGGTAGGCGAAGGCGACGTGCACGACCCGCTCGCGCCACTCGGGACGCTCGTCGAGCAGGGCGCGGTAGGCGTGCAGGCCGCGGACGATGTTCTTGGAGAGCTCCGTACGGTCCACCCGGACGATCGTCCTGCGGTCGCCGTCGCTGCCCACCTGCTCCCGCAGCGCGGCCAGCCGCTCGTCCACGTCCGCCTCGTGCGCCCGCCGCCGCAGGAAGTCCGCGTCCGCGCCGAGTCCGTGCACCCCGATGCGGGTGCGGTCCGTGCCGCCCAGGATCTCCGTACAGCAGCCGACGAAGGCGTCCGCCCAGCGCCGGGTCAGGAACGCCGCCCGGTCGGCGCCCAGGATGCCGCGCAGCAGCTGCTCACCGATGTCGTCGGGCAGCAGGCGGAAGTAGTCGACGGGGGCCCACGGGGTGTGCGAGAAGTGGCCGATGCGCAGATCGGGGCGGAGCTCCCGGAGCAGGCCGGGGACCAGAGCGAGGTGGTAGTCCTGCACCAGGACGGCGGCGCCCCGCCCCGCCTCCCCGGCGAGCGCCTCGGCGAAGGCCCGGTTGTACGCCTCGTACGAGGCCCACCGGCGCCGGAACTCCGCGTCGAAGACCGGCTCGACGGGGGTCTGGTAGAGCATGTGGTGGACGAACCAGAGCACGGAGTTCGCGATGCCGTTGTACGCGTCGGCGTGCACGTCGGCGTCGATGTCGAGCATGCGTACGCCCGGCTCGGAGACCCCGCGCCGGACCGCCTCGCGGTCGCCGTCGCCCAGGGCCGCGCACACCCACAGCTTGTCGTCGACGGCGCTCAGACCGGAGACGAGACCGCCCCCGCCCCGCTTCGACGAGAGCGAGCCGTCCTCGCTCAGCGAGTACGACACCGGGCCGCGGTTGGACGCGACGAGAACCTGGGCAGCGTGCTCGGAGACCATGTAGCGGAACCTAGCCCTTCCGTGAAGCCGTCAAACGCGAATCGTCGGGCCGGGCGCCACTGTGCCCACTCGGGCGCGCCGCCGCGCCCGCTCCCGGGCGCCACTGTGCCCGGTGGTGCGTCGCCACTGTGCCCGCTCCCGCCCGCTTCCGCGCGTCACGCCGCGCGGCGTGAGGCGTACTCCGCGATCTCCCGCATCGGCGGTCGCTCCTCCGTGTCCACCGCATGGGTGTGCGGGACGAAGCCGTTCTCGCCCCGTTCGAACTGGGTGAGCGCGGGCCGCACCAGATGCCCCCGGGAGAGCCGCAGCTGCGCGGTGCGGTAGATCGCCGCCGCCATCCGGCCCAGTGCCTGACCGTCCTGGTGGCGGTGCTTGCGGACGCCGACGTCGACCTGCGCCAGGGCGTCCAGGCCCACGGTGTGCAGCGCGTCCACGAGCAGCCCCAGCTCCACCCCGTAACCGACGGGGAAGGGCAGCCGCTCCAGCAGGGAGCGCCGCACCGCGTACTCGCCGCCCAGCGGCTGGACGAATCCGGCCAGCTGCGGCCAGTGCAGATTGAGCAGCGGGCGCGCCACCAGTTCCGTGACCCGTCCCCCCTGACCTGCGGTGTCACCCAGGGGGCGGTCGTACATGGCCTTGACGAACTGTACGGACGGGTCGGTGAGCAGGGGCCCGACGATGCCGGAGACGAAGTCCGCGGAGAAGTCCTTGAGATCGGCGTCGACGAAGCAGACGATCTCGCCGCTCGTCACGAGGAGTGAGCGCCACAGGACCTCGCCCTTGCCGGGCAGGGCCGGTATCCGGGGGAGGATCGCGTCCCGGTGGACGACCCGGGCGCCGGCGTGACGGGCGGCCTCGGCGGTGGCGTCCGTGGAGCCGGAGTCGATCACCACCAGCTCATCGACGAGCCGGACCTTCTCCATCAGCTCGCGCCGGATCGTCGACACGATCGCCCCGACCGTCGCCTCCTCGTTCAGCGCGGGCAGGACGACGCTCACGCTCGCCCGGCGCGGATCCCCCGCGCGGGCGGCGATGAGCCGGTCCAGCGGGCGGTCGGCTGCCGACCAGGAACGCCTGGTCAGCCAGCGTTCCACCTCTTCCAGCACGGTCGATACTCCCTGTGTGTGATCCATCTCGCGGTTCGGACGACTATCTCGACGGTCCGGTGCTTCGGTTACAGTCTTGAACAACGCGGATGACCGTCGCATGTCGGGGTCCGTCCGCCAATAAACGCCTGGATCGAAGATTCCAGTGCCACAGCGCTCATCCAGAGGGACTGAGGGAACGGCCCGTTGAAGTCCCGGCAACCCTCCCGCCGACCGTCGAGGTCTTGGTGGGGAAGGTGCCAATTCCGTCTTGTGGCGAAATGCGCCGCAAGGAAGATGAGGAGAAAGGGACCTCCGCCATCATGGCTGTTCAGACTGTTGCCGCATCCACCGATTCTTCTGTTCCCTCCGTGGATCTCGGTCCCGCCTCGGCGCTTTCCTGCCGCGAGTGCGGCGAGCGTTTCGCTCTCGGCCCCCTCTTCGCCTGCGCGTCCTGTTTCGGGCCGCTCGAAGTGGCGTACGACCTGCCGAGCGGTACTCCCGACGAGCTGAAGAAGCGCATCGAGGCCGGGCCGAACAACATCTGGCGCTACGCCCCGCTGCTGCCGGTACCCGCCGATGTCGCGGACAAGCCCAACATCAACCCCGGCTTCACCAAGCTGGTCAAGGCCGACAACCTCGCCCGTGAACTGGGTGTCACCGGCGGTCTGTACGTCAAGGACGACTCCGGCAACCCGACGCACTCCTTCAAGGACCGCGTCGTGGCCATCGCCGTCGAGGCCGCCCGCGCCTTCGGCTTCACCACCCTGTCCTGCTCCTCCACCGGCAACCTCGCCGGTGCGGTGGGCGCCGCCGCCGCCCGCGCCGGCTTCCGTTCCTGTGTGTTCATCCCGCACGACCTGGAACAGGGCAAGGTCGTCATGGCCGCTGTGTACGGCGGTGAACTGGTCGGCATCGAGGGCAACTACGACGACGTCAACCGCTTCTGCTCGGAACTCATCGGCGACCCGCTCGGCGAGGGCTGGGGCTTCGTCAACGTCAACCTGCGGCCGTACTACGGCGAGGGTTCCAAGACGCTGGCGTACGAGATCTGCGAGCAGCTCGGCTGGCGGCTGCCCGACCAGATCGTCATCCCGATCGCGTCCGGCTCGCAGCTGACCAAGATCGACAAGGGCCTCCAGGAGCTGATCGGGCTCGGCCTGGTCGAGGACAGGCCGTACAAGATCTTCGGGGCCCAGGCCGAGGGCTGCTCCCCGGTCTCCACCGCCTTCAAGGCCGGCCACGACGTGGTGCGGCCCCAGAAGCCGAACACGATCGCCAAGTCCCTGGCGATCGGCAACCCGGCCGACGGCCCGTACGTCCTGGACATCGCCCGCCGTACCGGTGGTGCCGTCGAGGACGTCAACGACGAACAGGTCGTCGACGCGATCAAGCTGCTGGCCCGTACCGAGGGCATCTTCGCCGAGACGGCGGGCGGGGTGACGGTCGGCGTGACGAAGAAGCTGATCGAGGCCGGGCTGCTCGACCCGACGCTGACCACCGTTGTCCTGAACACCGGTGACGGCCTCAAGACGCTGGACGCGGTGGCCGCGACCTCGCAGGCGACCGCGACCATCCGGCCGAGCCTGGACGCGTTCCGCGAAGCCGGCCTCGCCGCCGCCCTCTGACCACCCGAGACCGAAGAAAGGCACCCCTCATGAGCGTCAAGGTCCGTATCCCCACCATCCTCCGCACCTACACGGACGGCCAGGCCGAGGTCGCGGCGGAGGGCACGATCCTCTCCGAGGTCATCGAGTCCCTGGAGGCGAACCACCCGGGTATCGCCGCCCGTGTCCTGGACGACCAGGGCAAGCTGCGCCGCTTCGTGAACGTGTACGTCAACGACGACGACGTGCGCTTCGAGGGCGGCCTGGAGGCGGCCACCCCGGACGGCGCCGGCATCTCGATCATCCCGGCCGTCGCCGGAGGCTGACGACTTCGCAGTGTGACCCCTGTTGCCCCCTCCGCGAGAGAAGCGGAGGGGGCAATTCTGCATGGTTGAGCACGGTACAGTTGGGGAAGCCCCCTCCGCTGCCCGCGTCGCCCGCATATGAGAATGCGCCCGGCCGCGATAAGAAGCAGCCAATATGGTTGAGCACCTTGCGTCATAAGTGCCCTTTGTCGGGCCCGACTTGCCCGGGAATCCCATGTATTCCTCGTATTCGCGTGTTCAGCCATGCCCAGAATTCTCGTCCGATTGACCTGTTGCAGAGGGCAGTTGGACAGATACATTCGGCCGCGGTCGACGCGCTACGGCGCACACAACCTCTCCTGTCGGAGGGTGAGTTCTGACCCGGGCCCGCGAAGTGCGGTCCTGTGCAAGGGCCAGTAATAGGGGAGTTAGGCATGGCTCAGGGCACCGTCAAGTGGTTCAACGCGGAGAAGGGGTACGGCTTCATCGCGGTCGACGGTGGTGCGGATGTTTTCGTCCACTACAGCGCGATCCAGATGGACGGGTACCGCACCCTCGAAGAGGGTCAGCGAGTTGAATTCGAGATCTCGCAGGGCCAGAAGGGGCCGCAGGCGGACATGGTCAAGCTCGCCGTCGGCTGAGCTCGGCGCGGTCGGCCAACGACACCACTCACGCACTGAGGGCCTGTACCCCCTGGGGTACAGGCCCTCAGCGCGTCCGCGTCCCGCCCGGCGGGTCCGGTCGGCGCGTTCCGGTTGGAGCGTTCCGGTTGGAGGTTCCGGTTGGAGCGTCCCGGGCGGGGCGGGTTGTGCGCCGTGGTCCGGGGGCGCGTGCGCCCCCGTTCCGGCCCTGCGGGGTGTCCACAAACCGTGGCACCTGCTTGCACTCGCAGGGGTCGAGTGCTAATCATTGGCGTTAGCACTCTCCAGGTGAGAGTGACAGAAACTTGGACCGGGCCGGTGAGGCCCGCAGGCGCGGTGGGGCAAGGAACCACCGGGCAGGCAGGCCGTCCGTCGCGGGCGCCACTCGGTCCGGAGAAATCCACCCCTGTCCGGGAGGACCACTTCACATGGCCAAGATCATCGCGTTCGACGAGGAGGCACGGCGCGGTCTCGAGCGCGGGATGAACCAGCTCGCCGACGCCGTCAAGGTCACCCTCGGCCCCAAGGGCCGTAACGTCGTCCTCGAGAAGAAGTGGGGCGCGCCCACGATCACCAACGATGGTGTTTCCATCGCCAAGGAGATCGAGCTCGAGGACCCGTACGAGAAGATCGGTGCGGAGCTGGTCAAGGAGGTCGCCAAGAAGACGGACGACGTCGCCGGCGACGGTACGACCACCGCCACCGTTCTCGCCCAGGCGCTCGTCCGCGAGGGCCTGCGCAACGTTGCCGCCGGTGCCAACCCGATGGCGCTCAAGCGGGGCATCGAGAAGGCCGTCGAGGCCGTCTCCGCCGCTCTGCTGGAGCAGGCCAAGGACGTGGAGACCAAGGAGCAGATCGCTTCGACCGCCTCCATCTCCGCCGCCGACACCGAGATCGGCGCCAAGATCGCCGAGGCGATGGACAAGGTCGGCAAGGAAGGCGTCATCACCGTCGAGGAGTCCCAGACCTTCGGGCTGGAGCTTGAGCTCACCGAGGGTATGCGCTTCGACAAGGGCTACATCTCGGCGTACTTCGCCACCGACATGGAGCGTATGGAGGCGTCGCTCGACGACCCGTACATCCTGATCGTCAACTCGAAGATCGCCAGCGTCAAGGACCTGATCCCGCTGCTGGAGAAGGTCATGCAGTCGGGCAAGCCCCTGCTGATCATCGCCGAGGACGTCGAGGGCGAGGCCCTGTCGACCCTGGTCGTCAACAAGATCAAGGGCACGTTCAAGTCCGTCGCCGTCAAGGCTCCGGGCTTCGGCGACCGCCGCAAGGCCATGCTCGCGGACATCGCCATCCTCACCGGTGGCACCGTGATCTCCGAGGAGGTCGGTCTCAAGCTGGAGAACGCCGGCCTGGACCTGCTCGGCCGCGCCCGCAAGGTCGTCATCACCAAGGACGAGACCACGATCGTCGACGGTGCCGGTGACAGCGACCAGGTTCAGGGTCGCGTCAACCAGATCCGTGCCGAGATCGAGAACTCCGACTCGGACTACGACCGCGAGAAGCTCCAGGAGCGCCTCGCGAAGCTGGCCGGCGGCGTGGCCGTCATCAAGGCCGGTGCCGCGACCGAGGTCGAGCTCAAGGAGCGCAAGCACCGCATCGAGGACGCGGTGCGCAACGCCAAGGCCGCCGTCGAGGAGGGCATCGTCGCCGGTGGTGGCGTGGCGCTGCTCCAGGCCGCGGCTGTCTTCGAGAAGCTCGACCTGACCGGTGACGAGGCCACGGGCGCCAACGCCGTGAAGCTCGCGCTGGAGGCCCCGCTCAAGCAGATCGCCGTCAACGGTGGTCTTGAGGGCGGCGTCGTCGTGGAGAAGGTCCGCAACCTGCCGATCGGTCACGGCCTCAACGCCGCGACCGGCGAGTACGTCGACATGATCGCCGAGGGCATTCTCGACCCGGCGAAGGTCACGCGTTCCGCCCTGCAGAACGCCGCGTCCATCGCCGCGCTCTTCCTCACCACCGAGGCCGTCATCGCCGACAAGCCGGAGAAGGCCTCCGCGGCCGCTCCGGGCGGCATGCCGGGCGGTGACATGGACTTCTGATCCTTTCCGGGAGACCGGAGGATCGGACCTGTCCGACATACCGAGGGCGGCACCCCCTGCGAAGGGGGTGCCGCCCTCGGGCGTTCTCGGCTGCCGCCGCGGGCTGGGTACGGGCGGGCGACAGGGCGGCAGGGTGGAGCGGCGGGACGTCGGGTGGGACGGCGGGACGTGCCCGCGTGGGCGGGCGTGGTCGACTTCCGTCCGCTGATGGTGATTCCGGTGGGCGAGCGAGGGGGAGAGCGGATGAGTTCGGCGACGGAGGCGGGCGGCGCGAGCGTCAGCAGTACGGCGGAAGACGGCGGGGAGGGCGGCGCGGCGGTCGGCGCGACTGACAGGAGCGCGACTGACAGCAGCGCGGCGGGCGGCGGGGAGGGCGGCGCGACGGGCGACGGCGGCGGGGAGAGCGGCGCGGCGGATCGCGCCGCTGACAGCGCATCCGGACAGCCCACCCCCCTGCGTCTCCTCCTCGGCCGGGTGCGGCCGCACTGGCGGTTGCTCCTGTGGGCCGGTCTGCTGTCGCTCGCCGGTTCCGGGGCGGGCCTCGTCATGCCGCTCATGGCCAAGTACGCCGTCGACGCGTTCGCCGAGGGCGACTCACCCGCCGCGCCGCTGATCGCGCTCACCGCGGTCGTGGTGGCCGGGGCCTGTCTGTCGGCGTTCGGCCGCTACCTCATGGCCCGTACCGGGGAGGGGGTCGTCCTGCGGGCCCGCACCCAACTCGTCGGCCGCATACTCCGGCTGAAGGTCCCCGCCGTGGACCGGCTGACACCCGGCGACCTCCAGTCCCGGGTCACCAGCGATACGACCCTGCTGCGTACGGTCCTGTCGAGCGGCATGGTCGAGTCGGTCAACAGCGTGCTGATGCTGCTGGGCACGCTCGCGTTCATGGCCTACATGGACGCGGTGCTCCTCGGCGTCACCCTGCTCGTCATCCTCGTCATCGGTGCCGTGACCGCCCTCCTCATGCCCCGGATCCAGCGCGCCCAGCTCCGGGCCCAGGAGTCCGTCGGCGCGATGGGCGCCGCTCTCGACCGGGTGCTCCAGGCCTTCCGTACGGTCAAGGCGAGCGGCGCCGAGGAACGCGAGATCGCCCTCGTCGCCGAGGCGGCGCGCCTCGCGCATGACCGGGGGGTGTCGGTGGCCCGTTGGTCGTCGGTCTCCGACGTCACGATGATGATGTCCATCCAGCTGGCCTTCCTGGCCGTACTGGGTGTCGGGGGCGCCCGGGTGGCCTCGGGCTCGCTGGAGGTCTCGGCGCTCATCGCCTTCCTGCTGTACCTGTTCTATCTGATGGGTCCGATAGGCGGTCTCGTCGAAGGCTGGACCGGTCTGCAGAGCGGCCTCGCCGCCGTACGCCGGATCGACGAGGTCGAGTCCTTGCCCGGCGAACCCGGCGACCCCGGCGCATCCGAAGGGCCCGGCGAACCCGGTGGACGGGCGGCATCCACCAGGGTCCTGCCCACGCCCGCCACGCCCGCCGCCCCGCTCGGCGTCAGCTTCCGGGACGTCGCCTTCGGGTACGGGGACGAGCGCGCCCCGGCCCACAAGGGCATCTCCTTCGATGTGCCCTCCGGCGGGCTCGTCGCGCTGGTCGGGCCGTCCGGCGCGGGCAAGTCCACCGTGTTCGGCCTGCTGGAACGCTTCTACGACCACGACGCGGGCACGATAACCGTCGGCGGCCGGGACATTCGCGACTGGCCGCTCGCAGAGCTGCGCTCCTCCCTCGCGTACGTGGAACAGGACTCCCCGGTTCTCGCCGGGACCCTCAGGGAGAACCTGCTCTTCGCCGCTCCCCGCGCCACGGAGGACGAGCTGCGCGCGGCGGTCGGGCGCACCCGGCTCGACGCCCTGGTCGGCCGGCTGCCCGACGGACTCGACACGGCGGTCGGCCACCGGGGCGTCACCCTGTCCGGCGGCGAACGCCAGCGGATCGCCATCGCCCGTGCCCTGTTGCGCAAGCCGCGCCTGCTCCTGCTGGACGAGGTGACCTCGCAGCTGGACGCCGTCAACGAGCACCGGCTGCGCGATGTCATCCTCGAACTCGCCGAGGAGACCACGGTCCTGGTCATCGCCCACCGCCTGTCCACCGTCGTGCACGCGGACCGCATCGTGGTTCTGGAGGACGGCCGGGTCCGGACGGCGGGGACGCACGAGGAACTGGTGGAGTCCGACGGTCTGTACCGCGAACTGGCCACCACCCAGCTCACGGCGGACGCCCGCTGACGGAGCACGGGCCGGCGTGACAGCCGGGCGGCCCTACGGGAGTGCCGTGCTGACCGCGTCGACCGCCATCATCCACATGGGCTGGCCACCTGTTCCGAACGCCGCCGACAGCGCGTATCCGATCGCCGCGTCGAGCGGTTCGATCCCGGCCCCCGCCTGCCACTCGGCGATCACCCGCCGGTCGCCGTCCGACGAGAAGTCGCCGAGGTGCTTCCCGTCGCGGGTCAGCCGGCTGCTCGGGATGGAGTCGGGAACCAGCCGGTAGGACGCACCCGCGTGGGTGACGTCCACTCGGTAGGAACGGCGGCTGAGTCTGCCCTTCGCGGGCAGGACCGTCGCGTCGCGTCCGTCCACCGTGAGCGTGAGGTGTGCGGGGTCGCGGGTGCCGATGACGATGTGGTCGTCGACCTCGGCGCCGGGCGCGCGGGTGAGGGTGACGCGGGGGATGTTCTCGCCGCTGACGACCAGTATCTCGCCGTGCTCGCCTTCGAGTTCGACGGATATCTCCCCGTAGCGGTCGTCGTCGCTCGCGGAGGGCTCCGGGGCGTTGAGGTCGGCATAGGCGTGGGTGTTGGCATCGGCATCGGCATCGGCGTTGGCGTCGGAGCCGGGCACGGCGGCGGCGTCGGGCATCGGGGTTCTTGGTCCTTCGGTCGTACGGCCTGGGCGGGCGAGGTCGGCGGGCGTCGTACATCGGTGCGTCATCGGTGCGCCCTCCCCGACCGGGGGGATCATCCTCCTCCGCACCCCGGCCATGCGGTCGTGGACGTGGACATGCGGGGGTGGGGTGGGGCGGCTGATCCCGACACGTGAACTTCGGGATGCCTCCGTGTGTTCGGACCCGATTTGGCAACTCACTGTGACATATGTGCGTTTGCTGGAACAGCGCCTCTTCCGGGCTCGCCGCGCGTTGGACACGCTGGGTAGGCATTTTCGTCACTCAGCGTGGAAGGTGTGCAGCATGGATTCGACGGAGCGGCGCAAAGCGGCGGCGGAGAGGGTGCGGATGGCGGAGGACGCGGTGGAGCGGCTGAAGGGGGGTCTCGCCGGGGTCGGTGTGACGCTCCCTTCGCTGCGGATCGACCCCGTGTCGTGCGCCGGGAACGAACCGGTTCCGCTGGTCGATCTGGGCCGCTGCAACCTCGACACGGCCCTGCGGCTGTGCCGGGTGCTGGCGGAGAAGGAGAGCGGGTATGACGGATGAGGAATACGAGCCGTGCACGCCCGAGCCGGGGTCGTTCGCGGTGGACGCCCGCGACGGACGGGTGGGCCGCGTGATGGGCCGGGTCGGACCGTACGTACAGCTGCGGCCGCCGGGCGGCGGCGCGGAGTGGGACTGTCCGCCGGAGGTGGTCCGGCCGGCGCCGCCGGGCGTGGTGCTGCGGGCCCGGGTGACGGAGATCAACAGGGAGGGGCAGCTGCCGCGTTGAGAGCGCACGGGGTCGGGCCCGGTGGTCGATAGGCTGCCGCCGTGATGATGGGCGCGGGACAGCGGGCGGGTGCGCGGGCAGCGCGTCGCCTGGCGGAGATCGGCAGCTTTGTGATGCGGCCGGGGCTGAACGAAAAGGAGTTCGGCCGCATCGAGGCGGAGTACGGAATCGAGTTCGCCGACGACCACCGGGCCTTCCTCGCCGCAGGGCTGCCCGTCGGGTCCGCGTCCCCTCCGGAGGCGGGCGAGTCCGCACGTCAACCCTGGGTGGACTGGCGGGACGGTGATCCGGCGGACATCCGCGACCGGCTCTCGTGGCCGGTCGAGGGGCTGCTCTTCTCGGTGGAGCACGGCTGGTGGTACGGGGACGCCTGGGGACCCCGTCCGTCGGAACCGGAGCGCGCCGTGGCCGTCGCCCGTGGCGAACTGGCCACGGTGCCGCAGCTGATTCCCGTGTACTCCCACCGGTACCTTCCGCCGGGCCGGGGGACGTACGGCCACCCGGTCCTGTCGGTGTACGGCGCCGACACCATTTGCTACGGGCGGGACCTGTGGGACTACGTGGCCCGTGAGTTCGTGGGGTGGGACTCGGCGGAGGGCGACGTATCGGACGTACCGCCGAGTGCCCCCTTCTGGGCGGACCTGGTGAGTTGATGGGGCGACCCACGACCGGCGGCAGCGGCGGCAACAGTGGCAGCGGGAACGGGGATGCCCGAGGCCGCGTGGCGGTGTGGGTGGCGGGTGCCGTGTGCGCGGCGATTCCGCTCGCGCTGCATGTGGTGGGCGGCTACTTCGTGCTCGGCGCGCTGCTGACCGAGTCGGAGGGCCCGTGGGACCGGTCCGTCACCGACACGGTACGGACGTGGGGCGCGCTGGCCGTGGTGACCGAACTTCTCGCGGCGGCGGCGACAGCGGCGTTCGTGGGGATGCGGGGTCTGCGGGGGCTGCGGCGTTGGTGGTTCGGGGTGCCCGCCGTGCTGGTTCTGGTCGCGGTGGTGCGCATGGTGTTCGCGCCCGTGCCGTGAGGTCGGTGTGAGGGGGCGGGGGGCGGCGGGGCGGGTCTGGGTGGGCGCCGGGTGTCCCGGTGGACATGCCGGACGGCGGGCCCGGCCACTTCTTCAGGGTCGGACCCGCCGTCCGAGGGGGGCGCGAACAGGCCGACGGATCACATGATGCGGAAGGCGTCGTAGTAACCGCCTACCTGTGCGTGATAGCCGGGATCGGCCGAGTGCTTGTGCCGGTCGAACCCCGGCGCGTCCTTGATCTGGTCCTTGGTCAGGTCCACGAAGACCTTCCGGTCCTCGGTGTCTATGTGCGTGACCGTGCCCGCAGGGAGCAGGACGTCCTTGCCGAAGATCCACACTCCGGTGTCGACCACGAGATAGGCGGATCCGGCATCGTCGGAGTGATGGTCGATCTTGCCGATACCTCCGTCGGTCGCCTCGACCGCGTAACCGGTCGGATCGGCCCCGGCGGTGTGTCCGCTCGAAGGACGGTAACCCCACAGGGTGTCGCTCATGGAAAGGCTCCTTTCCGGACGGTCCATTTCGGCGTGAGAGCCCCGGAGAAATGGCGGTGAAAGGCCCTCGTTTCATCGGGTGACCGGGTCCGGGGCGCATGCGTGATTCTTGTGATCCATACGATCCGAGGTCGCCCGCGTCTGTGCTGGTGACGTGTTTCTCATGCGTCTACCAGCGGTACCACCGGCCGCGCCTGCCGCCGCTCGCGACTGGGCGGACGAGGAAACCTATCGCCCAGACCACCAGCACGATGATGGCGATCCACCACAACGCCTTGAGCGCGAAACCGGCGCCGAAGAGGATCAGGGCGAGCAGAAGAACGAGTAGCAGGGGAACCATGTATATCAACCTCCGAAACACCGGGTGCCCTCGGAAGCTTTCCCTAAACGCCAACCTGCACGGACTCGTTGGCGGCCTCGCGCACGACCGGCGGCATCGTGAGGCCGTCCTCGTCCCTCACCACATCTCGATCCTCGGGAAAGGATCAGCGCCGCCGCTCGCCGGAACCAAATTCCCGGCCCGACCCGGGATTCATATTGAAGGCGCGTACGTCATTGCGTATCTGTTGCGCCCGCTTCGTGGCATCCTGCTCGATGAGCAGCCCCTCGATGTTTTCCGTGCCTTTCCCCCGATTTCGTCGCGCAAGGATGAAGACGCACCATCCGGCCAGCATGCCTATCCCTATCAGAAGCCATGCGTACGTTCCCATGATGTCCCCCCAAGGTGATTCGCTATTCATTTTGCGAGCGGAATTGGCATATCTTTCCCAGGGTATCCCTGCATGCCTCACGCGAAGAAGCCCACCCGCAGGAGGATTTTAGGCCATTTGGCCGAACGGATTTAGACATCAGGACTGTGCGGAGGGCAGATTTCTTGGTGCGGCAAGGACGCTCTGTGGCGTGGTGTGCCCGGCATGGTCGGCCGGTTCGTTCCCGAAGAGATGGCTGATGGTTGGTCAGAAGCGTTCGGCGGCTTGCGGGCGTTGACCGAGCCGTTGCCGCCTCCGCGGCCGGAGCGGTCGCCGGGACCACGGCCGCGCCGGACCGGCTCTGTCCGCAGGGCACCTGCTCGTCCTCTACGGCGAGGTCGCCCGGCAACGCCTGCCGTTGGAGCTGGGGTTCGGCCCGGGGCGGGCGTGCCGATACTGCTCGGGCGACGCGCGAGCCTAAGGATCCGGACGAAACCCGATCACGCAACGACGCCCGCCGGGCGACCACCCGCACTCCTCCGGCGGTCATTGCGCCGCTCACTACCGGCAATGACCGGACGGTAAGCCGCTCACCCCCCATACGGGGCGAAGGGCTTTCTCCGGGGTGGCGTGTGATTCCGGATACGGCATCGCACACCACCCCGGCCCCTTGAGCTGGTGCTGTGACCGGGATGGTCCACCGAGATCGGAACGCGGCTCGGGGGACGAGCGCACGCGCGACGGCTGGTATTACTGGGGTATGCAGGAAGAGACGGCACGCTCCGCGATCGACACATTCATCTCCGCGTTCAACGCCTCGGACGACAGCTATGTGACTGCCCTGCTCTCCCAGGCCCTGACCTCAGACGTGGTCTTCTGGGGGCCGTTGGGCCGCAGCGAAGGAATCGCGGCGGTCGAGCGGTTCGTGCTGGACATCCGGCGCCACCCGGCGGGGACCGGCACGATGGTGCGCTGTTCGGCGGTGGACATGCCTGGCGAGTGGGCCCGGTACCAGTGGGTCTTCACCACGCCGGGTGGAGGCCCCCGCCTGGCGGGAACGGACGTCGTCCATCTGCGGCGGAGCCTCATCGACCAAGTCATCGTCTTTGCGGGGAAGGTCGAGCCGTCCGCCTCCTGAGCCGTCCTTCTGTCGCTGTCCTTCTCGTGAACTTGTCCGTTTCGGCACTCCGGGCTGCGGGTTCGCGGTGGGTCGGGCTGCGGCGTTGAGGGGGCGTCCGCCCCGGCGGATGCCCTTCTCGCCGCGGATGTGGGCACGTTCCTTGCGTTGGGCGGCACGTACGTCGGGGTGGCGGGCGTCGGCGTTGCGCCAGCGCGGGTAGCGGTGCAGTGCCTGGGTTCGCGTGGGGTGGCTGCGGTGGTGGGAGTTGGCCGGGGTGAACTGCCGCAGCGGGCCGAAGTGGGCCTCGATCGGGTTGGCCCAGGAGGCGTAGGACGGGGTGAAGCACAGTTCGGCCTTGTCTCGCCGCTCGTGCAGGAGATCGCGCTCGAACTACTCTCCTCCAGCGCCTGGCCCCGGCACCTGAAGCGGATGCGGGCCGCGCTCGTCGGCAGGCGCGACGCGATGGTGGACGCGATCCTGAGCACGCTGCCCGACGTGAGCCTCCCGCGGATCCCGGCCGGTGGAGCCCCGGGCCCGGCGGCGGCGCCGTGGACCGTACGAAACGTCAGCGGCACCGGGCCACGCGCTGAGCGCGACCCGGTGCCGTGGCTGTACGGGGGCTGATCAGACCCCGGCGGGTTCCTTCTCCGGGGAGCCGGGGCCCGTCTCGGGGCCGGGGCCGGGGCCGGGGGACGTGGCCGGGGCCGCGGCGGGTCCGCCCGAGGCGGTGACCGTGGACGCGGCTGGCTCCTGGGAGACGTTGAACTCCGTCAGCAGGTCCTTGCTGAAGCCGAAGAAGTACGTGGCGACGAACCCGGCGACGTAGCCGACGAGCAGGCCGCCCGCGTAGATCGCGATCGTCGAGCCCAGGCCGTGGTTGCCGTCGAGCAGCGGGAACAGGGCCCAGCCGGACGGGCCGATGGCCGTGGAGCCGACCGTGTCGCCGAGCTGGTTGAACAGTCCGACGAAGCCGCCGCCGAACGCACCGCCGACGCACGCCGTGATGAACGGGCGGCCCAGCGGCAGCGAGACACCGTAGATCAGGGGCTCGCCGACGCCGAGCAGACCGGCGGGGAGGGCGGACTTGATGGTGCGGCGGATCGACTCGTTGCGCGGGAGGCGGAAGTAGACGGCCATCGCCGCACCGACCTGGCCCGCGCCGGCCATCGCGAGGATCGGGAGCAGGACCGTGTAGCCCTGCTGCTCGATCAGGGTGGTGTGGATCGGGATCAGGGCCTGGTGCAGGCCCAGCATCACCAGCGGCAGGAAGAGGCCGCCGAGGACGAAGCCCGCGCCCGCACCGCCGTTGGACAGCAGCCAGTCGGCGAACGTACCGATGGCGGAGGACACCTCACCGGCCACGTACATCAGGCCGAAGATCGTCGCCAGACCGGAGACCAGCACCGTCAGGGTCGGGGTGACCAGGACGTCCAGGGCCTCGGGCACCCAGCGGCGGCACCACTTCTCCACGTACACCGCGAGGACCGCCGCGCCCAGCGCGCCGAGCACACCGCCCTGTCCGGGGGAGAGGGTCTGGCCGAACGCGTCGATGTTCGCGACGCCCGGGAAGACGATGATCGCCGCGACCGCACCGCCCAGGATCGGCGTACCGCCGAACTCCTTCGCGGTGTTGTAGCCGACGAACACCGCGATCAGGGCCATGAACCCGGAGGCGATCGCGGCGAGCGCGGGGGTGACGGAGGGCAGCCACTCCAGGTTGACCAGGAGACCGTTGAGGCCGGCGATGATGCCGCAGCCGATGAGGGCCGGGATCAGCGGGACGAAGATGTTCGCGATCTTCCGCAGGAAGAGCTTGAACGGGGTGGCGTTCTTCGCCTTCTGCTGCGCCTTGATCGCGGCGCCCTGCGCGGCGAGTTCGTCGGCGGAGACGGGGCCGGTCGCGGGGGCGGGCTCCGGGGCGGCGGCCCGGCCCTCCTCGACCAGCTGCTCGAACTCCGGGGTGACCCGGGCGACCGTGCCCGGACCGAGGACGATCTGGTACGTGTCGTCGTCGACCACCCCCATGACGGCGGGCAGTGCCTTCAGGGCCTCGTCGTCGACGAGGGAACGATCGTGCAGACCGAGGCGGAGCCGGGTCATGCAGTGGGCGATGGAGCTGACGTTCGCGGCGCCACCGACGAGCGGCAGGATCGCGGCGGCAGTGGCGCGGTTCTTGTCTTCTGTGGCCATGGTGCGTGGTGCCTTGCTGTGCGGGGGTGCGGGAGTGGTGCTGGTTGGATCAGGTGGTGCGTACGGCCGCGAGGGCGGCGCGGAGGTGACCGTTCGAGTCGGTCAGGAGCGTGGCGGCGGTCGGCCCGTCGACCTGGCCGAGGATGGTGAGGATCGCGTTCTTCACCTCGCCGTCGGTGGCGGCGAGCGCGGCCTCGATCTCCGGGTCGGAGGCGCCGGTGGCCAGCGAGACGATGCGGCGGGAGCGGGCCCGCAGCTTCTCGTTGGAGGCGCGGACGTCGACCATCAGATTCCCGTACGTCTTGCCGAGCCGGATCATCGTGATCGTCGAGATCATGTTGAGGACGAGCTTCTGTGCCGTACCGGCCTTGAGGCGGGTGGAGCCGGTCAGCAGCTCGGGGCCGACGACGACCTCCAGGCCGTGTTCGGCGGCGGTGGCGAGGGCCGAACCGGCGTTGCAGGACAGGCCGACGGTGAGGGCGCCCAGCGCGCGGGCGTGCTCGACGGCGCCGATCGCGTACGGGGTACGGCCGGAGGCGGAGATGCCGACCACCGTGTCGTCCGGGGTCAGCCGCAGCGCGTCCAGGTCGGCGGCGGCCAGCTCCTTGCTGTCCTCGGCGCCCTCGACGGCCTTGACCATGGCGGACGGGCCGCCCGCGATCAGGCCGACGACCTCGGACGGGTCGGTGTTGAAGGTGGGCGGGCACTCGCTGGCGTCCAGCACACCGAGGCGGCCCGCGGTTCCGGCGCCCGCGTAGATGAGCCGGCCGCCGCGTGCCATCCGCTCGGCGGTGGCGTCGATCGCGGCGGAGATCTCCGGCAGCCGCTCGGCGACGGCGGCGGGGACGGTGTTGTCCTCGCCGTTCATGATCCGCGCGAGCTCGGCCGTGGGCAGCTGGTCGATCTCGGCGAGCTCGGGGCGGAAGGCCTCGGTGGTGAGCGTGGCCAGCTCCGCGCGCAGCTCGCCGTAACCGTCGGGCGAGGCGTTGGTGTTGGCGTCGGTGGTGGAGGTCATGGAGAGCGGCTCTGCTTTCTCGGTCTCGTACGGTTCAGCGGGTGCGGGGGTTGTGGCGGTGGGCGAGCGCCTCGTAGGAGGCGGCGAGTGCGGGGGCGGCTGTCTCGTACGTCCGCTGGGCGACGCCTATGAACAGGCAGTCCACGACGAGGAGCTGGCTCGTGCGGCTCGACATGGCGGCCGGCCGCAGCTCGCTCTCGCGGGCGGTGGACGTGGTCAGCACGTGGTCCGCGTACTGCGTGACCGGGCCGTCGGGCCGTCCGGTGATCGCGACGGTCGTCGCCCCGTGGTCGAAGGCGACCCGGAGCGGTTCGATGACGTCACTGGTCGACCCGGAGTGCGTGATGGCGATGGCCACGTCGCCGGAGCGGAGCTGCACGGCGTTGGTCACCGCGAGGTGCGGGTCCATGTGGGCGTGGGCGATCAGCCCGATACGCAGCAGCTTCTGCGCCAGGTCCTGGCCGACGAGCGAGGACGCCCCGACGCCGTAGATGTCGATGCGGCGGGCGGTCGACGCGGCGGCGACGGCGGCCCCCAGCTGTACGGTGTCCAGCCCGGCGGCGGTGTCGGCGAGGGTCTGCTGCTCGTCGTAGGCGAGCTTGGCGACCACATCGGAGATCGGGTCGTCGACCGCGATGTCCGCGGTGACGGACGGCGCCCGGCCCGACTCCTGGTGCGCGGCGAGCCCGGCGAGCGCGAGGCGCAGGTCCCGGTAGCCGGGGTAACCGAGGAGCCGCGCGGTGCGGACCACGGTGGCCTCGCTGGTGCCGGTGAGCTCGGCGAGACCGGTGACGGTGAGGGCGGCGCATCCCGCCGGGTCACCCGCGACGGCTTCGGCGACACGCTGCATGGAGCGGGTCATGGAGGGCGCGAGGGTCCGGACCTTGGCGGCGAGGGCCGCGGGGGCGGGCGGAGAGTCGCCGCTGAAAATTTCCTTCACTTCACTAGTCACTCTTGAAAGATATTTTCAGTCCCCCGGTCCGTCAACCCCCCATTGGCCCTGCCTCTGGGGGGACCTTGGTCCCATGGCGGTGGTGGGTGCGCCGCCCGTGGGGTGGGTGGGTGCTGGCCGCCTCGTAAGGCGAGAGTCGCCTTCATGCCTCAGCTGATGGCGCGGGAGGTGGCATTGCCGCGGGCCGCCGGGACCCGCTGTGGAATAACCGGCGGTGAAGGCCGGTGAAAGGGAACCACCTGGCCACTGGTCCTGGACATCGAGGCCACGCTGATTACCTGCCACTCCGAGAAGGACCGAGTCGCCCCCCCCGGAAGGCGGCTTCGGCTTCAACCCCACGGTGGGCTTCCTGGTCAACGCCACAGTCATGGAGTCGATGGAGGCGCCCTCGCTCCGGCGCCGAACCTCCCCGAACCCAGGAGCTGGTTCGTTCCGACCCTTCACATCCGCATAAATCCAGTATGCGGACGTCCCTCCCACTTGCGATGCACCGCATCCGATGCCGCGCGCTGATCCGCCAGGGATTCGGAGTTGCAGATCGCGGAGTTCTCGCGGGGTAAAGCCCACGGTTGCGTGACCCGGTGCTCCCGGGCCGCCTGTTCCAGATGGACCAGGCAGGTGTGGCCGCCGTCGACCAGATGCTCGGCGGGCAGCAGCCCGCGGCGCTTCAGCCGGGTCTGGACCATGATCTGCCGCAGGGCCTGGACCCGGGGACCGGACAGGTGATCCGCCGCATGTTCCCCGACCTGCTCCAGCAGCCGGACGACGTCGCCGCCTGTGGCAAGGATCCTGGTCTTGGGGCGGGTGGGGTTATTGCCCAGACGGACCGGGCGGCCGTAACGGCGTCCCCACTCCTTGTCCACCAGGTCGGCGAGCAGGCGCGGAGCGGTGCTATCCAGCTCTTCCGGCGCGGCGCGGACGGCCCCGGTGACCAGTTCCAGCCGGGTCAGGTCGCGCACCGCGGCCAGAAGGTGGGTGGAGTCCGTGCGCTGGGTGGTGCGCTCGCGGACGAGACCGGCCTCCTTCAGGCGCGCAAGCGCGAGGTCGAGGAGACGGTCGGCTCGGCCGCCCTCGGTGAGACGCTCGCGGAAGTCGGCCAGCACGCTGTGGTGGAAGCCTGGACCGTCCAGTTCCATGGCCGGCGCGTATGTGAGATCGATGCGGCAGCGAACCGCCTCGGCCGCCTGCCGGTCCGACAGGCCGAGCAGGAACTGCAGCACACTGACGGTGGCCAGCTGGGCGGGCGAGAGCCCCGGGCGGCCGTCGCGGGGGTACCAGTCGGCGAAGTCCTCGTCACGCCACAGCCCGCCCAGGTGGTTTCTCACCCACATCGCCGTCGTACCACCCGGGTTGCCCGCTCGCGCCATCTACGCGGTCAGAGAAGGAACTTGCCCACCACAACGGGCACGGAGCGACAACGGGCACCCCGACAACTGCATCGGTCCTCGGACAGAACCGAGCATGCCCGTTGATCATGCTGCCCCACCGGGGATCCTCAAGATCCCCGACAGAGTCAAGTTGGAGGGACCGGATCTACGTTCTCCTGTCGAAGCTCTGCGGCAGGCTACCCACTTCCCATAGGTCATCCAGGCGCTCTAGAAACGCATCAAAATCGGCCTGCAACGCCCTCCACTGATCCATTGAAAGCGAATCCAGTGGGTCATTAAAATTGATCTCACCCAGGTCTGGGCCAGTCCAGCCCTTAAATCTCCTGCACGATGCGCACCACGCGTATGTGATCCGAGTGGGGCGTTGCCGCATACTCGAACGATGGATGTATATGCGCACGGATTTAACGCCGCACGCCGGACAAGCGCGCTCCGATGGGTCGTCTACAAATCGCGGACCCGCCAGCAACTCCTCCTGTTGCTGCCCACTGAATTCTCGCATTGAACCCCTACCTTCTCTGGCGGTGGAATTTCTCGAGCATCTGTTGCCCGTACCCCTCGGCGGCTTCCTCTGATCCACCCCAAGGATTGCCTGACTTTCTAGTCAACTCGAAATGCTTGTGATGATAAATTTCATGATTGACCGTTGCGACAGCTTCGTCCAGATCACGCAAACCAATATCAGAAATCTCGATCAGTGGAAGACCTCGGGGGCCAACCATCGGATACCCGTCCAGCGTGTGTGGACTATTTCCGAACGCGACGCCGTCCGGTGTTCGAATTGTAGGTTTGTGGACAATGTCATATTCTGATACCGGAATTCCTGCGCGTCCCAGTTCCATCTTCAATTGGTCAATGCTTACAGCGGGGCCGCGCTGCCCGCCAGGTCGATTCTGAGATTCACCACGATGAGTATCCCGCTGTCCGAGGTTGCAGTCCGGGGCAAGGCCAAGAGGATCGGACCACGTGTGGGGGTTACTCACGTATGCCACGGGATTAGGGGCAGGTGCGAGGCCTAGTGGATCCGTGGATAAATAGCGAGAAGTTTCCGGATCGTAATAGCGGTGAACATTATAATGCAATCCTGTTTCAGTATCGTGATATTGACCCGGGAAGCGCAGCGGGGTATGTGCGGTCGCTTTCACATTCCGGGTGGTAGCACCCCAAAGGGTCGATCGACTTCGCCAGGCAATGTGACCCCGCTCATCGATGAGCTCCGCCGGGCTACCGCTTAGATCTGTGACAATGCTGAAGAATCGGTGATCGATTGTGGTCTGGGAGACATCATCGGCCGTGATGCGCTCGGTTTGAGCGATGGGTCGCAGGCCGTGGTAATCCCAGGTAAGGGTGACGGGGTGACTCGGCTGCGTGGAGAGTGTGGACTGTTCGCACAGGGTGGTGCCGTCCCATGCGAAGGCGGTTCGTTCCAAGATGGACTCATTGTCCGCCGCCAACTTTTGCTTTGAGAGGCGGCGTCCAAGGGGGTCATACGCGTACTGCCAGAGCGTTCCGTCAGGTGTGGTAACGGAAGTGAGTCGGTCTTCGGTATCCCATTCGTATTGCCATGTGTCGGGTTTGCGCGAGAGTCGAGTCTTCTGACGGAGGGTAATGCGGCCGAGCGCGTCGTGTTTGTAGTGAACATCGCCGGCGCGTGTGATCGTTGTGCCGGAGTAGGTGCGCGACCCTCTCGCCTCTCGGCCGGGGTGCGACGTAGGCCAGTGCGCCTCTGTTTGGCTGCCCATTTCGTCGTACGCGTAGCTCTCCGTCCATCCCGCTGCCTGGACGCTGGTGACACGACCTGCCGGGTTGAGGTTGAAGAGCTTCGTGCCGGCCAGTTGGTCGGTGATGCCAGTCACGTGGCCATCGGCACGGTAGGCGTAATCGCGGCATTGGATGCTGCGGCCAGCTCCGATGACCTGCTGGGAAGTGAGGCGGCCCATCGAGTCGAACTGCGAGGCCAGACTCACGCTGTCGCCAATGTGCCGGGCAACCTCCCGACCCGCCGCATCGTGTTCGAAGCTGAGGATGCGGCCCGAGGTGGTGAGTGAGGTGCGCCGTCCTGCGCCGTCATATGCCCAAGTGCTGACCGCGCCACTGGGGGTGGTGCGGCCGGTGCGGCGTCCGAGCCGATCGTACTCGTACGACATCTTCCGGCCGTTGACGGTCTCAGACCGGAGACGTCCGTAGCGGTCACGCAGATACGTGATGGTGGCGTCCGCGTTCACGGCCTCGGCGAGCTGGTCGGAGAGGTCGTAGGAAAAGGTGGTGACGGCACCTGCGGCGTTCTTGCAAACGATCCTGTCCAGCTCGTCCCGCTCATAGCGGATGACCTGGCCGAGGGCGTCGGTGCGCGCAATCAAGCGGCCCGCCGCGTCGCGTTCATAGGTCAAGGTGCGGCCGTCGAAGTCGGTCTCGGACATCAGGTGGCCAGCCGAGTCATAGACGTAGTCCCAGGTCAGGCCCTGCGGGTTGAGGACCTGGGTGAGGCGGAGTTCGTGGTCATGGGTAAATTCGAAGCACACGCCGTCGGGGCCGGTACGGGACGTCATGAGGTCGAAGTGCGTGTACTCGAAGCGGGATACGGCGCCCATGGCGTCGGTGTGGGTGAGGCAGTTGCCCTCTCCGTCGTACGTCCAGGACTGTGTGGCGCCGTCCGCGTCGGTTCGACGGGACAGCTTCCCCTCAACTGTCCACTCAAGGCGGGTGACCGCGCCGAGCGGGTCGATCACGGTTACCGGGCGGCCGAACGCGTCCCGGATGAGGCGGGACTTGGCGCCGAGGGGGTCGGTCACCTCGAGTGGGAGTCCGGCCGCGTTGCTGCGGAAGTATGTCGTGTTGCCCAGCGCGTCCGTCACGGAGGTCGCGTGGCCGCGCTCGTTGTAGGCGGTGCTTGTCACGGCGCCGGACGGGGCGATGACAGCAAGACGGTTGCCGCGCTCGTCCCACTCCTGGCGGACCACGGTCCGGTCCGGGTTGGTGATGCGGACCGGCAGCCTCAGGTCGTTGTATTGTGCGAGCATTTCCCGACTGTCCGGGCGCACCGCAGCGGTCAGCTGCCCTGAGTCGTCGTATTCGAAGCGGTTGGCGCGGCCGAGCGGGTCCGTGCGGGACAGCAGGCGGTTGTAGCGGTCGCGTTCGAAGCGGGTGATCGCGCCCAGTGGATCGATCTCGGCAACTACCTGGTAGGTGTCGTTGACGACGTAGCGATGGACGGCTCCGGTACTGCTGGTGACGGTCGTGACCCGCATCCCGCTCTCGGGATCTGTACCGTCGTAATCCAGGCGCAGGGCCATGTGACCTGCGGCCCCGCCTTCAGCGATACACCGGTCCTGGTCGTCGTAGACATAGTCGTACCGGCTGTTGTTGGTGTCGGTCCAGGAGGTGACCCGGCCACGGTCGTCATAGGTGAACCGGAGCGGGAGCCCCGACGAGTTGGTGACTTCAGTGAGGTGGCCGTCGGCGTAGTTGTAGCGGAGGATCTCCTGGGCGTTGCCGTCCGGTGCGGCGCCTGCGAGGTGAAGTGCGGTGATCCGGCCGTCGCTCGTGGTGAGTTTCAGGTGATAGCCGGCACCATGGACGATTGAGACCGGTGCACCGGCCTCGTCGTACTCGAATTGGATCCAGTTGCCGTTGCGGTCGTCGATCTGAGCCAGGAGCGCGACATCCGCGGTGCGCGGGCTGAAGTGCCGTGTTCGGCCCCTGTCCGGATCGGTGATCGTGTAGTCGCCTGTGGTGTCCAGATCGAGTGGCCAGCGCGGGCCGTGGCTCGGCATGACCGGTACACCCGGGGCAGGGTGCGGATAGGACAGCAGCAGGCCGTCCTCGCATACGAAGACGACGCCCTGGGAGTCGATCTCCAGCCGCTGGTCAGCCGTGGAAGACCAGGAGGGCCCGAACCACCGCCCCGCACGGTAGTCGGAGGCGACCCGACGGCGGAAGACCAACGGAAGAGTTCCCGGCAGGGCGATGTCCGTCTGCGGCAGGTACATCGTTCCCGTGGTCAGATCGACCGGGTCCGTGGGATCCTTCTCCACCCCTTTGTCAGGCTTCGATGATTTCGCTGGGTTCTCGACACCCTTGCGAGCAGCGCTCTCCGCCCCGTCCCTCAGCCCGTGGCGAGCGAGTCCCTTGAGGACGCCCCCGCCCTTCGTGCCTGCCAGTTCGGGGACGAGTCGGCCGATGAATTCGGAGGGGTCGCCCTTGGCCGCGTCCCAGGCGTTCTTGAGTGCCCGGTCGGGGTTGGTGGCGGTGGAGACGAGGCCGGCGAGCGTGGTGTTGACACCCTTGTAGTACTCGGCCGGGTGCGTCAGGTTGTAGGGGTCGGTCGGGTTGACCGAGCGGATGAAGTTCACCAGCCCCGCGGTGCCCTTGATGACGCCGCCGCCGAAGTGGGCCAGCTCGATGCCCTGGCCGACCCCGTAGTCGTAGAACTCCTGCTTGGCCCGGTCCAGGCCGGTGGGCTCCTTCGGGGCGTGCGCCATCGCAGCGGTGATCGCGCTCTTGGCCGCTTCGGCAGCGTCGTTACGCGCCCGCCGGGCGTGCTCCAGCATCTCCTGAGCATGCTGCCGTTTGGCTATGCTCGGATCGGTGAACGTTCCCGGATGCGGGAGCGGATGATCGGTGTTGCGCACCGCGTTGTACGCCTCGGCCTTCTCACGGAACGCGGCAGCGGCCGTCTCGTGGTCGTGCTTGCCCTCCTTGTAGAGGGCGATCGCCTCACCGGCCTTGCCCTGCGCGCTGGTGACCGTACCGGCGTATGTCTCCATTGCGGTTGCCGCGTCCTCGAACGCATCCGCTGCACGCAACCAGTCTGTGGGCAGGGTCTCGAACTTCGCCCGGAAGGTATCGGCGGCCACACCCTTCCAGTGACCGGAGTCAAGCTTCTTCATCCCGCCGCCGACGAGATCGAACGCCTTCTGGAAGTCGCGAAGGTTCTTCACCGCCGCGGCGATCTTCTCCGGCCTGCCGTGGATCAGCTCATTCGCTTCCTCGCTCTGCCCGAGCTGCTGCTCCCCGACCTCCACCCCCAGCGAGGAGGCGGTTTCATCGCCCCAGTCCTCGACCTTGTCCGCCCACTCGTCGGCACCGACCTTCTCCAGACCGGAGCCGAGCACATCGGTGCCCTTGTCGATCCCCTCGCCGACGATCTCCTTGCCCTTGTCGACGAGATCGCCGGCCCCGTCGTAGATGTCTCCGCCGAGCTTCCCCCAGTCCACCATCAGTCGCCCTGCCCCCACCGCGGCTGCTCAGACTGCTCGATCGTCTCCTGTGACGGATCGAGCTTTTCCTTCAGCGTCTCGTCCATCGCATCGCGCCGCTCCGGGGAGATGAACCCGGAGTTCTCCCACGAGTCGAGCAGCGCGTCCTCCGCGTCATACGTGGTGTCCCGCCACGTCTGTCCCGCCTCATCATGGGCCTCGGCCATCGAGTCCCAGCTCCAGTCCGGGCTGTCGTACGGGGACTGCTTGCTGATCGTGTCCCAGCTCATGGCCTTGACGTCGTCCTCGGACAGGTGCGGATTTCCGTTCACGGAGTTCACACCGACCTTGAACGAGTCCTTGATGTACTGCTCCTGCTCGGCGAAGGAACCCGCCGACAGCCCGACTCCCTGCGCGAAGCCGTTGCCCTTCTGTGTGAGGGCCCGCACACCCCACTCCCAGCGGTTGCAGAACGTCTCGAACTCCGACGTCAGCCCGCCGTGCCCCAACTCCAGCCCCGACAAAGCAAGATCAGAAAACCCCCGACCCGTCGACGCCTCGCCGATGAACCCGAGCTCCTTCAACTCCGCATGCGCCAGATCGATCCCCTTCGCGATCGCAGCCAACGCCTCCGGCGGCACATCAAGATCAGGACTCTCCCCGCTCACTGCATCCCCCCGAGATCCACCGCAACCGCATCCGGCACGACGCCCGCCACCGGCGGGAACAACATCCCGCCGTCCACACTGCCCGCGTCCAGCGCCACCCCCGCAGGGCCCGGCAGCATCGGCACCATCACATCCAGCAACCGCGCACCCAGCACCGCCTGGTACGCCCACTCCCGCTCGGCATCCCCCCGGGCTTGTGCGAACCTGGCCAGCGCCTCCTCGTCCGAGAACGCACAGATCCAGCGAACCCCGTTCTGCTCCGCCGACCACAGATCCCCGTCGGCATCCAGCGGCACCAGCACCGCCGTACGCCGGAACTCGCCCAGCAACACAGCAAACTCAGTCCGAGCCGCCGCCGGACCGTCGTCCGGCGCCATGGCAGGGGCCGGGTCCGGTGCCTCATGCAGTGCGGAACGCGCCTCGTCAGCAGGCCAATCGGCCAAGTCGGCGATCCTCGAACGCCGGGCAGGCGGCTCTGCTATGTCATCCCCGTTATCGAACACGCGTTGAATGCTGTCACGGCACGCTTTCCGAGAGCAACGAACAAAAATGGCCAGCCGGTCGTGGTCCGGACCCGGCCCAGCTCCACGCACGCACAGGTGGCCTGTAAACACCCCTCGGAAATACTCCGCTGAGCCCCTGGGCCCTCTTTCGCTCCGAAACCGGGCAGAGAGTGAGCGCCGGACCGGGGCGGCAGGTACCGTGGCGGCGCCGGAGCAGTTCCGTGACGTCGATGCCCGCATGAAGGAGAAAGTGACCGATCTCGGAGAAGAGGCTTGGGCGGACGCGCTCGTGATGTACCGGCAGTACACGATCATTGCCGTCACACGGCGGGAGAACGAAGAGTGGTGGTACGACGTTGCGTCGATCATGCGGGGTGATGCGCAGGACCCTCGGGGGTGGCAGTCTCTCGACCATGACGATGGCCAGGACGAACGTTGGGATGACCCGACGTTTCCTTTCGCGCCGCCTCCGGCGACGCCGGAAGACGTGAACGTGTGGCAGTCGCGTGTGAAAGAGATACCGCGAGTCTCCATTGAAAGATTCTTGGTTGTGCTCGCAACCAGTTATCTGGACGTCAAACGTGAACGGGACTTCGACCGGAAAAGGCCCGAGATGGAGCACCGGGCTCGTGTCATCCTGTCCCGGTTTCCGTTGGGAACCCGGTTCTATGCGAACACCGGGTACGGGGCTGAGGAACCGGACTTCTACCTCTCGCCCCCGACTGGGGGTAACCCCTGCAGCCAATGGGACTGGGACGCCGGACTCATTGCTGTGTCCGACGCAGAAGTCGGCTTGGTCTGGTCATTCGACGCCCGCTGATCGCCCATCGAACCGAGGGCGCCGCGCTCACCTGTCCCGCGATCTATCTCGACCCCGGGAAACTGCCCCGCTGGTCTCGCTGCGGGTATCCGGGTTGCGCGCTTGCACCGCGGCCTGGTGGATCAGTCCAGCCGACTTATGAACGTGCGCCACGCGTCGGGAGTGAAGGTGATCACGGGGCCGTTGGGGCGCTTGCTGTCGCGGACGGGGACGAGGTGGGGGATGCTGTCGGTGACTTCGAGGCACTCGTTATTGCCGCCGCTGTACGTGCTGGTGCGCCAGCTCGCCTCCGAGAACTTCGGCGTACTGCGGTGTGCGCTCTTCATGCTCTGTGCTCCTTGGCCCGGCGGTGGATGACAGTGCGGGACTCTGTCGGCGAGAGCGCGGACGTGCGCGCGGCGTCGAACAGGTCTTGGTAGCGGGAGACATCTGCCTCTCGCTCCAGCCACATGGAACCGGACGGGTTGTCCGCCAGTACCACGTCGAGCGCTCCCTCCTCGGGAAATCCCAGCACTACGTACGGGCCGAACATACTCGCATGGGCTCCACGGGAGAACGGCAGCACCTGAACAGTCACGTTGGGGTTCTCAGAGCTGGCCAACACGTGCTTCAGCTGCGCGTTCATGACTGCTGCGCCACCAACCTGCTGGAGGAGGACAGCCTCGGAAAGTACGGCCCACAGGTGCAACGGCTGATCGCCCGCCAGACGTTTCTGCCGGGCAAGGCGCACTTGGACGAACTTGTCGATCTCATCCGCTGTCTCCCACTGCCGGGAGGCCACAGTCACCGCTTGAATGTACTCAGGGGTCTGTAGCAGTCCAGGGACGAGCTGCGCCTGAAAGGTGCGGATCGAACCCGCCATTGCCTCCAGGGCGATGTAGTCCCGGTACGTGTCGGCGAGGACCGACCCGTACTGGTTCCACCACCCTTCCCTGCGCCTGCGGTTGGCCTTGCGCGCGAGCGAGGTCAGTCGGTCTCGAACCTCGTGATCCGAGACCTGGTACGAGTGCAGCATGGCTGTCAGGTCGGGGAGGCGGACCGCGACGCGGCCATTCTCGATCCGGCTGATCTTGCCCTTGGTGCAGTCGAGCGCCTCTGCCGCTTGGGCAGTGGTCAGTCCGGCGGCCTCCCGCAACCGGCGTAGCTCATCACCAAGTTGGCGCCCAAGAACGGTTGATGGGGTGGCGGTGGTGCTCTTCGCTTGCATGCGAACACCTCTATCAAAGTTGCTCCTGCAATGAAACAGGGTTACTCGAAAGGGTGAAAAACGGCATGGCGTTGGTCGGCAACGTTGCAGAATCGCGTGCGGCTCATCCATTCTGCTGGGCATGGGGGTTGCCTCGTTCGACGCGAACTGCCCCTATCTGTGGGGGATTCCGACCAGACGTCGACCTTCTTGGAGCTGCCGTGGCTACACCGAACGAAGTGACCTTCAGGCTCTCTCGCTGCCACAGCAGCGTTCCCCGGGCGCGAGCTGTGCTGCGAGCAAAGCTCGGGGAGTGGCGGGCCGGTCAGGCAGCCGCAGCAGATGGTGAGTTGGTGCTCTCCGAGCTGGTGACCAACGCGCTGCGGGTGCCAGTGCCCGGGGACCGGCTGGTGGGCGTGCGCATCGAGTGTCGGGGGAGGGGCGAACTCCTGCGGCTGGAGGTGAGCGACGCGGGGGCGGGCGGGCCGGCCGGAGGTGCGGCGGCCGGGCGGGCTGGACAAAGGCGGGCGCGGGCTCCTGCTCGTCGAGACCCCGGCCCATCGCTGGGGCGTGGATGAACGTCGGGCCGGGATCGGCAAGACGGTATGGGCGGAGTTGCTGGCACCCGGTATCGACCCCGCACCCGCGGAGGTGGAGATCGCGGCGGTAACCGTCAGGCCCGGGCAGTGCGTACGTGCCTGGGGTGCCTGGCACACGGTCCGTGCGGTCCGGAGCGAACGGTACGCATCGGGAGGGCTCGCCGTCATCATCGTCCTACGCGACGGTGGGCCTTCCTTGCGCCTGGATGCTGCGGAGCCGCTGACCGTACGGGCGACGGCGGTCGCCGGGGGGGGCGGGTGCAGCCTATTGCCGGTTCGGTGATCCCATCGTGAAGGCGCTGTGGAAGAGGTTCCTTCAGCGGCACGCCCGCCACGCGCGCCTCACCCACCACGCGCACCACACCCACCGCACCAGGCCGCGATTCTCGGGCACCCTGAACAGATGGTCGGCGGCGAACTGGTCGTGATCAGCAACGCGGGCGAGCCGGTGGCGAGGGCGCTGCGCCCACGGCCGAAGGTGCAGAGGCCCGGCCGTGGTTCGCTGCGGGGCCATATCCGTATCCCCACCACCTTCGACGATGCGCCCGTCTCAGTGGCTGACGCTCTCGGGATGCGCTGATGCGTCTTCTGCTCGATACGCGCGTGGTCATGTGGCGGCTCGACGACTCGCCGCAGCTGTCCTCATCGTTCAAGGAACTGCTGGACACCGAGCCCGCTGTGTACGTCAGTGCGGTGTCACCGTGGGAGATCACCGTCAAGCAGTTCCTCGGCAGGTTCGAGGGCCCGGGAGACCTGGCTGAGCGGGTGCGCGATCTCCAGTTCAGGGGCCTGCCCATCACCGCCGCACACGGAGTACGGGCAGGCCGGCTGCCGATAGTGCACACCGACCCCTTCGACCGAATACTGATCGCGCAGGCGCAGGCCGAAGAGATGGTCCTGGTCACCCGGAACCTCTGGATCCCGCAGTACGACGTGCAGGTCATGTCGGTCTGACCTGCACGACATGCACGGAACACGCTGCCCCCAGCCGCCTCCGCCTGCGTCCTCCCCGGCCGGACGCCGGGACCTACCGCGTCGGCGGGGGACAATGGCTGCATGGAGCTGAACCCCTTGGAGCAGGCACTGCACACCGCACGCGCGCTGGTGATGGCCGATCTCGCCGCGGGCGATGTCGCCGAGGCCGAGATCGTCTCGCTCGTCGAGGACGCGGTGACCCATCGGCGCTGGTGGGTGGAGCAGTGGCCCGAGGGGGCGGCGTTCGTCGCCGGGCTGATCGCTCAGGATGTGCAGGACGCGCTGCTGGAGAGGTACGGGCGGTGGCCGCTGTGTCCCGTGTGTGTCGAGGACGGGCCGCACGCGCTGGACGTCGAGCCGGAACTGGGGCCCGACCCGCACTGGGTGTGCACCAAGGCGGCCGTGATGGTGGCGCCCGTGGGGGAGCTGAGCGGGGTGCTGCGGCGGTGAGCGTCTATATCGACCCGCCGGACTGGCCGGGGCACGGGCGGCTCTGGTCGCACCTCGTCAGCGATGTGTCCTTCGAGGAACTGCACGCCTTCGCCGCCGCGATCGGCTGCCCGCCCCGTGCCTTCGAGCGGGACCACTACGACATCCCCGAAGCCCGGTACGCGGACGCCGTGCGGGCCGGGGCGCGGGAGATCGGGTCCAAGGAGCTGGTGCGGCGCCTCACTGCCGCGGGGCTGCGCAGGCCGAAGGGGCGGCCGGCTCCGGGGTAGCGGGCGTCACGTTCTTCACCACCAGCAGGGACGACCGGGAGCCGGCGCGCTGGAGCCGGAGCGAGACGGCCACCGCCGCCAGCGCCACGACCGTCATCGCCGCGCCCGCCCAGGCCGTGGCCTCGTAGCCGAAGTCCGCGTCGATCACCGTGCCGCCCAGCCACGGGCCGCTCGTGTTGCCCAGGTTGAACGCGGCCGTCGTCGTCGCACCCGCCAGCGTCGGGGCCGCGCCCGCCACGTTGAACATCCGGGCGTTGAGCGCGGGGGCCGTGAAGAACGCCGAGAGGCCCAGGAGGAAGGCCAGCGCGACCACCGCGATCTGGCTGGAGGCGAACAGGGCCAGTGCCACCAGGAACACCGTCGACGCCGTCACCCCGCTCAGCAGCACCCCGAACAGGTGCGCGTCCGCGACCCGGCCGCCGATCGTCGTACCGACCAGCGCGCCGATCCCGAACAGGCCGAGGATCCACGGCACCCAGCCCGAGTCCAGGCCCGCCACATCCGTCAGCAGCGGCGCGAGGTAGCTGAACGCGCAGAACACACCACCCGCCGCCAGCGCCGTGATCACGATCGACAGCCAGACCTGCCGGTCCCGGTAGATCGACAGCTCCTGCTTCAGCTCGGGCTTCCGGTCCGGGAGCGGGATGTGCGGGATACGCGTCGCGACGCCGACCAGCGCCACCGCGGACGCCGCGCCCACCGCCCAGAACGCCGACCGCCAGCCCAGGTGCTCACCGAGGAACGCCCCGAGCGGCACGCCCAGCACGTTCGCGATCGAGAGCCCGCCGATCATCACGGCCATCGCCCGCGCCCGCGCGTTCACCGGCACCATCGCGATGGCCACCGCCGCCCCGACCGCCCAGAAGCCCGCGCACGCGAAGGCGCTCACCACCCGTGAGACGAACAGCACCTCGTACGTCGGAGCCAGCGCACCCGCGATCTGGCCGAGGCCGAAGACCGAGATCAGGGTGATCAGCGTCGTCTTGCGCGGCAGCCGGAGCGTGCCCACGGCGAGCAGCGGGGCGCCGATCACCATGCCGATCGCGAAGGCCGATATGAGAAGTCCGGCACGGGGAATGGACACGTTCATGTCGTCGGCGATGGGCGGCAGCAGCCCGGACAGCATGAACTCACTGGTGCCGAGGGCGAAGACCGAGAGGCCGAGAATGTATACGGCCAGCGGCATAGGGGCGCGGCGGGAGGCAGAGTCGGGCATGACAGGCCCCAACGCCGGTCATGCCCGTTACATTCCCGCCGGTCCTGCCCCTCGGACGCGTCTTCCGAGGGCCCGGAGACCGCTTCCGGGGACCCGGACACCGCTTCTGAGGACCTGGCGACCGCTTCCGAAGGCCCCGACACCGCTTCCGAGGACCCGGACATGTCCTACGGGCACCCGGACACGTCCTACGAGGACAGCAGCTCCAGCTCCGTCGTCAGGTTGTGCCGCGCCCTCGGCTCCCACTCCGCCGTCCCGTGCGGCGTACGGAACAGCCTCGGCAGCTCCAGCAGCTGCCGCAGCACCGCGGCCCGGCCCTCCCGGAACGCGTCGTCCGGCACGAATCCGTACTCCTCGCGCACCTGCGCCGCGTACGTCCCGTACTCCTTCGGGCCGCCCGCCAGGACCGCCAGGTCCGCGTCGCAGAGCACCTCGCCGTTGCGGTCGCCGGGCGCCGGGTCGTGGGTGACCGTGAGCCGGACCAGCCGGGCGACCTCCGCCGTGACGGAAGCCGGGACGCCCGCCTCGGACAGCGCGCGCTCGGCGAGCACCGCGCTGCGCTCCTCGTTCTCCGTGCGGTCCGGCCGGTACACCGCGTCGTGGAACCAGGCCGCCAGGCGTACCGCGGCCGGGTCCTCCGCGTGGCCGGCGAGTGTGTCGACGCGGTCCAGGACCGCCGTCAGATGGGCGGTCGTGTGGTACCGGCGCTGCGGCTCCGCCCAGCGGGCCAGGAGGTTGTCGGCGTACGGCAGCGGATCGGGGCCCGGGGACCCGGACCGGGCGGCGGTGAGCGCCTCCCGCCAGCGGTCGCGCAGCACGGTGGTACGGGCGGCGTCCTCGTCGGGTCCGGGCGGCGTCGTGTCGGTCATGGACCCGACCATAGAGGGTGCCCCGCGGCAGGGGCCGGGAGCGTATGCGCGGATCAGTCGGCCGACATGTTCTTCGGTTCGTCCACGCAGGACAGCGAGGAGATCTCGTCCTCCGTGGGGTGCGCCTCGTCCCGCTCGCTCTTGGGGAGCTGCGGCAGATTGTTCTCGACGTCGCGGTCCCAGTCGGGTCCGCTCACATAGCGTTTCAGGACGTCGCGCAGCTTCTCGCAGTCCTCGCGGTGCCCCTTGACCATCGCGATGCCGTAGTCGTTGGGCTCGCCGAACTTGATCTCCGGAACGACCTTGAGTCTGCCCAGGTAGTGCTCCATGAATCCGTACAGGATCAGCTGGTCCGTGGAGACGGCGGACACATGTCCGTCCAGCAGCGCCTTCACACAGGTGCGGGCGTCGGTCTCCCTGCGCAGCCGGATGTTCTCGTACGCCTTGCCGCTCAGCTCGGTGTCGGAGGTCGTGCCCTTCCACACACAGACCTGCTTGCCGTCGAGGTCGGACAGCTCCTGGATGCCGGTGTCGCCCTCCGCGACGAGGACGCCTTGCTGTGTGGAGGCGTACGGGCCCACGAAGTCGAGCCCGTCGCCGCCCTTCTCCTCGGTCTGCATGCGCTTCGGGGTGATCGAGAACGTGGCGGCGACCAGATGGATGTCCCCGTCGTGCAGGTCCCGCGTCCGGTTCTTGGACTGGACGGGGATCGGGCGCGGCGAGTCGTACCCGAGATCCCGGAACAGGGCGTTGACGACCGTGATGTCCAGGCCGTTGAACTCCCCGTCGTGCGGGGAGTAGCTCGTACCCGGCTGATCGCTCTTCGACCCGACCCGGGTGTCGTCGTTCAGGATGGACTCGGTGCCGCACCCCGAGAGGCTCATGGTGAGGAGCGCCGCGGGGACAAGGGCCAACCGTCGGTACCGTGCTGCTCCGGCCATGGGGTCCCCCAGATGTCGTGTGTGCTTCAGCCGTTGTGCAGGGTGCCGAGCGCCTTCTCCAGACGCATGGGGCACCGTGAATCGCTCGTCACGTCCAGGGTGAACTCCACCGGGGTGCCCCGGGTGCCCAGCGCGAAGTCCCGTTCGGACCGGGCGGGTACGGACTCCATGCGCGGCGTGACGCTCGCCGTTCTCGCGGTGATGGTCGCCCTGGCCCGGTGGACACAGGCCGGTTTGGCGGGGTTCTCCTCGCTGATCGTCAGGGCGAGGCGCAGCCGGTCGCGGCGGTCCTCGGCGGCCGGTGCCGCAACGATCAGGGTCAGCGTCCGCCGCTGCACCCCGTCGAGCGGCTGTGCGCCCACGATCTCGATGTTCACGGCCACCTGGCTGTTGTCGGCCAGGGCTTCGAAGCTCACCCAGCTCAGCAGGGAGAACAGGAGCGAGGCCAGCGGCACCCACAGCAGCCGGGGAGCGTGCTCCTTGCTCGGCTCGTTGCCGGCCCTGTTCTTCCGCCGTGCCGCGGCACCGGGGCGGGTGAGGTGGCGTACGGCGCCGAGCGCGGCGGCCGTCAGGAACAGCAGGAACAGCGTGAACCAGCCCGCCTGGCCCTCGAAACCGGCGGGGGGCCAGTCCAGCACCGCGCACACCACCACGAAGCAGACCGGGACGAGGAGCAGCCAGCCGGCGACGGGCGAGGTGCCCATGCTGATGATGTTCTGTGTGAGGGTGCCGATGTGGGTGGCCGCGACGCCCTGGGAGCCGGTGGACTGCGCGGAGTTGCCTGCGGGGCTCTCGTGGCCCGGGGTGGTCATCCCCGGTCCCGCGGTGGCTGCTCCCCGCCCATGATGACGGTGTTGATGCTGCCGGCCGCGATGGAGTGAGGGCCGTGTGCGGTCACCGTGGTGTGCGTGGTGTGCGTGACGGGGGTGGGAGCGGGGACGCCGGAGACCCGGTGCACATGGTCCACCAGGTGGTCGGCGTCCAGCTCCCGGGAGGGGCCGCGCAGCCAGGCGGTCACGGCCCGGGCGAGTGCGCGCCGCTCCTCCTCGTCCAGGCTGTCCAGCAGCGTGTCCAGCTCATCGGCGCGTTCGGCACCGAGCCCGCCGTCCGTGCCGTGTGCTCCATCCGCTGCTCCATCCGCGGACGCGCCCGCCGGATCGGTGGCTCGTTCGCCCCCTGCCTCCCGGTTCCTGGAGACGAGGCCGCGGAAGAATCCCTCACCCGCGGTCACGGTCTGATCGGCGATGCGGTCGGAGGCCGAGGTCAGCACGGCGGAGCCGAACATGGCCGCGGCGCTGGTGAAGGCCGGTGCAAGTGCTGTGGCGACGCTGATCAGTTCTGACACCTGGCACCCCGTGTGTGTTCAGTGGTCTGTCAACAGGGCCATGGTAAAGGCAAGTTCAATCAGTGGGCAGAGTGTTGCGAGCCATCCCGGGAGTCCGTACGCGGCGCGTGGGGTCAGTGCCCCGGCGCGGTGTCCAGGGCCAGCGCGGCGAACGTGGCCAGCCAGTGGTCCGAACTGAAGTCGCCGGACGAGACCGTGGGAAGTCCCACCGTCAGGTGCGCCTGGGCGGAGTCGGCCAGGGCGGTCCGCTCCGGGCCCTCGGGCAGCGCCGCGGCGATCGTCCGCAGAGCCGCCGCCCGGCTCAGGGTGAGGCCCAGCAGATGGCCGATCTGCGGGTCCGCGTGGTCGGAGACCACGGGCGGGGTGAGCAGCGAGGACGTCGCCAGGCCCGGCAGGAAGGCGGCCAGCCAGGTGCGGAACTCCTCGGCGGGCAGCACCCTGCGCACGGTGTCCGCCTCGGTCAGGGCGGGGGAGAGGAAGTCCTGGCCGGACGGCTCCCAGTGGGTGGGCGCGTCATGGTCCGCGGTGAACCAGTCGCGTACCCGGTCCGCCACCGCGCCGAGCACCGGCGCGGCCAGACCGGCACGCTCGCCCGCGTCCAGGATCAGGCCCAGGCCGAACGCGCTGTTGCCGTGGACACCGTGCCGGATCGGGTACGTCGCCCGGGGCAGCCAGCCGGTGAGCAGTTCGCCGACCGCGTCCACGGCGGGGGTGAGGGCGTCGGCCCAGCGGTCGCCGTCCGGGGTGGCGAGCGCCCGGCACTCCGCGGCCAGCGCCACGAGCCACGCCCAGCCGTAGGGGCGCTCGAAGTGCGGCCGGCCGCGCAGATAGGCCGCCTCCACGGTGAGGTTCGCCGGGGTGAGATGGGTGTTCAGGACCTCGTGGACACGGGTGGTCACGCCGGCCGGGAGCTCGCCGGTGGACGCGAAACGGCGCAGGAGCCGGACGAGCAGCCAGTGCATGTGCACCGTGGAGTGCCAGTCGTAACCCCCGTAGAACGCGGGGTGCAGAACGCGGGGCGCGACCAGTTCCTCGGGGCCCGCGTACAGGTGTGCCGGGGCGTTGGGGTATTCGCGTACGACATTGGCGAGGGCCAGCTCGGCGAACGGGAGGGCGTACGCGGCGGGGATGGCGACGGGGAGCGCGGGAGGCATCGGGGTCACTCCAGGGGTGTGGGCGCGGAGGGGGCGGTCAGGGGCGGACGAAGGGGCGGTCAGCGTGCGAGCGGACCTTCTCGCGCAGCTTCTCCGGCAGCGGGCCACCCGCCTTCGCCTCGGCGGCGGCCTCGGCCATGGGGGCGATCAGCGGGCGCACGCTCTGCGCCGGGCCGCCGATGCTGCCGGGCGCACGCTCTGCGCCGGGCCGCCGATGCTGGTGAGGCCGACGGACGCGGTGAGCTGACGGATCAGCAGGTACAGGGCGAGGAAGCGACCGGTGGTCAGCTTGCCCAGCCTGCCGATCAGGGTGCGGGCCTGCTCCTGGAGTCCGTAGCGCTCCAGGAGCCCGATCACCGGCAGCGTGATCACGAAGACGGTCACGGAGCGCGCGGAGGCGAAGCTCTCGCCGAAGGTGGCCAGCACCTCCTGCGGGGAGAGTTTGCCCAGCAGCCCGGTGACGATGCCGGCGACACCCACCACGAGGAGGGGATTGCGGCGGGTGGCGAATCCGAGGATCACCACGAGCACGCCGAGGAGAACGATCACGCGTCGGCCTTCTTCCGCGCATGGACGTGCGGGCATGGGAGAGCGCACGGTCCTGATCAGACGGGGTATCGCGGAGACGTTAAGCGATTGTTCAACAAGCCCACAAGAGTGTGAGCGGCATGGATCGGAAAGCCGGGGGTGCGCTCAAGATCCGCCCGGGTGGGTGGTACGTGCGGGCGGAATGGGAGTGAGGGGGAAGGGGAGGGGAGGGGATGAGGGGTGCGCGAGGCCGGAGGGATGGGCCGGAGGGCCAGGGGGCGGGTACGCCGGAGAGGTGGGCCGACGCCGTTCGGTGGGCCGGGGCTGTTGGGCCGTGAGTCGTTGCGCGGCCAGGGGCTGCTGGGCCGTGGGCCGTTCGGCGGGCCTGGGCCTGCTGGGTTGTGAGTCGTTGCGCGGCCGGGTCCTGCTGAGCCGTGGGCCGTTCGGCGGCCGGGATCCGCTCGGCCCGGAGCCGCTCGGCGGCCTGGGCCTGCTCGGCCGTGAGTCGTTGTGCGGCCGGGGTCTACCGGGCCGTGAGCCGTTCCGCGTACGCCTCCGCGAGCTGGCGGCGGGAGTCCTCCAGGTAGAAGGCGAGCAGCCGCTCGGCGCCCGCCGCGTCGCCCTCGGCGAGCCGGTCCGTGATCTCTCTGTTGCGGGTCAGGTAGGGCTCGTGGAAGCGGCGCGGGTCGGCCATCACGTGGAAGGCCAGCCGCAGCTCGGCCAGGACGTTGCGCATCAGCTCGTCGGTGCGCGGGCTGCCGGCCAGCCCGGCCAGGGCCTGGTGGAAGCGGATGTTCGCGGTCGAGCAGGCGGCCCAGTCGTCCGCCAGGGCGGCCTGCTCGCCGGTGGCCACGGCGGCTTCGACGTCCGTCACGTCGTACGGCGGCTCGCCCAGTGCGCGCAGGGCCGCGCACTCGACCAGCAGGCGTACGCGGTAGATGTCCACCAGGTCGTCGACGGCCAGTATGCGGACGAAGACGCCCTTGTTCAGGCGGTGTTCCAGGAGGCGTTCGTGGGAGAGCAGCCGGAACGCCTCGCGCAGGGTGTTCCTGGAAACGGCGAGCGCGCCGGCGATGGACTCCTCGGAGAGCCGGCTGCCGGGCGGGAAGTAGCCCTGCGAGATCCGGTCGCGCAGGATGGCGGCGACCCGTTCGGCGGTGCCGGAACGGGACAGGGAGGCGCTGTCGGCGGCCAGTTCGGAGAGATCCGGCGTGCCGGTCCGCCCCGCCGTTCCCGCCCCTGACGACGCGCCTGCCCCTGCCCCTGACGTCGCGCCTGCCATGCCCCGCCCCTGCTCGTCGCCGTGTGTCCGCTGTGTGGTGCGTGTGCTGTGTACGCCCAGTGAACCGTACGGGCGTCCCGTTCCCCGGACCGGGCCTTGCCAGGTTGTTGAACAATCGCTAGCGTGCGCCCGTGATGATGGATCTCAACGCGGATCTCGGTGAAGGCTTCGGGCACTGGACCCTCACCGACGACGACGCGCTCCTCGCGTGTGTCACCAGCGCCAATGTGGCCTGCGGCTTCCACGCGGGCGACGCCTCCGTGATGCGGCGGGTCTGCGACGCGGCGGCCGAGGGCGGCGTACGGATCGGGGCCCAGGTCTCGTACCGGGACCTGGCCGGGTTCGGGCGTCGCTCGATGGATGTGCCGGCCCCCGAACTGACCGCCGAGATCGCCTACCAGATCGGCGCCCTGCGGGTCTTCGCGGAGGCGGCCGGTTCCACGGTCTCGTACGTCAAACCGCACGGGGCCCTCTACAACCGCGCGGTCTGGGACGACGACCAGGCCGCGGCCGTCGTCGAGGGCGTCCGGCTGGCGGGCGGCGGCGGCCTAGCCGTCCTCGGCCTGCCCGGCTCCCGGCTGCTCGCCCATGCCGCGGCCGCGGGGCTGCCCGCCGTCGAGGAAGCCTTCGCCGACCGCGCGTACACCCCGCAGGGCACCCTGGTCCCGCGCGGTGAACCCGGTGCGGTGGTGCACGACGCGGACGAGGTCGTACGCCGCAGTGTCGGCATGGCCGTCGAGCGGGCGGTGACCGGAGCCGACGGCGGCCGGATACCGGTCGCGGCGCGCTCGCTGTGCGTCCACGGGGACACCCCGGGCGCGGCGGCACTCGCGCGCCGGGTGCGGACCGCGCTGGAAGAGGCGGGCGTCGCGGTGCGGGCCTTCGCGTGAGCGGGGAGCGTCAGGCACCCGGAGTGCCCGGGACACGTGAGGCGTCCCCCGTACCCGGAGTGCCCGGGACACCTGAGGCGTCCCCCGTACCCGCGAAGTCCGGCGTGCGGGCGGCTCCCGCGAAGTCCGGGGTGCGGGTGCTTCCCACCGGGCGGCAGGCGCTCCTGGTCGAACTGGCCTGCGGCGAACACGCCGAGGCCTTCCACGCGGAGCTGCTCCGCCGCCGCGCCCGCGGTGAACTCCCCGCCGTCCGCGAGATCGTCCCCGGCGCCCGTACGGTGCTCCTCGACGGCATCGCGGACCGCACGGGTGACACCCTGGCCCGGTTCGCCCGCGACCTCGCTTCCTGGCCGGTACCGCCGCTGCGCCGCGACACGGGCGAGGCGGTGGAGATCCCCGTCGTCTACGACGGCCCGGACCTCGCCGAGGTCGCGGCGGTCTGGGGCGTCGCCGCGGACGAGGTCGCGCGCATCCACTCCCGTACCGAATTCCGGGTGGCCTTCTGCGGCTTCGCCCCCGGCTTCGGCTATCTCACGGGGCTGCCCGAGCAGTTGCACGTGCCCCGGCGCACGACCCCCCGCACCAGGGTCCCGGCCGGGGCGCTGGCCCTCGCCGGGCCCTACACCGGGGTCTACCCGCGTCCCTCGCCCGGTGGGTGGCAGCTCATCGGCCGGATGCCGGAGCCGGGCGCCCTGTGGGACCCGGCCCGCGAACCGGCCGCCCTCCTGGGGCCGGGCACGTGCGTGAGGTTCGTCCCGGCGGGGAGCGCGGTGGAGCGCACGGCTGCGGTGACGATGCCCGAGCGTACGGCGGAGACCTGCCCATGACCCCTTCCTCGCTCGAAGTGATCCGCGCCGGTGCCCTGACCACGGTGCAGGACGAGGGGCGGACCGGCTGGGCGCACCTCGGTGTGGGGCGGGCCGGAGCCCTGGACGCGCCCGCCGCCCGGCTGGCCAACCGGCTGGCCGGCAACCCGCCCGGCGCGGCCGTCCTGGAGACCACGGTCACCGGCTGCGCGGTCCGCCCGGCCCGGCCCGCGGTGGCCGTCGTCGGCGGTGCGGCCTGCCGGGTGACGGTCGACGGCAGGCCGGTGGCCTGGGGCGCGCCCGTCCGTGTACCGGCGGGTGCGGTCCTCGACGTGGGGCCCGCGCTGACCGGGCTGCGCGGCTATCTGGCGTTCGCGGGCGGCCTGGTGCCGGAACCGGTGCTGGGCAGCCGCTCGGCCGACCTGCTCTCGGGGCTCGGGCCCGCGCCCCTGCGCGACGGGGACGTACTCCCGCTGGGCCTTCCGCCCGGCCCCCCGGCTGCGTACGGGCTCCGGCTCCCCGACGCCGTGCCCTGGCCCGCCGCCCCCACCGAACTGGTGCTCCCCGTGCGTCCGGGGCCCCGCCACACGTGGTTCACCGAAGCCGCGCTGCGTACGCTCACCACCGCCGCGTACCGGGTCTCGCCGCACAGCAACCGCATCGGCCTGCGCACCGAGGGGCCGGCCCTGGAGCGGGCCCGCGAGGGGGAGCTGCCCAGCGAGGGGCTGGTGCTCGGGGCGATCCAGGTGCCGCCGGACGGGCGGCCCGTGGTGTTCCTCAACGACCATCCGACGACCGGCGGTTACCCGGTCGTCGGGGTCGTGCCGGAACCCGCGCTCCCGGCGGCGGCGCAGGCCGTGCCGGGAACGCGGGTCCGGTTCGTCGTGGGCGGATAGTGCGGGCGGACGGCCGTGGGCGGATGGGGCGGGGGCGCCGCGTCATCACGAGCGGCAGCCCGGCCGGTGTCTCCCCGGCCGGGCTGATCGGCTCCGGTGGTGCTGGGCCGGTGGCCCTGGCGGCCACGGTGGCGTTCAGCGGTCCGCACGCTCAGGAGGCCTTGAACCCCCGCAGTCGCAGCGAGTTGCCGACCACGAAGACCGAGGAGAAGGCCATCGCGGCCCCCGCGATCATCGGGTTGAGCAGTCCGGCCGCGGCCAGCGGCAGGGCCCCGACGTTGTAGGCGAAGGCCCAGAACAGGTTCGTCCGGATGGTGCCGAGCGTCCGGCGCGACAGCCGGATGGCGTCGGCGGCGGCCCGCAGGTCGCCCCGCACCAGCGTCAGGTCACCGGCCTCGATCGCGGCGTCCGTGCCGGTTCCCATGGCCAGGCCCAGGTCGGCCTGGGCCAGTGCGGCCGCGTCGTTGACGCCGTCGCCGACCATGGCGACCGAACGGCCTTCGGCCTGGAGGCGCTTGACGACGTCGACCTTGTCCTCCGGCATGACCTCCGCGTACACCTCGTCGATGCCGACCTCGGCCGCTACCGCTTCCGCGACGGCCCGGTTGTCGCCGGTCAGCAGGATCGGGGTGAGACCCAGGGCCCGCAGCCGCACGATGGCTTCCGCGCTGGTGTCCTTCACCGCGTCGGCCACCTCCAGGACCGCCCGTGCCTCGCCGTCCCAGGCGACCGCGATCGCCGTCCGGCCCGCGGCCTCGGCCTGCGACTTCAGGCGCTCCAGCTCCACCGGGAGGTGGATCTCCCACTCCGCGAGGAGCTTCTCGCGGCCCACCAGGACCGCGTGGCCCTCGACGATGCCCTGGACTCCGAGGCCCGCGATGTTCGCGAAGTCCTCGGGGGTGGGGAGGGTGCCGACTTCGGTCATGGCGCCGGTGGCGACGGCTTGGGCGATGGGGTGTTCGGAGGCGTGTTCGAGGGCTCCGGCGATGCGGAGGACGTCGTGCCGGTCGGTGCCGTCGGTGGTGTGGATGTCGAGGAGGGTCATTTTGCCGGTGGTGACGGTGCCGGTCTTGTCGAGGACGATGGTGTCGACGCGGCGGGTGGTTTCGAGGACTTCGGGGCCCTTGATGAGGATGCCGAGCTGGGCGCCGCGTCCGGTGCCGACCATGAGGGCGGTGGGGGTGGCGAGCCCGAGGGCGCAGGGGCAGGCGATGATCAGTACGGCGACGGCGGCCGTGAACGCGGCGGTGAGGCCCGCTCCGTTGCCGAGCCAGAAGCCGAGCGTGCCGAGCGCGAGGGCGATCACGACGGGGACGAACACGGCGGAGATCCGGTCGGCGAGGCGCTGGGCGGCGGCCTTGCCGTTCTGGGCGTCCTCGACGAGCTTGGCCATCCGGGCGAGCTGGGTGTCGGCGCCGACCCGGGTCGCCTCGACGACGAGACGGCCGCCCGCGTTGAGCGTGGCCCCGGTGACGGAGTCGCCGACACCGACCTCGACGGGGACGGACTCGCCGGTGAGCATGGAGGCGTCGACTGCCGAGGCGCCCTCGACGACGGTGCCGTCGGTGGCGATCTTCTCGCCGGGGCGGACCACGAAACGGTCACCGGTCTGGAGGTCGGCGGTCGGTACGGTCACCTCGCGCCCGTCGCGCAGGACGGTGACTTCCTTGGCGCCCAGCTCCAGCAGCGCCTTGAGCGCGGCGCCCGCCTTCCGCTTGGAGCGGGCCTCGAAGTAACGCCCGGCCAGGATGAACGCGGTCACTCCGGCGGCGGCTTCGAGATAGATGTTCCCGGCGCCGTCGCTGCGGCCGATGGTGAGCTCGAACGGGTGGGTCATGCCGACCATGCCCGCCGTGCCGAAGAACAGCGCCCACACCGACCAGAGGAACGCGGCCGAGGTGCCGACGGAGATCAGGGTGTCCATCGTGGCCGCGCCGTGCTTGGCGTTGGTCCAGGCGGCGCGGTGGAAGGGCCAGGCGGCGTAGGTGACGACGGGGGCGGTGAGGGTGAGGGAGAGCCACTGCCAGTAGTCGAACTGGAAGGCCGGGACCATCGACATCGCGATGACCGGCACGGCGAGCAGCACGGCGGTCAGGAGCCGCTGCCGCAGCGGCCGCAGCGCGTCGTCCTCGGCCGCCTCCGCGTCCCCGGGGCCGCCGGCGGTGCTGCCCGGGCCCTGTGCGCGCGGTGCGGGCTCCTGCGCGGTGTATCCGGTGGCCTCGACGGTGGCGATCAGGTCCTGTACGGAGATGTCCTCGCCCCGGTAGCTGACCTTGGCCTTCTCGGTGGCGTAGTTGACGGTCGCCTCGACGCCGTCCATCCGGTTCAGCTTCTTCTCGATGCGGGCCGCGCACGAGGCGCAGGTCATGCCACCGATGGCGAGCTCGACCTCGGCGGCGGTGCCGCCTTCGGTGCCGGCGGCCGTGGTGCCGGCTGCGGTTGCGTGGTGCGCGGACACGGGTTCCTCCCTGAGTGGGCGTTTATACCCCTAGGGGGTATGTGATGCTGATTCATGTATACCCCCCACCCCTATGAAAAGCAAGGGATTCCCGCGGCCCGTCCCACTCGTTCCGGCGCGTGCTCGCGTATCTTCGCGATCACGCGCTCACATGGAGGGCTGCGCCCCCGGGCGGCTGACCCGTAGGCTGACTATTGGACTAGACCTATAGCTGGTTTCTGGAGGAATGGGGATCCATGAGCAACCGTGCAGTCCTGGAGGTGATCGCGCTCGACGCCGAGGACGCGGTCGCCGCTCAGGCGGGTGGTGCAGACCGCCTCGAACTGGTCACCGACATGGCCGCCGACGGCCTGACCCCGTCCCGGGAGACCTTCGCGGCGATCCGGTCCGCCGTGGACATTCCCCTGCGCGTGATGCTCAGGGTGGCGGACGGGTTCGCCGTCGGTGACATCGACCTCCTGCTGGAGAAGACCCGCGGGATGCGGGCGGAGGGCGCCGAGGAGTTCGTCTTCGGCTTCCTCGACGAGAACGGGTATCCCGACCTCGTCGCCGTCGAGCGGATTCTCGCCGAGCTGGACGGCTGCCGGTGGACCTTCCACCGGGCGATCGACCGGGCGCCGGACCGCGACGCCCTGCGCAAGCAGCTCGCGGACCTGCCCGGCCTCGACACGTACCTCACGGCAGGTTCGCCCGCCGGGGTCGACGAGGGCATCCCGACGCTCCTCGCCGAGGCGGCACGCACGCGCGAGCCGGGCTACGAGCCGCAGATCCTGGTCGGCGGCGGCCTGCACCTGCACCACCTGCCGCAGCTCCTCGCGGCGGGCATCGACGCGGTCCACATCGGCGGCGCGGCCCGCCCGCGCGGCTGGTCGCATCCGGTGGACACGGCGGCGGTACGGGAGTGGCGCGAGGCCCTGGACGGCTGACGGGCGGCCGGGGGAGGCGGTGGCCCGGCCACCTCCTTCCCCGGCGGTGACCGGGCGGTGACCGGTCTTCCTCGGCGGTGACCGGGCGGTGACCGGCCTGCCCCGTCCTGCCCCGGCGGTGATCCGGCCGGTCCCGGCGATGACCCGGGCAGCCCCGGCCGGGCGCGTACGGCAGCTCCGCCGCGACACCGGCCGTCGCAGGCCCTCCGGCGCGCCCGCCGTCCGCGGGTCCTCCGCCGCCCCCGCCTACCGCAGGGCCGCCGGCAGCTCCGCCGCGTGGACCACGGTCAGCCCCGACACGGCTCGGGTGAGCGCCACGTACAGGCGGCGCAGGCCCGTCCGCTCGTCCGGCTCGCCGTCCACCACCGCCGCGGGCTCGTCGAGTACGACGTAGTCGTACTCCAGGCCCTTGGCCAGCGACGCCGGCACCAGTGTCAGCCGGGACTCGGCGCTCGTCTCCTCACCGGGGGACAGCCAGGAGTGACCCGCCCCGGCCAGCGCCTCGGCCAGCGCCGGAATCCGGGCGTCGGCCGCGATCAGGCCGATCGATCCCTCGTGGTCCAGCGACTCCTCGCACGCCGCGACCACCGCCGCGGCCAGGACGTCCGGGCCCGCGACCTCCCGCACGACGAGCGACCCCGGCGACTCACGCACCGACTCGACCGGCGCCAGGCCCGGGGAGATCTCCGGCAGCAGCCGCGAGGCGTACGCGATCACCTCGCGCGGCACACGGAAGCCCGCCGTCAGCTCCTCGACCACCGCGTCCGCCTTGCCGAGGTGGAACAGCGCCTGCTCCCAGCTCTGCGTCGACCAGGGCGTCGTCCCCTGCGCGAGGTCGCCCAGCACGGTCGCCGAACCGGTCGAGCAGCGGCGCCCCACCGCCCGGTACTGCATCGGGGACAGGTCCTGCGCCTCGTCGAGGACGACATGGCCGAGCGAGTGCGTACGGGCCACCAGGTCATGGGCCTCGTCGATCAGCACCGCGTCCGCCGCCGACCACTTCACGGACTTCACGCTCCGGGCGGGCTTGGCCCACAGGATCTGCTTCTGCTCGTCGGCGGTGAGCAGATCCCGCGAGTGAGCGGCCAGGAACTCCGCGTCCGACAGCAGCCGCAGTACCAGCTTCGCCGGGTCCACCGCGGGCCAGATCGCCTTCACGGCGGCCTTCACGGCGGGATTGCGGGCCACCGCGTTCTGCACCCGGTCGTCGGGCGCCTCACCGGCCTCCTCCATCCGTACGAGGACGGCGTGCGCGATCCGCTGCGGCAGCGCCTCATGGGCGGAGCCGTAGCGCATGTCGCGCGACAGCAGCTCGTCGACCATCTCCGCCAGCTCGTGCACGGGCACCCGCCAGCGGCGCGACCCGCGCACCACCACGACCGGCTCGGCCGGGGGCGTCACATGCGAACGGATGGCCCGCCGCAGCACCTGTGCCATCCGGGCGTCGCCCTTGATGACGGCGGCCGCCGCCCCGTCCGTGCCCCGGACCTCGACCTGTGCCGTGACCAGGTCGTCGACGGTGGCCTGTTTCACCTCCAGTTCGCCCAGGGCGGGGAGGACCTGCTCGATGTAGTGGAGGAAGGACCGGTTCGGCCCGACGACGAGCGTGCCGGTACGGGCCAGCCGCTCGCGGTGGGCGTACAGCAGATAGGCGACACGGTGCAGGCCGACGGCCGTCTTCCCGGTGCCGGGGCCTCCCTGCACACAGACGGTCCCGCCGAGCCCGCTGCGGACGATCTCGTCCTGCTCGGGCTGGATCGTGGCCACGATGTCGCGCATCGGACCGACGCGCGGCCGCTCGATCTCGGCCTGGAGGAGCCGACTGGTGCGCGTGGTTTCCTCCGGGTCGGTGAGGTGCTCGTCCTCGTACGCGGTCAGCTCGCCGCCGGTGTAGCCGAAACGGCGGCGCAGCCCGACGTCCTGGGGGTTCTTCGGGGACGCCTGGTAGTACGGCTGGGAGACCGGCGCCCGCCAGTCGATGACCATCGGGTCCCCGGCGGCGTCGTGCACATGGCGCCGTCCGATGTAGAACTGCTCGCCCTCCGCACCCTCGGCCAGCTCGCCGCCGACCGCGTGCAGGTAGTCGAGGCGGCCGAAGAACAGCGGGGTGTGGGAGAGGTCGGCGAGCGCTTTGATGCGGTCGTCGATCTGGGCCTGGAGCACGACGGCGTTGACCCAGTTCGCGGTGACATCGCGGATGTCGAGGGCCTGGACGTCCTCGCGCATGGCGCGCAGGGCCGCCCGGGACGCGGCGAGGTGGGCCCGCTCGTGTGCCAGGGGGTCGGTGGGGGAATCGCTTTCTGCTACGTGCGCGGGCACGGTGTTGCCTCCGGCTCTTCAACGCAGGACGGCGGACCGCGCACTCCGGTGACACGGGAGTCGGCGCGGGTCCGCTCTCAAGGGCGTTCGCACAGGGATACGCGCGGCTTGCGCGTACGAGTGCGGCTAACGGGCTGTCGGCCGGTTTCCGTCCGGCCGGCGGCGCTCCCCCGGCTGCCGGCGTGAGGCCGGTACCACGGTGCGGGAGGCGGGCAGACGGAGGAGTGTATCGACCACCGCCCGTCCCGTCGAAACGGGATCCGTACGGTCGTGGCCCGGAAGGGCATCGGCCGGTGGGCGTACGGCGGGCCGGCAACCCGTAGGGGACGCCGTGCGACCGGAGGTCTACCCGACGGCCCCGCCTGCTCCGACCGAGGACCGACGCGTCGGCGGGGGCGGCCGGAGCACCATGGATACATGAGCACAGCCACCCTGAACCCACGCAGGACCGGCCCCGCGCACGGCGCGACCGCAGCCACCGGTCACCACCGGCCCCACCGCGTCGGCGACGCGCTGCGGGCCGTCAAGGTTTTCACGCGGACGGCGTTCGGCGTCGTCGTCCTGGGGGAGTACGCGGAGGAGGCGGGCGTACTGCGCACCCGGGAAGTACGCCGCACTCGGTGAGTACGCCGCACCCGGGAAGTACCCCGCACCCGGTGAGTACCCCGCACCCGGTGAGTGCGGCGAACCCGATGAGTCCGCCGCACCCGGGGAGTCCGCCGCACCCGGGGAGCGCGAACGCCCCCGCCGCCCCGTCCCCGTCCGCCCTCAGGTGCCGCCTCAGCTGTCGGTCAGCAGCTCGTCCGCGTCGATGATCCGGTACGCGTACCCCTGCTCGGCCAGGAATCGCTGGCGGTGCGCCGCGAAGTCCTGGTCGATCGTGTCGCGGGCGACCACCGAGTAGAACCGCGCCTCGTGCCCGTCGGCCTTCGGCCGCAGCACCCGGCCCAGCCGCTGTGCCTCCTCCTGACGTGACCCGAACGTCCCCGACACCTGAATGGCGACGGTGGCCTCGGGCAGGTCGATGGAGAAGTTGGCGACCTTCGACACGACGAGCACGCTGATCTCACCCTGCCGGAACGCGTCGAACAGCTTCTCGCGCTGCGCGTTGCTCGTCTCCCCCTTGATGACCGGCGCGTCCAGGTGCTCGCCCAGCTCGTCGAGCTGATCGATGTACTGCCCGATGACGAGGGTCTGCTCGCCCTGGTGCTTGCGCACCAGCGCCTCCGTCACCTTGCGCTTGGTCGCGGTGGTGGCACAGAACCGGTACTTCTCCTCGGCCTCGGCCGTCGCGTACGCGAGCCGCTCCGAGTCCGTGAGGTTGACCCGGACCTCGACGCAGTCGGCGGGCGCGATGTAGCCCTGCGCCTCGATCTCCTTCCACGGGGCGTCGAACCGCTTGGGCCCGATGAGCGAGAACACGTCCGACTCGCGGCCGTCCTCACGCACCAGCGTCGCGGTGAGCCCGAGCCGCCGCCGGGCCTGGAGGTCGGCGGTGAACTTGAACACGGGCGCGGGCAGCAGATGCACCTCGTCGTAGATGACGAGGCCCCAGTCGCGCGAGTCGAAGAGCTCCAGATGCGGGTAGACGCCCTTGCGCCGCGTCGTGAGCACTTGGTACGTGGCGATGGTGACCGGCCGGATCTCCTTGCGGGTACCGCTGTACTCGCCGATCTCGTCCTCGGTCAGCGAGGTCCGCTTCACCAGTTCGTGCTTCCACTGCCGGGCCGAGACGGTGTTGGTGACCAGGATCAGCGTGGTCGCCTTGGCCTCGGCCATGGCCCCGGCGCCGACCAGTGTCTTCCCGGCGCCGCAGGGCAGTACGACGACCCCGGACCCGCCGTGCCAGAACCCGTCGACGGCCTGCCGCTGATAGGGCCGCAGCGCCCAGCCGTCCTGGTCCAGCTCGATGGGGTGCGCCTCGCCGTCCACGTACCCGGCGAGGTCCTCGGCCGGCCAGCCCAGCTTCAGCAGCGTCTGCTTGATCTGCCCCCGCTCGGAGGGGTGGACCGCCACGGTGTCCGGATCGATCCGGGCCCCGACCAGTGGCGCGACCTTCTTCGAGCGGAGGATCTCCTCCAGCACGGGCCGGTCGGTGCTGGTCAGCACCAGACCGTGCACCGGGTGCTTGGACAGGGTGAGGCGCCCGTACCGCGCCATCGTCTCGGCGATGTCGACGAGCAGGGCGTGCGGCACGGGGTAGCGGGAGTACTCCACCAGCGCGTCGACGACCTGCTCGGCGTCGTGGCCGGCGGCGCGGGCGTTCCACAGCCCGAGCGGGGTGAGCCGGTACGTGTGGATGTGCTCGGGCGCACGCTCCAGCTCCGCGAAGGGTGCGATCACCCGGCGGCAGACCTCGGCCTGCTCGTGATCGACTTCGAGGAGCAGCGTCTTGTCGCTCTGGACGATGAGGGGTCCGGTCACGCGCTTCGGCCCTTTCTGCGGGGGTGCGGCCGCTGCTGCGGCCAAACGTCCAGTGTGCCGCATGCGGGGTGAGCGGTGGGTGGCTCACGCCACAGAGGTCCGGCAGGGGCGGGGCGAGGCCGGGCAGGGGGCCCGGCGGGCGGCTGGTGGAGAATGATCGCCTGCCGGCAGGTCGTCGGCCCGGGGGAGGAGCCACGTGTCACAGCCGCCCAGTGAGCAGCCGCAGCCGCAGCCGCAGCCGTATCCGCAGCAGCAGCCGCAGTCACAGCCGTACCCGCAGCAGCCTCCGCAGTCCGCGCCGCAGCCCTTCGGCGCGCCGCCCCCGCCCCCGTCCCAGCCCCCGGCCGCGCCCCCGCAGCCCGGCTACGGGCCTCCGCAGCCTCCGCAGCCCGCCCAGCCCGTGGCCGACAACCCGTACGCGCAGCCGGTCCAGCCGTCCCAGCCGGTCCAGCCGTACGCGTACGGGCAGCAGCAGCCCGCACAGCCGCCGCAGCAGTCCCCGTACGGGGGCTACCCGCCGCCGGGACAGCCTCCGCAGGTGCTCGGCGGTCCAGGGGGTCCGGGCGGCCCCGGGAAGCGGAGGACCGGGATCATCGTGGCCGCTTCCGTCGTCGCCCTGGCCGTCGTGGCGGGCGGGGTGTGGTTCGCGGTCGGGCGCGGCAGTGATGACGACGGCAAGTCGCCCGTGGCCAAGGGCAGTCAGGGCACCTCGGCGCCCAGCACGGGTCCGAGCGGTACGACCCCGACCGTCCAGCCGCCGCCGGAGGAGTCGGAGACCCCCGTGAACCCGCTGGTCCCCGAACCGACCGGGACCGGGCTCCAGGCCGTCTGGAAGGCCTCCGACTCCACGATGCTGGCGCTCGGCGACGAGTACGCCGACGAACCGTCCCGGATCAACGCGGTCCTGAGCGACGGCGCCGGATTCGAGTGCAAGGGGCGCTGGCAGAAGGACGGGAGCGGTGACTTCCTGGAGGTCGCGCTCCTGTGCGAGCAGGACGGGAAGCGGGTCGAGAGCAAGGACCGGGTCGGCAATCTGAACCAGAGCGGCGACACCCTGACCGTCAAGTGGAACAAGGGCGCGACCGGCTCGGAGACGTACGAGCGTTTCCGCGACATGGACCCCGCCTGATCAGCGGCTCCGGCTGATCCACGGCCCGGCCCGGTCCACGCCCGACCCGGTCCACGCCCGGCCAGGTCCACGGCCCGGCCCGGTCCGTGGCGGCGGGTTCTACGGCTTCGCGTCGTCGGCCAGTTCCGCCACGCCCGTGATGCGGTGCAGCGGATAGGTGCGGACCTCGTCGGCCGTGTGGTCGTACGCCGTCACGAAACCGCCCTCCACCCGGACCGGAGCGATCACCCGCTGGCTGGCGGCGCCGTCCGCGTTGACGTAGCCGATCCAGACCGCCGAGCCCGTCATGGCGGCGGCCTGGACCGTGGCCAGGGTCTCCGCCGACGTCGTACGGGGCAGGGACCCGGCGGCGGCCGGGGTCTCGGGACCCTCCCCGGTCTCCTTGCGGACGACCGTCGCGGCCGTGTCCCCGGCCCGGATCGCCCGCACCGCCGCGCCCAGCAGGGTCTCGTCCGGGACCGGCGGGCCCTCGGGCACGGGTACGGGAGCCGAGCGGGGCGGGGTGCGGCGGGCGCCCGCCCGGGTGATCAGGACGTCGCCCTCGGCGGACTCGGCGGCCGGGGCGTAGCCCATCTCGCGCAGCCCTTCGAGCAGGGACGCCGGGTCGGCCTGGGCGGCCAGCACGGTCGGCGCGAGCCGGCGCAGCCGCAGCGTGGCCGAGCGCCTGTCGGCGAGGATCTCGTTCAGTACGGCCTCGTCGTCGCAGCGCACGTACGCCGAGGCGGAGCCGATCCGCAGATGGCCGTGGCGGCGGGCCACGTCGTCGATGAGGTAGCTCAGCGGCTGCGGCACCGGCGTACGGCTGTGCGCGGCCAGGAACGCGTGCAGGTCGGCGGCGGCCTGCCCGGCGTCCAGCGCCCGGCGCACCGAACCGGGGGTGAAGCGGTAGACCGTGGCCCCGCCCTTGGACTCGATGTCCGCGAGGACCGACAGCGTCTCGGCGAGCGGGCGTTCCAGCGGGCCGGGGGCGACGGCCGTCAGGTCGGCCTGGAGCAGCACATGGCCGAGCGGTTCGGGCAGGAGCGGGGTGAGCAGGGCGGCGGCCGCGCCGGGGCCCTGGGCCAGCAGCGCGCGGGCCTGCGAGGAGAGGGCGCCCCGGCCCGTGATGCCCAGCAGCTCCGCCTCGTTGACCGTCCACAGGGCGATCCGGGACCGCAGGTCGGAGGTGTCCCCGGGGGCGGAGGGCGAAGCCTCGGCGGGCCGGGGAGCCCCCGGCATCCCGGCGCCCCGCGCACCCCCGCGCAGGGGGCGCTCCCAGCGCAGCCGGGCCAGTAGTGTCACGGGGTCCGGTGCCGTGCCCGGCGGCAGCGCGGCGAACAGGGCCAGCACCCGGTGGCGTACCTCCGGCGCGGCCGAGCGGTCCAGTTCGGGGCCGAGCGCGGACAGCGCCCGCCCCTTGGCGTCCTGGCCGCCGACCAGACCGGCGGTGCGGGTGGCGGCGAGCCAGGCGGTGGCGAGCCGTGCCCAGCGGTCCTGGGCGGGGAGTTCGAGCCAGTCGTCGTACGCGGGCGTCGCCGCGTACCGTTCGTCGCTCTCCCCGTCGGCGGCCAGCAGCCCGGCCGCGTGGGCGAGTTCGACCCAGAACGCGGCGACCGGCTCCGTCACGTCCATCGCGTTCGCGGCCCGCTTCAGCTCACGTACGCTCAGCCCGCCCGCGCGCAGGATCGCCGGGCCGCCGCCGTTCCAGAGCTTCAGCAGGTCCTCGACGGTGGACAGGGCCGTGAACGCCTGGCCCGCCGCCGCTCTGTCCACAGCCTGGGGATCGCGCTCGGCCGCCGCCGCGACGACCGGCGGCACCGGTTCCGGTACGCGGTGGGCGCGCCCGGCCCGCAGATGCAGCGCCGCCTCGCGGGGCAGTACGACGGTGCGCGTCGACACCGGCAGCAGCAGGCCGCGGTCGCGCAGCCAGCGGACCGGCGGCGCGGGGTTCGGCGTGATCTCCCCGTACGGCGGCCCCCACACCAGCCGGTCCAGCACGGACAGCGCCTCGACCGGGGCGGTGTCCAGCAGGGCCGCCATTCTGGTCCGGTCCGTGAACAGACCGGCCAGCGCGGTGACGGCCGAGACCGGGTCGTGCGTGGCGGGCAGCCCGGCCGCGGTCAGGATCTCCTGGAGGCGGCCGGGCGACATGCCGGCCGTCGCCTCGGCGACCGTCGGGCCCAGTCCGGTGGGGGAGGGGTGCTGCGGCGACGGGGCGAGCAGTTCCCTGGCCGTACGGACCAGGCGCAACCGGTCGTCCTCGCCCCAGACGAGGGCCTGTTCGCGCAGCGTCGCCAACGCGGCGGGCAGCGCGGCGGTGATCGCGCTCCCCGCGTCGTCGCGCTGGTCGCCGTCGTCCTGGCCGTCCCCCGTGAGCAGGGAGAGCAGCGTGCCGTACGAGGCCGGGTCCGGCGCCACGGCCAGTGCCTCCGCGGTCTGGAGCGCGAACCGGTCCAGGTGTTCCAGCGCGCGGACGACGGAGGCACGGGTGCCCGCTCTCGTCGCGAGCTGGGTGATGTCGTTCGGCACGGGACTGAGGAGGTCGGGGCGGGCACGCAGCAGCCCGGCCAGCGATTCGTCGGCGCGGGCGCGCAGAGCTTCGGCGAGCGTGCGCGGTGGTGTGGTCGTCCCCATCCGTCCCACGGTAGCCGCTGGAACGCTACCGTCGGGGCAGGGCCGGTAGAGGGGAACCATCGAGTGGGGATCGAGAGCGACCAGCTCGTCTACGACTATCTGAGCCGGGTCGGGGACCTGGCCCAGCAACAACAGCTGCCCTCGGGCGCCCGGATGCGGCTCGTCTCGACGCTCCGGGGCGAGATCGACCGGCAGCGCCACCAGGACGGCACGGGCACCCCGGCGGCGGTGCGGCGCATCATCGGCAGGCTCGGCACGCCGGACGAACTGGTGGCCGCGGCGGCCGAGTCGGGCGACGGATCGGTGCCGCTGCCGTCGGCGCGGAGCGCGGAGCGCGGCGCGGGCGGCGGGTCCGGCGGCGGGCAGTGGCGCGGCCTTCCCCGGCCCCGGAGCGGGCTGCTCCGCAAGGAGCCGAAAGACAGTTCCCGGCGGGGCGCGTCGGAAGCGCCCGCGAGCCCGGAAGCGCCCGCGAGCCCGGAAGCGCCCGCGAGCCCGGAAGCGCCCGCGAGCCCGGGAGAGGGCCGGGAGCACGAGGAGCGCGGGGAGAGCCGGAGAAGCCGGAAGCGCGGCGGGGGCGCGGACGCGGCCGGAGCGACCGCCGCCGAGGACACCGCTGCCCCGGCGCACGACTGGCCGGACCCCTCCGCGCCGCATGTCCTGGGCCTCGACCAGCAGGGCCCGTCCGGTGGTGAACCCGACTGGTGGCGCATCGCGCCGGGATCGTTCGGCGACGGCGAGCGCGTACCGGGATTCGTCGGGGGCGTGGAGATCCCCGAGATCTTCAGGCCCCCGAGGCCGGCGAAGCCCGCCCGCGACCCGGACGCGGACGAGGAGGCCGACGACCTCGACGGCGAGAGCGGCGAGAGCGGCGAGGACCGCGAGGGCGGGACCGGGGACGGGACCGGGAAGGGCGGGGAGCAACCCGCGAAGGGCGCCCGCGTACGCCTCGGGCTGCCGAGACTGCGCCGCCGCAAGGCGGCCGCCGCCGCACCGGAACCCGCCGCCGCGACGAAGGCCGCCCGCTTCGCGCACCCGCTGCTGCTCCTGGCCGCCGCGCTGCTGGTGGGCGGAGCGGTGACGGGCTCCTGGCTGGCTCTCGCGGGCGGCTGGCTCCTCGCGTACAGCTCGCGCACCCTGTCCCGGGCCGAGGCGAAGTGGGCCGCGATGGGGCTGCCGGGTGTGGTGGTGGCGGCCACCGTGGTGTGGGTGTGGGGCCGGATGGAAGGGCGCTGGGGGGAGCCCATCGCGGAGGGCGGGATGGGGGACGTCCTGGTGGGCGCCTGGCCGGTGGTGCTGCGGGTGGCGGCGGTCGCCTCGGCGCTGTACCTGGTGTGGCGGGCGCGCGGACGCGCCGCCTGAGCGGGCCGGTCAGGGAGGACGCGCCGCCTGAGCGGGCCGGTCAGGGAGGACGCGCCGCCTGAGCGGGCCGGTCAGGGAGGACGCGCCGCCTGAGCGCCCCTGGTGCCGGGCAGCCGGGGCCGCCGGGGCCGGGCCGCCGCCACGGCCCGCGCACGGACACGGGCCCGGCAGCTGGACCGGCCCACGCACGGGCCCGGCAGCCGGACCGGCCCCGGCCGGCGACCGGACGCGCCCCGACCAGCGCACGGACACGCCCCGGTCGGCGACCGGACGCGCCCCGGCCCGCGCACGGGCACGCCCCCGCCCGACCCCGACCAGCGCACGGACGCGCCCCGGCCCGGCCCCGACCCCGGCCCGCGCCCGCGTACGGACACCGCCCGCGCCCGCGCACCGGACACCGGCACCGGACACCGGCACCGGACACCGGCCCCGGCCGCGTGACGCCCGACGGGCCGGCCCCCGGGTGTGGGGCCGGCCCGTCGGGCATCCGGGGCGGGAGGCGTCCCGCCGTCGGGTCACTTCGTCAGGCTGGTCCGGAACTCGTCCAGGATCTTGTCCGCGGCCGTGTAGCCGATGCCCGCGATCCACAGACGGTCGTCGACCTTGAAGACCTTGTCGTTCTTGGACGCGGTCAGCCCCTTCCACAGGCCGCTGTTCATCGTCTTGGTCGTGCCCGCCTTGCCCGGGTCGCCGTACGTGGACGTGAAGATGACATCCGCGTCCGCCAGGTCGATCTTCTCGGGCGACACGTCGTACGAGAACCCGTCCTTCGCCTTGTCCGTGATCGCGGGGCGGCCCATGCCGAGGTCGGCGAGGATCGAGCCGATGTAGTTCTGCTTGCCGTAGATGCGGATCTCGGCGCCCTCGACGAACCGGACGAAGTTGACGTCGGTGGCCGCCGCCTTCTCCTTGCCGCCGATCGCCTCCGTCACCTCCGCCACATGGGCGTCGTACTTCGCGATGACCTTCTCGGCCTCGTCCTTCTTGCCGAGCGCGTCCGCGTGCAGCTGGAAGTTCTCCTTCCAGGCGCTGCCGGTGGCCTCGGTCATCACGGTCGGGGCGATCTCGCTGAGCTGCTCGTAACGGTCACCGTCACGGACCTTGCTCGTGAGGATCAGGTCGGGCTTGAGCGCGGCGACGGCCTCCATGTTGGGGTTGGCGATCTCGCCGACCTCCTTGATGCCCTTCGTCCCGCTCGCGGGCAGGTAGGAGGGGAAACCGTCCTCCGACGCCGAGTGCGTCGCGCCGACCGGGCGGATGCCCAGGCTGAGCGCGGAGTCCAGCTCGCCGGTGTCGAGGACGACGACCCGCTTGGGATCCACGGGGACGTCGACGTTCCCGTTCGCGGTGCTGACCGTGTGGGTCTTGCTCTTGTCCTCCGACGAGCCGGAGGCCGAGCCGTGTTCGGTGGAGCCGCACGCGGAGAGGGTGAGCGCGGCGGTCACGGCGAGGGAGCCGGCGACCAGGCCACGGCGGCGGAAGGGGACGGTCATGTCTGTGGAGCCTTTCTGAGCGGGGAACGGGGAGATGTCCAGGGGGCGCCGGGCACGACGAGCGGCGAACCCGTCACCGGGTCCGGGACGATCACCGCCTCCAGGCCGAAGACCTCGCGCACGAGCCCGGCGGTGACGACATCGCGCGGGTGGCCCTCCGCGACGATCCGGCCCGCCTTCATGGCGACCAGGTGGTCGGCGTACCGGGCGGCCTGGTTGAGGTCGTGGAGCACGGTCACCACGGTCCGGCCGCGGGTGCCGTCCGCCGCCGGGGCGGCGAGCTGGCGCACCAGGTCCAGGACCTCCACCTGGTGCGCGATGTCGAGGTAGGTCGTCGGCTCGTCGAGCAGCAGCAGATCGGTGTCCTGGGCGAGCGCCATCGCGATCCACACCCGCTGGCGCTGCCCGCCGGACAGTTCGTCCACCGAGCGGTCGGCGAGTGCCGTGACGTCCGTACGGTCCATGGCGTCCGTGACCGCGCGTTCGTCCGCCTCCGACCACTGCTGCCACCAGTGCTGGTGCGGCTGGCGGCCCCGGGCGACCAGGTCGGAGACGGTGATCGCCTCGGGGGCCACCGGGGTCTGCGGGAGCAGCCCGATGGACTGGGCGATCCGCTTCGTGGGGATCCTCGCCAGTTCGGTGCCGTCCAGCAGGACGGCACCGTCGCGCGGCTTGAGGAGCCGGCCGAGCGCCCGCAGGGTGGTCGACTTGCCGCAGGCGTTCGGGCCGACGATGACGGTGACCTGCCCGTCGGGTACGGCGAGGTCCAGCTCGTGCACGACGGTGCGGTCCTCGTAGGCGAGGGTCAGCCCGCGGGCCGAGAGCCTGCTGGTCGTCCCCACCGTTTCGTCGGTCCGGAGGGTCTCGCTCATGCCTTGCCTCCACTGCGGCCGCTGTGGCCGCGGATGATCAGCCAGATCAGGTACGGGGCGCCGACCGCCGCCGTCAGGACACCCACCGGCAGTTCGGTGGGGGAGAAGAGCCTGCGGGCGAGCAGATCGGCGAAGACGACGATCACCGCGCCGAGCAGGGCGGAACAGAACAGCGGGATCTGCGCCGTGCGCGTCATCCGCCGGGCGATCTGCGGCGCCAGCAGCGCCACGAAGTCCACCGGCCCGGCCGTCCCCGTGGCCACGGACGCCAGGACCACGCCGAGGGCGACGAGCCCGAGCCGTACCCGCCCCAGGCGTACGCCGAGCGCGGTGGCGGTGTCGTCGTCCATCGTGACGGCGCGCTGCGCGCGGGAGGCCCACAGCACGGCGGGCAGCAGGATCAGCAGCGTCCAGCCGATCGGTGCGGCCTCCTCCCAGCCGCGCCCGTTGAGGGAGCCGGTCATCCAGATCTGGGCCTGCTGGGCGACCAGGTAGTCGCCCTTCGTCAGGAACAGCGTGGTGACCGACCGCAGCGCGATGGCGAAGCCGATGCCGATGAGGACGAAGCGGGTGGCGTGCAGCCCGCCGCGCCAGGCGAAGGCGTACACGAGGGCCGCCGCGGCGACTCCGCCGATCACCGACAGGTACGGCAGGACGGTGTACGAGGTGATGCCGAACGTCATCGCGCCGACCGTCAGCGCGCTCGCGCCCTGGCTGATGCCGATGATGTCGGGGCTGGCGAGCGGGTTGCGGGCCACGGTCTGGATCAGCGCGCCGGCGATCCCGAAGGCCACACCGACGAGCAGCCCGACGACCATGCGCGGCAGCCGCAGCGTGCCCACGACCAGTTCGCCGGGCGAGGGCTGTCCCAGGACCACCTTCACCGCCTCGGCGGGCGCGACGAAGCTCTCGCCGACGCAGAGGTAGGCGACACAGACCAGGGCCAGCAGGACGACGAGGACGGCCGCAACGGCGGCGGCGCGGCGGTGCAGCAGGAACCGTCCGCGCGTCCCGACCCCGACGAGCGAGTAACCGGCGGGCCGCACGGGGGGACGTACCGGGGTCATGGCCGCGTTCATGCGGGCACCGCCTTCCGGCGTACCAGGGTGACCAGGAAGGGCACCCCGATCAGGGCCGTCATCACACCCGCCGGGACCTCGCTCGGCGGGAACAGGACGCGGCCGATGACATCGGAGACGAGCAGCATCACGGGGCCGATGAGCGCGGCCATGGGCAGTACCCAGCGGTGGTCGTTGCCGACGATCGCACGGGCGATGTGGGGGACGGCGAGGCCGATGAAGGCGATCGGCCCGGCCGCGGCGACCCCGGCGCCGGTCAGCACGGTCGCCCCGATGCCGCCGACGATCCGTACGGTGGCGACCTTCTGGCCCAGGCCCTTCGCCATGTCCTCGCCCAGTGCGAGCGCGTCGAGCCCGCGCGCCACGGAGAGCACGAGGACGGTGCCGAGGAGGAGGAACGGCCAGATCTGCTGGGCCACCTCCGCCTCGCGCCCGGCGATGGAACCGACCTGCCAGAAGCGGAACTCGTCCAGCGCGGACGCCTTCGTCGTGAGCACCGCCATCGTCACCGAGACCAGCAGCGCGTTGATCGCGGCGCCGCCCAGCGCGAGTTTCACCGGGGTCGCACCGCCGCGCCCGCTGGAGGCGATGGCGTACACCGCCACGGAGGCGATCGCGGCGCCCGCGAACGCGAACCAGACATAGCCGGTGAGGGTGTGGACCCCGGCGTACGCGATGGCCAGCACCACGCCCACCGAGGCGCCCTGGCTGATGCCGAGGATGCCGGGGTCGGCGATGGGGTTACGGGTGATGCCCTGGAGCACCGTGCCCGCCAGGGCCAGGGAGGCGCCGACCATCAGCCCGATCAGGGTGCGCGGCACCCGCATGTTCCGGATGACTTCGGCGGCGTCGGAGTTCCCGCCGTGCAGCAGTGCGTCGAAGACCTCGGAGGGGGCGATGGAGCGCGCGCCCACGGCGAGGCTGAGCAGTACGGCGAGCAACAGCGCGAGGACGGCCGCCGCCGTCGCGCATGCGCGTCTGGAGAGGCGTGGTGCGGCGGCTGACATCTGACCCCATCGAAGCGGACACGGGCGCGCGCGGAGCCGTGGACGTGATGCGCGGTGGCGCGTCACGCGGCCGTCGGGACGCGTGCGAGGGAGGTAAGGCTTGGCTAAGTCTAGGCGGCGTGATTTCGCCGGTCGAGGCGGCCGGTGGGCACAATGGCCACCATGGCTCCGCATCCCCTGACGGTCGGCTTCGACCTCGATATGACGCTCATGGACTCCCGCCCCGGCATCGGGGCCAACTACCGGGCGCTGTCCGCCGAGACGGGCGTGCCGATCGACACCGGCCTGGTCGTCAGCAGGCTCGGCCCGCCGGTGGAGGAGGAGCTGGCGAACTGGTACCCGGCCGACCGGGTGGCCGCGACGGCCGACCGCTACCGGGAGATCTATCCCATACACGCGATCACCCCGACCACGGCGCTGCCCGGTGCGCGGGAGGCCATCGAGGCGGTGCGGGCGCTGGGCGGCCGGACGCTCGTCATCACCGCCAAGCACGAGCCGAGCGCCAGGCTCCACCTCGACCATCTGGGGATCGAGCCGGACGAACTGGTCGGGCGGCTCTGGGCCGAGGCCAAGGCGCGCGCACTGATCGAGCACGGCGCTCAGGTGTACGTCGGCGACCACACCGGGGACGTGCGCGGAGCCCGCGCGGCCGGTGCGCTGTCGGTCGGCGTGACGACGGGCCCGTGCGACGCGGACGAGCTGCGCGCGGCGGGCGCCGACGTGATCCTGCCGGACCTGACGGGCTTCCCGGCCTGGCTGCGCGGGTACGAGCGGAGCCGCGGCTGACGGTCCCGCCGCGGTCCCGCCGCGGGTCCGCCGGTGCCGGGGCCCGGCGGGCGGCGCTACGGGCGGCTGCCGGCGGTCCGCTTCGGGGAGCTGCTCCACGCCGACCGCACGACGCCCGCCGCCGCGATGAGGAACCCGACGCCCATCAGCATGCAGACCGCGTAGGCGATCGACGGGAACGGGTCCGTGCCCAGGAAAAGTGGGGCCACTGTGACCAGAGTGGCCAGTGCGCCGACGAAGAAAACGATCGCGCCGACCTGAACCAGCCGGTCACCTGCGCCAGAAGGAGTAGTACTCACCCCGCCAGGGTAGTTCCCAGCCCGGAGGAACCGTCCGGCGACGTCTTGTCACCGGCCCCAGGGCCATTAGCCTTGGACCCGGCGGGTCATGGGGCCCGCTGTACTGCTATCCGGAGCCGTTTCCCAGGCTCTCCCGCCCACTGACGAGGACGAGGACAGACGTGCCCACCGGCAAGGTCAAATGGTTCAACAGCGAGAAGGGCTTCGGCTTTCTCTCCCGCGACGACGGCGGCGACGTCTTCGTCCACTCGTCGGTACTCCCTGCCGGAGTCGACGTGCTCAAGCCGGGCCAGCGGGTGGAATTCGGCGTTGTCGCAGGCCAGCGCGGTGACCAGGCGCTGTCCGTGGCCATTCTCGACCCCACCCCGTCCGTCGCGGCCGCCCAGCGCCGCAAGCCGGACGAGCTGGCGTCGATCGTCCAGGACCTGACCACGCTCCTGGAGAACATCACGCCGATGCTGGAGCGGGGCCGCTATCCCGACAAGGCCGCGGGCGGGAAGATCGCCGGCCTGCTGCGGGCGGTCGCCGACCAGCTGGACGTGTAGACGCCGCCCCGTGATCCCGGTGGGTCAGGGGAACGAGAGAGCGTTCGGGCCGAGGGGCGGAACAAGCCCCTCGGCCGCCGCGCGTGTCAGCAGACCGCGGATCGCCGCGTAGCCGTCCGGGCCGAGGTCGGCGGTGAACTCGTTGACGTACAGCCCGATGTGCTGGTCGGCCACGGCCGGGTCCATCTCCTGGGCGTGTTCCTGGACGTAGGCCCGTGAGACCTCCGGCTCGTCCCGGGCCATCAGCACCGACGTACGCACGGAATCGGCCAGCCTCTTCAGCGTGTCGGCGCCCAGCGAGCGCTTGGCGATGATCGCGCCGAGCGGGATCGGCAGCCCGGTCGTGTCCTCCCAGTGACGGCCCATGTCCGCCAGGTTGTGCAGACCGTAGTTCTGGTACGTGAACCGCGCCTCGTGGATGACCAGACCGGCGTCCACCCTGCCGTCCCGCACGGCGGGCATGATCTCGTGGAAGGGCATGACGACGATCTCGCCCACCCCGCCGGGGACGACCTCCGCCGCCCAGAGCCGGAAGAGCAGATAGGCGGTCGAGCGCTCGCTCGGCACGGCGACGGTCCGCCCGGTCAGATCCGTACCCGGCTCCCTCGTCAGGACGAGCGGGCCGCAGCCCCGGCCCAGCGCACCGCCGCACGGCAGCAGGGCGTACTCGTCGAGGACCCAGGGCAGCACGGCGTACGACACCTTCAGCACATCCAGCTCACCGCGCTCGGCCATGCCGTTGGTGAGGTCGATGTCGGCGAAGGTGACGTCGAGGGCGGGCGCGCCGGGGACCCTTCCGTGCGCCCAGGCGTCGAACACGAAGGTGTCGTTGGGGCAGGGCGAGAACGCGATCCGCAACGGGCTGTCAGCCGGTCCGGTCGTTCCGGTGGTTTCGGTCATGCTGGGTCCAACCTTCCAGTACGGGTGCGGTCTTCCCGAACGCCCCGGTGAGCGCGGCCAGCGCGTCACCGATGCGCCAGGCGTCGCGGTCGCGGGGGCCGACGGCGTTGGAGACGGCCCGCACCTCCAGCACGGGGACGCCGGCCCGTCCGGCGGCCTCCGCGGCCCCGAAGCCCTCCATCGCCTCGGCCAGCGCGCCCGGGTGCGCGGCGAGCAGCGCGGCGGCGCGCCGGGCGCTGCCGGTCACGGTGGAGACCGTGAGCACCGGGCCGGTGGCCGCGCCGGTGGCGGACGCCACCTCCTGTACGAGCGCGAGCGGCGGCAGGAAGCGTTCCCGGCCGAAGCCGAGAGCGGTGACGGGCACGAAGCCGTCCGGGGTCTCGGCGCCCAGGTCGGCGGCGATGACCTCGGTGGCCACGACGAGTGAGCCGAGGGGCGCGGCGGGGGCGAAACCGCCGCCGATACCGGCCGAGACCACGAGACCGTACGGCTGTGGCGCCGAGGCCAGGGCGAAGGCGGTCGAGGCCGCCGCGGCAGAGGGGCCCACACCGCCCGCCAGCACGTCGAACGCGCCGGTGCGGTGCAGTTCGCCGCCGGGCACCGGCAGGACCTGCGGGGTGCCCCCGAACGCACGCGTGACCGCGTCCCGTTCCACCGGGACAGCGGTCACGACGAGCACACGCATGGGGGTCAGGACGTCTTCTTGAGCTCGAAGTGCCAGATGCCCGTGAGCTTCTTGCCCTTGGTCTCCACGATGGAGATCTGCGTCTTGCTGGAGGTCTCGCCGGTCTGACTGGCGAAGAAGGCGCTGCCCGGGATCGACCGGTAGGTCTTCTTGTACGGCTCCTGCTCGGCCTGCTGGCCGTTGATGAAGAGCGTCCAGCCGTTGTCGGCGATCTCGGGGTCGACGCCGAAGCGGACCTTGTCGTCCATCGCGACCTTGACGGACTTCTCCGCCTTCTTGTTGAGGCAGCCCTGGATCTCGGACTCCTTGAGGGCGTTGCCGTCGTTGTAGCAGGTCGCCTCGGAGCTCACCGAGTTGTCGCCGACCGTCACGGTGGCGAGCGGCGTCGGCTTGTCGCAGGCGGACAGGACAAGGAGTCCCGCGGACACGGCACCAAGAGCGACGCCGATTCGACGGCCCTTACCGGAGAAGAACGCAACGGTCATGGGCCGAAGGCTATCGGTCGCCCCCGCTCATGCCACGCGGGGGTGCGGCGTGCCGCGCCGCGCGGCTCCCAGCAGCCCCCGTACGGAGGTGGCGGCGCCCAGGGCCAGGATGCAGGCGGCGACCGACATGCCGAGTACCGCGTTGAGGGGCAGCGCGATGCCGATACCGCCGCCGACCACCCAGGCCATCTGGAGCAGTGTCTCGGACCGGGCGAACGCCGAGGTGCGGACCTCCTCGGGGACGTCCCGCTGGATCATGGCGTCCAGCGAGAGCTTGGACAGGGCCTGGGTGAACCCCGCGACCGCGCCGAGCGCGGCGACCATCACGGTGGAGAAGAACACCGCGGCGAGCACGGCCACGCCCAGGGCGAGCCCGAGGACGGTCGCGATGATCACCTCGGGGCCGCGGGCCCGGAGCCAGGAGCCCACCGCCGTACCGCACGCGTTGCCCGCCCCGGCGGCGACGCCGACGATGCCGAGCGAGACGGCGGCGCTCTGGCCCGAGAGCGGCTGCTCGCGCAGCAGGAACGCCAGGAAGAAGATGAGGAAGCCGGAGAGCGCCCGGTGCGAGGCGTTCGCCTGGAGCCCGTGCAGGACGGAACCGCCGACGGAGCGCAGTCCGGGCGGCTTCTCCCTGGCCTGTTTCGCGCCGTTGGCCCGGTCCCTGCCGCGGCTGTCGCGCCGGCCGCCGTCGGCCCTCGCCCGCCCGCCGCCCGCCGGTCCGGCGCCCTCGGCGTGTGGGTCGACCAGCCGGGCCTTGCGCTCGCCCTTCGCGGAGTCGACCTTGGGCGGCAGGGTGAAGGCCAGGAAGGTCCCCGTGAGGAAGATCGCGCACGCGCCGTAGAGCGGCCAGCCCGAGCCGACGGCCTGGAGCCCGGCCCCGATCGGGGCCGCCACCCCCGTGGCGAGGAGTCCCGCCAGGGTGACCCGTGAATTGGCCTTCACGAGGGAGAAGCGGGGTGGCAGCAGGCGGGGCACGACCGCGCTGCGGACGACTCCGTACGCCTTGGAGGCGACCAGGACGCCCAGCGCCGCCGGGTACAGCTCCAGGCCGCCGGTGGCGACCGCGCCCGACATGGTGAGGGCCAGCACCGCACGGGCGAGCATCGCGCCCGCCATCGCGGCCCGGCGGCCGTGCGGCAGCCGGTCGAGCAGCGGGCCGATCACCGGGGCGAGCAGGGTGAAGGGGGCCATGGTGATGGCCAGGTACAGGGCGACCCGGCCGCGGGCCTCGTCCGTGGGGACGGAGAAGAACACCGTGGAGGCGAGCGCGACCGTGATCATCACGTCGCCGGCGCCGTTCACCGCGTGCAGCTCGATCAGTTTGCCGAGGCCGGATTCCCCGGCGCCATGGGCGTGCGTCGCCTTCCGGATGCCTTTCGCGGTGCCCGTGAACGGGGTGTGCAGGGCATGGGCGACCGACCGGCCCGCCCTTCGGAGCGGGCCGGGACCGTCGTGCGACCTGGCGGCAGCCACCTCGTCATAGTGCCCCAACCGTCGCCCCGATGAACCGTGATCGGCCGCTGGCGCGGCGCGGGATGCCCCGTCGGACCAGTGAGCGGCAGAACGGATACGGCACGTTTGGGACGGGCAGGTGGGCGCGGGGCGGCGGAGAGGGTAGCGTGCGTAACGCGCCACCGGCGGTTGTTCTTGGCCGCGCGCCTCTCCGCGATCCCGCAGAATGGATGGCAGAAGGCGCGCCCGAGGCAGGCACAACGGGTGTGGACGTCGACGCGGCCCCCAGGTCCGCTCCGCCCGCAGCTGTCATGGCCGAAAACAGCAATCGCACAGCAGCTGGCGCGCTCGTGAGACTGGCGTATGGAGAGAAGCGAGACCTGTGAGTGCTGCGACGACGCGAAGCCGTACGGCCCGTACCCCCGTTCCCGACCGCCTGTGCGCCGAGGCGGTAGACCTCGCACGCGCGGCGGCCGAAGAGGCGGCCGCGCCAGGAGTGGTCGGTGAACACGCGGGGCTCGTCTCCGAGGGAGACCGGGTCGTCACCCACTACTTCGAGTGCAAGGAGCCCGGCTACCGGGGCTGGCGCTGGGCGGTGACGGTCGCCAGGGCCTCCCGGGCCAAGAACGTCACCCTGGACGAGACGGTGCTCCTGCCGGGCGCGGACGCCCTCCTGGCCCCTGAATGGGTGCCGTGGAGCGAGCGGCTGCGTCCGGGTGACATGGGCCCCGGCGACCTGCTGCCCACCGAGGCGGAGGACCTCCGCCTGGAGCCCGGCTACACCGGCGAGGACGAGCCCCCGCCGAACTCCGCGGTCTCCGAGGAGCTGGCGGACCTCGTCGACGCCGAGGACGCGGAGCTGACGTTCCGGCCGGTCGCGACGAGCCGCGGTTCCATCGCCGCCGTCGCGGAAGAGCTGGGCACCCGGCGGGCCCGGGTGCTGTCCCGGTACGGGCTGCACGCGGCCGCCGACCGCTGGGACGAGGCGTTCGGTCCGAAGACCCCGATGGCACAGGCGGCCCCGGCCACCTGTGTGAGCTGCGCGTTCCTGGTACCGATGACGGGCTCGCTGAAGCAGGCCTTCGGGGTGTGCGCGAACGAGTTCGGCCCGGCCGACGGCCATGTGGTGTCGCTGGCCTACGGATGCGGGGGCCACTCCGAGGCGGCCGTGATGCCGAAGCCGCCGAAGCCCGCCCCGCACGCCCTGGACACGCTTCAGGTGGACGAGTACCCCCTGCGCCCGGCACGGGACAGCGGCTCCGTCCCGGACGAGGCGGACGGGCCGACGGAGGACCTCGGCCACTCCTGAGCGCCCGCCGGGCGGCCTCCGGGGCCCGGCGCACGGCGGACCCACCCCGCAGACCAACCGTCCGGCGACGGAGCACGACGCCGGACGGGCCCGGTTCTGTGCCCGTGCGCCGTCGCGGTACCTTCGGGCGCACACTGGGCGGCATGGGCACGCGCATCACGCGCGCACCACGCACCACGCGTCGTGCCCGCCGCGCACAGGTCACGGGTCACCGGAACAGAGCGGAGTCGAGACGTTGAGCATGAATGCGACCGAGGGGGCCGATCCGTTCGGGACGGCACGGCTGCGGCGCGGCGTGCTCGACGCCTGGGGAGCCGGGCCCGCCCGCTTCCGGGAGGACGCCAACGCCGAGGAGGACCTCGCGCTCGGCGGCTACCGTGACCGGCTCGTCGTCGAACTGGCCCAGAACGCCGCCGACGCCGCCGCCCGCGCCCGCGTCCCCGGCCGGCTGCGCCTGACCCTGCACCCGGCGGCCCAGGACGGCCCGGACGGCCGCGCCGTCCTCGCCGCCGCGAACACCGGCGCCCCGCTGGACGCGACCGGCGTCGAGTCCCTGAGCACCCTGCGCGCCTCCGCCAAGCGCGAGGGGCACGAATCCTCGGTCGGCCGGTTCGGCGTCGGGTTCGCCGCCGTCCTCGCCGTCAGCGACGAACCCGCGCTGATCGGCCGGCACGGCGGCGTCCGCTGGTCGCTGGCGGAGGCCCGCGAGCTGGCCGGAAAGGCGGCCGTCGGCAGCCCCGGGCTCGGTGACGAACTGCGCCGCCGCGACGGCCACGTACCGCTGCTGCGCCTCCCGCTGCCCGCCGAGGGCACCGCACCGGACGGGTACGACACCGTCGTCGTGCTGCCGCTGCGCGACGGCACCGCCGAGGACCTCGTGGGCCGGCTGCTCACCGCCGTGGACGACGCGCTGCTGCTCACCCTCCCCGGTCTCGACGAGATCGTCATCGAAACCCCTGACGGGGCAAGGACGTTGCGGCGCTCCCAGCAGGGCCCGTACACGCACATCGACGACTCCGCGCACGGCACCAACCGCTGGCGCACCGTCTTCCACCACGGCCCGGTCGAGCCCGAGCTGCTCGCCGACCGGCCCGTGGAGGAGCGGCTGCGCCCGCACTGGTCGGTCACCTGGGCGGTGCCCGTCGACGAGCAGGGGGCCCCGCGGCACCCCCGTACCGCCCCCGTCGTCCACGCGCCCACCCCCACCGACGAACCCCTCGGGATCCCCGCGCTGCTGATCGCCTCGCTGCCGCTGGACACCGCCCGCCGCCACCCCGCGCCCGGCCCGCTCACCGACTTCCTGGTGGAGCGCGCCGCTGACGCCTACGCGGAGCTGCTCGCCGAGTGGCAGCCGGTGTCGACGGGCACCGTCGCGCTCGTTCCCGGGCCGCTGGGCAAGGGCGGGCTGGACGGCGCGCTGCGCGGCGCGGTCCTCGCGCGGCTGCCCCGGATCGCGTTCCTGGAGCCTGCCGCCCCCCGCGACCCGGCCGACGGGGCCGACCGGTGGGACGACTGGGAGAAGGCCGACGGAGCGGACGGGCCGGGCCGGACCACCACCGCCCTGCGGCCCATCGAGGCGGAGATCGTCGAGGGCGTCGGCGCCGCGACCGTACGGGTGCTCGCCGAGGTGCTGCCGTGCCTCCTGCCCGCCGGGCTGGAACGCCGCACCGAGCTGCGCACCCTCGGCGTCGCCCGCGTCCCGCTGACCGAGGCCATCGACCGCCTCGCCGGACTGGAGCGCGCACCGGACTGGTGGCGGCGGCTCTACGACAGCCTGACGGGCATCGACCCGGACCGGCTTTCCGGCCTCCCCGTCCCGCTGGCCGGCGGGGCGGACGCTCCCGCGGACCGGGCGCCGCGCACCACCATCGGCCCCCGGCAGGTCCTGCTGCCGCTGCCGGACGCGCTCACCGGCCCGGTGCTCGCCCGGCTGGCCCGGCTCGGGCTGAAGGTCGCCCACCCGGACGCCGCCCATCCGCTCCTGGAGAAGCTGGGCGCCCTGCCCGCCACCCCGCGCGCCGTGCTGACCACCCCGCAGGTGCGGGCCGCCGTCGCCGGTTCGCTGGACGCGGGGGAGATCTGGGACGAGGACGCGCTGGACGGCGACGAGCTGGCGGAGACCGTCCTCACCCTCGTGCGCGACGCGGACCTCGCCCCCGGTGACGAGTCGTGGCTCGGCGCTCTGGCCCTGCCGGACGAGGACGGCGAACCCGCGCCCGCCGGTGAACTGGTGCTGCCCAAGAGCCCGTTCGCCCAGGTGATGCGCGAGGGCGAACTGGCCCTGTGCGACGAGGAACTGGCCGACCGCTGGGGCGAACAGCCGCTCACCGCCTGCGGGGTGCTCGCCACGTTCGCCCTGGTGCGGGCCACCGATGTGGTGCTCGACCCCGATGAACTGGAGCCGCGCGACAGCGACTTCGCCGAACCGGACGACGCCGGGCTGCTCGACGCCGTCGACGTGTGGTGCGAGGACATCCTCGACCAGCTGCCCGACACCCCCGTGCCGCCCGTCGCCACCGAGATCGTCGCCGTCCGCGACCTGGACCTCGTCGACGACGACGCCTGGCCGCAGGCGCTCGCGATGCTCGCCCGCCCGCCGCTGCGCGACGCCCTGACCCAGCCGGTCCGGGTGCTGCTCCCGGACGGCACGACACAGTCCGTGCGCCCGTACACCGCGTGGTGGCTGCGCGACCACCCGGTGCTGGACGGCCGCCGCCCCGCGGGCCTGCGCGCGGCGGGCGGCGACCCGCGGCTCGCCGGGCTGTACGACGCCGTCGACGCGTCCGGGTTCGACGATGCCCAGGTGCTGCGCGCGCTCGGCGTACGCACCTCGGTGGCCGCGCTCCTGGACGAGCCGGGCGGCGCCGCCGAACTGCTGGGGCGGCTGGCGGACGAGGACCGCCCGGTCAGCCCCGTACAGCTGCACGCGCTCTACACGGCACTGGCGGAACTCGACCCGCAGCAGGTGACGTTGCCGGACGAGCTGCGTGCGGTCGTCGACGGCGGGGTACGGGTGGTGGACGCGGCGGACGCGGTGATCGCCGACGCCCCCGACGTACTGCCGCTGACCGGGGGAGTGGCGCTGCTGCCGGTCGCCCCGGCGAGCGCCGCGGAGCTGGCCGAGCTCTTCCAGGTGCGGCGGCTCGGCGAGAGCGTCGAGGCCGAGGTGACGAGCGAGGGCGAGGAGCACCGCGTACCCGAATCGGTCCGGGTGCTGCTCGGTGCCGGGACCCCGGACTCGTATGTCGAGCACGCCGAACTGCGCGCGGGCGGCGTCGAGCTGGACTGGCGCCGTACCCCGGACGGGGTGGTGCACGCCGCCACGCTGGAGGGCGTCGCGGCGGGGCTGGCCTGGGCGGCCGGGCAGTGGCCGCGCCGCTTCGAGGTGGCGGCGCTGCTGGAGGATCCCTCGCGTACGGAGGAGCTGGCGCGGGACCGCTGGTTCGACTGAGCCGGGCGCGGGGCGGCGGATCCATGTGACTGTGCGACTTTCACAGAAAGGTCATGGGTTCGTACAACCATTCACACGCACAGGAGGTCTGGTCTGTCGAGTCATCTGACTCGCAGACCAGACGGGTGGTCCCACCGGGTGAACGCGAGACCGTGGGCCCCCTGCTCCACACTTGGGGAACGCATGCGCATTCGTGCCACTGTTGCCGTAGCTACCGGCGCCCTGGCTCTGTCCGCTCTCACCATTCCGGCCGCGCAGGCAGCGCAGGCCGACGACGGTCGCTCGTGGTCCCACGACTACAAGTTCTCGGCGCCGAAGGGCTCCGACACGGCGAAGGCGCCCCTCGGGGCGCGGGCAGCCGCGGCCGACACCTTCAAGGTGACCAAGATTGTCGCCAACGGCGGCAAGCCGATCGTGGTCGGCACCAAGTCGAAGAAGAAGATCTCCATCTCGGTCACCGCCACCGACACCGCGGGTGTCGGCGGCGTCGCCGCGTTCATCTGGGTCGGCAAGAACATCGACGACAAGGACAGCTTCGGCTTCGGCCCGCAGGAGGGCGGCGTCACGTGCAAGGCGGTCAACGCGACCACCTCCACCTGCACGTCGGCCATCACGGTCGACCCGACCTGGCTGATCAACGCCGATGCCCGCAACTGGCACGTCGGTGTCTCCGGCGTGGACAACAACGGTGAGGAGTACGACCACGACTCCCTCGCCTGGGTCAAGATGCAGCGGTTCTCCAAGCTGACGGTCAACGCGTCGCCGGAGCCCGTGAAGAAGGGCAAGACCATCACGGTCACCGGCAAGCTGTCCCGTGCGAACTGGGAGACCAGCACGTACAAGGGCTACAGCAACCAGTCCGTGAAGCTCCAGTTCCGCAAGAAGAACAGCAGCACCTACACGACGATCAAGACGATCAAGTCGAGCTCCACGGGCGCGCTGAAGACCACGGTCAAGGCCTCGGCCGACGGCCACTGGCGCTACAGCTTCGCCGGCACCTCCACCACCCCGGCCGTCTCGGCCGGCGGCGACTACCTCGACGTGAAGTAGTCACCGCACCGGGCCACTCCCGCAGTGGCCCGGGGTGCCCCACCGGGCACCGCCCGCTTCACCCGCTTCACGCGCCGAGGCACCCCGCACCGTCCAGGTGCGGGGTGCCTCGCGTTGTCCGCCGGCGGACGGCCTCTACGCCCCGAAGCGCCGGCCCACCCAGCGCCAGGTGAACTCCAGGGCCACCGCGCCCGCCGCCGCGATCCCCACGGCCGCCCACGGCATGGTCGTCCCCACGAGCTTCAGGGCGAAGAAGTCCTGGAGCCACGGCACCACCAGCACGATCAGGAACCCCAGCCCCATCGCCGCGACCAGGCAGACACGCCACCAGGTGTACGGGCGGGCGATGATCGCCAGCACCCACATCGAGACCAGGAACAGCGTGAGCGTCGCCGCGCTCGTCTCGGCGTCCAGGGCGTCCGCACCCGAGTAGTGGTGCCGGGCCAGCAGATAGGTGGTGAAGGTGGCCGCCGCCGCGATCACGCCGGACGGGATCGCGTACCGCATGACCCGGCGGACGAAGTGCGGCTGGGCCCGCTCCTTGTTCGGCGCCAGTGCCAGGAAGAACGCCGGTACGCCGATCGTCAGCGTCGACAGCAGCGTCAGGTGCCGCGGCAGGAACGGGTACTCCACCTGGGAGCAGACCACCAGGACCGCCAGCAGCACCGAGTACACGGTCTTCGTCAGGAAGAGCGTGGCGACCCGGGTGATGTTTCCGATCACCCGGCGGCCCTCGGCGACCACGGACGGCAGCGTCGCGAAGCTGTTGTTCAGGAGCACGATCTGCGCCACGGCGCGGGTCGCCTCGGAGCCCGAGCCCATCGAGACCCCGATGTCGGCGTCCTTCAGGGCCAGCACGTCGTTGACGCCGTCACCGGTCATCGCGACCGTGTGGCCGCGCGACTGGAGGGCGGCGACCATGTCCCGCTTCTGCTGCGGGGTGACCCGGCCGAAGACCGCGTTCTCCTCCATGGCCGTGGCCATCTCGTCCGGGTCGGTCGGCATCCGGCGCGCGTCCAGGGTGTTCTCGGCGCCCGCGAGACCGAGCTTCCCCGCGACCGCGCCGACCGAGACCGCGTTGTCGCCCGAGATGACCTTCGTGGCGACGCGCTGGTCGGCGAAGTAGGCCAGGGTCTCCGCGGCGTCCGGCCGCAGCCGCTGCTCCAGGACGATCAGCGCGGTGGGTACGGCCCCGTCGGCGACACCGGGCGCGTCGAGTGCGCCGGGCGCGCGGGCCAGCAGCAGGACCCGCAGGCCCTGTTCGTTGAGGTGCTCGATCTCGGTGAGCGCCGGGTCCTGGTCGGACAGCAGCACATCGGGGGCGCCGAGCAGCCAGGAGGATTTCCGGCCGCTCTCTGCGCCGTTCCCGCCGCTGTTCCCCCCGTCCCCGCCGCCGTCACCGGCGCTCTCGTCGAAGGCCGCCCCGCTGTACTTGCGGGCCGAGGAGAACGGCAGCGAGTCCGTCACCCGCCACCGCCCGTCGTCCGGACAGGCGTCGACGATGGCCCGGAGGCTGGCGTTGGGCCGGGGGTCGGAGGAGCCGAAGGCGCCCAGGACCCGCTTCACGTACGCCTCGTCCGAGCCGCTCAGCGGGCGTACCTCGGTGACGTCCATGCCGCCCTCGGTGAGGGTGCCGGTCTTGTCCAGGCAGACGACGTCGACCCGGGCCAGCCCCTCGATGGCGGGCAGCTCCTGCACCAGGCACTGCTTGCGGCCGAGCCGTACGACACCGATCGCGAAGGCGACCGAGGTGAGCAGCACCAGCCCCTCGGGGATCATCGGGACGATGCCGCCGACGGTCCGCGCGACGGAGTCCTTGACGTTGTTGTCCTTGACGACGAGCTGGCTGATGATCAGGCCGATCGCGGTCGGCACCATCATCCAGGTCACGTACTTCAGGATGGTGCTGATGCCGGTGCGCAGCTCGGAGTGGACGAGGGTGAAGCGGGAGGCCTCCTCGGCCAGCTGAGCGGCGTACGCCTCGCGGCCGACCTTGGTGGCGGTGAACGCGCCGCCGCCCGCGACGACGAAGCTGCCGGACATCACCGGGTCGCCGTACCGCTTGATCACCGGGTCGGCCTCGCCGGTGAGCAGCGACTCGTCGATCTCCAGGCTGTCGGCCTCGGCGACCGTGCCGTCCACGACGACCTTGTCCCCGGGACCCAGTTCGATCAGGTCGCCGAGGACGATCTCGGAGGTGGAGATCTCGGCGGCGGTTCCGTCGCGCCGCACGGTCGGTTTCGCCTCGCCGATGACCGCGAGGCTGTCCAGGGTCTTCTTGGCGCGCCATTCCTGGATGATGCCGATGCCGGTGTTGGCGATGATCACGAAGCCGAAGAGGCTGTCCTGGATCGGCGCGACGAACATCATGATCACCCAGAGCACGCCGATGATCAGGTTGAACCGGGTGAAGACGTTGGCGCGGACGATCTCGGTGAGGGAGCGCGAGGAGCGCACCGGGACGTCGTTGATCTCGCCGCGGGCGACCCGTTCGGCGACCTCGGCGGTCGTGAGACCACCGATGTGCCGGGCCGTCGGCGGTGGCTTCATCGGATGTACGGGATCGAGTTCGGCTCCGGCGTCGATCAAGGCCGGCCGGGGGTGCCCCGGAGTCTGCTCCCCGGAGGAGTCGAGTGCCCGCTGTGTCATGGTTCAGACGGTACGGGGGGACCCGCCGGATTACCCGCTGGGGGTCTGAAGATCAGACCAGCGGAGGATGAAGTGTGTCCCTCGGTCGTACGGGAAGGCCCTTAGGCGGTACGCGAGGGCCCTGCGGCGGTGCGAAAAGGCTCTCGGCCGTGCGGGAAGGGCCGTGCAGAAGGCGCGGGGGGTCAGGAGACGGCCCCGCGAAGAAGGCGCGGGGCGGTCAGGAGACGGCGGTGCTGCCCGTGGCGCCGCCGGGGGGCGTCGCCGTTCCGGCCTTCGCCTCGGCCTCCGCGTGCCGCTTGAGCGCGGCATCGCGCCCCCGTACGTACCAGATGCCGATCAGCCCGAGTCCGGCTCCGGCCAGCGGGGTCCACACCCACCAGGTGTGACCGTGGTCGGCGAACCAGCCGTAGAAGGGGAGCTGCGCGAGGAAGAGGACGAACCAGAGGATCGTGCCGCCCGTGATGGTGGCGACGACGGGACCCTCCAGGGGCTCGGGCGCCTCGTGCTTCGGTGTCCACTTCTCCATGAGTTCAGTGTATGGGCCGCCCGTGTGCCTCCGGGGGACGGGCCGGGAGCCGTGTGCGAGCGGCGTACGCGCCGTGCGAGAGCGGCGCACATTCCGTACGGAGCGGCGTACATAAAGGCCGTCCGGGCAGTCGGGCCAAGGGTCTACGCGCGGAGATAGCGATCTTCGCCTTATGTATTCATACTGAATCTGCTTTCGGCTGGCTCGAATTGTTCGTCTGAAAGTCCAAGGTTGACCACTTTCGGTCCTTGATTCCTCCTACGTACGACTGAGGTCATACATGTCCCCCTCGGCCACCGCTCCGGTCGACTCCGAGCAGCCCCCGGCCCCGCAGCCACACGGCGGCCTGGACCGGTTCTTCAAGATCTCCGAGCGGGGGTCGTCGGTCGCCCGGGAGATCCGCGGCGGGTTCGCCACGTTCTTCGCGATGGCGTACATCATCGTGCTGAACCCGATCATTCTCGGCAGCGCGAAGGACATGTACGGGCACCAGCTCGACGGCGGCCAGCTGGTCACCGCCACGGTGCTGACGGCGGCCTTCTCCACCCTGCTGATGGGTGTCATCGGCAATGTGCCGATCGCGCTGGCCGCGGGCCTCGGCGTCAACACCGTCGTCGCGCTCCAGCTCGCCCCCCGGATGAGCTGGCCGGACGCCATGGGCATGGTCGTCCTCGCCGGGTTCGTCGTGATGCTGCTCGTCGCGACCGGGCTGCGGGAACGCGTGATGAACGCCGTACCGACCTCGCTCCGCAAGGGCATCGCGATCGGTATCGGCCTCTTCATCCTGCTGATCGGCCTGGTCGACTCGGGCTTCGTCTCCCGCATCCCGGACGCCGCCCACACCACCGTGCCGCTCCAGCTCGGCGGCGACGGTCACCTCAACGGCTGGCCGGTCCTGGTCTTCGTCCTCGGTGCGCTGCTCACCCTCGCGCTGATCGTCCGCAAGGTGCCGGGCGCGATCCTGATCTCCATCGTCACCATGACGGTCGTCGCGCTGGTCATCGACGCCGTCGCCGATCTGCCGGGCCAGGCCTGGGGGCTCACCGTTCCCGAGTGGCCGGGCAACCCGGTCGCCACGCCCGACTTCGGGCTGATCGGTGAGGTCAGTCTGTTCGGCGGCTTCGAGAAGGTCGGCATCCTGACCGGCGTCCTCTTCGTCTTCACCGTGCTGCTGTCCTGCTTCTTCGACGCGATGGGCACCATCCTCGGTGTCGGCGACGAGGCGAAGCTGACGGACAAGGACGGCAACTTCCCCGGCATCAACAAGGTGCTGTTCGTCGACGGCATCGCGGTGGCCGCGGGCGGTGCGAGCTCCTCGTCCGCCTCGACCTGCTTCGTGGAGTCCACGGCGGGTGTCGGTGAGGGGGCCCGCACCGGTTTCGCGAGTGTGGTGACCGGTCTGCTCTTCACGGTGGCGCTGTTCCTGACGCCGCTGGCGACCATGGTGCCCTCGCAGGCGGCCACACCCGCCCTGCTGGCGGTCGGCTTCCTGATCATCGCGGGCTCGGTGAAGGACATCGACTGGAGCGACTACACGCTCGCCATCCCGGCCTTCCTGGCCATGGTGATGATGCCGTTCACGTACTCGATCACCAACGGCATCGGCATCGGCTTCATCGCCTTCAGCGTGCTGCGGCTGGCGGCCGGCCGCGGCCGTGAGGTCCCGGTGGCCATGTACGTGGTGTCGGCGGTCTTCGTCTTCTACTACGCGATGCCGGCCCTCGGCCTCACCTGACCGTCGCCCCTGCCCTTCCCCGGGCCGCTCAGGTGACCCGGTCCGCCGGGTCCACCCGGGCCTCGGCCCCGTAGAACTTCTCCGTCTCGTCGACGGCCGCCTTGAAGCGTTCGTCGAAGTCGTCGCGAATGAGCGTCCGGACCACATAGTCCTGGACGCTCATTCCGCGTTTCGCGGCGTGCTGCCGGAGCCGGTCGAGCAGCTCACCGTCTATCCGCAGGCTGAGCACTGTCGATCCCATGGCAAGCAGGGTTGCCGCCCGGGCGCGCTTTCTGTGTCACTTTCCGCTTCCGAATCACTCGTTCGGGTGAGCAAGTTCTCGCGCGTGTACCATCGAGTGGTATTTAGGGCGGCTAATGAGTTACGCTAACAAACATGCCTGACCTGATCCACGACGGCGACAGTGCCGCCGCCGTGAGCTCCCTTCGCTCCGCCGTGATGCTGCTGAGCCGACGACTGAAGCACCAGCGCGTCGACGAGTCGCTGAGTCCCACCGAGATGTCGGTGCTCGGCACCCTTGCCCGCTGCGGTTCGGCCACCCCCGGTGAGCTGGCCCGCAAGGAGCATGTGCAGCCCCCGTCGATGACCCGCATCGTTGCCCTGCTCGAAGCCAAGGGACTGGTCCGGCTCGAACCGCACCCCGATGACCGTCGGCAGAAGATGGTCAGCCAGACCGAGCAGGCCGAGGCCATGCTCCTGGAGAGCCGCACCAAGCGGAACGCCTGGCTGACCACCCTCGCCGAGGGCCTGGACGAGGACGAGTGGGAGACGCTGCGGGCCGCGGCGCCCGTGCTGGAGAAGCTCGCCCACCTGTGACCCCGCGGGCGCCCCGGACCACAGACCGGAGCGCCCGCCGTCACGTCCCCGTCAGACAGCGAGCCGTCTACGCCCGAGGAGGCGAACCCCTTTGAGTACGGGATCCGGAGCAGACTCCGCCCCCGCACCGACTTCCACCCACGAGAGCAAGACCGGCGGGACCTTCTCGTCGCTGAAGATCCGTAACTACCGCCTGTTCGCCACGGGCGCCGTGATCTCCAACACCGGTACCTGGATGTCCCGCATCACGCAGGACTGGCTCGTCCTGAGCCTCACGGGTTCCGCCACCGCCGTCGGTATCACGACGGCGCTGCAGTTCCTCCCCATGCTTCTCTTCGGCCTGTACGGCGGCGTCATCGCCGACCGCCTCCCGAAGAGGCAGATCCTGCTCGTCAGCCAGGCCATGCTCGGTCTCTGCGGTATCGCCCTCGCCGTTCTGACGCTCTCCGGCGCCATCGAGGTCTGGCACGTCTACCTGATCGCCTTCCTGCTCGGCATGGTCACGGTCGTGGACAACCCGGCCCGCCAGTCGTTCGTCTCCGAGATGGTCGGCCCGGCGCAGCTGCGCAACGCGGTCAGCCTCAACTCGGCGAACTTCCAGTCCGCCCGGCTCATCGGCCCCGCCGTCGCGGGTGTCCTGATCACCACCGTCGGCAGCGGCTGGGCGTTCATGTTCAACGGCCTGTCGTTCCTCGCGCCGCTCATCGGCCTGATGATGATGCGCACGGACGAGATGCACGCCTCGGTCACCGTTCCCCGCGCCAAGGGCCAGCTGCGCGAGGGGCTGCGCTATGTCTCCGGCCGCCCGGAACTGATCTGGCCGATAGTGCTGGTCGGATTCGTCGGCACGTTCGGCTTCAACTTCCCGATCTGGCTGACCGCCTTCGCGGACGAGATCTTCCACGGCGGTGCCGGGATGTACTCGTTCTTCAACATCCTGATGGCGGCCGGTTCCCTCGCCGGAGCCCTGCTCGCCGCGCGCCGCCGCTCCACCAGGCTGCGGATGCTGGTGGCCGCGGGTACGGCCTTCGGCCTGCTGGAGATCGCGGCGGCCCTGTCGCCGTCGGTGTGGCTCTTCGCGATCCTGCTGGTCCCGATCGGCATGATCGGCCTGACGACCAACATCACCGCGAACACCAGCGTCCAGATGGCCGCCGACCCCGAGATGCGGGGCCGGGTGATGAGCCTCTACATGATGGTCTTCGCCGGGGGTACGCCGGTGGGCGCCCCGATCGTCGGCTGGATCAGCGACACCTACGGCGCCCGCACCGGCTTCGCGGCCGGCGGTGTGATCTCGATGGTCGCCGCCCTGGCGGTCGGCTTCATGCTGGCCCGCGTCGGCGGTCTCCGCCTCAAGGTCGACCTCCGCGCCGGCCGACCGCACGTACGGTTCGTCCCGCGTGAGCAACTGGCGACCGCCGCGTGAGCCGGAACGCCTGAGGCACCGCGACCGCTCATCTCCCCGCACACGCCGACCGCCGCGACACCGGCGCACCGGCACCCGCGGGGAGGTGGGCGGTCGCGTGTCCGGTGCGGGTGCCGCCGACGGCACCCGCCCGGCGCCGTCGAAGCCGCTGATCAGCACCCTGGGGTACGCCCCGCCCCTCGGCCCGGAGCGGAGTGGCAGCGGCCGGTGTACGGACCGACGACCGGATGGACGGGGATCCGGGCCCCCGGACCCGCCGGGAGCTGGGAGACTCGCGCGCATGAGCAGCAGGGACAGCGGGAACAGCGGGAACACCGTCAGACTCTTCGCGGCCGTTCTGCCGCCCGGACCGGCCGTCGAGGAGCTGCGCCGGGCCGTGGCCCCGCTCCACGAGCTGCCCGGCGGGCGGACCCTGCGCTGGACGGCGCCGGCCGGCTGGCACTACACGCTGGCGTTCCTCGGCGAGGTGGACGAGGCCGTGCTGCCCGAGCTGTACGCGCGGATGGAGCGGGCCGCGCACCGCACCGAGCCCTTCCCCCTGCGCGTACACGGCTGCGGGCGCTTCGACGGGCGGGCGCTGTGGGCCGGGGCGGCGGGCGGGCTCGACACCATGCGGCTGCTCGCCGAGCGCGCCGACGCCGCCGCCCGCCGGGCCGGGCTGCCGATGGAGGAGCACCGCCGCTACGCCCCGCACCTCACCCTGGCCCGCAGCCGGACCCCGGCCGACCTGACCCCGTTCACCGCCGCGCTCGACGGTTTCGAGGGGCTGCGCTGGGAGGCCGGTGAGCTGAGTCTCGTACGGAGCGACCTGCCCGTGGACGGGGTGCCCGGGGAACAGCCGCGCTACGAGGTGGCGCGAGCCTGGCCGCTCGGACGGTGAGCGGTGCGGTTAGGCTCGGAGGGTGGATCCGAAGACCAGAAACCGCATCATGGCCGCCGCACTCGTGCTGATGTTCGCCGTTGTCGCCGTGGCGGCCGCCCTCGGCGGATGAGGCCGGGCGGCCACCCGACACCTGTTGTGGCGACCCGGTGAGGGAACCCACCGCCGCGTTTGCCGCCCTGGTCCCCGTCGCGCTCGACGCCCTCGGCGTTGCCGGACCGCCCGGGCATCTCGGCGGCCGCAAGGACGCGAACGTGTGACGGGCGGGTGCCTGGACCGTCAAGACCGCCGTGCCCGTGCCTGCGGGTACCCCGGGCACGAGACCGCCGCGTACGGACTGCTCCGGCGCCAGGGCCGCCACCCCGGCGCCCGGCACGGCGACGGGGCGGGCGGCCGGTGGCTTGCCGTGCCCTGGACCGACGGCTCCAGCGTGTGGGAGGTCTTCGCCCTGGCCGGGATCAGCCGGCTGTTCCGTCCGGCCGGATCCCGGCCGACCCGCTACCAGGCGAAGTTCTCCGGCGATGGGCCGGGGCCGGGGAAGATCTCCTCCAGCGACGACAGCACCTCGTCCGAGAGCTCCAGCTCGACCGCGCGCAGCGCCGAGTCGAGCTGTTCGCGCGTGCGCGGGCCCGAGATCGGCCCGGTGATGCCCGGCCGGGTCAGCAGCCAGGCGAGACCCACCTCGCCGGGCTCCAGGCCGTGCTTGTCGAGCAGGTCCTCGTACGCCTGGATCTGCGCCCGGACCTTCGGGTCGGCGAGCGCGTCGCCGGAACGGCCCGAGGTGGACCGGGCGCCGCCGCCCTCGCGCTCCTTGCGGATCGCGCCGCCGAGGAGTCCGCCGTGCAGCGGTGACCACGGGATGACCCCGAGGCCGTACTCCTGGGAGGCCGGGATGACCTCCATCTCGGCGCCGCGCTCCATCAGGTTGTAGATGCACTGCTCGCTGACCAGGCCGTAGCCGCCCCGCTGCCGGGCCCTCTCGTTGGCCTGGGCGATCTTGTAGCCAGAGAAGTTGGACGAGCCCGCGTAGAGGATCTTGCCCTGCTGGATCAGTACGTCGATGGCCTGCCAGATCTCCTCGATCGGAGTGGACCGGTCGACGTGGTGGAACTGGTACAGGTCGATGTGGTCGGTCTGGAGCCGCTGGAGGCTGGCGTCCACGGCCCGCCGGATGTTGAGGGCGGAGAGCTTGTCGTGGTTCGGCCACGCCTCGCCGTCCAGGCCCATGTTGCCGTAGACCTTGGTGGCGAGGACGACCTTGTCGCGACGGTCGCCGCCCTGGGCGAACCAGGTGCCGAGGATCTCCTCGGTGCGCCCCTTGTTCTCGCCCCAGCCATAGACATTGGCGGTGTCGAAGAAATTCAGACCCGCGTCCAGCGCGGCGTCCATGATGGCGTGGCTGTCCGGCTCGTTCGTCTGGGGGCCGAAGTTCATCGTCCCGAGGACGAGTCGGCTGACCTTGAGTCCGGTGCGTCCGAGCTGCGTGTACTTCATGACTCCCAAGCCAACGCCTTCGAGCGCGCTCGAAGCAAGGGGACCCGCGCCACGTACTCCATGCGCCCCGGACTCCTCTCGCCCCGGACTCCCCGCGCCCCGGACCCTCGCGCCCGGGACGGACGCCGGCTACCCGCGCCCGGCGAAGCGGTCCAGTGCGGCGAGCACCGCCCTGCTGGTCTCGGTCCCGCCCAGATGCCCCGCACCGTCGATCACCGTCAGCTCGGCGTCCGGCCACGCCTTGGCCAGCTCCCAGGCGGTGGTCAGCGGTCCGCCCAGGTCGAACCTGCCGTGCACCAGCACCCCGTCGATCCCGGCCAGCCGGCCCGCGTCCCGGATCAGCTGCCCCTCCTCCAGCCAGGCGCCGTGGGAGAAGTAGTGCGAGCAGATCCGGACCAGCGCCTGCTGTACGTGGCCGGGCCTGCCGCTGTACGGGGCGGGCCCCGTGTACGCCTCCTGCGACAGCACCGCGTCCTCCCACGCGCACCAGTCGGCCGTCGCCCGTTCCCGTACCGCCGCGTCCGGGCTCTCCATCCGCCGGGCGTACGCGGCGACCAGGTCCGTGGGGCCCGCCGCCTCCGGCACGCCCGCCCGGAACAGGTCCCAGGCCTCCGGGAAGATCTGCCCCGCGCCCCGGTACAGCCAGTCGATCTCGCTGCGCCGGGTCGTGGTGACCGCCGGGATCACGATCTCCGAGACCCGCTCCGGGTGCTGCTCGGCGTACGCGAGGATCAGCGTGGAGCCCCAGGAACCCCCGTACAACAGCCAGGTGTCGATGGACAGATGGGCGCGCAGCCGCTCCATGTCGGCGATCAGATGGTGCGTGGTGTTGTGCCGCATGTCGGCGGCCGGGTCGCTCGCGTGCGGGGTGGAGCGGCCGCAGTTGCGCTGGTCGAAGAGCACGACGCGGTACCGCTCGGGGTCGAAGTACTGCCGGGGCCGCTCGGCGCACCCGGAGCCCGGACCGCCGTGGACGACGAGCGCGGGCTTGCCGTGCGGGTTGCCGCAGACCTCCCAGTACACGAGGTTTCCGTCGCCCACGTCGAGCATGCCTCGCTCGTACGGCTCGACCGGCGGGTACTTCTCGTCCGGAGCGCGGACCATGGCGGCTTCCTCTCGGGGAACGGGACGGCGGGGACATCGAGTTGGGGGAGACGAAGGGGACACGCTACGCGGGTGCCGAGCCGTTCCGCGACCGCGCCGCCGCGTAGCCTGGTCGGCGTGAACGCGACCCCCCAGGTCCTGACCGTACTGAACGATCTGCTCTCCGCGGCCGCGCCGGACGCCCGCGGCGCCCTGTGGCAACTGGCCGAACCAGGACGTGAGCTGGACGCCAACCTGGTGCGCCTGCCGCCGGACGCCGGGGTCGGGGAGCACCGGGAGGACGTCCTGGACGTGCTCCTGGTCGTCCTCGCGGGCAGCGGCTGGGTCGTCACCGGGCCGGAGGAGTCCCTGCCGCTGACCCCGAGCACCGTCACCTGGCTGCCCCGCACCTCCCGCCGCGCCCTCGCGGCGGGTCCGGAGGGCCTGACCTACCTCACCGTCCACCGCCGCCGTCCCGGCCTGACGATCAAGCCCCCGCCGGCCGCGTACGAGGGCGAGGGCGGCGAGGCCCCCTGTCTGCTGGACCGGGTCTGCCCGGAGTGCGGGCGGCTGTCGGCCGAGTCCGCACCCGTGTTCTGCGGCGCGTGCGGGGAGCGGTTCCCCGGGAGGTGACGGGTCAGGGGGCGGTGCACTCGTCCAGGTCCGGGCGGCCGGGCGGGTTCCCGCCGCCCATCAGGGGTGACAGGTTGTCCATGTACAGGTCGTCCCAGACCTTGCTGTTCAGGATGTCCTTCAGCGCGGTGCACACCTCGCCCTTCAGGAGCGGGGTCTTGGGCCGCATGGCCACGCCGTAGCCCTCCGCGCCGTCGATGGGCTCCAGCTGCCGCACCTTGCCCAGGTTGTCCGTGACGTATCCGGCGAGAATGACGTCGTCCGAAGCCACCGCGTAGACCTCGGACGTCTTGTCCAGGAGCCTGTCCAGGCAGTCCTGGTAGGTGTTGGGCTGGTCCTTCGCCATGGTGAAGCCCTTCTTGGGAAGCTCCTTCTCGTACGTCGAGTCCCGGGCGGTACACACTTCGACCTTGAGTTTCCGCAGGTCGCTGGTGTCGCGGATGTCGTACTTGGCCGACTTCTCGCGCACCAGGAACCCCCGGCTCGCCTCGTAGTACGGACCGGCGAAGTCGACGCTGTATCCCCCCGGCGACGCGGTCTTCCGCTCGGGCGTGATGCTGTACGAGGCGATGACCAGGTCGACCTTCTTGGTCTTCAGTGCCGTGCTGCGATAGTCGGTGGCGACGGGGATGAAGTCGACCTCGTCCGGTGTGTAGCCCATGCGATCGGCGAGCTCGTAGGACAGGTCGATGTCGTACCCCGCGTAGGACTTGCTCTTCTTGTCGTACTTGCTCAGACCGGGCTGGTCGTCCTTGACGCCGACCTTCAGCCTGGGGTGGCCGTCCTTCCACGTGGGCTGCTTGCCGTTCCGGACCGGTGCGGCGGTCCCCCCACGCTTGTCGTCCGGCTTCGAGCCGCCCTTGGTGACGAGCCAGCCGGCGGTGGCCAGCAGCGCGACGCACACGGCCGCCGTGGACACCTTCAGCCACGTCCGGCGCTTCCCGCCGGCCGCCGGACGGGTGGCGGGTGCGGGGGTGACGGGGGGCGGGGGTACGGCGGCCTGCGGGTCCGGCGAGGGGGTGGCGGCGGGCCGGGCGGACGCGGGGGCGGATTCGGGACCGGGCACGGGTGCGGGGCCGAACGCGGGCGCGGGACTGGGTACGGACGCGGCCGTGGGGGTGGGCACGGGTGCGGGCGGGCGGCCGGCGCCGGCGGCCGGGTCCGCCGCCGGTGGCGGGGGGTTCGCGGGGTCCGGAGTGGGCTGCGGGCCGGAGTTCGGCGTGGCGGGTGCCCCGAGGACGTTCCGGAGCATCTCTTCCGCCCCGGCGGCGCCCAGGCGGCGTTGCGGGTCCGTGGTCAGCAGCCCCTGGATGACCGGCACCAGGGGCCCGGCGTAACGGAAGGCGGGCGCCGGGGAGTTCCTGATCTGCTCCTGGACCTCCCAGACCTCGTTGCCGCCGAAGGGCGCGTGTCCCTCGACCATCGCGTACAGCGTGATCCCCAGCGCCCACAGGTCGGATGCGGGCGTGGGCCCGGGGGCCCCGGGGGCGAACAGCTCGGGGGCCAGGTACGGGGGTGTGCCGAGGACGCCGCCGTGCTGGGTCACCTGCGCGCCGCCGTCGAACTTGGCGATGCCGAAGTCCACCAGGATCACGAGCCCGTCGTCGCGGACGAGCACATTGCCCGGCTTCACGTCGCGGTGGACGACCGACGCGCCGTGCACCGCCCGCAGCCCCTGGAGGATCTGCCGGCCGATGTCGGCCGCCCTCGGCACGGCGAGCACCTTCTCGCTGCTCAGCAGATCGGCCAGCGACCTGGCTTCGAGCAGCTTCATCACGATCCAGACCTGGTTGTCGGTCTCGACCTGGTCGTGGACCGTCACCACGTTCTCGTGCTCGATCTTGGCGATCGCCTCGGCCTCGCGGCGCGCCCTCTGCATCGCCTCGGACTGCGTGGCGGCGGTCATGGCGTTCCGGTCGAGCAGCCCCTTCACCGCGACGAAGCGGCGGAGCCGTCTGTCGTACGCCTTCCAGACCTCGCCCATGCCGCCGCTGCCGATCGGCGACAGCAGCTCGTAGCGGCCGTCGATCACCGTGCTGGTGACGGGAGGTTCAGCCCGTGGTGGAGTCTGCGGCCATTCCTGCGGCGCTCGGGCGTCGGCGCGCTGGACGTCGCCGGCCGCCCAGCGGTCGTCGGGACCACCGGCAGCCCCGTCGCCCGCTCTGTCGTCAGCCATATCTCTGTTGTGCATGCGACCCCCTGTGCACTACCCGGACCAGGCCACAGTAGACGTTCGGCCAAAGGCACACATGCCACGGCGACTCGCAATTTCGGACAGGGTTCAGGACGCGGATCCGCCATTGCTCTTCAGCAGCTGACCGTTGATCCACTGGCCCTGGGGCGAGTTGTGCTGGGTGACCGGCGGCAGTGGATCTCCCGACGGCCTCACGGCGGACTCACGATCACCTCGCGAGCGCGCCGGGTGAACCTCTCCCGGCTCATCTCCACGGCGTCGACGGCGTCTTCGAGGCCGGTGCGGTACGCCGCGTCCGGCCGCCCTTCGCGCATCCCGTGGAGCACCCTTTCGAGATGGGCCCGCAGGGACCGCACGTCCGACCACACGTTCACGGCCTCCGCGGCCACGGCTTCCGGACCCATGAGATCGAGCCGTGCCTGGGCCTTGTAGAGCGCGTCCACCGCGCCACCGAGCTCCGCTACGGCCGCGCTCAGCACCTCGGGCGCGGGCGGGGCGTCCCGCGCGGAGGCCGGTACACCGTCCTGGTGGGCGACCCGGTGCAGTACGCCGTCGACCGGCTCCGCCGCCTGCATGAACACGAGGTAGGCCTCACGGCGTTCGCTCCGCAGTGCCTGCTCGTGATCGACCGCCCCCTGGTCACGCGCCTGCCGCCGGGCGGACGAATACGTCAACGCCGAGGTGCACAGGGTTCCGACGACGCCCACTCCGGCTCCGAACAAGGCTGCCCATCCTTGGTCCATGCGGTCCATTTTCCGCCGCGGGCCGCCGCGAGGGCCCCTTTTCCCGGGATCGGCCCTCCTCCTAAGGGGTGTCCCGCAATTCGTCGCGCACCCGCCAGGAATTGCGGGACAGCCCTTAGACTCGGGAAAGCAGACCAGACGTCGCACATGGACGGTCACCGGCCGCCATGGCTTGGAGGACGGACAGGTGCTCGCAGCATCACAGCAGCCCCCGGACCATCCGGCGGGGAACGCGGCGGAGCGGTTCGCTCTCGGGTTACGGGCCCTCCGCAGCGCGGCGGACGGTCCGACGTACCGTCAGATGGCCGCGCGTACGGCCCAGTCGCCCGGCGCGCTGTCCGACGCCGCGAAGGGCGGCCGACTGCCTTCCCTCGAAGTCGCCCTGGCGTACGTGGAGGCCTGTGGCGGTGATCGTGCGGAATGGGAACAACGGTGGCTGGCGGCGCAGGCCGAGCTCGATACGGCACCGGCACCGACGCCGGGAAGACGGCGGTGGCCGATCGTCGCCGCTGCCGGAACCCTCGCGCTCGCCCTGGTGGCCGCCGGAGCGGTTCTCGTGAGCCGGCGCGGACAGGAGCCGTCCCCGCCGGACGCCGCCCGAGGCTCCTCCCGCTTCTTCGCCGCCGACGATGCCTTCAACCAGCGGCACCCACACCCCCGCCCGGAGCCCGACTCCGCGCGGATGGTCGCCGGCCTGCTCGCTCCGGGCCGTGTCGAGCTGTACACCGGCACGGCGGGCTCCCTGGTGTACCGGGCCACCTCCGGCACTCCGGCCTACGAAGTCACCCCGCGCAAGCACGTCGGTCAATGGGGGCCCAACCCCTTCGAAGGAGTCGACCTGCCCTGGGACGCCTCGTGGAAGGCCCCGGCGGCGGGGCGCGAGTGGGCGGTGGTGATCAGACCGGACGGACGGGCGGTGGAGTGCTGGCGGGCCGAGGTGCGGGACGGCAGGCCCAGCTGTGAATGGGGAGCCGTGTCCGACACCCGGGGCTCGTCGGTCTCCGTCACGGGCCAGGAGACCGGCAGCGGTCTGTCCCGCCTCGCCGGAATGATCACCCGCGAGGAGTGGAAGGCCGGCCGGATCGACCACGCCCTGAGCTTCGGCACCCCGGACAACAACGGTCGGTATGTCTTCCCCGCGGTGGGGAGAGACGGCAAGGGTGAAGGCCCCTGGCGGCTGGGACAGTTCATCTGGCTGGACCGCTCGTACGACATCGACGCCGAGACCTCGCTCAAGCCCTACGAGCGGATGGTCGCGAAGGCACTGCAGGAGTACGGCGCGTTCAACGTCAAGAACGCCGGTGAGTTCAGCTTCACGTCCGAGTACGGATCGAGGCCGCCGGGCAGCGGCGACGAAGGCTATGCGCCCCTGGGACACATCGAGTTCGCGAAGTACCTGCGGGTCGGGACGGTCGAGCCCGCGCCGTAAGAGGCTGTGGCGCCCGGCATCGTTCCGCGAGGGGCGCCGTGTGCGCCCTGCCACTCACAGGACGCGAGCGAACGGGCGGACTCGTCGCCCGCCAGGCCTCACAGCGTCATCGGGAGACCGAAGGCCGGGAACAGGTGAGGCTCGAAGGCGGTGATCTCCGCGATCCGGTCCTCGCCCGGCTCGATGCGCAGGACGCCGATGAACTGGGCCCGGTGGACGCTGGTGCCGGGGCGCCGGAGGTACCCGGCCATGGCGGGAAGGCCGTTGGCCCGTACGGGGACATGCCGCCAGTGCCCCGCGAACAGCGGGGAGGCGGGATCGAGTCTCGGGCGCACGAACGCCAGCATCGCGTCGCGCCCCGCGAACCAGCGCGGGTCCGGCGGCATGGTCAGCACCACGTCCTCGCGCACCAGATCCGCCAGGGTGCCGAAGTCGGCGCCGGAGGCGGCCTCGCCGCAGCGCAGGACCAACTCCCGGTCCCCGGCGCCGGGCGCGCGCATGCTCCAGTCCTCCCGGTGCCCCGGCAGGGCCCGCCGGAGGGCCGCCCGGCCGCGCTGTACGGCACTGTTCGCCGAGGCCGTACCGGAACCGAGCAGGTGGGCCGTCTCCCGGGCGGACCACCCGGCGACATCCCGCAGGACGACCGCGGCCCGCTGCCGTGCGGGGAGCTTCTGCACGGCGGTCAGGAAGGCCGGCTCAAGCGTCCGGCTCGCCACGGCCGCCGCGTCCGGCTCGTGCGCGGGCGCGGGGCTCCCGGGCAACTGGTCGTCGGGGAAGGGCTGGAGCCATGGCACCCGTGCGGGCGGCGGCCCGTCGCCGGACGCGACGCCCGGGACCGGTGCGTATGCCGTGGGCCGCCGGTCGTACTGGCGCAGGAAGTCCAGACACAGCCGGGTGGCGATCTTGTAGAGCCAGGCCCGGCGGTCGCCGACACCGCCGAGGGCGTCCCGCGCGCTCCAGGCCCGGAGGAACGTTTCCTGGGTCAGGCCCTCGGCCTCGTCGTACGAACCCAGCAGCCGGTAGCAGTGCACCCGCAGCTCACGCCCGTACTGCTCCGAGAGCGCGGCGAAGACGTCGTCGGTGGCGGAGCCGGGCGAAAGCGTCACGCGTGCCGGAGTGACGCTTCGCTCCTCGTGCTCTTCCTCGTGCTCCTCCGCACGTGCCTGCCGGGCGAGGCGGCGCAGTTGCGTGAACGGCGCGGACAGCGCCTCGACATCGGTGTGGAACGCGGTCCCGGGCGCGCGGCGCACCTTCCGCAGCCGGTCCGCGAGATCGGTGATCAGGTCCTGGGCGGGTACGACGGAGGGCCGGTGCCGCTCACCGTGCACACGCTGTCGGCAGGCCTGCGAGCAGTACGCGGTCACCCGTCCGGGCCCGCCGCCGTTCTCGATCGCCCGCCCGCAGGCGCGGCACTCCGCCGAAGCCACTGACACGGATCAAACGCCTGCCTCGACCGCGAATCGGAGGAAGGGCCCCCAGGCGGCGGGGGACAGCGCGAGCGCGGGGACGGCCAGGTCCTTGGAGTCACGGACATGGACGGTGTGGGCGCAGGCGGCGACCTCGACGCAGTCGCCGCCCTGGTTGCCGCTGTAGCTGGACTTGGACCAGGTCATGGCGACCTCGACGCAGTCGCCGCCTTCGCTACCGCTGTAGCTGGACTTGGACCAGGTCATGGCGACCTCTACACAGTTGCCGCCTTCGTTACCGCTGTAGCTGGACTTGAACCAGTGGAGGTCGGGACTCATAGTTCCTCTGCCATCTTCTCGATCATTTCCAGGGACCTTTCGGGAGTGTATGCCTGGGCTCGAAGAACGCCATACTTGCCCAACAGGTTGCCCAATTGCGGTTGTTCAGTGACATAAAAACTGCCGCCCTGCCCCTCGACGTACGCCATCTGCCTCCGCTCCGCGTTCTCCAGCAGGACGAAGGGGCCGTTCAGCGCCGGGTGGCTCTCCTCGTCCGGATCCATCAGCTGGATTTTGACGTGCCGAAGCCGGGCCATCTCGGCGAGGTGGCGCAGTTGGGCCTTGCGGACACGGCGTCCCCCGATGGGGCGGGTGAGCGCGATCGTCTCCAGGACGAAGCTGATGTCGGGGAGCGGCCGGCGGGTGAGGAGGTTCTGTCGTGCCAGCCGTGCGGCCACTTTCTCCTCGACTTCGTCGTCATCGAAGGTCGGGAACCGGCTGGCGAGGACCGCTCGCGCGTACGCCTCGATCTGAAGGAGCCCAGGAATCACCTGGTTCTCGTATTCGTGGCGAGCGGACGCTTCCGCTTCCTCCTCGGCGAATCCCGTGAACCATCCGGGCAACGGCCCGCTGCGTGGCTTCGGTGCCACCGCGATCAGTGCACCTTGTGCACCCAGCACCTCGTCCGCCCTCTGCACGAAGATGCCCTTGGGGGGCCTGGTGCCTCTTTCGACCATGGCCACTTGGGACTTGGAGTAACCGATCCGCTTGCCCAGGGCCTCTTGGGACAGCCCGGCACGTTCCCGGAAGTGCCTCAGCAGCAGCCCGAACATCTCGGCGCTGCTGTCCCGTGGATCACTGGAGTTCACCGGCTCACCTCATATGTACACGGCCGCTCACGGCCTGCGTGTGGCGCTGGTCACGCTACGTGTTCCGGCGCGACGCTGGGCGCATGGAACAGCGAACTTCACTTGATCCGGTGCCGCGTTGGGTGCCCGTGAACGGCCATGCCCTGCGGCACGTGGGTATCCACTTCGACGCGGTGCGGGCCATCGGCATGCTCGGCGAGCAAATCGCCTACGAGATCATGCAGTTCACCGATTTCCGGGCCGGGCCGATCGTCCGCTCGGGGATCGGTGGGCGGGGCATGTACTTCCTGCTGCCGCCGGACACCGCGAGCACCTTCTGCTGGCCGCCCGGGACGGAGGCGTTGAACCGGTCGGCCCGAGGGGTGGCCTTCATCGGGGTGCCCGCGCTGCACGGGGAGACGTGGCCGCTGGACTGGCGGTCGCGGCCGTCTTCGGAGGCGCCCTTCGTGGACGCGGGGCTGCTGCACGAGCTGGCGGTCAAGGTGACCGGGGTGGCCGGGGTGAATCCGTAGCCCGGGTCAGAGGTCCACGGTCAGCTGGGCCTGGATGTGGGCTCGCAGGACGCCCGCCATGTCCGTCGCGCAGTCGCTGACGAGCCACTGGACCTGGAGGCCGTCCATGAGGGCGATCAGCTGCTGTCCGGCGGCGGACGGGTCGATGCCGTCACGCAGGGCGCCGTCGTCGCGGGCCTGGCGGTAGGCGCGTTCGGTGTTGGCGACCGAGGTCCGGTAGCGGCGGACGAAGTACGCGTGGGCGGGGTGGTCGGCGGAGGTCGCCTCGGCGGCCACCACCGAGAACAGTTCGACGATTCCGCGCCGCGTGGCGTTCAGCGCGGCCAGGTCGGCGAGCCGGCGCAGATGGTCGACGCCCTCGGCGGTGTCGAGCGCGAGCCATTCGCCGTCCACGTCGTCGCGGTGTTCGAGGACCGCGAGGAGCAGGGACTCCTTCGTCGGGAAGTGGTGCAGGAGGCCGGGGTGCGAGATGCCGCAGCGGGTCGCGATGACGCGCAGCGAGGCGCCCCGGTAGCCGACCTCGCCGAACATGGCCATGGCGTGGTCGAGGATCTCGCGTCGCTTCGCCCGCCCCTTCGCGTAACCACGGCCCGTTTCGGCGGTCACTCGCACTCTCCCGACTGTTCCAGGTCCCTCGGACGGCTGTCCCGCCAGGCTGTCACAGCCAGATACTTACCATGCGGTCGGTATTCGGCGTACGGTGATGCGGTGATGTGTGGAGTGACGTCCTGAAAGGAACTCCTGTGGGTCTCTTCCCGCCCTACCTCGACCCTGCGCTGCCTGTCGCGGAGCGTGTCGGCGACCTTCTCGGCCGTATGACGCTGCCGGAGAAGACCGGCCAGATGCTCCAGCTGAACGCCAAGGACGGCGTGCGGCACCTCGTCGAGGACCTGCACGTCGGCTCGATCCTGCACGCCTCGCCGGAGCGCGTACTGGAGGCGGCCGAGCTGACCGGGCGGACCCGGCTGCGGATTCCGCTGCTGGTCGCGGAGGACTGCATCCACGGGCACTCCTTCTGGGAGGGCGCCACGATCTACCCGACGCAGCTCGGCATGGCGGCGACCTGGGACGCGGAGCTGGTGGAGCGGATCGCCAGGGCGACGGCCGTCGAGGTCGCGGCGACCGGTGTGCACTGGACGTTCTCGCCGGTGCTGTGCATCACGCGGGACCTGCGCTGGGGCCGGGTCAGCGAGACGTTCGGCGAGGACCCGTTCCTCATCGGCGAGCTGGCCTCGGCGATGGTGCGCGGGTATCAGGGCGACGGTCTGGCCGACCCGACGGCGATCCTGGCGTGCGCGAAGCACTTCGCGGGGTACTCCGAGACCCAGGGCGGCCGGGACGCGAGCGAGGCGGACATCTCGCGGCGCAAGCTGCGGTCGTGGTTCCTGCCGCCGTTCGAGCGGGTCGCCCGCGAGGGCTGCCGCACGTTCATGCTCGGCTACCAGTCGATGGACGGCGTACCGATCACGGTGAACAACTGGCTGCTCAACGACGTGCTGCGCGGCGAGTGGGGCTACACCGGCACGCTCGTGACCGACTGGGACAACGTCGGCCGCATGGTGTGGGAGCAGAAGGTGTACGCCGACCACGCCCAGGCTTCGGCCGCGGCGGTGCGCGCGGGCAACGACATGGTGATGACGACGGCCGCCTTCTTCGAAGGGGCCCAGGAGGCGGTCGCCGACGGCACGCTGGACGAGGCGGAGATCGACGCCGCCGTGCGCCGCATCCTGACGCTGAAGTTCGAGCTGGGCCTCTTCGAGAACCCGCGCCGCCCCGATGCCGCCCGCCAGGCCGAGTTCATCGGCAGTGCCGAGCACGCCGCGCTGAACCTGGAGGCGGCCCGGCGCTCGCTGGTGCTGCTGACGAACGACGGCACGCTGCCGCTGTCCGGCGGTTTCGCGGCCGGTGAGGACGGCCGTGCCGTCACCGCACCCGGGCCGGACGGCCGGGCGGCGGCCCCGCGTACGGTCGCCGTCATCGGGCCCAACGCGGACGACCCGCAGAATCAGCTCGGCGACTGGGCGGGCTCCTCCGGCCAGGCCGACTGGCTGCCGGACGGCCAGCCGCGCGGGATGATCCGTACCGTGCTGGACGGCTTCCGCGACCATGTGCCCGCCGACTGGAACGTCTCGTACGCGCGGGGCGCCGACATCCTCACCGTGGGGCCGGACCCGGAGGGCGCGTTCTTCCCGGACGGGCAGCCCCGGCCGGAGGTCGTCGTCCCCGCCGCACCGGACGCGGCGCTCATCGGCGAGGCGGTCGCGGCGGCGGAGGCGGCCGACTACGTCGTCGCGGTCGTCGGCGACCGTATCGAACTGGTCGGTGAGGGGAAGTCCACCGCGACGCTGGAACTCGTCGGCGACCAGGTCGCGCTGCTGGACGCGCTCGCGGCGACGGGCAAGCCGCTCGTCGTCGTGGTCATCAGCTCCAAGCCGCTGGTGCTGCCGCCGTCCGCACACCGTGCGGCGGCGATCGTGCACGCCTTCAACCCGGGCATGCTCGGCGGCCGGGCCGTCGCCGAACTCGTACTCGGCCTGATCGAACCGACCGGCCGGCTGCCGCTGTCCTTCGCACGCCACGCGGGCCAGCAGCCGACGTACTACAACCAGGTGCGGGGCCAGCACGGCACGCGGTACGCGGACCTCACGCAGAGCCCGGCGTTCGTGTTCGGCGAGGGCCTGAGCTACACGACGGTGGAGTACGCGGACCTGGAGGTGCGGGCCCCGCTCGTCGGGGCGGGCGACACGGTGCGGGCACGGGTCACGCTCACCAACACGGGCGCGCGGCCCGCGCTGGAGACGGTGCAGGTGTACGTCAGCGACACGGTCACCTCGGTGACCTGGGCCGAGAAGGAGCTGAAGGCCTACCGCCAGGTGTTCCTGGCTCCCGGGGAGTCGCGGGTGGTCCCGGTCGAGCTGCCGGTGGCGGACTGCACCCTCGTGGACGCCGAGGGCCACCGCATCGTGGAACCGGGCCGCTTCGAACTGCTCGTGGGCCCGTCCTCCCGTGACGAGGCGCTGCTGCGGGCGGACTTCACGGTGAAGGGCTGAGGACAGGGCGGCCCCGGCCTCCCGGCCCCCGGGCCCGGCGGCGCGCCGTTGGGACCCGGCGGGACCAGTCCGGGCCGGGCACAGGATGGCGGGTGCGGCATGCGGGCCCCTACTAGCGTGGGTGACGACAGGGAAAGGGGCCAGGATGCTGGAGCGGCTGAACCAGGCCTTGGAGTACGTCGAGTCGCACCTCGACCGGCCGATCGACGTGGCCGAACTCGCCCGGATCGCCCTGACATCGGAATACCACCTGCGCCGGATGTTCTCCGCGCTGGCGGGCATCCCGCTGTCGGAGTACATCCGGCGCAGGCGGCTGACCGTGGCGGGCGCCGAGGTGCTCGCCGGTGAGCGGACGCTGCTGGAGGTCGGGACGCGCTACGGCTACAGCTCGGGCGAGGCCTTCGCCCGTGCGTTCCGCGCGGTGCACGGGGTGGGTCCGGGCGAGGCGCGGCGGACCGGTGCCGCTCTGGAGTCCCAGCCGCGGATGTCCTTCCGCCTCATCATCGAGGGGAGCAGCAGCATGCGCTACCGGATCGTGGACAGGGAGCGGTTCTGTGTGGTCGGGCGGAAGGCCCGGGTACCGCTCGTCCATGAGGGGGTCAACCCGGCGATCGCCGCATTCATCCGGGGTCTGGGGAAGGAGACACTGCGGCGGATCGCGGAGCTGTCGGACCAGGAGCCGGAGGGGATCGTCGGCGTGAGCGACCGCCTCGACCCGAGCCGGGCCGAGGGGACCGAACTCGACTACTACCACGGCGTGGTGACGCGCGCCGAGGTGCCGGAGGACATGGAGGCCCTGGAGGTTCCTGAGGGCACCTGGGCCGTCTTCGAGAGCTCGGGTGCCTTCCCCCAGGCGCTCCAGCACCTGTGGCGCGACGTGTTCACGCAGTGGTTCCCGTCGAATCCGTACCGGAGCAGGCCGGGGCCGGAGATCGTGGGCGTGCGCGTCTCGGACGACGGCACGCGGGCTGACGCGGCGCTGTGGATTCCCGTGGAGCGGTCGGCGGACTGAGCGGTACGGGGAAGGACCGGCGGGGGCGGGGCGGTTCGGGCGGGGCAGTTCGGGCGGAGCCGGTCCGGGGCGGAGATGGTCCGGGGCGGAGATGGTCCGGGGCGGACCCGGATCGCCCCGGGACCGCCGCCCCGGGCCGTGTCCGCGTGCGTCCGTCCCGGGCCGGACTGGCGTACCCCCGTGCCACGCTGGGGTGAACCAGCCGATGGCCCCGGCCGGTGGGCCGAAGAGGGGACAGTTGCGATGGATGCCTCGTACTACCGTGCCGTCAGCGAGGACGGCGACGTCATCGACGACCCGTCCGAGGACGCGCTGTACATGATGTTCAGCGACCTCAACGGCACGGACAACACCTTCGTCGTCATCGAGCCCTACGAGGACGAACCGCACTGGCACGCCTCGGTCACGGTCCGGGGCGCGGGCGGTTACGAGGTCGTGCGCCGCGACACGGCCCGCCGCGAGCACGAGGTCGTGACCGAGGACAGCATCCACCGGATCGCCAACAGCCTCACCATCTGGATGGCCGCCAGGGACTGACCGGACGCACGGGCCGGACCCATGGGCGGACGCACGGGCCGGACCGGCTCGCCGGGGCTCCTCGTGGTGCCGGGCGGACTTCTCGGCGTACCGGCCGGGCCGCTCCTCCCCCTCCGGAGTGAATGCCCGCCCGTACCGTTCCCTGGGGGCGCGGGCCTCAGTACGGTGCCTCTCACCTGCGAAGGAGAAGCGCTTGTGAAGCCTCCGATGGATCCCGTCCGTGTGCTGGTCGCCCTCGCGTGTGCCACCACCACTGCCGTCTCGGCCACCGCGGTCGCCTACGGGGAAGAGGTGACGGGGGCGACGGGGGTGCGAGGGGCGGCACGGGTGAAGGGGGCCGCCGCCGGGTGTGTGGCGGGGGAGCGGGAACGGCGTTCGGACTCGGCGGTCGACGAGGGCGAGATCCGGTGGACGTCCGCGACGAAGTACGACGACGCGCGCACCTGGGCCGGGAAGGTCTGGCAGGCCGGTTCGCTGTCGCGGATCAAGATCCGGCCGGACAGTGCCATGACCGTCAATGACCTCGACTGGCGCGACTACAGCAAGGCCGACGGCAAGGGTGCCTACTACGAGCACCACGGCGGTGTCGCGGACACCGATGTCATCCGTCTCAACCGCAAGTCCCTCGACAAACCGGGGAAGTACGCCTCGACCGAGCTGCGCCGGCATGTGGCCGCGCATGAACTCGGGCACGCCCTGGGCCTGTGTCACAAGTCCGAGCAGGTGGCGTCGCTCATGTGGCCCGCCCCGCTGGTGACCATGCCGATCACCGAGCCGACCGACACCGACAAGGCCAACTACAAGAAGCTCTGGGGCTGACCATGACCCGAACCCGCCTGCTGCTCACCGCACTCGCCGCCGCCACCGTGCTCGCGACGGCCGGGGCCGGCTACTGGTACACCACCTTCGACGACATGGCGGCCACGCAGACCCTGTGCCTGCCGGAGGACACCACCGACCGGGACAAGGCGGGGAACGTGGGGACGGTCGCGATCGTCACCGTCGACCGGACGGTCGAGTACCGCGAGGAGGAGCCCGAGCTCGAAGGCGGTGTCGTCATGTCCGCCGTGACCGTGACGGAACCCCTCAAGGGCGCCCCGCCCGCCTCCATGGTGATCGGTCAGTCCGCCGTCCTGGACGCGAAGGGACGTGCCCTCGCCGCCGGTGAACCGGACTACGCGCCGCTCCGCCCCGGCCGCCGCTACGTCATCGGCCTGACCGACACGCACGAGTACAGGGACGGCTGGGTGTGGTTCGCCGTGAGCGCCGACGGCCGGCTCGGCAGGGAGCGGGCCCGCTGGAAGGACGCCGTCGCCCATCAGAACGCGCCCCGCGCGGATCACCGCTGCGACGACGTCACCGCCGACTGACGTCACCACCGGCTGACGTCACCACCGGCTGACGGCACCACCGGCCGAGGGCTTTCCGCTTCGCGTGTGAAATGCGGCGCGAGAAATGTCATTCCGCCGGCCCATTGAATCGTGTGATGCGATTCAATGGATCGAAATATTCGGCTTGACCCGTATCCATGAAATCATCGATAGTGGGGCCACGTTGATTTCATACCGGTGGTGTCCGCCGGGTGAAGCCGGGGGGAATGATGGTGCAGGCGTCGGAGTCGTCCGCCCGGCGGAATCGGCTGCCATCATTGACCGGAATGCGGTTCATCGCGGCATTCGCGGTCGTGATCTCTCATCTGTCCGTGCAGATAGTGGGTACGGAACACCCCGGCCTGCTGGATCTGATCACGACTCTCGGGCCGGTCGGGGTGGCTTTCTTCTTCGTGCTCAGCGGGTTCATTCTCACCTGGGTCGACGATCCGAACGACTCCGCGAGGCTCTTCTGGCGCCGGCGCGTGGCGAAGATCTTTCCGAACCATCTGACGACCTTCGTGGCCACCGTGGTGCTGATGGTGGTGGCCGGCGTGCCGGTCATGATGATCAACACGATTCCGCCGCTCCTGCTGATCGAGCCCTGGATTCCCCACTTCGACGCTCTCGGTGGACTGACCGGAATCAATGTGCCGAGCTGGACGCTCGGCTGCGAGCTGGTGTTCTATTTCGCATTTCCTTGGCTGATCGGTTTCGTCCGGCGTATCCGTTCTCCGCATTTATGGGCATGGGCTGCGGTCGTCGGTGCCGCGATCATCGCCGTACCATTCGTCGCCCTGCTTCTGCCGGAGCAGCCGGCCACCTCGTGGGACCCGGCGGTTCCGCAGTGGTGGTCCTGGTTCGCGTACAGCTTTCCCCTCACCAGGATGCTCGAATTCGTCCTCGGCATCCTGATGGCACGCATCGTGATCTCGGGTAAATGGATTCGCCTGGGCATGGCACCGGCGTTTCTCCTCACGGTCGTCTGTGTGGTGGTCCAGGCCGGGCTGCCCGGCATCTTCCACCTCTGCGCCGGGCCGACCGCGTTCGCGCTCGCGCTGGTGATCGCGGCGGGCGCCGGTGCCGACGTACGCGCCGTGCGTACGCCGTTCAGCGGCCGGACCATGGTGTGGCTGGGAGAGATCTCGTTCGCCCTCTATCTCGTGCACTACCTGGTCATCCAGTACGGCCCGATCGGCGCGGTGCACGCCACGGGCGAGGCGGTGGCCGCGTCCCTGTCGACGAGACTGATCCATATCCTGCTGACCGTCGTGATCAGCATCGCCCTCGCGGCGGCCCTCTGCACCGTGGTCGAACGTCCCGCCGTCCGGCGCTTCAGCCGCCCGGCGGGCAGGCGCGGGAAGCCGGTGGCGGTCCCCGAAGCGGTGGACAGCCCGTAGCCGCCGCGCCCCGGCACGGTGCGCTGTGAGTCCTTCCGTCAGGCTGGAGCCCTCATGACGAACACCCGTCCCCCTTCCGGTGCCGACGTCCCGGGCCTGCCGGTCACCAGGCCGGATTCCTGCCCCTTCGACCCCGACGAGACCTACTCCCGGCTGCGCGCCGAGGCACCCGTGACGCCGGTCCGCTGCCCGGCCGGCATCGACGCGTGGCTGGTCAGCCGGTACGAGGACATCCGGAGCGTGCTCACGGACCGGCGGCTGAGCTCGCGCGGCGCGGGGTCGATGCACATGCTGCCGTCCTACGACGGCCGCGACCCGCTGCCCGGCTCGATGATCCAGTTGGACGGCGGGGAACACGCGCGGCTGCGGCGGCTGTTGATGGGCGAGTTCACCGTGCGGCGCATGGAGGCCCTGCGCCCGTACATCCAGCGGATCACCGACGAGCACATTGACGCGATGCTCTCCGGGGCGGGCGCGGACCTGGTGCGGGACTTCGCGTTGCCCATCCCGTCACTGGTGATCTTCGAGATGCTCGGCGTGCCTTACGAGGATCAGGCGGTGTTCCAGCGCGACAGTGAAGTGCTGATGGGCTTCGACGCGGACGAAGCCGCCCGCGACGCGGCCAGTGGGCGGCTGGAGGGCCGCCTCGGCGAGCTGGTCCGGCAGCGGATCGCCGAGCCCCGGGACGATCTGCTCAGCAGGCTGATCGCCCGCGGTGACCGGACCGAACATCCGCTGGCCGTCGCGGAGTTGGCAGCCCTCGGTGTGCTGCTGCTGGTCGCCGGACATGAGACGACCGCCAGCATGATCGCCCTGAGCGCACTGGTGCTGATGGAGGATCCGGAGCGCAGGGCCGCACTCCAGGCCGCACTTCAGGCCGCACCGGACACCACCGGAAGTTCCGGAACCACCGGAAGTTCCGGAGCAGCCGGACGTGCCGTGGACGAGCTGCTGCGCTATCTGTCGGTGATCCAGTTCGGGCTGCTGCGTTACGCCACCGAGGACGTCACCGTCGGCGGCACCGCCGTGAAGGCGGGGGAGTGGCTGGTCGCCGCGGTCCCGTCCGGCAACCGGGACGAGAGCGTGTTCCCGGACCCGGACACCGTGGACCTCGGCCGACAGGCCCGTACGCACCTGTCGTTCGGCTTCGGCGCGCACCAGTGCATCGGCCGCCAGCTGGCCCGGATCGAGTTGGAGATCGCGCTGACCACCCTGCTGCGCCGCATCCCCGGGCTGCGTCCGGTGATCCCTTCCGCGCGGGCCGAGTTCAAGCTCAACGGCATCGTCCTCGGCCTGCGGAGCATGCCGGTCGTCTGGTGAAACGGCCCCGGGAGGGACGAGCACGTCCTCCTCGTCAACTCTCCCTGCCGCTCACCGTGCCACTTTGGAGCTGAAAACGCGGGGCCGCCCGAACCGCCAAGGGAGCGCGTCAACGGCGCGACAGGGGGTGTGAGGACGGGGTGTCGCACTCCGGTTGGGGTGTGGCGCAGTCGGAACCACCGTGCCGGGGCGAGCACAATGGGCCGGGCGGTCTGTGCAGAGGTGCTGAGGCTCCTCTCCCGCACCTCTTCCGCTGAAGGAGGACCGGTGGTGGACAACTGGCCGGCTCAGCGCACTGGCCCCGGTGAGACGCTCCGGAACCAGGCGCGCGAGCAACTCCTCAACGCGGCCCGGGAGCTGTTCGGAGTCGTCGGGTACGCGGAGACGACCGAGCTGGCGATCTGCGCGGCGGCCGGGGTTCCGGCCGAGGTGCTGCGCAAGGAGTACGGCTCGCGTGAGGGGCTGCTCGTGGCGCTGCACAACCGGGTGACGACGAGCGGGCTGCGGGCCGCTGAGAACGCCCTGCTCGCCAAGGGCATGGACGAGTGCGGGACCGCCGAACGCGTGCGGCGCCTCTTCGACGCCTACGTGGAGGCCGTCACCCGCGATCCGCGCGAGGCCCGGGTGACCTTCGTCGAGGTGCTGGGCGTGAGCGCCACGGTGGACGAGCACTGCAAGCTGTGGCGGGCCCTGTGGACGGAGTTCCTGACCGGGGAGGCCGAGCGGGCGGTGGACCGGGGGGAGGCGGAGGACCGGGACCACCGGGTCGACGTGATGGTGATGGTCGGTACGGTCCACGAGCTGATGGCCCACCACAGCCGTCGGCCCCGGCGGGCCCGGCCCACCGAGGTGTCCGGTGAACTCACCGAGCTGGCACTGACGATGCTGGGGTCGCAGCAGGGGGAGTGACCGGGACGGGATCCGGTCACCGGGTCCAGGGGCACCCCGTCACCCGGCCCTGCCCGGGGGCTTTGGCCGCCCGGTCGGGATCCGGGGGTTCCGGGCTCAGTACCGTCCTCGTATGGACAGTGCGAAGCGCGGTGGTGCGGGTTCGCGGACCCGGCCCGGGGATCCGGCCGGGGTGGCCGCTGCCGCCGCCGCGGCGGCCGGGGTGGGCCTGAGCATGGTCAGCCTGTGGTGGGTGCCTGTGGCGGCGGTCGCCGCGTTCCTCGCCGGGCAGCGGGCGGGACGGGCCCGGCCCACCGTGCTCGCGCTGGTCGCGGTGGTCGCGGCCGGGGTGGTGGCGGTGGCCCTGGTGCCGTCGTGGCTGCCGCTGGGGAGCCGGTTCGTGGCCGTGGTGGTCGTCGCGGCGATGCTGCCGTGGTTCGCGGGACGGTTCCGGCGCCAGTACCGGCAGCTGGTCCGGGCCGGATGGGAGCGGGCGGCACAGCTGGAGCGCGAACAGCGGCTGGTCTCCGACCGGGCCCGGCTGCGCGAACGGGCCCGGATCGCCCGGGACATGCACGACGTCCTCGGCCACGACCTCAGCCTGATCGCCCTTTCGGCGGGTGCTCTGAGTCTCGCCGCCGACCTCGATGACCGGCACCGGCGGACGGCCGGGGACATCAGGGCCAGGGCGGGGGCCGCGGTGGAGCGGCTGGGGGAAGTGATCAGCGTCCTGCGCGACGGGACCGACGACGCGCCCCCGCGTCCCACGGGAGACCCGGACGAGGGAGGCGGTGGCGGTGGTGGCGGCCCGGTCGCCTCCGTGTCCCGGGTCGCCCGGCTGGCCGACGAGGCCTCCGCGTCCGGGCTCCCGGTCGACCTGCGCGTCGACGGTACGGCGGACGGCGTCCCCCCGGTCGTCGAGCGGGCCGTGCACCGCGTCGTGCAGGAGGCGCTCACCAACGTCGCCAAGCACGCCCCGCACACGACGGCGCGCGTTCGCGTCGCGCATTCGGCCGCCGAGACCCACGTGGTGGTCGAGAACGGGCCATTACCGGGCGCCGCCCCAGCCGTACCACCGGGGAGCGGCGGGAGCGGCGGCGGCCGGGCGGGCGGCGGGAGCGGAGCGCACGGCGGACACGGGCTCGTCGGGCTCGACGAGCGGGTGCGGCTGGCCGGGGGCACCTTCACCTACGGCCCCCGCGACGGGGGCTTCGCGGTCGCCGCCCGGATCCCGCACACCCCCTCGCGGCCCGCCGCATCCGTCACGCCCGCCGCATCCGTCACGCCCGCCGCTCTCCCGGGCAGCGGGCCCGGCGGCGGGGGCGGCGCGCTGCCCCAGGAGCACCACCACGCCGGGCGCCGGGTGCGCCGGACGCTCGTTGCCGCGGTCATGGTGCCGCTGGTGGCGGGGGCGTTGCTGTCCCTGGTGCTCATGGGGTGGGAGATGTGGTCGGTGTCCCGGTCGGTCCTGGAACCCGGCGACTTCGCCCGGCTGCGGGTGGGCATGGCCCGCTCCGAGGCCGAGCCCCTGTTGCCCGAACGCCGGACCGGCCACCGCCCGGTGGACGCCGAGCCGGGCGGACCCGGCACCTCGTGCTCGTACTACGCGATGACGGCCGACCGGTTCGACGACCGGTCGGGGGATGCCTACCGGCTCTGTTTCCGCGACGACACACTGGTGTCCGCGGACGCCCTCACCCCGTAGCGGAGCGCGACGCCCGCCAACGGGGATACGGGACCGGCTACTTGTTGAACGTGTTGTGCTGGGCGCCGCTGCCCTGCACCGGGCCGCTGAACGTGCTGCCGCGGAAGTCGTTGTGCACCGACCCCGGGGCCACGGCCTCGGGGTCGACCGCGCGGACGGCCGCCTCCAGCTCCTGCGCCGCCTCCGGGTCCGCGGTCAGCGAGGCCTGGAACATCGCCTCCCACACCCGTACCGCACGGGCGAAGGCCTCGTCCGCCTCGACCTGGGTACGCAGTGCCTGAGCGAGCTCCCCGGCCCGCTCCCGGTCCCCGGGGCGGCCCTCCAGCGCGGCCAGCGCCGTCTCGGCGGAGTCGGGCTCCGGGGCCGTGCCCCCGGGCGTTCCCGGCGCGGGGTCCCGGCGACGGCGCACCAGGCCCGTCAGCCCGGACCAGGCCTGACGGCCGATCTCCCCGCCAGCGCCGCCCGCCAGCGCCGCCAGAACACCCAGCGAAATCGGTTCCATTGACCCACCCCCGTACCTGATCGTCACTCGGCCGATGAGGCACCACCGTAAGGTCCGGGGGCGGGTGGGCGCAGCGGTTTCAGCCGCGGGGCGTGTACGGCCCGCCCAGTCCCCACGCCTGGTGCATCGCGTCGGCGAAGGCCGCCGCCAGTTTGTGCTCGCCGCTCGGGCCGGGGTGCGTGCCGTCGTAGGTGTCCGTGTGGATGTCGTACCCGGTCGGGCGCGAGGCCAGCAGCAGCGGGGAGGCGGCTTCGTCGAGGTCGGCGACCGCCTTGGCGAGGAGTTCGTTGAAGCGCTCGCACTCGGCGGCGAAAGGGGCGTCCGACTCCGCCCGGACGTTGGGGATCACGGGCAGGAGCACGATCCCGATACGGGGGTTGGCGGTGCGGGCCGCCGCGATGAACGCGCGGGCGTTGCGCGCGGTCTGCGCGCTGTCCGTGTAGAACCCGAGGTCGATCAGGCCGAGCGAGACGAGCAGGAGATCGGCGCGGGTCGCGGTGACCGTGTCCGCGATCACCGGTGCCATGTGCAGCCAGCCCTCGCCCCAGCCCGCGAGGTGCGCGCGGGCCCCGGCGGGGAAGGACGGGGCGCCGTACGCGTACGAGAGCGGGGCGCCCGCCTCGGTGTCGTACAGCTCCGTACGCGGGCCGACGAGCGCGAAACCCCCGCCGAGGGTCGCTTCGAGGTGTTGCCACATGCGGAAGCGCCAGGTGAAGTCGCCGGCGCGCCCGATCGTCATGGAATCGCCGACACACATCAAACGCATGCCGTCATCATGGCCGATCGACGCTCCGGCCTGCGACGTGAGGATGGACACTTGAGCCCATGCGCTCGAATCTGACTGCCCTCGGTGCCGCCACGCTCCTGCTGTTCCCGGGGGCGGCCCTCGCCGTGGCCGACGACGGCGGGGCCGACCGGAGCTTCACGATCGAGGACCCCCGGATCACCGAGTCCAGTGGTCTGGCCGCCAGCCCCACCCACCCGGGCATCTACTGGACGCACAACGACAGCGACGACGGCCCGTACATCTACGCCGTCGACTCCCGCACCGGGAAGACCGTCGCGACGATCACCATGCGCGGTGTCGGTGAGCCGCGTGACGTCGAGGCGATCTCGATCGGACCCGACGGCAACGTGTACGTCGGTGACATCGGCGACAACCTGAACGGGACGTGGGACCACGTCTGGATCTACCGCTTCCCCGAGCCGAAGCGGCTGCGCGACGCCACCGTCACGGCGACCCAGTTCGATGTGCGGTACGCGGACGGGGCGCGCAACGCCGAGGCGATGATGGTCCACCCGAAGACCGGCCGGGTGTACATCGCCTCGAAGAACGAGGACGGCGGCGGGCTCTACGAGGGGCCCGCGAAGCTCTCCACCGGCGGGACCAATGTGTTCCGGCGGGTGGACGAGGTGCCGTGGGTGACGGACGGGGCGTTCTCGCCGGACGGGACCGAGCTGGTGCTGCGGTCCTACTTCAGTGCTCGCGCGTACGCCTTCGAGGGCGGCAGGCTCGGCGACGACCGTGCGGTGAGCGCCCCGTTCCAGGGGCAGGCCGAGTCGGTGACGTACACGGCGGACGGCTCGGCGCTGATGTTCGGCTCGGAGGGGAGGCGGAGCGATGTGGAGCGGGTGGAGGTCCCGGGCGGGAGCGGTGGCAAGACCTCGGGGGGCGGTTCCGGGAGCGCCGGCCGGGAGTCCGGCGGGGACAGCGCGGACGGCGGCGGGGAGAAGGGGAGCATGACGCTGGGCGCGGTCGTCATCGCCGGGGTGGCGGTCATCTGGTTCGCCCTGCGGAGGCGGCGCGGGCAGGGGTGAGCCGGCGCGCGCGGGGCGCGCGGCCTGCGACGGCCACGGGCATGCCGACGCAGGCCGCGCGCACAGCACGCGGCCTGCGTCGGCCGGCCGGGCATGGGGGTGAATTCAACCCCACGAAGAATTCAACCCCACGGTGAATTCAGCCTGTACGGGAAGTGAAGTGAATCCGCCGAGGCTTGCATCGTGCACGGCTGTGAATCGTGAATCGGCAGGATTTTCCGGACCGCGGCCCGCCCGTCCACGGGTCGGTTAATCCGTTCGCCTGCTAAAGGATTTCGATGTCCTTGACCTTCGGGGGACGGTTCGGGAACGTGATGTCGGTCCACCGGTTGATGCGCACCGAGTCGCCGTTCTCGTCGTAGTAGATGAGGTCGTTGTTGCCCGTCGAAATCCGGTCGACCCACCAGCTGCCGAAGTTGGTCCGGCCCCCGTTGGCGTAGCAGTCCACGCTGGTGCGGCCGTCCAGGTGCGACCAGATCTTCAGGAAGTTCTCCCCACCACGGCACTCGACGTGGTCGATCGCGTAGGCATTGCCCGTGGGCAGCGCCATGGTGACCGCCGCGGTCGCGGCGAACGCCACGGCCACGGAGCGGGCGACCCTCTTCGTCTTCGAGATCACAAATTCTCCTTCATTCGATGAACGAACGGGGAGGCTATGTCACGGTCGGGCAAATGAAGACGTATCGAAAATGCATTCGCCCGCCTCCGTGTGACCCTGCCACCGTATCGTCTCTCACGCTTGCCCTTCGAAGATCCTGTAAGGCGGGTGTGTATGGCAATCATCCACGGCGCCCCGGGCCGGATTACACCCATAAATGTCTAGATCGAGAGCGCGCGGGGAATGGTCACACGTTTCAGTATCGGCGGATTGGCGATAGGCGTGACGGCGTACGGGGCTCGCGGTGGAAGCGTCTTCGCGCCGGCTCATTCGTCCGGAATCGGCCGCACCTCGTAGTGGAGTGTCCGGTCCCGCTTCAGCCGGTGCGCGAGCGGGACCAGTACCCCGTGCATCACCGGGTACTTGCGCGACATCATCCGTGCCGCGTGGGTGTTCTCCTTCGTCCCCGCGCGGAGCAGTCGCGCGTAGGCCCTGATCCGCGGGCCGGTGGGCCTGCCCCGCACCGTGCACGGGGCGATCTCCACCTCCGGGTGGTTCCTCATCCGCTCGACCTTCCACGCGGAGGAGAAGGTGCGGATGAACGCGTGATCACCCTCGACGGCGATGTTGACGGGGGTGTCCGCGGCCGAACCGTCCTGCCGGCGCGTGCTCAGCAGGACCGCGTACTGCTTGACGAAAGGAGCGAGCTCCCGGCTGGCGTCCATGTCTCCATTGGCGCACGGACCCGGACAGCCGTCATCCCGTGGCGCGCTCCTGGACGAGCACTTCGAAGCCGTCGATCAGCCGCCGCAGCCCGAACTCGAAGTGGTCGAAGTCGGCGCTGAAGGTGTCCTCCGCCATGCCCGCCATCATCGGGTAGTCGCCGCTGAGCATGGCCCGTTCCAGGTAGGGGCGCTGGCCCTCCCAGAAGTCCGCGTCGCTCAGGCCCGTCTGCCGCACGGCCTCCACGGCATGGCTCTGCGTGCGGGCGAGGCCCTCGACGAAGCTGTTGACCGTGATGATCACGCCGATCAGCTCGGGGTCGGACAGGCCCATGCCGCGCAGGCCGGTGAGGGCCAGTTCCAGGCCGCGCAGGGCGCTGGGGCCGAGCACCGTGCGGGCCTGGTTGATCTTGAGCAGCCAGGGATGGCGGCGGAGGTTGCCCAGATAGGTACGGGCCATCGCGTCGATGGCGTCGTGCCAGTCGGCGGGCACGTCGGCGGCGCCGCCGCTGAGCGGTTCGCCGAGGACCCGGTCGAGCATCAGGTCCAGCAGTTCGGCCTTGCCGGGGACGTAGCGGTAGAGCGACATCGTGCCGGTGCCCAGCTCGGTGGAGAGCCGGCGCATCGAGACGGCGGCCAGCCCCTCCGCGTCCGCCACGGCGACGGCGGTGGTGACGATCCGGTCCAGGGTGAGACCCGGTTTCGGGCCGCGGCTGGGGCGGTCGCCGGTGCTCCACAGGAGCTCCAGGCTGCGCGCGATGTCGCCGCTCCCGGTGGCCGTGCCGTCCGTTTCCGCTGTCGAACCGTTTCTCGTCATGGGCACAGAGTAAAACGTCGGCCAGAAACTGAGTACGGTGTACTCGTAAGCGGGTACGGTGTACCCAGTTCTGATCCGAGGGTTCGGGTCGTCTCTGTGGAGGGGGTGTGCCATGTCTGCGTCCGGATACGCGGTCCTGGCCGAAGGCGTCGTGAAGCGGTACCGGGAGAAGGCGCGGAGGAAGGACCGGGGGAAGGGCCGGGGGAAGGACGGGGAGAAGGGGAGCGGCGGGGAGAAGCGGGCGCTCGACGGGTTCGACCTCGCGGTCCGCCCCGGCACCGTGCACGGTCTGCTCGGGCCGAACGGCGCGGGCAAGACCACGGCCGTGCGGGTCCTCGCGACCCTGCTGCGGTTCGACGGCGGGCGGGCCGAGGTGGCGGGGCTCGACGTGGGGCGCGAACCCCGGCTCGTCCGGCACCGGATCGGGCTGGCCGGTCAGTACGCCGCCGTCGACGAGGTCCTCACCGGCCGGCAGAACCTGGAGATGTTCGGCCGCCTGTTCCACCTCGGCGCCGGGCGGGCCCGGCAGCGGGCGGGGGAACTGCTGGAACAGTTCGACCTGGTGGAGGCCGCGGACAAGGGGGCCCGGGAGTACAGCGGCGGCATGCGGCGGCGGCTCGACCTGGCCGCCTCCATGATCCTGGCGCCCGCCGTGCTGTTCCTGGACGAGCCCACGACCGGGCTCGACCCGCGCGGCCGGGGCGAGGTCTGGGACGCGGTGCGGGCGATGGTGACGGGGGGTACGACGGTCCTGCTCACCACGCAGTATCTGGACGAGGCGGACCGGCTCGCCTCGCGCATCACCGTCATCGACCGGGGCCGCGCCATCGCCGACGACACACCGGACGGGCTGAAGAACCGGATCGGCGGGGACCGGATCGAGGTCGTCGCCGCCGAGGAGGGCGATCTCCCCGCGGTGGTGCGGGCGGTGGACCGGGTGGCCGGGGGCGGACTCGTCATCACGGACGCCGCGGTCCGCCGGGTGCACGCGCAGGTCGCCGACCGGGTGGCCGCGCTGACGGAGGTGGCGCGGGCGCTCAGCGACGAGGGGATCGCGGTCGAGGACATCGGGCTGCGCAGGCCGAGCCTGGACGATGTGTTCCTGCGGCTGACGGGGCGCGGGGCGGCGGACGAGGAGCCCCCGGGGGCGACGGGCGACGGCGGTACGGGCGACGGCGGTACGGACAACGGCGGTACGGGCGACGGCGGTACGGACAACGGCACGGGTGCGGAGTCCGCGAACGAGAGGGCGGGGGCGGCGGCATGACCATGCTCGAACTGAAGGACGGCGCTCCGGCCCCGGGGCCGGAGCGCGGCCGGCTCCACTGGGCGCTCGCCGACTGCTGGAACGTCACCCGCCGCAGCCTGACCCACTACCAGCGCCAACCCATCGCCATCATCTGGCAGTTGGGGTTCCCGATCCTCTCCGTGCTGCTGTACGGCTATGTCTTCGGCAGCGCGATGAAGGTGCCCGGCGGAGGCGACTACCGGGAGTTCCTGATGCCCGGCATGTTTGCCACGACCATGACCATGGGGTTCATGAACACCGCGATGGCCGTCGTCACCGACGCGGGCAAGGGGGTCGTCGACCGGTTCCGCTCCATGCCGATGGCCCCGTCGGCGGTCGCTTCCGGACGCGGGGTGGCGGACCTGGTCGTGGCCGCCGCCGAGCTGGCCATCCTCGCGGCCACCGCGCTGGCGATCGGCTGGCGGACCGGCGGCGGCACGATGGAGGCGGTCGGTGCCTTCGGGCTGCTCCTGCTGCTGCGGTTCAGCCTGATCTGGGTGGGCGTCTGGCTCGGCCTGCTGGTGCCCGACGCGGAGGCGGCGGGCGGGCTGTACGCCATCGCGTTCCCGGTCACGATGATCTCCAGCGCACTGGTCGCGCCCTCCCTGATGCCGGGCTGGCTCGGCACCCTCGCCGCGTGGAACCCGGTCTCCTCGACCGCCACCGCGAGCCGTGAACTGTTCGGCAACCCGGTGGCCGGCGGCGGCACCTGGGTGGAGGAGCACGCCCTGCTGATGGCCCTGGTGTGGCCGCTGGTGATCACGCTGGTGTTCCTGCCGCTGGCGGTGCGCAGGTTCCAGCGGCTGAGCCGCTGAAATCCGCTGGATCGCAGGTGGGGGGGCCTCGTAGGGTCGGGCCCATGCACCGCAATGGGCCTGAGCCCTTCACCACCGACCGCCTCGACGCGCTGCCCCTGGAGCCCGGGTACGCGGACGAGATGGCCGCCGTCCTCGGCGACCGGGACCTGTACACGTACACCGGAGGCGCGCCCGAGGACGCGGTCGCGCTCCGGGCCCGCTACGAGCGCCAGAGCGCCGGTTCGCCGGACCCCGCCGAGCAGTGGTGCAACTGGGTGCTCCGGGTCCGCGAGGACGGCCGCCTCGCGGGCTACGTCCAGGCGACGGTACGGGGCGGGACGGCGGAGATCGCCTGGGTCGTGGGGACACCGTGGCAGGGCCGGGGCTACGCGAAGGAGGCGGCGGTGGGCCTCGTCGCGCACCTGTCGGCGGACGGTCACGTCCGTACGGTCCTCGCGCACATCCACCCCGCACACACGGCGTCCGCCGCCGTGGCCGGGGCGGCGGGGCTCGCCCCGACCGGCGAGTGGGAGGACGGCGAAGTGCGCTGGCGCCGGGACGTACCGGGGCGCTGAGGGGCCGTGCCCGGCCGGTTGTCAGTGGTGGCGGGCAGGATGGGGGCACCAACGGAGAAAGGGACCCCCATGGGCGCCTGGGACATCGGCTATTTCGACAACGACACCGCGGCCGACTTCGGCGGCCGGGTGGACGACGCCCCGCCGGAGCAGCGCGCTGAGGTGCTCCGGGGCGCTCTGACGGAGGCGGTGAACACCTCCCCGCAGGGCTATCTGGACGACGGCGAGGTGGTGGTGGCCGCCGCCGCGCTGGTGGCCGCCCAGTGCCCCGGCGGTGAGTCCGTCACCACCGCGTACGGCCCGAAGAACCCCCTGCCCCCGCTGCCCGCGGACCTGCGGCCGCTGGCCGTCCGGGCCCTGGACCGGGTCACCGCGGAGAATTCGGAGGTCCTGGAGCTCTGGACCGAAGGCGGCGCGGGCATGGAGTGGCTGGCCGGGGTGGCCGCCCTGCGCGCGGTGCTGGCGGCGGCGCCGGGGGAGTGACGGGAGCCGCGGTGAGGTGACGGGGCGGCACGGGGTAGCTGCGCGGGGGCAGTTGCCCGGGTGGGCGTCCGTCGCTCCGCCGGTCGGTTCGCGGGCGATGTCCCTGTGCCCGGCGTGCCGCAGCAGGTCCTCCGGCAGAAACGGCCCGGCACACGTGGTGTGTGCCGGGCCGTCTGCGTACATCCGCCTACAGCTTCTCGATCACGTAGTCGATGCAGGCCGTCAGCGCCTGGACGTCCGACGGGTCGATCGCCGGGAACATCGCCACGCGCAGCTGGTTGCGGCCCAGCTTGCGGTACGGCTCGGTGTCCACGATGCCGTTGGCGCGCAGCACCTTGGCGACGGCCGCCGCGTCGACGCCGTCCTCGAAGTCGATCGTGCCGATGACCTGCGAGCGCTTCTCCGGGTCGGTGACGAACGGGGTCGCGTACGTGGACTTCTCCGCCCAGCCGTACAGGTTCGCCGCCGAGGCGGCCGTGCGGCCGGTCGTGAAGTCCAGTCCGCCCTGGGTGTTCATCCACTTCAGCTGCTCGTTCAGCAGGAAGAGCGTGGCCAGGGCCGGGGTGTTGTACGTCTGGTTCTTCAGGGAGTTGTCGATCGCCGTCGGGAGCGAGAAGAACTCCGGGATGTGGCGGCCCGAGGCGTGGATACGCGCCGCGCGGTCCAGGGCGGCCGGGGAGAACGCCGCGATCCACAGGCCGCCGTCGGAGGCGAAGGACTTCTGCGGGGCGAAGTAGTAGACGTCCGTCTCGGCGATGTCGACCGGAAGGCCGCCCGCACCGGAGGTGGCGTCCACCAGGACGAGGGACCCCTCGTCCGCGCCCGCGACGCGCCTGAGCGGCGCGGCGACACCCGTGGACGTCTCGTTGTGGGTGAAGGCGTAGACGTCGACGCCCGCCTCGGCCCGCGGGTCCGGGTGGGTGCCCGGGTCGGAGGCGATCACCGTCGGGTCGGCCAGCCACGGGGCGAGCTTGGCGGCCTTGGCGAACTTCGAGGAGAACTCGCCGAAGTTGAGGTGCTGGGACTTCGACTCGATCAGACCGTGCGTCGCGATGTCCCAGAAGGCGGTGGAGCCGCCGTTGCCCAGGATCACCTCGTATCCGTCGGGGAGGGAGAAGAGGCTGCGTACGCCGTCACGTACCTCGCCGACCAGGTTCTTGACCGGGGCCTGGCGGTGGGACGTACCGAGAAGGGAGGTGCCGGTGGCGGCCAGCGCGTCGAGCGCCTCCGTCCGCACCTTGGAGGGTCCGGCGCCGAAACGTCCGTCGGCGGGCTTGATGTCAGCGGGAATCTGGATATCGGCCACGAGTCGGAGCGTAGTCCCTCGGCGGCACGGCGCAGCACCGTGTCCGTCGGATGAGACGGGGGCTCCGGCCCGTGGACCCGGCCCGGCGGGGCCGGGTCCATCACGTCGTGGCCGGGCCGCGGGGGGTCCGCGGCGGCGGGCTCAGCCGAGGTCGACGGGCAGCTCGTACAGGTCGTTCTGCGTGACGATCGGCTTGTTGCGCAGCTCGTCGGCGGGCACCGCGAGGTCCAGATCGGGGAAGCGCTCGTACAGTGCGGGCAGCGCTATCCCCGCCTCCAGGCGGGACAGCGCCGCACCCGGGCAGACGTGCGGGCCGTGGCCGAAGGCGATGTGGCGGTTGGGGGTGCGGGTGGCGTCGAAGTCGCCCGCGGTCGGACCGTGCGCCTGCTCGTCGCGGCCGAGCGCGCCGAAGGAGACGATCAGCGCCTCGCCCTTCGGCAGCACCTTGTCACCGACCTCGACGTCCTCGGTGGCGAACCGGATCAGGACGTGCGAGGTGGGGGTGTTCCAGCGCAGCGTCTCCTCGATCACGCCCTCCCACGGGATCTCCCCGTTCAGCACCCGCGCGCGCTGCTCGGGGTGGGTCTGGAGCGCCTCCACGACATTGACGATGAGGCTGATCGTGGTCTCGTGACCGGCCGCGATGATCAGCTGGAGGGTGTTGACGATCTCCTCGTCGGTGAGGCTGTCACCGTCCTCGGAGGCCGCGATCAGGGCGCTGGTCAGGTCGTCGCCCGGGTCGGCCCGCTTGCCGTCGACGATCTTCGTGAAGTGGGCGCCGAGGTCCGCCATCATCTGCGGGACCTCCTCCGGCGGCGTCTGCGTGGAGAAGAACTTCTCGAACAGTTCCTTGAGCCGGGGGTGGTCGGCGGCGTCCACGCCCATCAGCTCGCTGATGACGTTCATGGGCAGCGGGTAGGCGAACTCCGCCTTGAGGTCGACGCGCTGCCCCTGGGGCAGCTCCGCCAGCCGGTCCAGGCTCGCCTTCGTCAGTGCCTCGATGCCCTCCCGCAGCCGCTCCACCCGCTTCACGGTGAGGGCCTGCGCGACCAGGGTGCGCAGCCTGCGGTGCTCGGTGCCGTCGACGGTCAGCATCGAGCGGCCGGGGTTGGCGAGGCCGATCAGGGGCCAGTCCATCGGGATCTCGCCGCGCTGCCAGGCGCCCCAGACGTTGATGTCCTTCACGATCCGGCTGTCGGTGAGCAGCGCCTTCGCCTCGGCGTGGTGCGTGACGGCGTAGCAGTGCACACCCCCCGGCAGCTCCACCTCGGCCAGTGGCCCGGCCGCCCGCAGTACGGCGCTCTCACCGTCGAGGTCGGTCACGAAGGGGTCCAGGGCGATCCGGGTCATGGTCTTCCTCCGAGAGCGGGAGTGGGAGTGAAACGCACCGGCAGGTCGGTCAGGCCGCGCAGCCACGGCGACGGGCGGCGGGTCAGCGCCTCGGCGGGGACGGCGAGGTCCACGTCGGGCAGCCGGTCCAGCAGGACCTCGATCCCCGTACGGGCGACGACCTCGGCGGTCTCCTGGGCGGGGAAGGGGCAGCGGTGCTCGCCGTGGCCGAAGGAGAGGAAGGCGTTGTTGCCGCCGGTGAGCGCCGAGGCGTGGGTGCGGACCTGCGGGTCGCCGTTGGCGGCGGCGATCCCGAGGAGGAGCAGGTCCCCCGCGCGGATGTGCCGGCCGCCGAGGTGGGTGTCGCGGGAGGCCCACCGTCCGGCGACGTTCTGGGTGGGGGTGTCCTCCCAGAGCACCTCGTTCATGGCTTCGGCGACACTGTGCCGCCCGCCGGAGAGGGAGGCGGCGAACCGGTCGTCGGTGAGCATGAGGCGCAGCGAGTTGCCCATCCAGTCGGCGGTCGGCTGGTGGCCCGCGGCCATCATGACCATCAGGTCCTGGGCGATCTCCTCGTCGGTGAAGCCCCCGTCGTCGGCGAGCATCCGGCTGGCGACGTCGTCGCCCGGCACGGCGTGCTTGTCGGCCAGCAGCTGGGCCATGGAGGTGGTGAGGTGCTGCGCTCCGGCGAGCGCCCTCTCCCGGCCGTCGATCATGTCGTTGAGCGAGCCGACGAGCGCGGCACCGGTCTCGTTGGAGAAGCCGTAGAGCTTCGCCAGGACGAGCGCGGGGAGCAGCATCGTGTACCGCGCGATGATGTCCGTCCCGCCGGTGGAGCAGAACCGGTCGATGAGCCCGTCGGCGAACTCCTCCGCGTACCGCTTCAGCGCGAACGGGTCGACGCCCTCCAGCGCGTTGCTGATCATCATGGCGCGCCGGCTGTGCCGTTCGCCGACCGTGTAGAGGATCGACGGCTGCTTGCGCCCGATCATCGGCAGCAGCGGCCAGTCGTCCGGGATGCGGTCCCACTGGTTCCACAGGTCCGAGTCCCGGCTGAAGAGCACCGGGTCGCCGGTGACCTGGTGCAGCTCGCGGTAGCCGAGGATCAGCCAGGCGGGCACGTCGCCGTCCAGCACGACCGGGGCCACGGCGCCGTGGTCGCGCCGCATGTCCCGGTACAGCCGCACGGGGTCGGTCTGGAAGCGGGGTCCGGACAGCGGTACGGACCCGTGGGTGACGGGGCAGCCCGTCACGGGGAGAGCGGTCACGGGGTGGGCTCCGGGGTCTTGGCGGGTGTTGCCGCGGCCAGGGCCGCCTGCGGGGGCCGGGCGCGGGCGGCCAGCTTCTGGAGGTGTTCGACGAGCGTGATCAGCACGTACTTGCTGGAGGACCGGTCCCGGGCGTCGCACTCCACGAGCGGGACGTCCTCGGAGAGGTCCAGGGCCTCCCTTATCTGCTGCTCGGTGTGGAGCGGGCCGCCGAAGTCGTTGCACGCCACGATGAAGGGCGTGCCGTGGTGCTCCAGCCGGTCGATGGCGTACCAGGAGTCGGCGAGCCGCCGGGTGTCGACGAGCACGACGGCGCCCAGCGTCCCGGAGAACAGCCGGTCCCACAGGAACCAGAAGCGTTCCTGTCCCGGGGCGCCGAAGAGGTAGAGCACCGAGCGGGCGTCGAGCGTGATCCTGCCGAAGTCGAACGCGACCGTGGTCGACGTCTTCGCGTGCACACCGTCGAGGTGGTCGACGGCCTCGCCCGCGCGGGTCATGGTCTCTTCCGTGTTCAGCGGGCGGATCTCGCTGACGGAACGGACCATGGTGGTCTTGCCGACGCCGAAGCCGCCGACGACGACGATCTTCAGTCCGTTGTCGGCCGTCGCCTGCAGGGCGGCACGGTCAGAGGTTGCGGAGTCCAACGAGCACCTGTTCCAGGATGTCGGGGTCGGGGAGCCGGTCCGCGACACGGGCGGTACGGGGGTGGCGGGCGCTGATCCGGCTGGTGTCGAGCAGGTCGCACAGCATGATGCGGACGATGCTGACGGGCAGGTTCAGGCTCGCGGCGATCTCGACGACCGCTGTGGGGCGCTCGCACATCCGCAGGATCGCGACATGTTCCGACTGCATGCCGGGGGACGGATCGCATTCCGCGACAATGAGGGTCACCAGGTCGAAGGCGGCCGAGTCGGAGCGGCTGCGGCCACCGGTGAGGGTGTAGAGCCGGTCCGGGTCGTCGTCGCGGCCGGGGCGGGGGCGGGGCGCCGTCGTCATACGGCCGTGGTTTCCGCCGCGGCCGGGTCACCGGCCGGGTAGCGCGGCGGGGCGACGAGGTGTTCGCCGAGCTGCTCGACGAGTTCACTCATGTTGTGGCCGACGAGGCCGACGTCGGAGTCCTCCGCGGCGACGACCGCGAGGTGCGCGCCCGCGCCCGCCTCGACGATGAACAGCACACCGCCGTAGAACTCGGTCATCGCGGACCGTACGCCGCCGGTGCCGTCACCGAACTCGATGGACGCGCCGTGCGACAGGCTCTGGATCCCGGCGGAGATCGCGGCCAGCTGGTCCGCCTGGTCGACGGAGAGCTCGGGGGTGCGGCACAGCTTGAGGCCGTCGCGGGACAGGACGAGGGCGTGCCGGGTGCCGGGGGTGCGGTCGAGCAGGCCCTCCAGCAGCCAGTTGAGCTTCTCGTCGGTGGTCGCGGTCATCGGGTGTTGCCTTCCGGGTGCGGGGAGTTGGCTCGTACCGCCTTGCTGAAGGTGTTGAAGCGGGCTGCCTGAACCTTCGGGTCGGTGGTACGGGGCCGGGGGCTTTCGGCTCCGCCGGGGGTGGCAGTGCCGGTACGGGACTCGGCGGCGGCCAGGGTGCGGCCGCGGCGGCGTTTGGGCAGGCCGCTCTCGCCGAACGCGGGCACGGCTCCGGTCGATTCGGAATCCGGGCCGGCGGCCGGGGCCCCGGCGGCGGGGGCCGGCAACCGGAAGGAGCCGGTGGCCGAGTCCACGTCGGACCCGGCGTCCGGATGCGCGTCCGGGATCGTGTCCCGGTGCGCGGCCGGTGCGTGGGCGGGCTCCGGCTCGGCGGGCGTGACCGGTGCCGGTACGGACTCCTGTGCGGGCACCTGCGCCTGCGCGGGCACCTGTGCGGCAGCGGCGGCGACGGGCTCGGCGGCCGGTGCGGCGGTGGACGCGGTGACGCGGGAGATGAGGTCCTGCGGCAGCATCATCAGCGCGCCGGTGCCGCCCCGGGCGGAGGGCCGGAAGGAGACGGTGAGGCCGTGCTTGCGGGCCAGCCGGCCGACGACGGCGAGGCCGAGCCGGGTGCCGGACAGACCGGTCAGGTCGTGGTTCTCGGCGGCCACGGCGCGTTCGGCGCGGCGCAGCTGGACCTCGCTCATGACCAGGCCGCTGTCCTCGACGGTGATGACGATGCCCGCCGGGACCTCCTCCACGTACACGTGGACCTCGGCGGTGGGCGGCGAGAAGTTGGCGGCGTTGTCGAGCAGCTCGGCCAGGGCGTGCATGACGCCCTCGGCGGCGTGCCCGGCGATCGCGACATCGCTCGTCGAGTGCAGCCGCACCCGCTGGTAGCTGCCGATCCGGCCCATCGCGCCGCGCAGGATCGACTCCATCACGATCGGCTTCGCCCAGCGGCGCCCGGAGCGGGCACCGGTCAGTACGGCGATGGAGTCGGCGAGCCGGCCCGCCTGGGCGGTGCGGTGGTCCAGGTGGAGCAGATCCCCGAGCACGTCCTCGGAGGTGTGCCGGTGCTCCATCTCCCGCAGGTCGGCCAGCATGCTGGTGGCCAGGGCCTGCATGCGTCCGGCGGCGTTGGCGCAGGCGGCGACGGCGGCGGAGCGCTCGGTCTCGCTGCGACTGGCACGCGCCCTGAGCCGCTGGGCCTCGGTGGTGAGGCGGGCCTGCTCCGAGGCGGCCCCGTCGGTGAGACGGGACATCTCGGCCCGCGCCTCGGCGGTGATCCGGGCGTTCTCGGCGGAGGCCGCCGCCTTGATCCTGGCCGTCTCGGCGGTGAAGCGCTGGGCGTCCGCCGCGGAGGCGGAGACCAGGCGCGAGGTCTCGGCGGTGAACCGCTGGGACTCGGCGGCCCGCTGGGCGCGCAGCGCGCGTGCCGCGCCCAGGGTGTGGACGGTGACGGCCAGGGTGACGCTCAGCAGCACGGCGGCGGCGCCCGCTCCCCAGGCCAGCGGGGTCCTCACCGGATCAGGGGCGACGGCGACCGCCCACACGGTCAGTGAGCCGGTGACGATGGCCGAGATCAGCAAGGCGAGTGCGGTCGGCCGGAATGAGGGGCGCAATCGGAGTCCTTGGGGCGGACGGTGCGGGACAGGTCAAATTGGGGCAGTCCGTCACGAGAATGGATGAACGTGACAACTGGAGCTGATAATTCCTGCTCAAGTCTTGGTCACTATAAGAGAATTGACGATTGGTTTGGGAAGTTCCTGTGGGCTTTTTTGCTCCGAATGCGCCTTTGTGTCCGGTCCTATCCCAAGAGTTCACCTCGTCGAAGGGCATCCTGAGCCCATGGCCGAAGAGCGCGAGGGGATTTCCGGACAGACGGGCGACCCCGGGCACGGACTTGGTGCAGACCACAGCGGGGGACTTGGTCCGGACCGGGGACGGAGACGGGGACGGAAACGGGGAGCCGGTCCCGGCCGGGGGCAGGAACCCGCCGGCCCCGCCGGACCTGCCGGCCCCGCCGGACCCGGCCCGGATCTGGAGCACGCCCTCGGGTCCGCCGTGCGCGGAGAGGTCCGCTTCGACACCACCGCGCGGGCCCTCACGACGATGGACGCCTCCAACTACCGCCGGGTGCCCCTCGGCGTCGTCGCCCCGCGCGACGCGGACGACGTCGCCGCCGCACTCGCCGTCTGCCGCGCGCACGGAGTCGCGGTGGTGCCGCGCGGCGGCGGCACCTCCATCGCCGGTCAGGCCACCGGAACCGGCGTCGTGCTGGACCTGACCCGCCATCTGCGCTCGATCGTGGCGGTGGACGCCGAATCCCGTACCGCCGTCGTCCAGCCCGGCGTGGTCCTGGACGACCTGCGCGCCGCCGCCGCACCGCACGGACTGACCTTCGGCCCCGACCCCTCCACGCACAGCCGCTGCACCCTCGGCGGCATGATCGGCAACAACTCCTGCGGCTCGCACTCGGTCGCCTGGGGCACCACCGCCGACAACGTCCACGCGCTCTCCGTCGTCCGCTACGACGGCAGCACCCTGCGGCTGGACCGTGAGCGGCCCTCCGGCGACGGCAGCGGCCCGGCGGGCCTGCGGGAACTCGTCGACGGACACCTGGCCCTGCTGCGCACCGGCTACCCCGACCTCCCGCGCCGTATCTCCGGCTACGCCCTCGACGCCCTGCTCCCCGAACACCCGGGCGGCCCCGACCCGGCCCGCGCCTTCTGCGGCAGCGAGGGCACCCTGGCCGTCGTCACGGAGGCGACCGTCCGCCTGGTCGAGGCCCCGCGCTCACGCGCGCTCGCCGTACTCGGGTACGCCGACGAGTCCGCCGCGGCCGAGGCCGCCGCCGGGCTCCTCCCGTACGGCCCGCTCACCGTCGAGGGCATGGCCGCCGACCTCGTACGCGAACCGGCGGGGCTGCCGCGCGGCGCGGCCTGGCTCTTCGTGGAGACGGGCGGAGCCACCCCGGCCGAGGCACGCGCCCGCGCCGGCCGCGTCCTGCGCGCGGCCGACGCGCTCGACGGCACGGTGGTCACCGACCCGGCCGGACAGCGCGCCCTGTGGCGCGTCCGCGAGGACGCCGCCGGCACCGCGACGCGGATGCCCGACGGCAGCGAGGCCTGGCCCGGCTGGGAGGACTGCGCGGTTCCGCCCGCCCGCCTCGGCCCGTACCTCCGTGACTTCCGCGCCCTGCTCACCGAACACGGGCTGCGCGGCACCCCGTACGGCCACTTCGGCGACGGCTGCATCCATGTCCGGATCGACTTCGACCTGCTGAGCCCCCAGGGCGTGGCCCGCTTCCGCCGGTTCTCCGAGGAGCAGGCCGGCCTCGTCGTCGCGCACGGCGGCTCCCTCAGCGGCGAGCACGGCGACGGTCAGGCGCGCGCCGAACTGCTGCCCCGTATGTACGGGGACGAACTCGTCGGCGTCTTCCACCGGTTCAAGGACCTGTGGGACCCGGACGGCGGCCTGAACCCCGGGATGCTCGCCCGCCCGGCCCGTCTCGACTCCGACCTCCGGTTCGCCGTGCTGCCGAAGGACCCGGTGGACGTGGTCTTCGGCTACCCGCAGGACGGCGGCGACTTCTCGGGCGCGGTCCGCCGCTGTGTGGGCGTCGCCAAGTGCCGTACGGCCCCGGCGGCGGGCCCGGACGTCATGTGCCCGTCCTTCCGGGCGACCGGTGAGGAGGCCCACTCGACACGCGGCCGCGCCCGGCTGCTGCACGAGATGCTGGCGGGCGAGGTCATCACCGACGGCTGGCGCTCGACGGAGGTACGGGACGCCCTCGACCTCTGCCTGTCCTGCAAGGGCTGCCGCAGCGACTGCCCGGTGGGCGTGGACATGGCCACGTACAAGGCGGAGTTCCTGCACCACCATTACAAGGGGCGGCTGCGGCCCGCGGCCCACTACGCGATGGGCGGGCTGCCGCGCGGGCTGCGGCTCGCCGCCCCGTTCGCCCGCCCGCTGAACGCCCTGGCCCGGCTCCGCCCGCTCGCCGCCCTCGCCCGACGGCTGGCGGGCATCGCCCCCGAACGGAGGCTTCCGGTGCTGGCGACGGAGACGTTCCGCCGTTGGGCGCGCGGACGCGTGGAGAAGGGGACACGGAACGTCCCGGCCGGCGAGGTGGTGACCCTCTGGCCGGACACCTTCACCGACCACTTCTCGCCGGAGGCGGGGCGGGCTGCGGTACGGGTCCTGGAGGCTGCGGGCCGTACGGTGCTCGTCCCCGGCAAGGGCGTGTGCTGCGGCCTCACCTACGTATCGACGGGCCGGCTGGACAGGGCGCGTACGGTGATGCGCCGCACCCTGGACCGGCTGGTCCGCCTTCCCGGCGCCCCGCTCGTCGTCCTCGAACCGAGCTGCGCGGCCACCCTCCGTACCGACCTGCCGGAACTGCTCCCCGACGACCCGCGAGCCGCCGAACTCGCCGCGTCCGTCCGTACCCTGGCCCAGTATCTGGAGGCGTACGCCCCCGACTGGACCCCGCCCCGCGTCGAACGCCCGGTCGCGGGCCAGACGCACTGTCACCAGCACGCGGTGCTGGGCGACGGCGCCGAGCGCAGACTCCGTGAACGGATGGGCCTGACCGGCGAACTGAGTGGCGGCTGCTGCGGCCTCGCCGGGAACTTCGGCTTCGAGAAGGGCCACTGGGAGGTCTCGGTGGCCTGCGCGGAGGAACAGCTCCTGCCCTCCGTACGGTCGGCGGCGCCCGGCACGGAACTCCTGGCCGACGGATTCTCCTGCCGGACCCAGCTGGACCAGCTCGCGGGACGCCGGGCCAGACATCTGGCCGAGGTGCTGGCGGAGGGGCTGGACGCGGGCGCGGAGGACGCGTAGGCGCGTCGATCATGAGGAGGCGCGGCCTGCGGCGCGGCGGTGGCCACCTACCCGTCGGCCGGAGCCCCTTCAGGCCGGCGACATGGTCGGCAGCCGAGCCCGCATCGGCCGTGACCAACGGTGCGGCCACCCCGTACCTGAACCCGCCCGGCCATCACCACGAGGACCGTAGCGGTACCAAAGGGTGTCCCATAAACCCTGGTGGATCAGCGCCCGCCAGGGACGACGGGACACCGTTCAGGGCCGCGCGTCGTGGTCACGCCCCACGATCTCGCGGGCCAGCGCGGCGAGCTTCGGCAGCGCGGGGTGGCCGGGGGCGTCGCGGCGGGCGAGCAGTACGGGCAGGGGCGGGGCGTCGTCGAGCGGGCGGTAGGCCACTCCGGCGTGCGGATGCATGACGGCGGTGGACGCGCCGGACACCCCGGTGCCGCGCCCGGCGGCGATGGCGGTGAGCCAGTCGTCGGTGTTGGCGACGGTCAGGGTGGCGGCGGGCCGGGCGTGCGGCGGCCACAGATCGAGGGTGGTGGTGCCGGAGACGGTGTTCAGTACGACGGTCCCGGCCACCAGGTCGCCGAGCGACAGTGACGGGCGCGCCGCCAGCGGCCCGTCGGCCGCGACGGCCGCCACCCGGGTCTCGGTGAACAGCTCCTCGGTGACGAGCCCCGGCGCGTCCACCGGCCCGCGCAGCAGGGCCGCGTCGACCTCGCCGCGGGTGAGCCCGGCGGTGCGGTCGTCGATGCGCAGCAGTTCGAGCGGGGTCTGCGGGTAGCGCTCCTGCCAGGTCCGCAGCAGCGGTGTGGTGTACGGCCCGAAGGCCGACCAGGCGTGCCCGAGCCGCAGGGGCCAGGTCCGCAGCCGCCCGGAATCGAGCGCTTCGTCGAAGGCGGCCACCGCGGCGGCGGCCTTGTCGCGGAAGGCGACGCCCTCGGGCGTGAGGGCGAGATGGTGGGTGGAACGGTCGACGAGCAGGACGCCCAGGTGTTTCTCCAGGGCGGCGAGGGTCCGGGAGACGGCGGGCTGGGTGAGCCGGAGGCGGGCGGCGGCGCGCGTGACATTGCCCTCGTCCGCGACGGCGAGGAAGGCCCGCAGGTGGCGGAGTTCCACGGGGCGGCCGGAAGACGGTTCCCTGCTCATGCGTGGGGAGCATAACGGGAGCCCAGCAGGCATTTCACGGGACGCGCCGGGGTCCTTACGGTGGAGGAGCCCGGCCGTTCGGGCAGTCCGGATTTCGTCAATTGTCCAGTGCATTGGATTGCACTGGTGATCCCATCGAAGGCAGTCCAGTGAACGACCTGAGCACCACCGCAGAACCGGCCGCAGCGGCCGTCGCCGTACCCGAGGCGGTGTCGGCGCTCGACGGGGCCGGCGGCGGTGCGCGGCGCCCGGGTGGCCGGCGGGCCGCGCTGGGCCCGGTGGCGCTCGTGGTCGCGGGTGGCCTCTCGGTCCAGTTCGGCTCGGCGGTCGCGGCACTGCTGATGCCGAGGGCCGGCGCGTTCGGTGTCGTCACCCTGCGCCTGGCCGTCGCCGCGCTGGTCCTGCTGGTCATCTGCCGTCCCCGGCTGCGCGGCCACTCGCGGGCCGACTGGGGCACGGTGGTGGCGTTCGGCATCGCGATGGCCGGCATGAACACGCTCTTCTACCAGGCCCTGGACCGCATCCCGCTCGGTATCGCCGTGACGCTGGAGGTGCTGGGCCCGCTCGCCCTCTCCGTCATCGTCTCCCGCCGCCTGATCAACGTCCTGTGGGCGGGCCTCGCGCTGGTCGGCGTCGTCCTGCTCGGCGGCGGCGGCTTCGACCGCCTCGACCCGGTCGGCGCGGCGTGCGCCCTGGGCGCGGGCGCGATGTGGGCGGCGTACATCGTCTTCAGCGCCCGCACGGGCCGCCGCTTCCCCCAGGCGGACGGCCTGGCGCTGGCCATGGTGGTCGCGGCGGTCCTCTCCCTGCCGCTCGGCATCCTGGAGTCGGGCACCGAACTCACGGTCCCCTCCACCCTGGCGCTGGGCGCGGCGGTGGCGCTGCTGAGCTCGGTCCTCCCGTACACCCTGGAACTGATGGCCCTGCGCCGGCTCCCCGCCCCCACCTTCGCGGTGATGATGAGCCTGGAACCGGCGATCGCCGCGACAGCGGGCTTCCTGATCCTGGACCAGGCCCTGTCCACCCTGGACGCCCTCGCCATTGCCCTGGTCATCGGCGCGAGCATGGGCGCGGTGCGGGGGCAGGTGGGCGGGGGGAAGAAGCGCTGAGCCGGGGCGGCGGCGGGCTCGGGTCCGGTCGTCGGCGGGGGCCGGCGGACCGCGGGTCCAGGCGGTCGGGTCGCCGGGCGGTCGGGCGGCACTGGACCCGGCGCGGCCGCGAACCGTCACGGCATACGGGCTGAGCCGATCCGCAGGCCCTGTTCGGACGGCCAAGCGGCCGGATCGCCTCCGGCCATCCGCCTGTCGGGGGTCGTCCCCGCAGGCGCGGGGAGCAGCTGCACGGCCAGGCTCGGGGTAGCGAGGATGCGGCGCAGCGTTTCGTCGAGCTCGGCGCGGGCTGCCGGGACGGCAGAGGCGCGGATACGATCGGTCACAGTCATTCCTCCTGGTGATGCAGGGCGGATGGCTGGCCCCGGCCGGAGGTGCGAACTCCGGCCGGGGCCGTTCCATTGGGTGTGAGGCCGAGAGAGCCGGACCCACGACCGAAACCCTAGGGCTTGCCTTGCGGCAATGCAAGCCCTAGGGTTTGCGTTGCTGGGTCGCGCTCCCGTAGAAGAAGGAGAGGGCGAGATGGATCAACAAGCCGAGGAGGTGACGAGGTTGAAGGAAGCCATCGCGGCGCTGGAGGCCATGAGCGACGACGCGGCATGCACAGCCGCCGTCTCCGACGTGCTGCGGGAGTGGCCCCAGTTCCACGCTCGCCTGCGCGAGCTGCGGCAGCGTCGTGTCCGCGCCCTTCGTGATGACGAGGGCAAGACGTGGCCGGAGATCGCGAACATCATCGGCCAGGTGACCCCCGCCCGTGCGCAGCAGATCGGTAAGGGACTCAGGGGTGACAAGCGGCCGCCGAAGAAGAGCGGCAGTACCGCCGAATAGCAACAACGGCCAGGGCGGTGTTGGAGCCGCCCCGGCCGTGAGGACCAACGGGATCGCAGCCCGTGGACCAAGGAATCCGCCCAGTAGCAATGAGAGGGATCCCGCATGCATCGTAGGGCCGGCCTGCCCGCGGTCACTATCTATCGCCCCGGTTTGAGGCACGGATCACCCCTGCCCGGCGACGTCGGGCTGCTGACCGCTCTGCCGTAGGCCGTACCGCGGGCCGGCCTCTGGCCGTGGTCCCGCCTTTCACTCCGGACTGTGATGCGCCGTTCTTCCGGCGCGGCCGAGTGCCGCGCCTCTTCGCCATGCCCAATTCAGGACGGGGAACCTGTCCCGCGCCCGCTGCAGGAAGTCGCTGCGACGGGCGGCCGCCATGCCCAGCCGCAGGCGTGGCTGCGCGCTGTCGTCTGGCTCGTGGAGGCCCGCCTCCACCCGCGCGCCGGTGAGACGACCCTGCGCATTGCGCGGGATCTGGCCGCTCGCATGGACTACGTGGCCGGGACGGTGCTGTATGACCTGACCGGCACCGCCGGACGCTGTGGAATCTCCACCGCCACGGTGAAGCGGCACGTTCGCGCTCTGCGGGAGCTCGGTGCGCTGGCATGGGTGCGGCACGGGTCCCGTACCAACCTGAGGCTGCCCGGACGGCCGTACGCCGGTACGGCCACGATCTACGCGGCTACCGTCCCGGCCTCCTACGACGAGGCACATGGGCACCGGCTGGGCGGTGAGGGCTTCACCGCCCGGGTCACCGGCTTCACCGAGGAGGGCCGGAAGAGGGCAATCGCGGCAGCCCAGGAGCAGCCGCACCCTGTGGATAACTCGGCTTCGGCCACGGCCCGTTGCTCAGGGCGTGCACCCCAATCTCTTGGTCGTTACCCCAACGTGCGTAAGGCTTATGCAGGTGGGGGGTTGAAAGACACTGCGCGCAAGCGCGCGCCGCGCACAACCGCATACCCGTCCTCGTCAACCAGCAACGGACCGCGACGGGTACGGGAGTCCCGGAGTCCCCACCGGGTCGCCCAGGACATCCATGTCGCCCGGACCGTGCGGCCCTTGGTCGGATGGACCCAGGGGGAAGGGCTGCGCCGACTGGCGTTCGCCTTGCGGCCACTGATCGACCAGGGCCTGGACGTCCACGACATCGCCGCCGAACTGACCGCCTGGTGGATCAACTGGCGGCCGGCCCGCCCTGCCGCACTCATCACGGCCCGCCTGCGCGCCCGGCCGCCCCGCGATGCCGCGGAGCATCCCGGAGAAGCCGCGCACACCCGTGCGGCTGGACCTTCGGGTAACGCGGCATGGCAGGCGTGGTTGCAGCGGCGCGATCTGGAGTCGGAGGCCGCCCCTCCGCGCACCGACGACGACCGGGAGTTCGCACGGCTCTACGGATGGGGCCAGTGGGAGGGAGTTGCCCTCCACTACGACGAGGATCCCGACGACGCGCTCGACCTGTACGGCAGCCGCCTCTGCTGCTACGCCGTGAAGAAGTCGGCGCAGGCGACCACTCGAGGCCCAAGCGCCGGATCCGGTGCCTTCCTATCGCCATCCACGAGGGCTTCTGTCGATCGCCAGGCCCCCGCAGCAGGTCCGCGGCCCCGATGAGGCCCGGCACCTGATCGACTGTCTCTACGCACTTCTGCCGCCACATCAGTCGGACGTGGCCTGACCCGCTCATGTACCTTCCGGCCATGGACTGGGGAGACGCGGCTGGATGGGCCGCATTCGTAACGTCGGGTGGTGCTCTGGTCATCAGCATCAGGGCACAGCGGGATGGGCGCCGTTCAGCAAACGCGGCCGAGCAGTCAGTGGACGAGGCACGTCGGTCGGGGGACGCTGCGGTGCGGTCGGCCGTCGCGGCTGAGCTGACGCTTGCTGATCAGCAGCGTGCAGCCGAAGAGCTGCGCGCGGCGGAGGCAGAGGCCAACCGCCCGCGCCCCGTGCTCAGCATCGAGCACAGCAGGAAAGCAGTGTGGCAGCTCATAAATTCGGGCACCGCAGCTGCCCAGCACATTCGTTGCACCGAACTACCCAATGCGATGGCGCGGGGTTGGGAAGCCGAATTCTCGCTTGAGCCGGGTGATGTGCATGAGTTCATGATGGCGGCGTCCATGCAGTCCCCGATTCCGCCGGTACTGCGTCTTGTCTGGGAGGGGCAGGACCAGCCGGTGCTTCTTCGCGTCCCGCCCCGTATCGGTTGAACCCCACAGCGAGGGGGCGGACCTGAGTCCGGCCGCCCCCTGCTCAATCAGCCAAGGCCGAGAGTCCGTGCCTCTCGGGCAATGCTCTCTGCCAGCTGCCCCGCTGCGGTCGCATGTTGGCGATCTTCGCCGGTCAGGTGCTCGGCCGGTGCGAGTGCCGCGCCCCTCATGTCGAGCAAGAGGTGGGCCTTCCAGGCCAGCGAGTACAGGTCGGCTGAGGCGTAGCAATCCGTCCACGAGGTCCTATGGCCCGTCGAGGGGCAAACGCGGTCTGCGTGGGCGGTGGCGAGAAGAACGTGGGCCTCTTCACCACCGAGCAAAGTGTCGTACGGCTCGCCGTGCTGGCGGCTGATGAACTTCGCGGCGTCCAAACGGGTGCGATGCACGTCGTCCTCCTAGGGCGTTCAGGCCCCGCGCCTATACACAGACTAGGGCGTGGGGCTGGCAACGCTCCCTCCGGTGCACCTCAGAATGCGACGAGGCGGCCCGTCCGTCTTCCATCGTCGGGACCTTCGAGCTCGCGGGCTGCACTGCGCGCGTCGTCCATAAGGTGACGGTCAGTGCTGCTGCCTGACGTGTTCACGCCTGCCGCTTCGAGAGCGGATGCGAGGCTGCGGAGTAGACGAGCAAGGCGCTGCGGGTCGTTTGCGTAGGACATGAGTTGCTCCCTGGGTTGAGGCGGCGGGGTGCTTCGCCGATTTAGTTGTGTGGGGGTGGAGGCCGGATGTCTCATGCTGACCCGTCACGGTCTGGTGACGATGGTCGGGCATGGATGGCGCCCGGTCACCTGACGTGGCGACGGGCGCCTGAACCGCTTGGCCAATCCGCTATGCCGAGCGAACCTTCTCCAAGGCGCGTTGCGTCAACTGCACCGCCCAATTCACTGCCTCGTCCGAGGTGAGCGGGCAGTTGACTACGTACTGATGCCCGTCCTTCACGTCGCGGAAGTGGATGCATTCCGTGGCGATGTCGGCGACATCGTCTCGGGTCAGCCGTAGGGTGAGCCCAGAGTTGGCAGGCTTCACGTACGCGACTGCCCCGAATCGGCGCTTCCCGTTGTCGCGAACCATCAGGTAGTCGGTTTGACCGTCCTTGGTCCGCGCCGACTGCCCGGTGACGATCTCAACATCCCCCAGTTGGTCCAGGTACTGCTTGACGCGCTCCTTGCCCTCGGCGGTTCGGCCCCTGCCGTCGATGAAGAGTGCAACCTCCATGCCGCTCATGCCGGTGCTTGAGGCCAGAACGTCGGCCGTCTCGGGCGTCTCTTCGCCGGATACCTCTCTAGTGAGGCGCAGGAATTCTGCGATTTCTTCAGGTGTGCCTTCCAGGACCCTCATGATCATCCTTAAATGCGCGCGAACCTCATGTGTGAGCTGGTCACTGTAGCGCGTTCTTGCGTGAGTAGAAGCTGCTCACGCTAACGCTGGATACTTAGGTGCGAGTGGTGCGCCCGGAGTGCTTGCATCGGGCGTAGCGGGCGAGGGGTATGGCGCCGGCCTCGGTGCGCGCCAGGGGGAGCCTCGCAGACGGGCGCAACGGCGTTGAGGTGTATGCGGCCTTCGTCGGCGCCGAGAGAGCGCTCGACACAGATTCGGGTGGCGAACAGGCTCGCGCCCTGGCCTGCCAACCAGGCTCTCACCCTGAGTTACAAGTGCTGGATTGGCGCTCAGACGGCCGAGGGGTCGCGAGACTGGGTACTTTCTGGTCTAACTACTGGGCAAATACTGGGCGTTGTGCTGCACTGGGGTTCTCGCACCGATGAAGGGGGCGTGGATCGATGGTGACCACGGTCGAGAGATCCGACCGCGTGGCCCTGGAAGAATCATCTGAACTGGCGAAAGAGCTTCGTGGGCTGCTTCGTAAGGGGCTGCCCCCGGACCCGCGTGGCGACTGGCCGCGCCTGGGTGCCCTGGCCAGTGTCAGCGCGCGAGCGGGTGCCGACGCCACCCCGGCTGGCCGGGCCGAAGCCCTCGACGGCGTGCTGCGCCGGGTGCTCGGGCGGATCGAACCCGAAGGGCTGCGGGGTGCGGCGAAGGCGCTCTTCGGTCTGCCACCTGCCAGCCCCGGTCTGACCCTGACCGTTCGCCGGGACCTCGCGGCGAAGGAGGCCGGCCGGGAGGTGAACCACTTCCGTAAGCGGGTGGAGCCCGAGATCCTCGTGGGCCTGGCCGTCGCGCTGGAGCGGGACGCGGCGTCGCAGGCGGCGCCGTGGGCGAGCGCGCCACCCGTACGGAAGGCGCGGCGCCGCCGGCGCCTGCCGCCGGACGTCTACGCCTGGGAAGCAGCGGAGCACGAGGAAGCCCTGACCCGCCTGTGGGCGTGTGTATACGCACTGCGGGCGGAACTGCTGGCCGTCGAACGGCAGGTCAGCATGGGCTACTCCACCGACGCCACGGCGGACGCGGCCCTGTGGCGGTACGGGCAGATGCAGGCCCAGGCCCGCCGCTACCGCGCCGCGTACGGCGGCGAACTGCTGCCCGACGGCGCCGCCCCGCACGACCTGGCGGACCTGGCCGGCTGGACCCCTGCCCTGTCGCCCGCGCAGCTGCTCCTCGTCGCCGATGCCTCGTCGGCCCCTGACCCCGCCCTTTTCACGGCGGCAGTACGGGAGGCGCCGGACGGCGACGCACTGATGACCACCTGGCGGACCGCTCTGACCTCTGACCCCGACGACAAGGAGACGACCTCATGAACACCCCTCACGACAGTCCGGTGATACCGCCCCGCCGCTACGTCATCACCGGCGGACCCAGCGCGGGCAAGGAAGCGCTGTTCGAAGCGGTCGCAGCTGCCGGGCTCCCCGCCACCGAGGGAGAGCCCGCACGGGAGATCTACCGCCGGCACCGCGAGCGCCTCGGCCGGCACCTGGAGGTCGGCGACCGACGCGACTACTCCCGCGAGGTGCTGCGGTCGTTCGTCGATGAGTACTGCGCCCACAAGCAGGGGCTGCGGTTCTACAACCGGGGCATCCCCGACGGCTACGGGTGGGACGCGTTCTTCGGTCTCTCCCCGTACCCCGAGCTGGAGGAAGCCACCCGCATCTACCGGTACGACGTCGTGTTCGTTCTCGACCCGCTGACCAACTTCGAGGACGAGTCGGACGTGGTCTTCGCGAAGGACCGCGAGATCCGGCGGGTCCACGAACTGATCGTGCAGGGCTACTACGACGCCGGGTACGAGCCGCTGTTCGTCCCGGCCGACGAGGCCGGCGCACGGCTCGACTTCATCCGCGCCAACATCCGCCCAGCCATGTAGAGGGAGCATCATGTCCGCGCACACAGCACCGACCCTGATCTCACCGAACAGCGTCCTCGCGAATGCCCTACTGCGCACCATCGACATGATCCGCCCCCGCGTGCAGGCGATGCGCCCCCAACGCATCGAGTTCGTCGTCGGCACGCAGATCAACGGCGCCCCGCACCTGGGCACGAACCTGGTCCAGGCGTCGGCGTTCCTCCTCGCCCAGCAGGCCCGGCGCGTGTTCCGCACCGACACCGCGGTGAAGTTCGGGGCGCTCGACAACGCCCCGTACGACATCGTCCTCGACCCCGAGACCCACCACGCCTACCAGCAGACGTACCACCACGCGCTCGGCAAGGACGGCGTCGCCACCCTGATCGACGGCTACTATCGGCCCTTCTTCGACTCCCTGTCGGACGCCACCGACGTCGAGTACAGCACCGAGACGTACAGCGACCAGCAGGCCAGCCCCGCGTTCCGGGCCGAGTTCCTCCGTACCCTGGAGGTCCTGGACGATCTGCGGTGGTGGCTGAACCCGTCCACGGGTGTGGTCCACACCCGGCTGCCCTGCCCCACATGCGGATGGGCCGAGAAGCGGGCAGAACGCACCCGACTGGTGCGGCTCGACGGCGACGGCGCCGTGTTCTCCGCGATCTGCCACGACCACGGCCCCTACGAGCTGTGCATCGATCCCATGGACGGCGGCTATCTGGACCTGGCCACCCTGTACCGCAATGTGGTGAAGGAACGGGCGTTCACCCGCAACACCCGGACCCTGCACGTCATGCTCAAGGGCGGCGACTGGGCGTTCGGCTGCCAGCTGGTCGACGGGGCGCTCGCCGAGCTGGGCACCCCGGCCCGCGCAATGCCCGTCCGGATCTTCACCCCCCAGGTGCTGTCCGACACCGGCGGCAAGCTGTCCAAGTCGCTCATACGCGCGGCCGCGATCAGCGACTTCCCCGGCGTCGAACCGTGGATGCTCTCCACGACCGACTGGCCCGGCACCACCGACCAGTACGTCGACGCACTGCTCTGGATGGTCGGCCACCTGCTGACCGACCCCAAGCACTTCTTCCGAAGTTTCACCTCACAGGAGTTAGGACGTCTCATGGCTTCGCGCCCCTCCCACCTCGCCACGACCCCCCGGTCCCGGGACATGCCGATCTACAAGCAGTACTACGACCTCATCGCCAACGGGTCCAAGACTGTCGAGGTGCGCGTCGCCTACTCCTCGATGCTGCGGATCAAGGCGGGCGACCAGATCCGCTTCACCTGCCGCGCCGAGAACACCCTGACCCGCGTGAAGCGCGTCACCAGGTACGACAGCTTTGACGAGATGTTCGACCACGAGAACGCGGCCGACATCAACCCCACGGTCACCGTCGAGGAGCAGCTGCGCGCGATCCGCGACATCTTCCCCGCGGAGAAGGAAGCACTCGGGGTGCTGGCCATCGAGGTCGAGAAAGTCGTCACACCGTGAGCGCCGACCGGCCCCGGCGGATCCTGACGGTGTGCATGGGCTGTCACTGCCGCGCCCCGCTCGCGGCAGCCGTACTCGCCCAGCACGGCGGGACCGCGGTTGAGGTCCGCTCCGCCGGCATTCGCGACTGGCACGTAGGGCGCGCCGCCCACCCCACCATGATCGAGGTCGCCGCCGAGCACGGCTACGACCTGAGCACCCATCGCGGCGTCCAGGTCAGCGAAGAACTCCTCGCATGGGCCGATGTCGTACTCGCCATGGACGCCACCGTGCTCGCCGCTCTGAAACAGCTCCCGGCCGCGGACGCCGGCCCGCACGTGGTGCTGTACCTCGGCGACCAGGATGTCCCCGACCCGTGGGAGAGACCGCGTTCCGCATTTGCTGAGTGTGTGACCACCGTCGAAGCTGGCGCGTACCAGCACGTGGCACGTACGTAGACGGTCGTGCGCAGCTCGTACCTTCGGGCCGGTCGCTCAGATATGGCCATCGCCCTGCTGGGTCGATGGCCATATCGCTCTGCTCAACGAAATTTGCATCGATGGTGCTGGCGTACTGCTCAGGCAAGGCCGGGATGCGGTAGGACGATCTCCGTTGCACGCTGGCTTCATGCGCACAGCACCCATTATCGTGCACCGACCGTCGCCTTCCGGCGGGCGGCGTGTCACTGTGCGCGGCCAGATATTGGGGCTGGCCTTCTCGGATCACGACCTGACCGTCTTCCTCGCTGACGCGGGCTTGCTGGATCCAGATCTTCTGCTCGATGACCCGCGGTGGGTGGAGTGGCGGGGTGGCCGCGCCCATAAATGGGACGCGGCCTAATGCTCAGCCGTTGTGCAGCGCCTTGTGAGCTTTATCTAGGAAGTACCCAGGCTGATGTCCGCCGTCGCCCTGGCTGCCGAGACCGTCCCCGAGCGCCACTACACCCACCACGAAGGCCGCGGCGCCACACCGCACCGCTCGAACCCGGCCGTCATCCACCGCGAACTGTCCACCCTGGGCGTCGAAGCGGGCATGAACGTCGTGGAGTTCGGCACCGGCTCCGGTTACTCCGGCGCCCTGCTCGCCGATCTCGTCGGCCCCACCGGGCAGGTGACCAGCCTCGACATCGACACCTACCTGACCCGCTGGGCGGGCCTTATCCACCACGAGCGCGGTGTGGACCACGTCCGCTGCTTCGCTGCGGACGGCACCGGCGGCTTTCCCGAGCGGGCCCCGTACGACCGGATGGTGGCCTGGTGCACCCCGCCGCTGCTGCCCAAGGCGTGGGTGGACCAGGTCGTCGACGGAGGCCTGATCGTCGCGCCGCTGCCGATCGCGGCCGTGCCCAACATGGCCGTCGTCGCCAAGATCCGCGTCACCGGCGGCGAACCGATCGTCGAGGAGGTGTTCACCGGCGGGTACATCGAGGCGACCAGCTCACCCAAGACCGACCTGGACCTGCCCGGCCGGTGGGTGGACTGGGAGAACCGTCTTCCCGCCCCTTCCTGGATCTCCATCGCCTGGCGCGGCGAGGACGACCAGCTGCACACCAGGGCCCGCACAGCGCTGGGTCGGCTGCTGACGGACGCGCACACCGAGCTGTACCACGGTGAGGAAATGGACCTGCCGTCCTGGCGGACTCTCGCCGCCACCCGCAGCGACCACAGCCTCACCATGGCCGTGCTCACACCGGACATGTGGGCGATCGGCCACACCACCACCACGGCCGCCGTCATCCAACAGGACGGCACGATCCTCGCCGACGCCCCCGACTCCCCGTCCCTGACCGTGCTCCGCGACTGGTTGACGCAGTGGGAAGAGGCAGGGCGCCCCGCCCCCGCCACCTACACCCCCGCCCTGAACAGCATCGGCGACGGCTGGGACCTGCGGCTCTCCCTGTAGCCCCGCCGCTGCCACTCACACACCCTGCCCGGGACACTCAAGGCGTTCCGGGCAATGCCCTCTCCCGCCACGTCGCAACCTCGGTTGCCAGCTGGTCGAAGGGGCGCTGGTGTCCCGGCTGCCGGCGGCTGGACAGTTCCGCTCGTACCTGCCGTTGCCTCCACTCCGCATCCGGCACCTTCGGGGCGCCGCACGCCAGGAGCCGGTTGCGGGCGATGCGGGCGATGCGCGGGCGACGCCCGGTCCCGGTGGGCCGGAGGGGGCGGCCCGCTGCCGGGAAGGAGAGGGAGGCGCAGGTCGAGGGGGTCCGCGCCTCGCCTTCCCTTCCACGCCCGCCGTCCGGTATCTTGCATCGCATGGAACCAGGTGATTCGACCAAGCAGGCTCGGGCAGCCGCCCAGCTGCGCAAGGGCGTCCTGGAGTACTGCGTACTCGCGCTGATGCGGGACCGCCCCCGCTACGGCGTGGAACTCCTCCACGCCCTGGAGGACTCCGGTGCCCTGGCCACCAGCCAGGGCACGGTCTACCCGCTGCTCTCCCGGCTTCGCCGCGACGACCTGGTCACCACCACCTGGCAGGAGTCCGCTTCCGGACCGCCCCGTCGCTATTACGCGCTCACCGACAGCGGCCGGACCGCACTCGACGAGTTCACCCGCGTCTGGCCCGGCTTCCGCAACGCCGTCGACGCCTTCCTGGCCACCCCGCATCCCCCCACCGGAGACCACGCATGAAGACTTCTGCCGAACCCGTACGCGACTACCTCTCCGCCGTCGAGCGCGAGGCCTCCGCGCTCCCCGCCGACCGTCGGCAGGAGCTCCTCGCCGACCTCGCCGAGCACATAGAGGTGACGCGCGCCGAACGCCCCGACGCCGCGATCGGCGAGATCCTCGCGGAGCTGGGGGACCCCCGCACGATCGCGGCGACAGCACTGGCCGAGGCGGGCGGCGGGACCCCCGCGACCGCCGGGACCGCCGCGACCGCCGGGGCTCCGGCCGGGAGCGGTGCCGGCGTGCCCGCCCGGCGCGGGAAGGTCCACCCCCTGGTCCCGCTCCTGATGCTCACCCTCGCGCTGCCCTTCACGATGATCTTCTCCATCGGCCCCGACGCGGCGTTCGATCCCGGCGCGGTGTTCGGCTTCCTGTTCCGCGTCACCGGCGCGGTGCTCCTCTGCACCTCGGTGCACTGGACCGCCGTCCAGAAGACGACCGGTGTACTGCTCACCGTCATCGTGCCGACCACCGTCATCGTCACCTGGAATGTGATCAGTGGCTGGGAAGCGGGCGAAATGCAGGCCCTTCTGGGCAACCTGGGAAGCCTCGCCCTGATGGTCGGTGCGGCCGTGTGGCTCTGGCGGGTCCGCCGCGTCTGAGCGCGGTCACCGGCCCGGCGACGGGGACGGGCCATGCGCGGTCCGCGCGGGTCCACACGGGTCCACCTGGGACGACCTGGCCGGAATGCCATCGTCCGGCCGGTCGCGGGGCGCAGAATCGGCTGGTTGATCCAGAACGATCAGAAGGACGGCACGATGACATCGACCGGCTCGGACCTCCCTCAGTCCGTGGAGCGCGAGGACCTGCTGGCACTGGTCGCCGACCAGCGCACCAACTTCCTCTACACCGTCGCGGACCTCACCGAGGAGCAGGCCCGCTCCCGTACGACGGTGAGCGAGCTGACACTCGGCGGGCTGGTCAAGCATCTCGCGCAGGTGCAGCGCGGCTGGCTCGACGTGGTCGACGGCACGGCACCGGCCGAGGTCGGCTGGTCCGACCTCGACCCCGACGGCAACCGGCTGACCGACACCGAGACCCTGGCCGGCGCGCTCGACGCCTTTCACGTGGCCGCAGGGGAGTTCGACCGTGCGGTGCGGGAGGAGACCGATCTCAACCGTACGGTGACACTGCCGCAGTACCCGTGGTCGCCGCCGGAGCCGGTCAGCTGGACCGTCCGGCACGCCCTGATGCACGTCTTCCGGGAGATCGCGCACCACAGCGGCCACGCGGACATCGTGCGCGAGGCCCTGGACGGCGCCAGCACCACCGCCCGGATGGCGGAGGCCGCCTCGCGCGGGGAGTGACGTCGCGCGGGGTGCCTTGGCGCGACCGGTGGCGTCGTGCGAAGGGATCCGGGGAATCAACTGACCAACGGGCTCGGCAGTTGACGGGCCGGACGGCGCGCAGGCCGCCGCCCAGTCCCCGGCCCGCCCAGCCCCCGGCCCGCCCCGCCCTCAGTCCGCCCCGCCCTCAGTCCAGGCAGAATTCGTTGCCCTCGGGGTCGGCCATCACGATGATTCCCTCGTCCACGCCATCGGGGTCGAGCCGGTACAGCCGCTTCGCGCCCAGCTCCTCCAGCCGGGCGGCCTCCACCTCCAGCGTGGCCATCCGCTCGTCCCCGGTCTGGCCGGGTGCCGCGCGCAGATCCAGGTGCAGGCGGTTCTTCGCCGTCTTGCCCTCCGGGACCTTCTGGAAGAACACCCTCGGCCCCTTGCCGTCCGGATCCGTGATGGCCGAACGGCTGTTGTGCTTCTCGGGCGGTACGCCCCACGCCGTCAGCGCGGACGGCCAGTCGGGGAAGCCCTCCGGCGGGGGCTGGACGCGATAGCCCAGCGCCTCGGCCCAGAACGCCGCCTGCGCGCCCGGATCGGCGCAGTCGTAAGTCACCTGGAATTCCTTGGCCATGCTGCCTCCGACCGCTCGAAACCTGCCCTCGTCCGCGCCCCGGTCGTCTCCTTCCCGGGGCGCGTCCCCATCCTCGCACCGCCCTCCGACAAGCCGCCCGCCGATTGGCGCGTCAAAAATCATGCAAGCATGCTTGTTTGTTTTCCGGGGCGCTGACATGCTCCTGGGCACCACGCCTTGCCCCGAGGGGAGCGCACGTGTCCGATGCCGCAGCCGTGATCGGCGGCCTGCTCGACGACCTGCTCGACGAGAGCGGAGAAGTCGACCTGATGGTAGGGGAGTTGATGCCCGAGCAGTGGGCTCTCGCGACGCCCGCCGCCGGGTGGTCCGTCGCCCATCAGGTCGCCCACCTCTCCTGGACCGACGAGGTCGCGCTGCTCGCCGCGAACGACCCCGGGGCGTTCGCCGGCGAGGTGACCAAGGCGCTGGAGCGCCCCGACTCCTTCGTGGACGAGGCCGCCGGCGAACTGGTGGCCGCCCACGGCCCGGACGCCCTGCTCGCGCGCTGGCGGGCGGGACGGCAGCGGCTCCACGAAGTGCTGCGCACCGCCCCGGCGGGGACCCGTATCCCCTGGTACGGGCCGCCCATGAGCGTCGCCTCGATGGCCACCGCGCGGATCATGGAGACCTGGGCGCACGGACAGGACATCGCCGATGCCCTCGGTGCGGCCCGCACGCCGACCGCCCGGCTGCGGCATGTGGCGCGGATCGGGGTCCGGGCCCGGGACTACGCCTACGCGGTACGGGGGATCGAGCCGCCCGGGGAGGAGTTCCGGGTGGAACTGTCCGTACCCGGCGGCGAGTTGATCACGTACGGGCCCGAAGGCGCCCCGCAGCGCGTCACCGGACCGCTCCTCGACTTCTGTCTCCTGGTCACCCGGCGCGCCCACCGCGACGACCTCGCCGTGACCGCCGTCGGGCCCGACGCCGGCCGGTGGCTGGACATCGCGCAGGCGTTCGCGGGCCCTGCGGGAGCCGGGCGCGCACCCCGGAAGGGCCACTGATGCGGACCCCGCCGGTACCGCGCCCGCCGATACGGCCCGCGCGGACCGAACCCCTGCGGATCGGCAACGCCTCCGGGTTCTACGGCGACCGCTTCGACGCCTTCCGCGACATGCTCACCGACGGGCCCCTCGACATCCTCACCGGTGACTATCTCGCCGAGCTGACCATGCTCATCCTCGGCCGCAGCCGACTGAAGGACCCCCGCCGCGGGTACGCCACCACCTTTCTGCGCCAGCTCGAAGAGGGGCTCGGGCTCGCCCATGAGCGCGGGGTTCGGATCGTCGCCAACGCCGGGGGGCTCAACCCCGCCGGGCTGGCCGACGCCGTCCGGGAACTGGCCGCCACGGTGGGTGTGCCCGTGCGCGTCGCCCATGTCGAGGGCGACGCCCTGCCCGTGCCCGCGGGGTACCTCACCGCCAACGCCTACCTCGGCGGCGCGGGCATCGCCGCCTGTCTGCGGGGCGGGGCCGATGTCGTCGTCACCGGACGGGTCACCGACGCAGCCCTCGTCACCGGGCCCGCCGCCGCGCACTTCGGCTGGGGACCGGGCGACCTCGACGCGCTCGCCGGGGCCGTCGTCGCCGGGCATGTGCTGGAGTGCGGCACCCAGGCCACCGGCGGGAACTACGCCTTCTTCGCCGAGCACGACATGCGCCGGCCCGGCTTCCCGCTCGCCGAGATCCACGCCGACGGCTCGTCCGTCATCACCAAGCACCCCGGTACGGGCGGCGTCGTCGACATCGGCACCGTGACCGCCCAACTCCTGTACGAGACCGGCGGCGCCCGGTACGCGGGGCCCGATGTCACCGCCCGACTCGACACCGTACGGCTCACCCAGGACGGGCCGGACCGGGTCCGTGTCTCGGGGGTGCGGGGCGAGGCCCCGCCGCCGACCCTCAAGGCCGGGCTCACCCGGCTCGGCGGCTGGCGCAACGAGGTCGTCTTCGTGCTGACCGGTCTCGACATCGAGGCCAAGGCACGTCTCGTCCGGGCGCAGTTCGAGGACGCCTTCGACCGGAGCGGAGTCCGGCCGGCCGAGGTGCGCTGGGAGCTGGTCCGGACCGACCGGCCCGACGCGGCCACCGAGGAGACCGCCGGCGCACTGCTCCGGCTCGTCGTCCGGGACCAGGACGCCGAGCGCGTCGGGCGTGCCGTGTCGGGCGCCGCCGTGGAGCTGGCGCTCGGCAGCTACCCGGGCTTCCATGTCACCGCCCCGCCCGGGAAGGGCGCGCCCTACGGGGTGTTCGAGGCCCGCCACGTACCGGCCGGGGACGTCCCGCACCTCGCCGTCCTGCCGGACGGGGCGCGGGAGGAGGTGCCACCGGCCCCCGCCACCCGGGTACTGGAGGACCTCGCGCACCCGCCCGGCCTTCCCGTACCCCTGCCTCCCGGACCCACCCGCACCGCACCCCTCGGGCGTATCGCGGGTGCCCGCAGCGGGGACAAGGGCGGCGACGCCAACGTGGGGGTCTGGGTGCGCACCGATGAGGCATGGCGGTGGCTGGCGCACGAGCTGACCGTCGAGCGGTTCGGGGAACTGCTCCCGGAGACCGCCGGACTGACCGTCGTACGCCATGTCCTGCCGAACCTGCGCGCCCTGAACTTCACCGTCCAGGGCCTCCTGGGCGAAGGGGTCGCCGCCCAGGCCCGCTTCGACCCGCAGGCCAAGGCGGTGGGGGAGTGGCTGCGGTCCCGGTGCCTCCCGGTCCCCGAAGCCCTGCTCGCCGAGGCCGAGGCCGAGGCCGGGACCGCACCCGCCCCCGAGGCCGGGACCGCCCCTTCCTCTGCCCCTGCCCCTGAGACCGCACCCGCCCCCGAGGCCGGGACCGCACCCGCCCCCGCCCCCGCCCCCGCCCCGGAGGTGACCGCATGACCGTCCTGCCGACCGCGCTCGACACCGCCGGACCCGAGTACGCCGCGAACCGCGAGGCCATGCTCGGCAAGCTGGCCGAACTCGGCACCGAGCACGCCAAGGCCCTCGCGGGCGGCGGTGAGAAGTACCTCGCGCGGCACCGGAAGCGCGGCAAGCTCCTGGCGCGGGAACGGATCGAGCTGCTCCTCGACCCGGACACCCCGTTCCTGGAGCTGTCCCCGCTCGCCGCCTGGGGCAGCGACTACGCGGTGGGCGCGTCCCTCGTCACCGGGATCGGTGTGGTGTCGGGCGTCGAATGCCTGATCACCGCGAACGACCCGACCGTGCGCGGCGGCGCGTCCAACCCGTGGACGCTGAAGAAGGCCCTGCGCGCCAACGAGATCGCCTTCGCCAACCGGCTCCCCTGCATCAGCCTGGTGGAGTCGGGGGGCGCGGACCTGCCCTCCCAGAAGGAGATCTTCATCCCCGGCGGGGCGCTGTTCCGCGACCTCACCCGGCTCTCCGCCGCCGGTATCCCCACCGTCGCGGTCGTGTTCGGGAACTCGACGGCCGGCGGGGCGTACGTCCCCGGCATGTCGGACCACACCGTCATGATCCGGGAACGGTCCAAGGTCTTCCTCGGCGGACCGCCCCTGGTGAAGATGGCCACGGGTGAGGAGAGCGACGACGAATCGCTCGGCGGCGCCGAGATGCACGCCCGTACGTCCGGGCTCGCCGATCACTTCGCGGTGGACGAGCACGACGCGCTGCGCCGGGCCCGCCGGATCGTCGCCCGGCTCAACTGGCGCAAGGCGCACGCCGATCCGGGGCCCGCCGAGCCGCCCGAGTACGACGAGGACGAGCTGATCGGGATCGTGCCGGGGGACCTGAAGGTGCCCTTCGACCCGCACGAGGTCATCGCCCGGCTCGTCGACGGTTCGGACTTCGACGCGTTCAAGCCGCTGTACGGGACCAGCCTGGTCACCGGATGGGCCGCCCTGCACGGCTATCCCGTCGGCATCCTCGCCAACGCGCAGGGCGTGCTGTTCAGCGAGGAGTCGCAGAAGGCCGCCCAGTTCATCCAGCTGGCCAACCAGCGCGACATCCCGCTCCTCTTCCTGCACAACACCACCGGCTACATGGTCGGCAAGGAGTACGAGCAGGGGGGAATCATCAAGCACGGCGCGATGATGATCAACGCGGTGTCGAACTCGAAGGTCCCGCATCTCTCCGTGCTGATGGGCGCCTCCTACGGCGCCGGGCACTACGGCATGTGCGGCCGCGCCTACGACCCCCGCTTCCTCTTCGCCTGGCCCGGCAGCAAGTCCGCCGTCATGGGGCCGCAGCAGCTCGCGGGGGTGCTCTCCATCGTGGCCCGCGCCTCCTCCGCCGCGAAGGGGCTGCCGTACGACGACGAGGCGGACGCCGGGCTGCGCGCCATGGTGGAGCAGCAGATCGAGTCGGAGTCCCTGCCGATGTTCCTCTCCGGGCGGCTGTACGACGACGGGGTCATCGACCCGCGCGACACCAGGACCGTCCTCGGGATGTGCCTGTCCGCGATCCATACCGCCCCGGTCGAAGGCGCCCGCGGCGGCTTCGGCATCTTCCGGATGTGAGGCCCCAGATGATCTCCACTCTGCTCGTCGCCAACCGGGGCGAGATCGCCTGCCGGATCTTCCGCACCTGCCGCGATCTGGGCATCACCGGCGTTGCCGTGTACTCGGACGCCGACGCGGACGCCCTGCACGTACGGGAGGCCGACCTGGCCGTACGGCTGCCGGGGGCCGCCCCGGCGGACACGTATCTGCGCGGCGATCTCGTCGTGGCCGCCGCGCTGGCGGCGGGCGCCGACGCGGTGCATCCCGGGTACGGCTTCCTCTCCGAGAACGCCGCGTTCGCCGCCGCCGTCCAGGAGGCCGGGCTCCGCTGGATCGGGCCGCCGGTCGAGGCCATCGAGCTGATGGCGTCCAAGACCAGGGCCAAGGAGCTGATGGGGGCGGCCGGGGTACCGCTGCTGGCGCCCCTGGACACCGCGAGCGTGACGGACGCCGATCTGCCGCTGCTGCTGAAGGCCGCGTCGGGCGGGGGCGGGCGCGGCATGCGGGTCGTACGGGACCTGGGGGCGCTGGAGGCCGAGGTGACGGCCGCCTCCGCCGAGGCGGCGGCCGCCTTCGGGGACGGTGAGGTGTTCGCCGAGCCGTACGTGGAGCGCGGCCGGCATGTCGAGGTCCAGGTCATGGCGGACGCGCACGGCACCGTGTGGGCTCTCGGGACCCGGGACTGCTCGCTCCAGCGCCGCCACCAGAAGGTGATCGAGGAGGCCCCGGCACCCGGTCTGGACGACGCGCTGAGGGCCGGGCTGCACGAGGCGGCCGTCGCCGCCGCGCGGGCCGTCGGCTATGTGGGCGCGGGCACCGTCGAGTTCCTGCTGTCGGACGGGGGGCGCCCGTACTTCCTGGAGATGAACACCCGGCTCCAGGTCGAACACCCGGTGACGGAAGCCGTGTTCGGGCTCGACCTGGTCGCGCTGCAACTGCGGATCGCGGAGGGGGAGCCGCTGCCCGCCGACGGGCCGCCGCAGCCCGTGGGGCACGCCGTCGAGGCCCGGCTCTACGCCGAGGACCCGGCGCGCGACTGGCAGCCGCAGACCGGGCGGCTGGCCGCGCTGGAGGTCCCGGACGCGCCCGGACTGCGCCTGGACACCGGATACACCGGCGGCGACACCATCGGCGTGCACTACGACCCGATGATCGCCAAGGTCATCGCCCACGCGCCCACCCGCCCCGAGGCCGTACGCCTCCTCGCCCGCGCCCTGGAGCGCGCCCGTATCCACGGCCCGGTCACCAACCGCGACCTGCTCGTACGGTCCCTGCGCCACCCGGACTTCGCCGCCGGCCGCCCGGACACCGGCTTCTACGACCGGTACCTGGCGGACCTCACCGCCCCGGGGGAGGGCGACCCGGCCCGCGCCGCCCTCGCCGCCGCCCTCGCCCAGGCCGTGCGCACCGCCCCCGGGCCCGGCCGCTTCGGGGCCTGGCGCAACGTCCCCTCGCAGCCGCAGACCAAGCGCTACCGCGGCGAACCCGACGGCACCGAGCACGAGGCCGTCTACCGCACCACCCGCGGCGGCCCGGTACCGCACGACGCACCCGGCGTCCGCGTCCTCGCCGTCCGCCCCGACCGCGTCACCCTCGAAACCGGCGGTGTCACCCGCCACTTCGACATCACCGTCCACCGCGACCGGGTGTACGTGGACGGCGCCACCGGCTCGTACACCTTCACCGCGCTGCCCCGCTTCACCGACCCCAGCACCCGGGCCGAACCCGGCTCGCTGCTCGCCCCGATGCCCGGCACCGTCGTACGCCTCGCGGACGGACTGGCCCCGGGCGTGTCCGTGGCGGCCGGGCAGCCACTGATCTGGCTGGAGGCGATGAAGATGGAGCACCGCATCCTCGCCCCCGCCGCCGGCACCCTCACCGCACTGCTCGCCGAACCCGGCCGCCAGGTCGAGGTCGGCGCCCTGCTCGCCGTCGTCACCGAACCCGCCGCACCGGAGGAGAACGTATGAGCACCGTCCTCGAAACCGAAGAGCACCAGGCACTGCGCGCCGCCGTCGCCGCCCTCGGCAAGCGCTACGGCCGCGACTACATGACCTCCGTGATCGGCGAGGGCGCCCACCCCCGCGAGCTGTGGGACGAGGCCGCCAAGCTCGGCTACCTCGGGGTGAACCTGCCCGAGGAGTACGGCGGCGGGGGCGGCGGTCTGGCCGAACTCTCCATAGTCCTGGAGGAGCTGGGGGCGGCGGGCGCACCCCTGCTGATGATGGTCGTCTCGCCGGCGATCTGCGGCACCGTCATCGCCCGCTTCGGCACCGAGGCGCAGAAGCGGCAGTGGCTGCCGGGGCTCGCCGACGGCAGCCTCACCATGGCCTTCGGCATCACCGAGCCGGACGCCGGCTCCAACTCGCACCGCATCACCACCACCGCCCGCCGTGACGGCTCCGGACCCGGCGCCGACTGGCTGCTCACCGGACGCAAGGTCTTCGTCTCCGGCGTCGACATCGCCGACGCCACCCTGATCGTCGGCCGGACCGAGGACGCCAGGTCCGGCAAGCTCAAGCCGTGCCTGTTCATCGTGGAGCGCGAGGCCCCGGGCTTCGGGCGCTCGCAGATCGACATGGAACTCCAGGCACCGGAGAAGCAGTTCGAGCTGGTCCTGGACGACGTGCGGCTGCCCGCCGGCGCACTCGTCGGCGACGAGGACGCCGGGCTGCTCCAGCTCTTCGCCGGGCTGAACCCGGAGCGCGTGATGACCGCCGCCTTCGGCATCGGCATGGGCCGGTACGCGCTCGGCCGGGCCGTCGAGTACGCCAGGACCCGCCAGGTGTGGCGCGAGCCCATCGGCTCCCACCAGGCCATCGCGCATCCGCTGGCCACCGCGCACATCGAGCTGGAGCTCGCCCGGCTGATGATGCAGAAGGCCGCCAGGCTGTACGACGACGGCGACGACATCGGCGCGGGCGAGGCCGCGAACATGGCGAAGTACGCGGCCGGGGAGGCCTGCGTGAAGGCCGTCGACCAGGCAGTCCACACCCTCGGCGGCAACGGCCTCACCCGCGAGTACGGGCTCGCCGCACTGATCACCGCGTCCCGGGTGGCCCGGATCGCCCCGGTCAGCCGGGAGATGATCCTGAACTACGTCTCCCACCAGTCGCTCGGTCTGCCCAAGTCGTACTGACGCGGGCGCGGCGGCGAACGGGTTCGGTCCAGGGTCTCCCCAGACCCTGCCGTCACGGGTGATTCTGGCTCCCGACCGATCCGGACCGGCCCGCTTCTCCACCTCCGTACGGCGCCCCCGCCCGCTCCACGGCCCGGGGGCGCCGATCCGGCCACACCACGACCTCAGGGGACCGCCATGGTGTTCCGCAGCGAGTACGCAGATGTCCAGGCCCTCGACACACCCATCCACGAAGCGGTCCTGGGGGAGGCCGCGCGGTTCGGCGACACCGTCGCCCTCGTCGACGGGACGAACGGCGCCACCCTCACCTACGCCCAGCTCGACGGCTTCCACCGGCGCGTTGCCGCCGCCCTGGCCGAGTCCGGACTCCGTAAGGGCGACGTCCTGGCGCTGCACAGCCCCAACACGATCGCCTACCCCGCCGTCTTCTACGGGGCCACCCGCGCCGGTGCCTCCGTCACCACGGTCCACCCGCTCGCCACGGCCGAGGAGTTCGCCAAGCAGCTGAGCGACTCCGGCGCCCGCTGGATCGTCACCGTGTCGCCGTTCCTCGAAGCCGCCCGCCGGGCCGCCGCGCTCGCGGGCGGTGTGGAGGAGATATTCGTCTGCGACCGCGCCGAGGGCCACCGCTCCATCCAGGACATGGCGGGCTCCACCGCTCCCGAACCGCGGATCGGCTTCGACCCCGGCGAGGATGTGGCGGTCCTCCCGTACTCCTCGGGTACCACCGGCGCCCCCAAGGGCGTCATGCTCACGCACCGCTCCATCGCGACCAACCTGGAGCAGCTGAGTCCGCTCGTTCCCTCCGGCCCCGGCGACCGCATCCTCGCCGTGCTCCCCTTCTTCCACATCTACGGCCTCACCGCGCTGATGAACGCCCCGCTGCGCTCCGGTGCCACGGTCGTCGTGCTGCCGCGCTTCGACCTCGTGGACTTCCTCTCCGTGATCGAGAAGCAGCGGATCACGGGCCTGTTCGTGGCCCCGCCGATCGTCCTGGCGCTGGCCAAGCACCCGGTTGTGGACCAGTACGACCTGTCGTCGCTCGCCTATATCGTCAGTGCCGCCGCCCCGCTGGACGCCGCGCTCGCCTCCGCCTGCGCCGAGCGGCTGGGGCTGCCCGTCCGCCAGGCGTACGGGATGACGGAACTGTCGCCCGGCACCCATGTCGTGCCGCTGTCCGCCGGGAATCCGCCGCCCGGCGCCGTCGGGAAGCTGCTGCCCAGCACCGAGATGCGCATCGTGTCCCTCGACGAGCCCGGCCTGGACGCGGAGACCGGCACCGACGGGGAGGTGCTCATCCGGGGCCCCCAGGTGATGAAGGGCTACCTCGGCCGCCCCGAGGCCACCGCCGGCATGATCGACGCGGACGGCTGGGTGCACACCGGGGACATCGGCCGCATCGACGCGGACGGCTGGCTGTTCGTCGTCGACCGGGTCAAGGAGCTGATCAAGTACAAGGGCTTCCAGGTCGCCCCCGCCGAGCTGGAGGCCCTGCTGCTGGGCCACGAACACCTCGCGGACGCGGCCGTCATCGGGGTGTACGACGAGGACGGCAACGAGGTCCCCAAGGCGTATCTGGTCCGCGGACCGTCACCCGACGCCGGGGCACTCACGGAGCAGGACGTCATGGCGTACGTCGCCGAGCGCGTCGCCCCGTACAAGAAGGTCCGGCGGGCCGAGTTCATCGACGCCGTACCGCGCGCCGCGTCGGGGAAGATCCTCCGGCGCGAACTGCGCGACCGCGAGAAGGGAATGACCGCATGACGTCCGGGGCCCTGACCGAGCCCGGCCACGACCGGGGCATCACCACCCTCACCCTGGACGCGCCGGCGAACCGCAACGCGCTCTCCGCGCGGCTCGTCGGCGACCTGTCGGCGGCGCTGGAGAGATGCGCGGCCGACGACTCGGTGCGGGCGGTCGTCCTCACCCACACCGGCAACACCTTCTGCGCGGGCGCCGACCTCAAGTCCCCGCCCGACCCGGCCGCGTTCGTCGCCCTGATGCGGGGCGTCATCGCGCTCCCCAAGCCCGTCGTGGCCCGGGTCACCGGACACGTCCGGGCCGGCGGTCTCGGCCTCCTGGCGGCCTGCGACATCTCGGTGGCCGGTCCCGGCGCGAGCTTCGCGCTCACCGAGTCCCGGCTGGGCCTCGCGCCGACCGTCATCTCCCTGCCCCTGCTGCCCCGCCTCGACCCGGCCGCCGCGAGCCGCTACTTCCTCACCGGGGAACGCTTCGACGCGGCCGAAGCCGCCCGCATCGGCCTCGTCACGATGGCGGACGAGGACATCGACAAGGCGCTCGTACCCGTACTGGACGGACTGCGCAGGGCCTCACCACAGGGGCTGATGGCATCGAAGGAGCTTCTCACGGCTACCGTTCTGCAGAGCTTCGACCAGCACTCCGAAGACCTCATCGCCCGCTCGGCAGCGCTCTTCGCCTCCCCCGAGGCACGGGAGGGGATGACGGCCTTCCTCGAACGACGGGACCCCGCATGGGTGTGGTGACACCCCCCAAGACCCCCAACGCCCCCAAACAGGACCGCAGCCGGGCCACCCGGCAGCGGCTCCTGGAGGCGGCGGTCGCCTGCCTGGCCGAACACGGCTGGGCGGGCTCCACCGTCTCCGTCGTCGCCGAACGCGCCGGAGTCTCGCGCGGGGCGGCCCAGCACCACTTCCCCACCCGCGAGGACCTGTTCACCGGGGCCGTCGAATACGTCGCGGAGCAACGCTCCGCCGCCCTGCGCGCGCTGCCCGTCCAGGGCCGCAGCGAAATCGTCGCGGCGCTGGTCGGCCTGTACACCGGCCCGCTCTTCCGCGCCGCGCTCCACCTCTGGGTGGCCGCCTCCAACGAGGCCCAGCTCCGTCCCCGCGTCACCGAACTCGAAGCCCGGGTGGGCCGCGAGACCCACCGCATCGCCGTGGACCTGCTGGGGGCCGACGAGACCCGCCCCGGCGTGCGCGAAACGGTCCAGGGCCTCCTGGACATGGCCCGGGGCCTGGGCCTGGCCAACCTCCTCACCGACGACACGGCCCGCCGCGAACGCGTGGTCGCCCAGTGGGCGGCGGTGCTGGAGGAGGCGCTGGGGTGAGTGGACTGGGGGCGGGGTGCTGGGCTGAGCCGGGGGTGTGGTCAGGTTCCCAGGTCAGCGTCTCGTGCCAGCAGTGCGGCCTGCACTCGGTTCTGGCAGTCCAGCTTGGTCAGGATCCGGCTCACGTACGATTTGACCGTCGCCTCGCTCATATGGATCCGCTGACCGGCGTCCGCGTTGGACAGGCCCTCACCCAGCAGCGCCAGGACCTCCAGCTCGCGGTGGGTCAGCGCGTCCAGCCGGCGGCGGGCCTGCTCGGCACGGTGAGCGCGCCGGCTGGACGCGAACGAGTCCACGACACGGCGGGTGGCACCCGGCGACAGGTACGCGTCTCCGGCCGCGGCAGCCCGGACCGCGCGCATGAGTTCCGCAGGCGCCGAGTCCTTGAGCAGAAAGCCCACGCTGCCCCCGGTCAGGGCGCGCAGTACGTTCTGCTGTTCCCCGAAGGTTGTCAGGATCAGCACCCGCGTGTCAGGAACGGTCCGGTGCAGCTCGTCCAGGGCCGTCAGTCCGTCCATGACCGGCATCTGGATGTCGAGCAGCACGACGTCCACGCGGTGGGTCCGGGCCAGTTCGACCGCCTCACGGCCGTTCTCCGCCTCGGCGACGACTTCGATGTCGTCGGCGGAGGAGAGAATCATCCTGACGCCTGCCCGGATGAGCGGCTCGTCATCCGTGACAAGAACCCTGATCATGAATCCCCTGCGCGGTCCTTGAGCGTCTACCTGCGGTCACTCACCATCATCCCTGATCGAGCGCCCGACACTCCTCAGCTCCTCACCTCGAAGGACTTCTTCTCGATCAGCTTGCCGTCCTTGAAGCAGAACCGGAAGACCGGCTCCACGTCCGGCTTGTTGCTGGACTCCGTGGAAGTCAGGCTGAGGCACTTCGCGCCCTTGGGCACCGGCGGCGCACCCAATTCCAGGCCGTCGGTCAGGAAGCGGTTCTCCTTGGGCAACTGCTTGCGGATCTCTGCCTCGGACTGGCCCACCGTCACCGCGTCGTACTGCTTCGGCCCGATCCTGGCCTTTTCCGCCTTGTCCAGGAGGACGTATCCCCCGACGCCGACGGCGGCGATCACCAGCAGCAGAGGGATCAGTATCGCCATCCCGCAGCCGATGGCTATGCCGCTTCCGTTCTTCCTGCTCATTGCCTTGGCCAACTCCTTCAGACCGTTCCCGTTCATGACAGGACCACCCTCGTCCAAGGAGTCCCCCGGGGTCTGCTGCCAAAAGGCGCCTGTCGGATCGACGAACGTCGTCGCCACGTGGCCGGGCGCGGGGCTCGGGACACCGCCTTCCGGCGATGTGTACGGCAGCACGCCCGCCAGCCGGAAGCCGCCGTCCGCCGTCGGGCCCGCGTGCGCCATGCCCCCGATGAGCCGGGTCCGCTCATGGAGCCCGGTCAGCCCCTGGCCGCCGCTCACCACGCCCCGGCCGTTGTCCGTCGTCCCGGTTGCGGGTCCGTTGGCGACCTCCACCACCAGCGAGTCCGGCTCATACCGCAGCTCGACGGTGATCGGGGCGCCCGGGGCGTGCTTGTGGGCGTTGGTCAGGCCCTCCTGGACGATGCGGTACGCCGCGTGATCGGCGGTCGGGGGGAGCGGGCACGGCTCGCCGGAGTGCCGCAGCTCCACGGCCGCGCCCGCGCTCCGGGACGTCCCTGCCAGGCCCTCGATGCCCGCCACCCCGCGCGACAGCGACGCGGTGTCCTCCGCCGCAGCCGCGACGCCCGGGGTGGTGCCGTCCTCGTGCGGGGCCTCCGCGGTGTCCCGCATCACCTGTACGACCTCGCGCAGCTCGTGCATCGCGGCCACCGAGGCCTCGCGCAGCACCCCCACTGCCTCCCGCTGCTGTCCGGTCAGCTCGCGGTCCACCTCCAGCGCGCCCGCGTGCACCGAGATGAGCACCAGCTGATGGCCGAGGCTGTCGTGCATGTCCTGCGCAATGCGCTGACGCTCCCGCGCCCGGGCCTGTCCGGCGATCATCGCGCGCTCGCGTTGCTGCTGGGCGTCGTACTCCCGGAGCGTGTCGGTCAGCGTACGGTGCTGCGACCGGTAGAGCCCGGCCAGGCCGGGCGCGGTGATCGCGACCAGCGGCCACAGGACGTCGAAGACCAAGCGGGGCAGTGAGAGGTGGGGCAGCGCCGGCACGACTGCCAGACCGAGGTTGAGGACGTATGCGAGGGCGAAGGTGCCGACGGCCTTGCCGACCCCGTCGATCCGCCGCCCCGCCGACCACGCGGCGACGAGGACCAACGGAGTGAGACCGCCGAACGGGACAGAGCCGACGGCGGTCACCAGCAGCACGGTCGCGGGCAGCGTCCGGCGCAGAAGTGACAGCGCTGCGATCGCCAGCCCGGCGGCAGCGATCCGTACGGTGCCGCCGTGGTCCAGGGCCGCGAGACCTGCTCCCAGCAGCCCCAACGCCACGCTCAGCAGCGATTCGCCCACGATGCGCCACGGAGACCACATTCCGGGGGCCAGGAGAGCCCTGCCCGTGGCAGCCGGCCGCAGGGTCGCCGAACGCAGCCTCGCCGCCAGTGCCTGGCGAGCCGATGCCCTGGGGGCCGTAGTTTCCACACGAGTCACCCATCCACGTTAAGGCCCGCTCAACCCGCTCCGAGTCGGCCATTGGTCGCTACGGCCAGCGACGAAAGTCCAACCCGGCGCGGCGGCCCGGCATCAGTCGGCCACCCACAGGGCCCCGGCCGCAGCAGAGCGCCGACGAGCTCCCCGGACCCTGCCCGGCCGTGGTCGACGAACGCGAACAGCGGGTGAGGGCCGAAGGCCTTCCGCCGGGTCGCGGCCGCGTGTTCCTTCTGCGAGTGCGCGAGGACCAGGACCCCGTCGATGCCCACGATCACCTCGCCGCCCGGAGCGACGCCGAGCGACTCGATACGTTGGCTCACCTGGGAAGTGTCTCCGGCTGATGCAGGAACAGAGACCTCGGCAGAGCACCGGTCGAACTTGGCGGCCATGGTCACGCACGTTCGGCGGGAGAGCGGTGTCGACCCCGTGCCGCTCCGCCTGCCGGGTACGGACTGGGTCCCGCACAACGCCGACGTACCGGCGGCCATGGGACAGAACTTCATTTATCTCTAACATCGATGTGAACGCCCACAAAGTGGTGTTCGGCGATGTGAGGGAAGCAGCGACCGTCCGGTGGCTGGTTCAGCAGGCCGACTACGTGATCCATGCCGCCGCGTACGCGGATGTCGCCGCATGCACCCGTGAGCCCGAGATCGCGTTCGCGGCGAACCTCCACGGTACGCAGACCGTACTGCAGGAAACGCTGCGGTCACCGGTGAAGCGGCTGGTATTCGTGTCATCCGCCTCCGTCTACGGCAACGGACGCGGGGAAGGTGTTCAGGAATTCACCGAAAGCCAGCCGCTGGTGCCGATCTCCGTCTACGCCAACACCAAGCTGTGGGGCGAGCATCAGGCCCGGGCTGATGCTCGGCGGTTCGGAGAGGGAGTTCGCGGTACTGCGGTACTTCTCCGTGTTCGGCGACCCACAGGTTCCGAAGCCGGGGTCGCATTCGTGGATGGTGCCGTGGCTCTCTATGTCTGCCCAGATCGGCTGCAGTGCTGCGGTGTGGCGGGACCTTGCGGCACGGCTCCGGCGGGGGTACGGATTGGGATGCTGTGCGGCACGCGCCGTGGGTGTTGTCGGAAGCGAGGCGGATGTTCCACCACTCGTTGTCCCGTGCCGTACGGGACCAGAACGTGCGGAACACCCAGCGGACCTGGTCCCCTTCGCCGACCAGGCACCGTACGCGTCGTAGATACCCGGCGATCGGCAGGGCATTGAGTGCCGAGCCGATGGCCTGCTGGCCGTACAGCGGGAGTTGTTTGGCCAGGCACTTCACGTCCGTCGCCGCGCCGTCGGAAAGGCGGTCGATGAATCCGGCGACGTACCGCTCCCGTACGGGCAGGAGTGTGAAGTCGCCCGCACGTCGGGGTAGTTGGTCTGGAGCGGACCGCTTGCCGTAGCCGGGCTTCGCCATCGGGTACGGGGGTGAGGATGCGGGCGCGCGCAGGGCAGGACTAAGGTTCTGGGTAGCCACGGGATCGGGTCCGTTCGATCTTGGGGTGAGACCCCGGCAGGTGCTCGTTACACCTCGTCGGGGTCGTTAAGTTTCTCGCACCGTAGACAGTCGCGACGTCGCGTTGCAAGTCGTCACGATTAGCCATACTTGCTGGCCGTGACGGGGTGGGGAGGGTGGGGAGGTTTTCTCAACCCCCCTTTTCCACCTACCGGTTACAGAAGGCGCTCGTGTCTCGGCGCTCGCATCCCGGCGCTCGGATCCCGAGGCTCAAGCTTCGGCCGGAGAGCTTATTTCGCGCTCCCGAAAGAGTGAAGACGGTCGACCGGCGCTCGGATCCCGGCTCCCGGGGCTCGGGGGGCGGGAGCCTGCCGGACGGCAACGCTGACAGGGGCGGGGTGGATGAGGGACCGTGCGTGCGCCGGCCCGGATGGCCGCTCCGCGCGCTTCCCGCCCACCCCTGCCGGATCGTCCGGTCTTCGTTCGCCATTCAAGAAATTACTTTTCCGCGAGGGCGGGCAAATCGAATTCGGCTGCCCGGGAGAGCCGATCCGGCCAGTGCTTTCCGAACACCGGAAACACCCGTGCGAATTCAGCGTTCATTGCGGTGCATGAACTTCAAGGATATTGACCCTAAGATGACCACTCGTTAACCTCTGTGTGTCCCGCCCGGTCATGGTCACGCTTTATGGGGGCGTGGTGCCGGCGGATCGAACAGGGGGAATTCGAATGCGTGTGGGAATTTCCAAGTGTGTTTCGACAGTGATCGGTCTCGCGGCCGCCGCGGTGCTGGCGACGGCCCCCGGAGCCCAGGCGAACTGGTCGAGCCATATCTACTCCTGGACGGACGGCGAGACATCGAAGACGAAGTGGGCCGACGCAGGCTACAGCCAGATCCTTTTCACCGGCTGCCAGGCGGAGAACGCCACGAAGAAGAGCGTGGTCGTCAAACTCTGGGACTACGATGCCCTCACGGCCAATGACTACTACGGCATGAAGACCTTCAGTAAATGCTTCAACAGCGGCTCCTCGGTGAGTAACGGCGAGTGGACGGGACTTCCGTCCGAGCCCGACTTCTTCTTCGAGGCCGACAGGATCGGCCAGGGCGGCAGTTGCTGTCTTCTGCATGTGGGCAAGGTGAACGTGGACACCACCAAGGCCGACAGCTGAATCTCTCGCCGAGGCGCGGTGTCCCTGCGGGGGTGCCGCGCCTCGGCCCGTCCCGAAGCCGCTACGAGGAAACCGTTGAAAGCGCTCACCCGAATCCGGTCGAGCAGCGCGATGTGGGTCACGCCCGTCGTACTGCTGCTCATGCTCGCCTACTACCTCACCGACATTCAGGACGATCTGCGACTGGATCCTCTTGGCTACGCGCCCACCGTCGTCGACGCGGTCCTGCGCAATCTGACACCCGTGGCCTACGCGGTGGCCGCGGCGCTCGGTGCCTGGGAGGCGCGCAAGCTGGGGAAGTCGGACCTGTGGCAGTGGGGCGCCGTACGCTCCCGCTACACCATCGCCGCCCACAGCCTCGCTCCCGTGGTCGTGCTGGCCTGGCTGATACTGGTCCTGCCCACGCTGTGCGGTCTGGTCCAGAAGCGGACTCCCCCCGACGCGGCGGGGACCGGGCTCGTCGCCTTCGCCATGCTGCTCTGTGCCGCCCACGCGGTGATCGGGTTCGCCTGGGGGGTCCGGGTGCGGCACATCGCGGCCGTTCCGGTGATCGCGGTCGTCGACTTCCTGTTCGTCGGCTGGTCCGTGGCCCTGACGCTCCCCTGGCCCCGGCATCTCACCGGACTCCTCTCGGGCAAGCTGATGTTCGGCGAGCTGCCCACGGCGTCCTCGTTCGCCGCCCCGCTCCTGATCGCCCTCGGGCTCTGTGCGGCCGTCGTGCTGCTCTGGTCGGGGCCGCGCCGCCGCTGGCTGCGGCCGGTCCTCGCGGCAGCGGTGGCGATGGGCAGCGTCGGCGGGGCGTACACCCTGGTCAAGGACTGGAGTTACGTGGCTCCGCGGAGCATGGGCCATGGGCCGGTGTCGTGCGCGGGCGAGAAGCCCCGTATCTGCCTGCCGTCCGCCCGCGCCGGGGCCCTCCCCGCCCTGAGCGAGGACGTGGACAGCACCCTGAAGGTGCTCCGGGCGGCGCGGATCGAGGCCCGGCCGGCCACGATCACCGACTCCTTCACCGCGATCCGGTACCCGCAGCCGTCCACCGCGACCGCGTGGCACATTCCCCTCGCGCCCGGCACCGCGCGCTACCAAGTGGCCCGTGCGGCGGTCCGGTTCACCTGCGAGGCTCCGGCGACCGGCCTCGCCCGGCAGGCGTACTACTGGGTGTCCAGGAAGGTCGGCGAGGGGGACACCTACCTCTGGCGCCTCGCGGCCGAGCCCGACTTCACGGCCCGCAGCCGTGACACGCTGCGCGCGCGGGTGGACGAGGTGCTCGGGATGAGCGCGCGGGACCAGACCGGCTGGTTCCGGCGCACGGTGGCCGCCGCCTGTGAGCAGGCGGCGTGATGTGGTGGCTCAAGGCCCGCCGGGTCCACACCCATCTGCCGGCCGGCCTGCTGCTGTTCGTCCTGCTGGCGGCGATGGTCCAGGACGGACCGGTGCCCCTGCCCTCGATCTCGCTCGGCACCTCCGAGGGCGCGCAGGCCATGCTCTTCGTGCCGCTCGCCCTGACGGCGGTCCTGTTCAACTGCCTGGGCTCGCGGCTCGGACCGGCCGAGGACTCCGGCGTCCGGCCCGTGCGCGTGTACGACGCCCTGCTGTCCCTCGGCGTCGTCGCGCTCGCGGGGCCGATCGGTTCCGCGCTGGCCGAGGTGACCGGCTCGCGGGCCGCCCTGACCCTGGACCGCAACACCGCCTTCCTCGCCGGACTCACCCTGCTGTGCGGCTCGCTGTTCGGGAGCTCGGCCGTACTCATGCCCGCGGTGTGGCCGCTGCTGGTCGTCATGTTCGGACTGCGCGGCCCGGGTGACCCCTATCCGTGGACCGTGCTGCTCGAACCGGCCCACACCTGGTACGCCACCACCGGGGCCGTGCTGATGCTGGCCGTCGGCATCGGCTTCCACATCTTCTGCCCACGGAGGCCCGCATGACCGTCGTCCTGGAATCCTGCACCTATGCGTACGGGCGCCGCCGCCGTCCCGTACTGCGGGATCTCGACTTCCGGCTGCCGGACGGGCTGACGATCCTGCTGGGGCCCAACGGAGCGGGCAAGTCCACCCTGTTGAGGCTCGCCGCCGCGGTCGCCCCGCCCTGCAGCGGGACGGTGACCCTGGACGGGGCGTCCGCGCGGTCCAGGGCGTACCGCCGGGCGGTGGCGTGGATGCCGCAGACCATCACACCGCTGCCCTCCCTCACGGTCCGGGAGTACGTCGCGTACGTGGGGTGGCTCAAGGGCATGGACCGGCGCGCCGCCTGGGAGCGGTCCCCGCAGGCCCTGGACCGCGTGGAGATCGGCGAACTGTCCAAGGAGCGGACCGACCGCCTCTCCGGGGGCCAGCTGCGCAGGGTGGGCGTGGCCTGCGCGCTCGTGCACGAGGCCAGGGTGATGCTCCTCGACGAGCCGACGGCCGGTATGGACCCGCGCCAGCGGCGCGTCTTCCGGGACCTGCTGGCGGGCCTGAAGGGGGAGGTCAGGATTCTGATGTCCACCCATGACGTGGCCGATCTCGCCGAGGAGGCCGACCATGTGTCGGTCCTCGCGGCCGGGCGGCTCGTCCTCAACGGATCGACCGCGGACTTCCTCGCCCACACGCCCGCGGGAACCGCCGAGGGCAGGAGCGCCGAGGGCGCCTACACGGCGCTCCTGGAGTCGGTCTGACGCTCCCCGCGAGCCCTCGGCGGCCGGTGGCCCCGACGGACGGCGCCCCCGGCCCGCGCACGCGCCGGAGCGGTCAGTTGCCCAGGTCCGCCAGCTGGTCGAAGCCCGCGATCCCGGCCGGGTTCCGCGTCCTGGGACCGACGTACGCCGCCGAGGGGCGCACCAGACGGCCCGTGCGCTTCTGCTCCAGGATGTGCGCCGACCAGCCCGCCGTGCGGGCACAGGTGAACATCGACGTGAACATGTGCGCCGGGACCTCCGCGAAGTCCAGCACGATGGCCGCCCAGAACTCCACGTTCGTCGCCAGCACCCGGTCGGGGCGCCGCGCGTGCAGCTCCTCCAGCGCGGCCTTCTCCAGCGCCTCCGCCACCTCGAAGCGCGGCGCGGCCAGCTCCCTGGCCGTACGGCGCAGGACGCGGGCCCGGGGGTCCTCGGCCCGGTACACCCGGTGACCGAAGCCCATCAGACGCTCGCCCCGGTCCAGGGCCTTCTTCACGTACGCCGTCGCGTCGCCGGTGCGCTCGATCTCCTCGATCATGCCGAGGACCCGGGACGGCGCGCCGCCGTGCAGCGGGCCCGACATCGCGCCCACCGCGCCGGACAGCGCGGCGGCCACATCGGCGCCGGTCGAGGCGATGACGCGGGCGGTGAACGTGGAGGCGTTCATGCCGTGCTCGGCGGCCGAGGTCCAGTACGCGTCGACGGCCTTGACGTGCTGGGGGTCCGGCTCCCCGCGCCAGCGGATCATGAACCGCTCGACCACGGACCGTGCCTTGTCGATCTCGTTCTGCGGCACCATGGGCCGCCCCTGGCCGCGCGCCGACTGCGCGACGTACGACAGGGCCATCACAGCGGCCCGTGCCAGATCGTCGCGGGCGGTCGCCTCGTCGATGTCCAGCAGCGGTTTCAGGCCCCAGACGGGGGCGAGCATCGCCAGCGCGGACTGCACATCGACCCGGACGTCACCGGAGTGGACAGGGATCGGGAACGGTTCGGCGGGCGGCAGACCGGGGTTGAACGCCCCGTCCACCAGCAGGCCCCAGACGTTGCCGAAGGACACCTGGCCGACGAGGTCCTCGATGTCGACCCCGCGATAGCGGAGCGAGCCGCCTTCCTTGTCGGGTTCGGCGATCTCCGTCTCGAAGGCGACGACTCCCTCTAGTCCCGGTACGAAGTCGGACATCAGACGGCTCCCTCAGTTCGGCGGCGGGTGGTGGCTGTACGAAGGCCACAAGGGCCTGCCCCAAGATATTGGCGGGTTCCGATGACACGGGGAAGCGTGACATCCGGCACAGGACCCCATTTCGACGGTGAGCGATTACCACCCCTCCTCGCCGGGCACACTTGGCCGCTGCGGCAGGATGAACCCGTGCCCACACGAGACGACAAGGCCCCCTCCGCTGCCTCCTCCGCTCCTGCCTCCGTTCCTTCCCCCGGTTCCGATTGCACCACTGATCCGGCGGCGATGCGCGAGCAGTACCGTTCGCAGGAGTTCGCCGAGCGCGATCTCAGCCCCGATCCGATGGACCAGTTCGCCCGCTGGTTCCGCCAGGTCGCGGCGGGCGGCGTGCTCCACGAGCCGAACGCCATGGTGGTCTCCACCGCCACCCCTGAGGGCCGCCCGTCCTCGCGCACGGTGCTGCTGAAGCACTACGACGCCCGCGGCTTCGTCTTCTTCACGAACTACGAGTCCCGCAAGGGCCGCGAACTGACGGCGAATCCGTATGCCTCGCTGCTCTTCCCCTGGCACCCGCTGGCCCGCCAGGTCATCGTCACCGGCAGCGCGGTCCGGGTCTCCCGCGAGGAGACCGTCGCCTACTTCCGTACCCGCCCGCACGGCTCCCAGCTGGGCGCGTGGGCCAGTGCCCAGTCCACGGTCATCGGCTCCCGTCAGGAGCTCATCACGCGTTACGAGGACCTGGCCGCCCGCTACCCGGAAGGCGAGAAGGTCCCGGCCCCGCCGCACTGGGGCGGCTTCCGTGTGGTCCCGGACACGATCGAGTTCTGGCAGGGGCACGGGAACCGGCTGCACGACCGGCTGCGGTACGTGCGCGAGGACGAGGGCTGGCGGGTGGAGCGGCTCTGCCCGTAGGGCGTGCGCGCGTACGGCTGCGGACACGGGGCGTGCGCATACGGCTCCGGCACACGCTTACGCATACGGCTCCGGACACGGGGCGTGCGCGACTGCGGCTCCGGACACGCAGAAACCCGCAGGCTCTGGTCCCTCCTTGCGGAGGGGCCGGCCGGACTTGCCGGCGAGCCTGCGGGTCGGTGACTGCTTGGGATTGGCCGACGACCGGCCTGCACTGCAAGAGCGCGACAACGGGCGTCAGCCCGCAGCCACCTCACGAGTCCGAAGATAAATCACTTCCGGAACACCTCCTCTCTTGTGTGCCTTCAGCCTAGGAAACCCCGCCGGGAGCCTCAACCGATTTAATCGGCCTCGTGGTCGCGGTCCCCTTGGGGCGGCGCGTGACCGTCCCGGACGACGAGGGTGAACGCCCGCCGACGCCGGGACGAGCCGAAGGGGTCGGCCGGATTTCGGTGAAGTGGCTGTGCTCCGGGTCACGTTCGAGTTGAATGGTGTGACGTGCGGTAATGCGTGCGGCACCACGCGGCCCCAGGGCCGACACGTCCTGCGGGAGGTACGGAGTGAGTGCTTCCAGGAGCAGTGGGACCACCGACGCCCTCGGGCCGGAGGAGGACCCCGTGAGCGCGGCCCCGGTGGCCCCGGCGGCCCCGGACGCCGTCATGGTCCCCGGGTCCGAACTGCTCGCCGCGCTGCTCGACGGGATGGACGCCGCCCTGTGCGCGTTCGACGCGGGCGGCACGATCACCCACTGGAACCGTGAGGCCGAGCGGATTCTCGGCTGGTCCGCCGCCGAGGCGGTGGGCCGGGCCGGATTCGCGGGCTGGGCCGTGCGCCGGGCCGACGCGGACGAGGTGCGGGGGCGGCTGATGGCCGCCATGTCCGCGCCGGGGCGCCTGGTGCACGAATTCGCGCTGCTGCGCAAGGACGGCGGCCGGGTGCTCGTACGGACCCAGTCGGCCGGGGTGCGCGGCGCGGACGGGAAACCGGCCGGGGTGTACTGCGCGTTCAGCGAGGTCCACGCCCAGATAGATCTGGAGCGGTCGATCGCGCTCAGCGAGGCGCTGTTCCAGGACGCGTCCTGGGGCGTGGTCCTGGTCGATGTGGATCTGCGGCCCACCGTCGTCAACTCCTACGCGGCACGCGCGCTGGGCGGCGGCCGTACGACCCTGCTGGGGCGGCCGCTGGGCGACCTCGTCGTCCAGGGCGTCGAGGACCTGGAGGGCGCGTTGCAGCATGTGCTCGCCGAGGGGGCGCCCGCCGTCCCCACCGAGACCTGGGTGACCCTGCGGGCGGCGGAGGGGGACCGGCGGCGCTGCTGGCGCAGCGGATTCGTGCGGCTGGCCTCACCGCTGACCGAGGAGCCGGTCCCGCTGGGGGTGGGCTGGCTGTTCCAGGACGTGACCCGCGCGAAGCTGGCCGAGCAGGACGCGGACCGGGTGCGCTTCCGGGCCAACCAGCTCCACCGGGCCGCGCGGGCGGCCTCCGAGTGCGAGGACCCGATGGAGGCCGCGACGTCCTCGCTGGACTTCGCCCTCGCCGGGTTCGCCGACCATGTGCTGGTCGACCTGCTGGCGGGGGAGCGGCTGGTGCGGACGGCCGCGACACCCGCCGACGCCCCGGGCCCGTGCCTTCCGGTGTCGGGAGGTGCCGCCCCGGCGCGCTACGGCCCCGGCCACCCGGCCCTCCAGGCGGTGGACCGCGTCGGCACGGTACGGACGAGCGCGGGCGCGGGTGCGGCGGGCGGGGCGTGGGCGGGGGAGCGGCAGTGGCCCCTGGACTCGGCGCACGCCCTGTGCACGGTGCTCCGGAGCCGGGGGCGGACCCTGGGCGTGGTGACGTTCCTGCGGGCGGCGAACCGCGTCGCGTTCGAACGCCCGGACGCGATGTACGCGGAGAGCGTGGCGGTCCGGGTGGCGTCCGCCGTGGATCTGCACCAGCTGCTCGCCGCCGAGCGCTGAGGTCCCGCCGCTCCGGCCGCCGAGGACGCGGGCCCCGGCGGTCGGCGGCGGTCCGGGACTCAGCGGTGGCGGTCCACCCTCAGTGGCGGTAGAAGATCCGGTCCGCGTACTCGGTCATGACCCGCCCGTTCCACTCGTGGCCGCCGTCGACATTGCCCGAGCGCAGCAGCGGCGGCTCGATCCCCCGGGCCACCAGCGCCTCGGCGGCGGCGGCCATCATCGCCTGCATCAGCGCGCTGGTGACGACCGTCGAGGCGGGGGCGAACGGTGCCTCGACGCCGTCGATCGTCAGCTCCGCGTCGCCGACCGCGATCTTGCTGTCGAGCACGATGTCGCAGTGGTCCCGCAGGAAGCCGCCCGAGGCGTGCCGCGAGCGGGTGCCCTCCGTGTAGGCGACCGAGGTGACCCCGATGACCTTCAGCCCGAGCGCGCGGGCGTTCTGGGCCATCTCGACGGGCAGCGAGTTGCGCCCCGAGAGCGAGATGATCACGAGTACGTCGCCGGAGGCGGCGGGGCTGGTGTCCAGCACCGCCGAGGCGAGCCCGTCCACCCGCTCCAGCGCGGAGCCGAGCGTGGCGGGAATGACATCGACACCCATCGTGCCCGGCACCACGAGCGGATTCATCAGGGCCATCCCGCCCGCCCGGTAGACGACGTCCTGGGCGGCGAGGGAGGAGTGCCCGGCGCCGAAGGCGAAGAGCCGGCCGCCCGCGGCCACGGTGTCGGCGATGGCGGCACCGGCGGCCGCGATGGTGTCGGACTCCTCGTCGCGCACCCGCGTCAACAGGCCGATCGCAGCGTCGAAGAACTGACCGGCCAGCTTGCTGTCGCTCATCGGGAGAGCCCTTTCGGCGGGGTGGGGGTGTCCGTGCCGCCGATCACGTTGCGGTCTGGACCAGTGACCTGTCAATAGCACCCGCGAGGCTCGGCCACACGGCCTTCGGCCTGCGCGGCACGGTTGTCGGTGGTATGCGTCAGAATTGATGCAGGGCCATCGCACGACGTTTTCTTGTCACAGCATCGAGGGGCACGTATGTCCGGACTGATCGACACCACGGAGATGTATCTCCGCACCATCCTCGAACTCGAAGAGGAAGGCGTGGTCCCCATGCGCGCCCGGATCGCTGAACGGCTGGACCAGAGCGGTCCTACGGTCAGCCAGACGGTGGCCCGCATGGAGCGCGACGGGCTCGTGCAGGTCGCGGGCGACCGTCACCTGGAGCTGACCGACGAGGGCCGCAGGCTCGCGACGCGCGTGATGCGCAAGCACCGGCTGGCCGAATGCCTGCTCGTCGACGTGATCGGCCTGGAGTGGGAGCAGGTCCACGCGGAGGCGTGCCGCTGGGAGCACGTGATGAGCGAGGCCGTGGAGCGCCGGGTGCTGGAGCTGCTGCGGCACCCCACGGAGTCCCCGTACGGGAATCCCATCCCGGGCCTGGAGGAGCTGGGCGAGAAGGCCGAGGCCGACCCGTTCCTGGACGAGGGCATGGTGAGCCTGGCCGACCTCGACCCGGGGGCGGAGGGCAAGACGGTGGTGGTGCGGCGGATCGGGGAGCCGATCCAGACCGACGCCCAGCTGATGTACACGCTGCGGCGGGCGGGCGTGCAGCCCGGCTCCGTGGTCAGCGTGACGGAGTCGCCCGGCGGTGTGCTCGTCGGCTCCAGCGGGGAGGCGGCCGAGCTGGACGCCGAGGTCGCGTCGCACGTGTTCGTCGCCAAGCGCTGACGCACCGCACCGCACCGCTCCGGCCGGCCGGAGCGCTGACGGGGGCGCTGACGAGGGGCGCGTGCCCCGCGTATGCGCCCGGCGTGCGGCGGGAGCGCGTGAAACGGTCGGCCGCGCGTACGAGGAGCGGCGCACGGAACAGGAAAAGGGGGCGTTACGGCGACCGGGCCGTGACGCTCCCTTTCTGTTTTCCGTCCGGAACCGCAGCGCCCGCGCGCCTCGCATGCCAGGCTGAGGCCAGGCATATGACCTGAGGGTGCCGGCCGGGTTCGGCCGCGCGGTCGGGGAGGGAGCAGGGAATGCGCCCGTCGTACTGGCATGTGCACCGGAAGGTGGCTGCCGCGCTCCCGTACGCCCTTGTCACGGACCGGCTCCGGCTGCCGCTTGCCATCGTTGTCGTACGGAGCCGGCCGGGCGCCCGGAGGCGCGCGCCGGGCTCCTCCGGAACAGGGTGCGGCCCCGGCGCCGGAGGGCGCCGGGGCCGGTCCTCCCCTTCGCTGACCCGGAGCCCCGAGCTCTCAAGGTCATTCCCTACGGACCGTTTTCCCCGAGCGGCCCGCCTCCCGGAGAAGATCTCCCCTCGGCGGCGGGCATCAATCCTCGTGGGGGTCACTCGAACGTGGGGTGTTGCATGGCGGACCCCGGTTTTCGAATAAGAGTTCGATAGTCTGGCGGGACGCGTCCATACGGTGATCGAGGACCAGAAGGAGGTGCCAGGGCCTGTGGTGAAGCGCATCGATGTGACCGGATCCCACGGTGTACGTCTCGCGGCGTGGGAGTTCGCCGATCCGCCCAAGGGACGCGCGGAGGCGGAGCGTGCGCCGGGGGTCTTACTGCTGCACGGACTGATGGGCCGGGCCTCACACTGGGCCGCCACGGCCCGCTGGCTCGCCGAGCGGCACCGCGCGGTCGGCCTCGATCAGCGGGGCCACGGCCGCAGCGAGAAACCCGCGGACGGGCCGTACACCCGTGACGCCTATGTCGCCGACGCCGAGGCCGCCGTCGAGCAGCTGGGCCTCGGCCCCGTCACCGTCATCGGACACGCGATGGGCGCCCTCACCGGCTGGCAGCTCGCCGCCAAGCGCCCCGATCTCGTCCGGGCCCTGGTCATCTGCGACATGCGGGCGTCCGCCATCGGCGCCGCCTCCCAGCGGGAGTGGGGCGACTGGTTCGACTCCTGGCCCGTCCCCTTCGCGACCCTCGCCGACGTACGGAAATGGTTCGGGGAGGACGATCCCTGGGTGGAGCGGCCGAACCCGTCCCGCGGCGAGTTCTACGCCGAGGTGATGGCCGAGCGGGCGGACGGCTGGCGCCCCGTGTTCTCCCGCCGCCAGATGCTCAAGTCCCGGGCGACCTGGGTCTTCGACGCGCACTGGGAGGAGCTGGCGCAGGTCCGGTGCCCGGTTCTCGTGCTGCGCGGCCTGGACGGTGAGCTGGGCCGGGCCGAGGCCCAGGAGATGGTCCGGGTCCTGCCGCGCGGACAGTACGCGGAGGTGGCGGACGCCGGACACCTCGTCCACTACGACCAGCCGGAGGGCTGGCGGGCGGCGGTGGAGCCGTTCCTGGAGCAGCTGGCCGAGGAGTCCCGGAGCGAGCGGGAGCCGGTGGCGCCGTAGTACGGAGCCGGTGACGGCAACAGCAGCCGGTGGCCGTGCTCCGGCGCTCCTCCGGCCCGGCGGCAGGGCCCGGCGCGGCGGCCGGGCCCCGGCACCCCGGCGGCTCACCGCCCACCGGCGGCTCACCGCGCCTACCGCGCCCCGCCCGGTCAGCCCTTGCTGACCGCCGTCAGGATCTCCGGCAGCCGGTCCGCCGTGCGCGGGGCGGCCAGCCGCAGCCCGGCCCAGCCGATGAAGGTCCCGTACACCGCGCCCACCGGTACCAGCAGCCACAACGCGTCATGCCGGTCCGACGCGTGCATCCAGACCGTCAGGGCGATCACCGGCGCCGCCAGCAGCGCCGAGGCCACCATTCCGCCCAGGATCGAGATCCAGGCGAGCCCGCCCTGCCCCGGCACCACGTTCTTGAACGCGCCGTCCTGCGGAATCGAGTACGGGTATGCCGCGGAGGCCAGCGCGCCGGTCGCCAGCATCGCGCCGAGCAGGGCGAACGACAGCCCCACCACCCCGGGCAGCGACCGCCAGTCGCCCAGCACCGCCGCCGTCACCACGGCCACCAGAAGCGTGTACGGCAGGGTGATCAGCAGCAGGGCCAGCGCCCGCGCCCGCAGTTCGACGTACGCGTCCCGGGCCGAGGAGATCGACAGGGCCACCATCCAGAACGCGGAGGTGTCCTGGCCGAACTGGTTGTACATCTGCATGCCGAGCATCCCGGCGGCGAAACACGCGAAGTAGACCGAACCGGCCCCCTGCACCGCGTTGAGCACCGGCACGATCATCCCGATCGCCAGCGCCGTCACCCAGGCAGCCTTGGTCTTCGGGTCCCGTGCCACGTACCGCAGACTGCGCTGCATCACCGTGGCCGTGCGGCCCTCCGGCAGCAGAGCGGCGAGTCCCGTGCGGCCGGAGCCGGACGCCTTGCGCGAGGGCTCCGCCGCGGCCAGCGTCGAACCGTCCGGTGCCGTCATCAGCTTCACCAGGCTCCGCTGCCACAGCCACAGCAGCACCCCCAGGGACACCACCGAGATCAGCAGTTGCGCGAGGGCCGGTCCGTACGCGCCGTCCGAGGCGGCGTCCACCGAGGCGATCGCCGAGGCCGCGGGCAGCCAGCGCACCACGTCCGCCGCCGGTTCCAGCGCGCCGAGCCCGCCCGCCTGCCCGAGCCGCTGCGCCCCGAAGTTGACGAACTGGATGCCCACCGCGATCACCAGACCGCTCAGCACCGCCAGGTCGCGGCCCTTGCGCGAGGTCAGCAGCCGGATGTTGGCCGTGGCCACGGACCGGGCGAGCGCCACACAGATCAGCAGCGCCAGCGGGACCGCGATCACCGCGAACACCACGGCCGCCGCCCCGTGCGCCAGCGCCAGCACCGAGCCGAGGAACAGGCAGAGCGTGAACAGCGGGCCGATGCCGACGAGAGAAGCCGCCAGCAGTGCCCGGACCAGCGGGCGGGGCCGCAGCGGCAGCATCACCAGCCTGCTCGGGTCGAGGGTCTCGTCGCCGCTGGGGAAGAACAGCGGCAGCACGGCCCAGCCGAGCGCCACCACCCCGGTGAGCAGCACGACGAGCGTGCCCACCTGCTCGTGGCCGCGCAGCAGGATCAGCCCGAGCACCTGGCTCGCGGCGAGCAGCAGGGTGACGGTGAGGGAGGTGATGAAGGCGGCCCGCCGTCCGGAGGACTGCCGGAGCCCGTTGCGCAGGAGCGTCAGTTTGAGCCGTACGAAGACGGAGACGAGGCTCTCGCCCCGGCCGGCCGGGGCCGCCGCACCCGCCGGGGCGTCGAGCACGCTCATCGGGCACCGCCCAGCCAGTCCAGGGAGTCCGCGGTGTCCCGGCCGCCCGCGCCGACCAGTTCCAGGAAGGCGCTCTGCAGCGAGGGCGCGTCGCCGCGCACCTCGGCGAGGGTGCCCTGCGCCTTGATCCGGCCCGCGGCCATGACGGCCACCCAGTCGCACAGCGACTCGACCAGTTCCATCACATGGCTGGAGAAGACGACGGTCGCCCCGGAGCGGGTGTACCGCTCCAGAACCCCGCGGATGGTCTGCGCCGACACCGGGTCGACGCCCTCGAAGGGCTCGTCGAGGAAGAGCACTTCGGGGTTGTGCAGCAGGGCGGAGGCGAGCCCGATCTTCTTCCGCATACCGGTGGAGTAGTCCACGACCAGTTTGTGCTGGGACCCCGCGAGATCCAGTACGTCCAGCAGCTGGGCCGCCCGCTTGTCGACCTCGTCCCCCGGCAGTCCGCGCAGCCGCCCGGTGTACGCGAGAAGCTCACGTCCCGACAGCCGCTCGAAGAGCCGCAGTCCCTCCGGCAGTACCCCGATGCGGGACTTCACCTCGACCGGGTCCGTCCACACGTCGTGGCCCGCGACCTCGACCTTGCCCATGTCGGGCCGGAGCAGGCCGGTGACCATCGACAGCGTGGTGGTCTTTCCCGCCCCGTTGGGCCCCACCAGGCCGATGAACCTGCCCGCGGGCAGCTCCAGATCGATGCCCGCCACCGCGACCTGTTCCCCGAAGCGCTTCCACAGCCCCCGCACATGAACGGCGGGCGGTGCCGTACGCGTTCCGTCCGCGCCGCTCGTCCCTATGTCCCGCGCGTCGCTCTTTTCATTTCGTGTATCTGTTTCTCGTGCATCTGCCTGGTCCGGCATGGCACAGCCTTTCGATATCCCCATACGTGGGGACCACCCTACGAAAGGCGTGTCCGGGCATCCGCGGCTTCACGTGCGCAGGCGTAGGCGAGCGGGCTGATCAGCTCCTCCGCGTCCGGCAGCCATCGGTTGGCGGGGGTGGGCCGGCAGGCCCACTGGACGGCCCCGCGCCCGCCGACCCGGGTCGGCGGGCCCGCCACGTAATGGCCCTCTCCGATGCCCGTCAGGTCGATCGACTCGGCGTTCCAGCCCAGTGTCCGCACCAGGCCGGAAACCTTGGCCGCGGCGCCCGGCAGCACGAAGAACATCATCCGGCGGTCCGGGGTGCAGGTGACCGGGCCGAGCGTCAGGTCCATCCGCTCCATCCGGGCCAGGGCGAGGAACCCCGCGGACTCGGGGACCTCGATCACGTCGAACGTACGGCCGGTCGGCAGGAGGACCGAGGCCTTCGGGTGCTTGGACCACATCCGGCGTGCCGCCGCGGCGCTGCCGGTCGCCTGGCCCGCCCAGTCCGGCCGCGGGGCGTGGGCGCCGGGAGCGGCGCAGCCGTCGTCTCCGCAGGAGCACCGGTTCCGCCCGTCCACCGCCTCCAGCCAGGTGCCCGGGAACACGTCCCAGTGGCGCTCCTCCGCGTAACGCACTGCGGCGTCGAGGAGTTGCTCACTTCGCTGTCGGGGGATCTGGGCGGCTCGGGTGACTCCGATGAGGTCTTCCACGAACAGCTCAACTCCGGTCGCCACCTGGGGTTACGGGCGTGCTGCGGCGGGCCACGGCGCATCGGTACCGCGAACGGGGCGCATGGATGCATGGGCGGGGGCGCGCGTGCGGCCGTGCGTCACTGTGTGGGTAGCCCCATGCAGGACTGAGCAACTCGCCGTGCTCGTACCGAATGCCGATGGAATATGCGCATTTCTTGAGTATCTGCAGGGCAATGATCCCCTCATCGAAAACGGCGCATCCGGTCACCGCAATTTTGATCAACGCGCAACTGTCCAAAGTGAATTCGTTTATCGCTTACCCATCTATGTCCGTCCAGGGGGACACATGGCAGCCAGGCCACTCGTAGCCCGTCAGCCGAACGAACGACTTCAGACGCTCATTCAGGAGGCCGCGTGTTCCAACGCGGGCCTCGCGCGCCGCGTCAACATGGTCGGCGCCGAACGCGGACTCGATCTCCGCTACGACAAGACCTCCGTGGCCCGGTGGCTGCGTGGTCAGCAACCACGTGGCAGGGCCCCGGGAATCATCGCCGAGGCGCTCGGCCGCAAGCTCGGCCGTACGGTCACGATCGACGAGATCGGCATGGCCAACGGCAAGAACCTCGCCTCCGGCGTCGGCCTGCAGTTCGCGCCGACCGTCCTCGGCGCCATCGAGCAGGTGTGTGAGCTGTGGCGCAGCGACGTGGGCCGCCGCGACCTGCTGACCGGCTCGGCGGTGGCCGCCTCCGCGCTGGTCGAGCCCAGCCGGGACTGGCTGATCACGGGCGCCGACCCACAGGTCGCCCGGACCGCCGGGGCCCGGGTCGGCATGGCGGACGTGGAGGCGGTGCGGGCGATGACGGCCGCGCTCGTCGACCTCGACCACCGCTTCGGCAGCGGGCATGTGCGGCCGGTGCTGGTCCACTACCTCAACAGCGTGGTCTCCGGGCTGCTTTCGGGGGCCTACCGCGAGACCGTCGGCCGGGAGCTGTTCGGCGCGGTGGCGCGACTCACCGAGCTCGGCGGGTACATGGCGGTCGACACCGGCCAGCCGGGGCTCGCCCAGCGGTACTACATCCAGGCGCTCCGCCTGGCCCAGGCCGCGGGGGACCGGGCGTACGGCGGCTATGTGCTGGCCGCGTCGATGAGCCACCTCGCCGCGCAGCTCGGCAACCCCCGCGAGATCGCCCAGCTGGCACGGGCGGCGCAGGAGGGGGCGCGGGGGCGGGTGACGCCGAGGGCGGAGGCGATGTTCCACGCGGCGGAGGCCCGGGGGCACGCGCTGCTGGGTGACGCCCGCACCTGTCAGGTGGTGGCGGGCCGGGCGCTGGCGGCCCTGGAGCACGCCGATCCGGACACCGGCGACGACCCGGACTGGATCGCCCACTTCGACGCCGGGTACCTCGCGGACGAACTGGCGCACTGTCACCGCGACCTGGGGCAGGCGGAGGCCGCCGCGCGCCGGGCGAAGGAGGCGCTGGCGGCCCTGCCGGAGTCGCGGACCCGGCGTCGCGGCATCGGCCTGGTGCTGCTGGCCACGGCTCAGGTGCAGCAGCGCGACGTGGAGCGGGCCTGCCACACGGGGATGCGCGCGATGGAGCTGCTGGGGACGGTGCGCTCCAGCCGGGGCGCGGAGTATCTCGATGACCTCCAGCAGCGGCTGATGCCGTACGGGGACGAGGCCGCGGTGCGGGAATTCGGCGCGCGGCTGGAGCTCCAGGCGGCCTGAGCGGTGTCCCGGGCGACGGCCTGAACCGGGGATTCGGGAAGTCGCCCTTTAACAGCGCCTCAAGGGCGCTGCGTGTTACCCGGCGGGTGGCGGGCGGTGAGCCGCAGCACGCGCTTGGCGGAGGCGGGCAGCCACCCGATAGCGTGAGCCGACGATTCCGTAGGTTTACACGTAGGAGTCCCGGTGACGCAGAGCGGACAGGGTGACGAGCGGCAGCTCCCTGCTGTACGGCCCGCGCACGAAGGTGTCGTGCTGCCCGCGGAGGGTGGTGCCCCCTGGACGCCGGGGGGCGACGCGGGCGGCCCGGCCGAGCAGGCCGCGCCCGCGGGCGGGCAGCCCTGGGGGCAGTCCTGGGGGCCGCAGTCCGCCCAGCCTCCACACCCGGACGCCCAGGCACCGGGGCAGCAGGGGTACCCGCAGGCGCAGCCGTTGCCGCCCGCGCAGCCGGGGCCGTATCAGCAGCAGCCGCAGCAGCCGCAGCCTCAGACGGGCCCGCAGCCCCACCAGTTGCAGCCCGCGCAGTACCAGCAGCCCCAGCAGCCCGCGCAGTACCAGCAGCCGGTGCCGTACCAGCAGGTCCCGCAGCAGCAGCCCCAGCAGCAGCCGGGCGCGTACCAGCCCCAGCCGTCGCAGGGCCGGCCCCAGCCCTACGCGCAGCCGCTGCCGCCGGAGGCCGCACCCGGCGCGGGGATACCCGGGGCGGGGACGCCGGGCGGGGACGCGGACGCCACGCAGTACATCGCGCCCGTCCCCGGCGGGCCCGGACCCGTCCACGGCGGGCAGGGCGGCGGAGGTCTGCCGCCCGAGCGGCCCGCGGACTCCACCGAGTATCTGGGGCAGGTGCCGCAGTCCGGCCCGGCGCCGCAGCCGGGGGACTCGGACGCGACGCAGTACATACCGCCGGTGCCCGGTGGCGCGCCGTACGGGATCCGGCCCGGGGCACCGGGGGACCGGCAGCCGCCCGCGGAGTTCGACAACCTGTTCCGCAGCGAGGCGCCCGCGGGCGCCACGCAGCAGATGCCGCACTTCGACGCCACGCGACAGCAGCAGCAGCCGCACCAGCAGCAGTACCAGGGCCAGCAGCAGCACCAGCAGCCGCCGGGCGGGCAGTTGCCTCCGCAGGCCGGGCAGCAGCCGTACCAGCCGGGGCCGCAGGCGTTCCCGGGCGCGGCGGGGCCGCAGGAGCCGTCCCGGGGGCAGGGGGACGGCCCCGCGCCGCGCAAGCGGTCCGCAGCGATCCCCCTGATCGCCGCGGTCGTCGTCGGCTGCGCCGTGATCGGGCTCGGCGCGGGCGCGCTGATGAGCGGTGGCGACGATGACAAGAAGGACGACAAGCAGCCGGTCGCCGCCGGGAGTTCACCGGCGGGCGAGCCGAGCACCCAGGCCGCCGACCCCGCCGAGCAGCAGGCGCAGGCGCTGGACAAGCTGCTGGCCGACAGCAACAACAGCCGGGCGACGGTGATCGGCGCCGTGGAGAAGATCAAGTCGTGCCGGGCGCTGGACCAGGCGGCCACCGATCTGAAGGGCGCGGCCCAGCAGCGCCGTGATCTGGTGACCAGACTCCAGGGCCTCACGGTGGACGAGCTGCCGAACCACGCCGCGCTCACCGCCTCGCTGACCAGTGCGTGGGAGGCGTCCGCGTCGGCCGACGACCACTACGCCGCGTGGGCCGGGCAGGCCAAGAACAACAAGAAGGTCTGCAAGGGCGGCAAGGCCAGGTCGACCAACGAGACCGTGAAGGCCACCGAGCGCAGCAGCGTGGCGAGCAAGGCCAAGGTCCAGGCGTCGGGCCAGTGGAACAGCATCGCCGAGAAGTACGGCCTGACGAAGCACGCCCCCACCCAGCTCTGAGCCGCGGCGGTTCACCGGCCGGTGGACGACCGGCGGCCGGTGGATGCACGGGGGACGTGCGGGGGACGTGCGCGGGACGTGCGGGGGAGCGGGCCGCGGCGGTACCGGCGGCCCGCCGGCTCAGCCCTTGACGTTCGGGGCCTCCGTCAGGGTCTCCGTGACATCGACGAAGCCCTTCCGCTGGGCGACGAGACGGCCCTCCCGGACCACTTGGAACGTCACCTTGGCGTTGACGATCCGGGGGTACGCGGACGAGCCGAGCATGTCCTTGTAGCGCCAGCGCAGGACCGGGGTCAGACCGCCCGTGTCGACCTCGGCGCCGTGGTTGAGGGCGGTGGTCACCGTGCCGGAGGTGACCTCGGAGTCGCCGAGCGACTCGATGGCCGCCCGCAGCGCCGTGTACGCGATCCAGGTGGTCTGCACCCCGGTGTCCTGCGGGTCGACCCGGTTGTCACCGAACGCGTGCTCCCGGATCACCTCGCGCATCGTGTCCCAGCGCGCGTCGCCCGGGTCCGGGTACCAGCCGGTGACGTACGCCCCCTCGAACGGGCTGTTCCGGCCGCCCGTACGGTCGATGAGCGGCTGGCCGACGCTGCCGAGCACGGAGGAGATCCTCGCCCCGCCGTTCTCCGGTTCGAGCCGCCGGAAGGAGTCGAAGAAGGTCTCCGTGCGGTCGCCGAGCACCGCCGTCACACAGCCGTCGCCGGCCCGCTCCAGCGACTTCGCCGCCTGGTCGTCGTACGAGGTGGCGTCCTCGGGCGCCAGGATGTCGACGGACTCGGGCCGGTCGGCGTCCAGGAGACCGGCGTCGAGGAGCGGCGGCATGCCGTCGCCGGCGATCGAGTCGGGCCGGACGAGCGACACCCGGTCGCAGTCGGCCGCCAGCTGCTTGCCGTTGCCCGCGAGGAGCGCCGACTGGCCGCCGTTGACCGGGTAGGAGACATAGCTGGTGAACTCCTCGTCGGACGCCCCGTAGCCGCCGATGTACGGAACTCCGGCGGCCTCCAGCGGGGCCATGAAGGACCGCCCGTGCCGGCTGTACGAGCCCACGACCGCGGTCACCTTCTCCCGCACGGCCTCCCGGGCGCACTTCTCCGCGCCGACCGAGGTGTCGCCCTCGTTGCAGATGATCACCTTCAGCCTGCGTCCGCCGATGCCGCCCTGATCGTTGACCCAGCGGGCGTACGTCCGCGCCATCGCCGTCATCCCCGACATGTTCACCGCGGCCACGTCGTCGGAACGGTCGGGCGCCCACGTCATCACGGTGACGGGCCCCCTGGAGACCCCCGAGGCCCCAGGGAGCACACCGCAGCCGGATATCAGGAACGCCCCGGCCGCCGCCGTACATGTGACGAACGTGTAGGGGCGGGGGGAGGTGGGGCGTCGCCGTCCGGTCATGGGTCCGAACGTTTCCGCCCCCGGGGTAACGCCACAGTGTGCTTCGTTCAACGCTCGGTGACATCGAGGTGAATTGCAGGGGCCCGTACGTACACATGAAAAGGGAACGTACGATCGACAACCGTGCAGCAAGGTTCGGAGAACACTTCCCGTCGCGGCCGTCGCTCCTCCACCATGGGCGGCATGCCGCTCAATGACATGCCGTGGTGGCGCTGGCGCACCAACGTGCGCTCGGCGCTGCACATGCTCTCCGATCCCGTCTTCCACCACGAGTGCTGGCTGGCCGGCCGGGAAGGGTACGGGGACGTCACCGACGCCGTGTACCGCCTGGTCGAGGACACCTGGCTCGACAACTGGTCCGCCGAGAAGTACGTCGGAACGATCTTCCGCGACTCCGCCGAGGCCGCCGCCGTCGATGTCGCCGCGCTGCGGGTGCTGCGCATCATGCACCAGGTCGGCGTGGACGCCCCCGTATCCGCGTATCTGGAGCATCATGGCTGGCCGGAGGCCGTCCGCGCGGCCCGTGAGGCCCATGTGATGCTCGCCGTGAACGATGCCGAGGATCCGGACATACCGCCGCGCTCCCTGGACGTCATCCGCATCATGACCAGGGCCGCCTGAGAACGGGCGGGTGTGGCACCCTACGGGGATGACCGCGCCGCAGCCCGCCTCTCCCGCCGCCTCGGACGCCGTATCCGGGCAGTACGTCCTCACCCTTTCGTGCCCCGACAAACAGGGCATCGTGCACGCCGTGTCGAGCTACCTCTTCATGACCGGCTGCAACATCGAGGACAGTCAGCAGTTCGGCGACCACGACACGGGTCTCTTCTTCATGCGCGTCCACTTCTCGGCGGACGCCCCGGTGACGGTGGACAAGCTGCGGGCCAGTTTCGCGGCCATCGGCGACTCCTTCCGGATGGACTGGCAGATCCACCGGTCCGCGGACCGGATGCGGATCGTGCTGATGGTCAGCAAGTTCGGGCACTGCCTGAACGACCTGCTGTTCCGGTCCCGGATCGGGGCGCTGCCCGTCGAGATCGCGGCCGTCGTCTCCAACCACACGGACTTCGCCGAACTCGTCGGCTCGTACGGCATTCCCTTCCGGCACCTTCCGGTGACCAAGGACACCAAGGCGGACGCCGAGGCGCGGCTGCTGGAGCTGGTGCGCGAGGAGGACGTGGAGCTGGTCGTCCTGGCCCGGTACATGCAGGTCCTCTCGGACGACCTCTGCAAGCAGCTGAGCGGCCGGATCATCAACATCCACCACTCGTTCCTGCCGAGCTTCAAGGGCGCGAAGCCGTACCACCAGGCCCATGCGCGCGGGGTGAAGCTGATCGGCGCGACCGCGCACTATGTGACCGCCGACCTCGACGAGGGCCCGATCATCGAGCAGGAGGTCGAGCGCGTCGGCCATGACGTGACGCCGGACCAGCTCGTCGCGATCGGCCGCGACGTGGAGTGCCAGGCGCTGGCGCGTGCGGTGAAGTGGCACGCGGAGCGGCGGATCCTGCTCAACGGCCGCCGTACGGTGGTCTTCGCCTGAGAGCTGTCCCGGGGGCCGGGTCCGGTGCCGGGGAGTCCCGTCCGGCCCACGACATGAGGCTGTGCTCACCGAAGCGGACATGCCGCAGGAGAAGAAGGCCGTACTCCTTCGGCGCGCCCAGGAGAAGGACGGCCAGGCAGCCAAGAGCCGAAGGGGAGGCGCCGACGTCGAGTGAGGAGCTCCGTCGCCAACATGGTCGAGATGGGGTTCCCCTCTCTCCCTGCGCCGGGCAGGCCGACGCGCACGCGCACCAGTCGCACGATGGACCGAGCGAGCCGTTCGTTGGGCGACTCCTGTGGTGGAGTCCGCCGCCTTTCGCTCCGCCGGGCGTCTCGGTCGATCCCGCTAGTGCCTGCATGAGGAGATAAGGCGGAGCGTCAGTTCGCGAAGCTGGCAGCCGGTGGTAACGAGGTCGTACCGGCGCGCGTTGGTGAGAGACGCCTTGGTCAGGGCCTTGCGCAGAGGGAAGTCCCGGCCCATCTCGTCGAGTGCCGCGGCCAGCGAGCGCGGGTCGCCGGGGGCGAAGGCCGTGCCAGCGTTCCCGAGGATTGCTTTCACGCCAGGGAGAGCAGAGTAGACGACGGGGAGGCCGTGAGCTTGGGCCTCGATGAGGGCGAGTCCGAAAGCCTCCAGACCTCTGGTGGTGAACACGAAGGCGTCGTAGCTCGGCAGGCGGCTCCACAGCTCAGCACGGGGCAGGTGCCGCTCGAAGTGGACCCGGTCCCGCAGGCCGAGTTCGACAGCTCGTTGCTCCAGATGCTCGCGCAGGGGCCCTTTGCCGATCACGGTCAGGCAGTGGGGCTGATCGGTGAGGGCAAGGGCTTCCACGGCCGTGATCGTGGACTTGTTGTCGTCCAGGCGACCGGCGTGCACCAGAGACAGGGGCCCGGTCCCTATGGACGGCTGATCGCGTACCTGGGCATCGGCCAGACGGATGCCCCACGGGATGACGGCGATGCGGTCGGTGAAACGGCGCCCGGTGAGCCGGTCGATGTGATCGGCGAGGACGGAGGTCGGGGTGACGATCGCGGCGCTGGCGGCGACGACTTCGAGCATGACCGCGTGTTCCGTTGCGTTGCGTTCGGCCGCCATCACTTCGGGGCCGTGGGCGATCGAGACGATCGGGATGGTGCCGGCGGTACGGCTGAAGGCCAGGCTGAGTGCGAACCCGACGTTCTGGGCGTGGATGGCGTCCGGCCTGAGCTGCTCAATGAGCGCCCCTACCTCTTGCGTTAGCTCGTCCACGTAGTCGTCGAAGCCGGGGCCCTGGGGGCGTTTCGTCGTCGAGAGGGGGATCAGGTGATCGAACGCGGCTTTCCACTCTTGATTGACCGGTCTCCTGCCGAGGTAGATCGTATGGGTGTCGGGCATGGCGCGGTAGAGGTCGTTGACGAGGATCAGGCTCCCGGACGACGGCTCGGAAGTGCGGTTGATGCGGAGATCCCTTTGATGGATGACCGGTGGGAGGGGAGCGGAGACGGGGCTCCTCGGTCCACCGTGATCCGTGAGTCGGCGGTGGGCTTCTGTCCACGATGACGAGGTGGCGCCCACCACGACGCGAGGTGCGGCGTGAAGACGGCGGCGACCTCCTGGGCGGGATGCAGGAAGCCCTTGCTGTCCGGCGTGGCCGTCCACGCCCGGATGGCCGACCGGGGGTAGACGGGGTGTATCCCGATCTCGCCCTTGGGGAGGATGCCGTTGAAGGGCGTGGGGATACCCACGTGGTTCCAGTAGTCCCACGCCTCCAGTGCCTTGGCCTTCTCAAAGCAGTGGTGGAGCTGCTGGTAGCGCGGCATGTACCGGATCTCGCGGAAGACCATCTGGCCGATCAGCCCCGGCGCGACTTCCCGGAGCGTGCCGAGATCCGTGCCCCGAAAGGTGACCGTGGCCGCGTCCTGGGACGGGTGCAGCGCCGTGTGGGAGAACAGGTGGGACAGCCGCCGCCGTACGTACTCGGCGACCCCTGGGACGAGAGCCGGTTCCACGCCGTCGATGAGCTGGACGAGCTGCTGGTGGCACGGCTGGAAGCGAGCCAGGTCGAACAACTCGTGCATGCCGTCCACTGCGGCAAACGCGAGCCTCTTGTACAGCCAGTTGTGTAGGTTCTCGTTTGATCTGTCGTGGCCGCTGCGCTTGACCTGGGCTTTCACTCCTGCGTCTCATCGATTTGTCGCCGGTTTCGTCTCATCGATCTGTCGAAACCCTCAGCCGCATCGGCCGGTGAACGGGCCTGCGGTGGGAGCGGACTCGCACCGGGGTCGCGTCTCAGGTGAGGAGCTTGAAGAGGTACAGGCCCCACCTGCCGCCCACTACCAGTTCGCCAGCAGCCCCCCAGGCACACGAGAGCAGCGCCCCCTCGGCGCGCATCATGGTCACGGTCGATTGGTCCGCGGCCACCCAGATCCGCACCGTCTCGTCGTTGCCGGCGGTGGCGAGCCAGGTGCCGTCCGGGGAGATCGCCACCGAGCACACCGGGCCGGTGTGGCCGGTGAGGGTGGCTGTGCATGACCCGGTGGCCCGGTCCCAGATCCGTACCGTCTCGTCGTTGCTGGCGGTGGCGAGCCAGGTGCCGTCCGGGGAGATCGCCACCGAGCACACCGAGCGGGTGTGGCCGGTGAGGGTGGCTGTGCATGACCTGGTGGCTCTGTCCCAGATCCGTACCGTCTCGTCGTTGCTGGCGGTGGCGAGCCAGGTGCCGTCCGGGGAGATCGCCACCGAGCGCACCGGGTCGGTGTGGCCGGTGAGGGTGGCTGTGCATGACCCGGTGGCTCTGTCCCAGATCCGTACCGTCTTGTCGTCGGTGGCGGTGGCGAGCCAGGTGCCGTCCGGGGCGATCGCCACCGAGTGCACCGGGTAGGTGTGGCCGGTGAGGGTGGCTATGCATGACCCGGTGGCTCTGTCCCAGATCCGTACCGTCTCGTCGTTGCTGGCGGTGGCGAGCCAGGTGCCGTCCGGGGAGATCGCCACCGAGTGCACCGGGTAGGTGTGGCCGGTGAGGGTGGCTGTGCACGACCCGGTGGCCCGGTCCCAGATCCGCACCGTCTCGTCGTTGCTGGCGGTGGCGAGCCAGGTGCCGTCCGGGGAGATCGCCACCGAGCGCACCCAGTCGGTGTGGCCGGTGAGGGTGGCTGTGCATGACCCGGTGGCTCTGTCCCAGATCCGTACCGTCTTGTCGTCGGTGGCGGTGGCGAGCCAGGTGCCGTCCGGGGCGATCGCCACCGAGCGCACCGAGCGGGTGTGGCCGGTGAGGGTGCGTTGCAGTGCGGGGGGAAGGGCGTCGGGCAGGGGCCATTCGTTAGTGAGACAGGGGCGTTGGGCGGGGTCGTGCTGGCATGCGGTGATCTGGGGCTGCCAGTGTGGGTGTGTATCGAGGCGGGCGCGCAGAACGCTGGCGAGGGCATGGGGTGGGTTGGTGGGGGCGAGGAGGTGGGCGGTCTGGGCGAGGCTGCGGGCCAGAGGGTGGGCGTGGGGGGTGTCGATGCGGGTGAGATCGCTCCAGGGGGCTGTCGGCCCGCGTTGGGCGAGGCGCGCTTCCACCCATCGCAGGTCGCCCGCAACGGCCTCGGCGGAAGTAGTACGTCCGGCGGCGAGCATGTGGTCGATGAGGTGGTCGAGGAGGTAGCCGTCCTGCAACTGCCACCAGGCGCGTTCGGGGTCTGGTGTGGTGGGGGCGAGTGGCCGGGCCGGGTGCAGGGTGGCGGCAACGGCGTCTATCAGGAGGCCGTTGAGGCGGGCTAGGGCCGTAGAGCCCAGGTCACCGCGGAGGTAGTCGCGGATGACGTCATGCAGGCTGATCGTGCCGCCGTTCCGGGGGTCGAGGGTGAGTAGGGACAGGCGTTCCAGGTTCCGGCACAGGGTGCGTGTCTGGTCCTCGGCCAGCTGGCCGCTTGCCTGCCACAGTAGGGCGACGGCGGTGATGGGGATGGACTCGTCCTCGGCGAAGGTGCCGAGCTCGGTGAAGCGGTCCTGGCCGCCGGGCGGCAGGAGGGTGGTTGCGGCCTCGATCGAGGCCTTGACGGCCTGGTTGCGCAGGCGTGGGTCGTCCAGATTCCAGACGGTGGCGGGATCGTCCACGGCGGCAGGGCCGTTGCCGCGCAGCCGGTGAAGGATCCGCTGGGCGGTAGCAGTGGGATCCGCGCCAGCGGCGCACTGCTCGGAGATCAGGCGGTTCGTCAGACGCAGCAGCAAGGCCCAGCGGCCGGTGCTCTTCAGCAGGGCGTCCACCAGGGGCTCGGGCAGTGGTGGCAGGTTCCAGGTCAGTACGGCCTTGGCCTGATCGCGGGACATCTGGTCGACGGGGATGCGCTTCGCGGCGGGAGGTAGCAGCGCGGGGTTGCGGGTGGTGACCAGGCGTACGCAGCGGCGGCCTCCCGTCAGGAAGGGGTCGAGCTGCTCGGCTTCCCACACGTCGTCCAGGACGAGCAGGGTGCGGGGGCGCTTGTCGAGGAGCTGACCCAGATGGGCGCCGGCCAGAGCGGGGTCGTCGAACTCGGTGGTGTTGCCGGTGATGAACCGGGTGACCTCGGCGACCTTGGCCGCCACAGCCGCACGTCCGCGGACGTCCCGGCCGATCGTGACGGAGAAGATCCGGGGCCGGAGAGGGGGGAACATTCTGGAGCGGAACCGCCACCGCACGCGCCAGCGGGCGCACACGGCGGCGGCCAGTGTGGTCTTCCCGAACCCGCCCGCTCCCGACAGGGAGGTGGTGATGCCGACCGCGCGTCTCCTGCGGCACACCGCAGTCGCCGCCGTACGGGTCTGGGCCCGGTCGACGAACCAGTCCGGGACAGTCACGGGCGCGGGCGGCAGGGGATCGTTCAAGGCTTCGGGTGGACGTAACTGCAGCCGCGCTGCGATACCTCCTGCCACGATTGCCAGAGGCCCGAAGACGCCAACCGACCACCACGGGTGCTGCCGGAGCTCATCCAGCAGCCACGGCCAGCGTGAAGTAGCCGTGGCGGCGTTCCCCGCCAACGCCAGCACGATCGCCAGTCCGATGCCCAGACTGGCAAGCGCGACGATTCCTGCTCCCCACACACGGACCCGCATGCGCCCACCCCCGGCACTCGATCTTCCTGCGCTGACCCTAGCGACCGGCCATCCGCATCAAGGGCGGAACGCCACGAGACTGCCTGGATCATCTCTGCGGTGCATTTCTCATCGATCTGTCGCAAACGACAAGTTGACGACAGATCGATGAGAATCCGACAGATCTAAAGCGGCCCTACACCACTGCGGCAAACGCGAGCCTCTTGTACAGCCAGTTGTTCAGCTCTCCGGCCTGGGCGTAGGACTTGGTCTCTGGAGTCGCGGAGTGGAGCATCAGGTACTCGGACAGCACCTCGAAGTACAGATAGCCGAGGAACGGTACGGCGGGCACGGCGGCAGCCAACTGGTCGATGAACTCCGTTGCCTTGGTGGCGAAGCCGGCGGCGTTGCGCAGGGCCGTATCGAGGAACACAGCCGCGGTGCGGAGCCCGGCCGTCAGGGCACGTTCGAGATGGTCGTTCTCGGCCGGGGTGAGGAAGCTCTGGTAGCGCAAGTACGTGCGCAGGTGGATGGCGCCGAGGTGCAGGTAGTCCACGCCCTTGGTAGGGATCGGGGCGTCCGAGGTGACCTCGAAGATGATGGGCGTGGTGTTCGGCTTCGTCTGCATGAGGTACGCGCCGAGGTTGTGCGGGCGCCATCCCTCGCGCTGGCGGACGAGCGGGGAGCAGTACAGGGCTCCGACCAGGCATCCGGTGGAGACGTGCAGTTCACCGCTGTTGCGGATGGCGGAGATGTGCTTGGTGGTGTGCAGCAAGTACATGGGCCGGCCGCTGGCGAGCGCTTCGGTCATCGCGCTGTGCTGGATCAGCCAGCCATTGGGGGTGTCACCTTCCAGGCAGCGACGCCAGTCGTCCTCACTCTCGGCCAGAGAGGCCGGAGCTGGACGCTGCGCGGGCTTGGTGTAGTCCGTGTGGGCGTGCTCCCATTCGTCGCGCAAGAGAACTCCTGGGGTTGAAGTCAGCGGCGGGCCAGGGGAGTGCGGGAGTTACAGGGTTTCGACGTTCGTTCCGGACAGGCGATTGCGGCAGTCGAGAACGTACGACGCGTTCGTCTCGATCATGGTGAGGTCGAACTGGGTGTGGTCCATGAGGAGCACCACGGCATCGGCGGCGGCCACCTCCTGCAGGCTTGCATCGACCCAGGGCACGTTCAGCTTGCTGGTGTCGCTCTCCTGGACGTTGGGGTCGGCGCCGCGGACATCGGCGCCGAGGCCGGTGAGGAGTTCGGCGATTCTCGCTGAAGGGGAGTTGCGCAGGTCGGTGGCGTTGTACTTGTAAGTCAGGCCGAGCAGGAGGATGCGCGATCCCTTGACCGGCAGGCCGCGCTTGTCGAGGCCGTCCACGACGCGCTGAACGACGTAGTCGGGCATGTGCCGGTTCACGTCGTCGGCGAGGTCCACGAACCGGAAGGAGGTCCCAAGCTCTTGCTCGACCTTCCAGGAGAGGAACAGCGGATCGACGGGCAGGCAGTGCCCGCCGACTCCCGGCCCCGGGGTGAACCGCGTGAAGCCGAACGGCTTGGTCGCGGCAGCGTCGATCGCCTCCCAGAGGTTCACGCCGAGGGGCGCCGCAAGCGTCGCCGGCTCGTTCATGAGCGAGATGTTGACCAGCCGGAAGGTGTTCTCCAGCAGCTTCGCCAGCTCGGCGACCTTGGGCCCGGACACCGGGACCGTGGTCTGGAAGATCCCGTCGTAGAACCCCTTGATCACGTTGAGCGACTTGGCGTCGATCCCGGACACCACCTTCGGTGTCCCGTCGAACGACCAGCGCTTGTTCCCTGGAGCGATACGCTCGGGACTGAACCCGGCCAGGAAGTCGTCCCCGGCCCACAGGCCCGATGCCTTCTCCAGGATCGGCACCAACAGTTCCTCGGTGCAGCCGGGGTAGGTCGTGGACTCCAGGACCACGGTCGCGCCGGGACGAAGGTGTTCGCCCAGGGTCCGGGCGCAGGTCTCGATGTAGGTCAGGTCGGGTACGCCGTCCCGCAGTGGGGTCGGCACGGTGATCACCGCGATGTCGAAACCGGCCAGCGCGGAAGCGTCGGTGGTCGCCGAGTAGTCCCTGGAGTCCAGCACGGCGCGCAGCCGCGCGGAGGTCACGTCCTCGACGTAGGAGTGGCCGGCGGCGAGCTGCTGAATTCGGTGAGCGTCCACGTCGTAGCCGATCACGCGGTGCCCCACCTCTGCGGCGCGTACGGCCAGCGGAAGCCCTACGTAGCCCTGACCAGCGACGACTATCTGCATGTCAGCTCCTCCTCGGTTGCGGTGCTTGAATGGACCGTCATTCCTGATCTGGTAAGGAGATGTGCTGTGCCTCTGGTGTCTGTCGTGATGCCCGTCTACAACTCGGCGGCCACCCTCGGCGCGGCCGTCCGATCGGTGCTCACACAGACGCACAGCGACGTGGAGCTGCTGGTCACCGATGATCAGTCCTCCGACAGCTCGATGGATCTGCTGCGCGAGTTCGCCGCCCAGGACAAGCGCGTGCTGCCGCAGTCGGCACCCGAGCGGGGTGGCGCGGGCCGGGCTCGCAATCTCGCGATCGAGCGAGCCCGTGGGGACTACGTGGCGTTCCTCGACTCCGATGACATGTGGCTGCCGGAGAAGACCGAAAAGCAGCTCGCCTTCGCTGCCGAGGGCGATGCGCCGCTGACGTTCACCAGCTACTTCAAGATGGACGCCGACTACGACGGCGAGAGCACCGATTGGGTGCCTAACGGGCGGGTGATCCAAGCGCGAGAGCATGTGGACTACCACGCGATGCTGCGCCGGGACTACATCGGCGCCCTCACCGCCATGTACGACCGTAACGTCCTGGGCACCAGGCTCATGCCAGAGATGCGCAAGCGCCAGGACTACGCGCTGTGGCTGTCGATCATGCGGGACGGCGCTGATGCCCGCGGCTTGGCCGAGCCGCTTGCGGTGTACCGGGCTGGTCAGGCGGGATCGCTGTCTTCCAACAAGATGTCTTTGGTCAAATACAACTGGACCCTCTACCGCCAGCACGAGGACCTGTCGGTCCCGCGAGCGACGCGGGCACTGGCCGGCGCCGTGTGGCAGTCGTTGCGCAACTCGCGCATCTAGTGCGCACAGGCCTGGGGAGCGGGGTGCGCGGCTGTTTCCGGGTGTGCCCGACCGGGCCCCACCCTGTGGCCGTGCCGCGTGTTCGGGGGCTGGGCCTGGGGGCGGGACTCGGCGGGTCACCGGTGTGCCTTGGGCCGGCTACGTGGCGGGCCGTCGTCGGCCCTCGCGCGCAGGAAGAGTTGGAGGAGCAGCCGCCGATCGGCGACCGGCACGGTCTCCTGACCGTCGTGGAGCGCTTCCCGGCCGTGCAGGAACCGGCGCTGGTTCACGATGAGGAAGTCCCCGGGCTGGAGCGCGAAGGAGACCTGCCCCCGGACGAGTTCCACGGCAAGTTCCTTGGCCGCGTCGGCGTGCGCCTGGCCGAGATCCGACCTCGACAGCATCTTGGCGGTGAACCGGATGAACCCTTCGTCCAGCTCCGAGCTGTCCAGGATCGGGAACGGCTTGTATTCCTCGCCCACGCCGAACAGGTCGAAGAAGGTCCCGTAGTGGTAGGCCGACTCGGCCAGCAGAGTGCGGCTGTTCTCCGACAGCTGCGCCACCGCAGCGTGGGCGTCCGAGAGAATGCTGGGGCCACCGCCGAGAGGATCGGAGCGGATGCACAGGAGCGTGGTGTAGTCCGGGGGCAGGCTCGCGTTCACCAGGTCCATATGAAACGCGTTGTACCCGATGCCGCTGGACTTGCCGGGGTCCTTTTTGACCTTGACGCCGATGTCTTTCCACAGGGGCCACCGCGGGAAGGGTGAGAAGGGGATTGCTACCTCGGCCGCGAATCCGGTCGCCAGCCGCCGTAACCGGACGCCGGACCCCAGCACCTTGACGAGGTTCCCCAGGCGCAGTACGGCGTACCCGCCGCCCTTCCCGGTCAACGCGTGGCGCAGGGCCGCGGCGGTCTCCTCGAATCGCGGGATGGCCGTCAGCGCGGTCCGGTATTCCTCCATGGTGGACTGCGCCAGGAACGACCCGTCCAGTTGCCATGGCGGAAGCGAAGAGTCGATCAGAGCGGCTTCGAGTTCGCTCGGGAAGTCGATGAACACGTAAGGCTTCCTTTCCACGCGGCCCCGGCCCGTGCCAACGGGGAGGGGCGGGACTGTTGGGGAATAGCCGAAGAACACCCCACGGGGCCCCGCGTGGCAAAGCGCACCAGGTGGCCGTAGGCATCGCCTGGGCCAGGGAACCCGACGCTCCGGACCATGACGTCGTCCATCTGCGGTGGGTAAGGGGTCAGCGAGCGCTCGACCACTTCTCTGAGTGACGGGGTGACATCCCGCAGCCGGGCCGAGATGACCGCGCTTTCCTCCGGGGAAAGGCGCGCGGCGTCCTCGCCGAGGATGGTCTCCAGGTCGTCGTACAACTCGACGGTGATCGCATCGGAGGCCAGGAAGCGGCGCAGACCGAGGTCGACTCGACTAGTTGTCGCGATGTCGCTCGCGAATGCTGCCACGAGAATCGGAGCAGCGCTCTCGCACGCCAGGGCGGTCATCAGGGCCTCCCTGAGGAGAGGCGAAAGTCGCACCAGGTGGTGTAGCCGTCGTCGCTGACTCCCCAGTCGCGGGCGAGCGCAGCGACGGCGAAGAGCCCGCGGCCGGAAAGGTCGTCATCGTCCGCCTGGGAGAGTTGAGCGGGACTCGGGTTGCCGTCCGTAACCTCGAATCGCAGTACGCCGTCCCGGCAGAGGGCGTTCAGCCTCATAGCGCCGTGCCCATGTTGGATGCCGTTGGTCACGAGCTCCGACACCGCGAGAATCACGTTCTCGGCAGTCGGCTCCGGCACCCGCCACAACCGCAGATGAGCCTCGGTGATCTTGCGCATGTGTGCCACTCGCCGCTCGTCAGGGGCGAAAGCGACCGCGAAACCGGGACCAATTCCATGCCGTACTTCGCACGCGGTCACGACGACGGCGGACGTTGCAGTGCTCATCATGCTCCTCCCCTTGGCACGCCGTGGGAGAGATCGCGAGGCGGGCGCTCAACTCTCACGCCCTCCGGCATCACGAGCGGCCTTTCCAGAGGGACGCGGTTCCGTGGCAGACCGACGCTGGCCAGGCGTTCGGCGCCCATGGCGTCTTCTGTGCCGGTGGAGGCGTTCATGTGGGGTGCTCCCGCTTGTCGAGTAGCTGGCCTACAAGAGGGAACCGCTAATCCGCAGCGCCCGGAATGGAGTCAAGGGCTTGGGGGTGGTCAAGGTGGTCAAAGATCGTCAACGGTCGGCTGGTCGGTGCGGGGTCTTCGTCTTCCTCATCGGCAGCCTTGTCTGCTGGAGCCGTCTCGGGAGGACCGACCATGATCGCGTTGCGAGTTCTCGGCACCGAAGCCGAAGCTTCAAGCGGGGTGACTGTGGAGCATCTTTCCTGCGCCAGGCAATAGTTGAGCACTACGGTGAACAGGTGCTCGTCCCCGCGCTGCCCGACAGGGCGGGTCGGCCAACGTGGTCAAAGATCGTTTTCGGGTCCGGGGGCGCAGAATGGCGCGCGAGAGAAATGAGCGACTGGCCTCGCTCCTCTTGGAAGCTTGCTGGTCACGGGCTCAGGCCACCGCTGCGTACAACCGCGTCGCCGTCGAGACACTGAACGGCGAAGTACTGGAGAACTCCAAGATCGGACGCTCCCACGTGAGCATGTGGGTCGGAGGCGTCCAGCCTTCAGGGATCGCTCCGGCTATCTTGTGCCAGGCGCTGTCCCGTCGCTTGAAGCGTAAGATCACGCCACAAGAAGTCGGATTCGCAGCCGCCACCTCGCCGGCGCAGGAAGCGCTGGACTGGCGCGTCGATCCTCTGATCGCGCTGAGCGACTTGGGGAGTGGCGTGGACACGGACCGGCGTCGACTGCTGGCAGGTGGCGTGTATTCGTCGGCGGCGCTGATCTTGCCGGACGCTACATGGTGGGCAGCCATGGTGGAGCCCCCGGCGGAGGAGACCGCGGCTCGGAAGCGGGTCGGCCATGGGGATGTCGAGACCGTGCGGGAGCTGACCCTGGCATTCTCGCGCATGGACCAACGACGCGGAGGCGGACATGGTCGGCGTGCCGTCGACGAATACCTGAAGCACGAAGCTCACAGCTTTCTCCGGGGGCGCTTCACTGACGACGAGACCCGTCGCGCCATGTTCTCGGCCTCAGCCGAACTCGCCTATGTCGCGGGCTGGATGGCCTTCGACAACAGCGAGCACGCAGTTGCGCTCCAGCGATTCAATATCGCGGTGAAACTGGCAGCCCGGTCCGGGGACGCGCCCCTGAGCGGGCACATCATGAGGGCCATGGCCCACCAAGCGCTCGACATGGGCTTTCGCCGCGAAGCTCTCCAACTCGCGCAGGCGTCGGTTCACGGGGAACGGTACGCAGCCGCCACCCCTCGGGAGCGAGCCCTCCTGGGCGTCGTGCACGCGCGGGCCCCTCGCAGCGAACCGACACAACGACCAAGCCGCTAAAGCCTTGTTGCGAGCCGAGGATGATCTATCCAACGCCCATGACGGGATCAAGGAGCCCGATCGGACCTTCTTCTTCGGAGAAGCGTCTCTCGCTCATGAAACAGCCTGCACATTGCGGGACTTGGGTGACCGCCAGCAAGCCGTGAAAGAGTTTCGCCGTTCAGTGCGCACGCGCGGTGCTGAATTCAGGCGCACGCACGCGGTCACCCTCGGATATCTGGGCGCGACGCAGATCGCCCACGGTGGTGTGGAAGAAGCGTGCGCGACGTGGACCAGCGTCCTGGACGCGATGGAGGACGGAATCTACTCGGGCCGCGCCCGGCAGGGGGTCGTCGAGATGCGACACCTACTGTCGCCCTACCGCAAGCGCGGCATCCCTACGGTAGGAGTCCTCGATGCCCGCGCCGCCTCGTATCTCGCCCAAGTAGATTGATCGCCAGCGTCCGTACATCCGAGTCGAGAGGACGGGACCATGGCCTTGGACATCAATCCGATCGGGGAAGTCGTCGCCGGCCGAACCGAGGTGGCCGATGACTACTGGGGCGGCGTCGAGTCCGTGATCCAGCTCGACAAGACAGAGTTCCCCATCGACTCCGTGCAGGGCCTGGAGGAGTTCTCCCACCTGGTGGTGGTGTGGCACTTCGACCAGGCATCACCTGACGATGTCGAGTACCACGCACGGAGCCCGCGGGGGAACGCGCAGTGGCCGGCCACGGGGACGTTCGCGCACCGCAACCACCGGCGCCCCAACCAGCTGGCTCAGAGCTTCCCTCGTCTGCTGGAAGTTGATGGCCTTCGGCTCCGGGTGACCGATCTGGACGCGGTGGTCGGCACAAAGATCTACGACGTGTCACCGTTCTTCACCATGATGGGGCCGCGCGGCGCGGTTCGTGAGCCCGCCTGGCCGACCGAGATGCTGGTGGACTACTGGGCGGAACGGAGCTGAACCGGCAGCGCGGGATTCGTTTGGTCGGCAATCAGGATTTCACCTGGGCATTACAGGCCGGGGCCGTCGAACTCGCCCACGGTATTGGGCGCTTGAGGTGGGACGGTTTTGGCATACATGGACGGCGGGTGGTGCGCGCGATGCAGGTTCGTCAGAAGACCATGTTCGGGTCCGCCATCATCCGGCCATCTCCTCGACTCGTCCCGCAGATCCCGTCTCCTCGCCCTTGGCCGTGGGCCAGGCCGCGAGCTGGAAACGCGCCGGACGCTCGTTGTGCCTGCCGACGCGGTATTCGTCGCCCGCCTTGCCCAACGTCTTGTTCATTCGAGTGAGGAAGCGCGCGTTCGCCACAGGCTCACAGGCTCACGGGCCCAGCAGCCACACGCTCACAGGCGGCTGAGCGAGGCCGCCGCGAACAGCACGTCGTTGATCGCCTCGCGGTCGCCCTCCTGGCCCGCCGCCGCGTCCTCCGGCGAGATATGGCCCGCGACGAGCCGGCAGAGCTCCACCCCGTCGAGCGCGACCTGCGCCACCGCGTGGTCGGGCGAGCCGAAGGCGGCCGGGGAGTCCAGCGCGATGTACCAGTTGCCGCCGCCGTGTCCCTCGACCTCCAGATGGAGCGAGCGGCCCGGCGCTCCGGCGGCGACCAGATCCCTGGCCGGTGCGGCGAGACCGGCACGGCGGCGCTCGGCGAGGGTGGCCGGGAGCAGCCGGGCCGCCAGGTCGATCATCCGGTGGAGATGGGCGGCGGAGGGATCCCCGTACGGGTAGTCGACCGCGTCGGCGATGTCCCCGCCGTGCACCCAGCACTCGAAGGCCCGGTCCAGCAGCGAGTCCTGGAGCGGAAGGGCGAAGTCCCCGTACGGGACCGAGAGCTCCGCGATGTCGCGGCCCGCGAAGGACGCCGTGCGGATCAGCTCGTGGCTCTGGTCGCGCCAGGGTTCACGGACGGCCCGGGTCGGTGGCAGGCGCGCGGCCGACCAGTACGCCTCGGTGCGCTCGGTGGGCGGGAGCGGCACCGCGCCGGGGCCGAGCGGGTCGCTCAGCCCGAGGGCGGCGGACACCAGCCCGTCCACGGTCATCAGATGGCCGATCACCCCGGCGACCGTCGTCCTGCGGTGGGCCGCCCGCTCGTCCTCGAACCACTTCAGCCGCACCGGGGCGTGCCACTCCGCGTCGCCGATGTCCCGGAGCAGGGCATCGAGCCGCGCGGTCTCGGCGTCGTACGGGGCGACCCAGTCCGGCACCGGGATCCCGGCGGGACGGCGCCCCAGGCAGCCGTCGATCACCCGGGACCGCAGCGCCGGGTCGAGGTCCAGGGAGCGGTCGGTGTGCAGCAGGCCCACCGCGTCGCGCAGCCGCAGGGCCTCGTCCGCGCAGGCGGCGCACTCGGTGAGGTGATCCTCGACGGCCGTCGTCTCCTCGGCCGAGCAGGCCGAGAGGGCCCAGGCGCCGAGGAGGGCCTTGAGGACCTGGTGGGAGAGGGCCGGCGTGGCCGCCGCCATCGGGGTCTCCGGTTCCGTCGAGGGAGCGGGCACCCGTGCCGACGGCTCGTCCCGTACGGGCGGGCGAGCGGGGCGCGGTACGGAGCCGAGGTCGAGGTCGTCCGCGGCGCCGCGGGGTCCCGGTATGCGCGGTGCGCCCCGGACCTCGTCGTCGCGCCCGCGGCGTTCGCGGCCGTCGCCGTCGGTCGTCACAGGGCCCGTCCGTACCCGGGCGGCGAGGACCCCTCCAGGGGCCGGGTGTTCGCGGTGGACAGCAGCTGGAGTCCCAGCCGGAGCCGACGGCGGGCCTCGTCCTCGGTGACCCCGAGGTCGGCGGCGGTCTGCCGGTAGTCCCGGCGCTGGATGTACGCCAGCTCCAGCGCGGCCCGCAGCGGGGCCGGCATGGAGGCGACGATGTAGTCGGCGCGGGCCGCCGCGGTGGCCCTGAGCACGCGCTGTTCCAGTTCCGCCGGGTCGGGGACGGCGCCGTGCCCGTGCTCCTCCTCGCAGGAGGAGGCCTCCGTCCTGCGCAGCCGCTGCACGGACTGGCGGTGGGCGAGCCGGGTCACCCAGGACCGCATCGAACCCAGCTTCGGGTCGTACGCCTCGGGGTTCTCCCAGACCTGGCCGAAGACCTCGCGGGTGACCAGGTCGGCGGCGTCCTCGTCGTCGAGCATCCGGTGGGCCTGGCTGTGCACCAGGGAGGCGAACCGGTCGTACAGCTCGCCGAGTGCCGCCGCCTCGCCGCGGGCCAGCCGTTGCTGCATCCTGCGGTCCCAGCGGGGAGGTGTGTCCTTCGCCATGAAATCCCCAGCCCCAGCCCTGTTCCCTGCCCCTGTGCCCTGCCGTGTCCGGCCTGTTCCGTCCCGCTCTGCCCCGCCCTGTGCCGCTCGTCACCCCGAATCTAGTCGGCACGGTCGCCGATCACGCCTCTTTGCGTCAACTCTGCCCGCGGAAGGGCCGGAGATGGTAGGGAATGCCTCACTCCTGGGCGTTCTTGAGCAGGAGAAACGTGCCGAAGTGATCATTTCCGCGGGAAACCCTCTGTGCACTTGTGAGCGGGTCGGTGTTTCATGGATGTGCGGTGGGGCAGCCGCGAGAGGGAACGGAATCTTCCGGATCGTCGGGAGCCCCCGGAACGAGAGGTCCAGTCGCGTGACACTGAAGGTGGACGAGACCGAGCAGGGCTCATGGACCGTGCTGGAGATCCGGGGTGAACTCGATCTCGTGTCCTCACCCGTCGTGCGTCAGTCCGTCCACGAGGCGGTCGCCGAGGGCCGGCACGATGTGGTGCTCGATCTTTCGGACGTCTTCTTCTGCGACTCCAGCGGGGTCGGCGTGCTGATCGCCTCGCGCCGTCTGATGAAGTCCTGCGGCGGCCGTCTGCGGCTGATTCTCCCGGCCCGGGGCGCGGAGGACGGCTCCCACGTCAACCGGGTGCTCGCCGCACTCGGGGTACGCCGCCTCTTCTCGGTCTACCCCGACACGGCATCGGCGGTGGACGAGGAAGCCCGGCCGCTGTCCGCCTGACAGGGTGGGACAAGGCCTGACTTAACGCCAGGTTGTCATATGGGCGGCGGGCGACAGCGACACGTGAGGGCCCCGGGCGTCGTACGCTCCCCGCATGGACAGCGCAGAGTACGAGCGCAAGATCGCGCACCGGTTCGCCGCCTTCGACCAGGACGGCAACGGATACATCGATCGCGCCGATTTCAACGCAGCCGCGGCCCGTCTGCTCGCCGAGTTCGGTACGACGGCCCGCTGCGACAAGGGCCAGGCGCTCTACACCGGGGCCGAGGCGTTCTGGCAGGGCATGGCGGGGATCGCCGATGTGGACGGGGACCAGCGCGTCACCCGTGAGGAGTTCGTGGGCGGGGCCGTGAAACGGCTGCGCGACAACCCCGAGCGCTTCGCGGAGATCGCCCGCCCCTTCCTGCGCGCGGCCATCGCCGTCGCGGACCGCGAGAACGACGGGGCCGCCTCGGTGGCCGCCGTGGAGCGGGTGCTGCGGGTGCTCGGCGCCAGCGAGGAGATCGCGAGCGTCGCGGCCCGGAGTCTGGACACCGACGGGGACGGCCGGGTGGCCGAGAGCGACGCGGTGGCCGCGTTCGCCGTCTACTTCACGGTGATCGCCCCGGACGCGTAACCACCGCCCGGCCTCGCGGCCCCGCCGCCGTGAGGCTTCCCGGTTCCCGGTTTCCCGGTTTCCCGGTTCCTGGCTTCCGGTTTCCCGGTTCTCCGGTCGGGGGCGGGGCGGGGCGGGGCGGGGCGGGGCGGGGGGGGGGGGGGGGGCGCGCGGGCCCCCCCCCGCCCCCCCCCCCCCCCCCCCCGGCCCGCCCCCCCCGCGCCCCGGGCCGCCCGGGCGGGGCCCCCCCGGGGGGGGGCGGGGGGCGGCCCCCCCCCCCCCCCCCCCCCCCCCCCGCGGCCCCGGGGGGGGGGGGGGCCGGGCCCCCCCCCCCCCCCCCCCACGGCTGTCGCGTCATTCCCGGATTGCCCGGGCCTCCCGGGACTCCGTGATGTGCCCGTGGTCCATGGAGAGACGGACGCCGGTGAACCGGGACCGCATCCGGCGGTCGTGGGTGACGACGACGACCGCGCCCCGGAATGCCGTGAGCGCCTGCTCCAGTTCTTCGACCAGCACCGGGGTGAGGTGGTTGGTGGGCTCGTCCAGCAGCAGCAGGTCCAGCGGATCGCTCACCAGCCGGGCGATCTCGATCCGTCGCAGCTGCCCGTACGACAGGTCCTTCACCCGTCGCCGCAGATCGGAAGGGCTGAACAGGCCCAGGGAGAGCAGTTTCCCGGCATGGTCCTCCAGGTAGCCCTCGCGGCCGTGGGCGAAGGCCCGCAGCACGCTCAGGCCGGGCGGCCAGGAGATCTCGTCCTGCCGCAGGTGCCCGACCCGGCAGCCGACGTCCACCGAGCCGCTGTCAGGCTCCAGTTCCTCGGCGATGACCTTGAGCAAGGTGGACTTGCCCGCACCGTTGGGGCCGGTGATCAGCAGCCGCTCGCCCGGCCGGATCCGCAGGGAGCCGACGTCGAGCCGGCCCGCGATCCGCACCCCGCTCAGCTCGACCGCCGCCTCCTCCGTCTCCGGGCCCGCGGTGTCGATACGGGCGGCGAAGGACAGCGGGTCCGCGGGGGCCGGGACCGGGTTCTCGGTCAGCTGCGCCACCCGGTGCTTGGCGTTGCGGATCCGCACCATCGCACCGTGGTCACGCCCGCGTCTGCGGTACGCCCCGTGCCCGAACCCGGAGAGGGGCGTCTTGCGGGGGATGCCGTCCATCCGCGTCACATTGGAGACGATCAGCCCACGGTTCCGGTCGAGTTCGGCGCGCCACTGCTCGTACTCCCGCAGCCGCCGTTCGCGTTCGACGGCCTTGGCCGTCAGGTAGCCCTCGTAGCCGTTGCCGTAGCGGATGACGCGGCCGGAGCCGGCCTCCAGGACCGTGGTGGTGAGCCGGTCGAGGAACACCCGGTCGTGGGTGACCGCGATCACCGTGCCGCGATGTCTCCGCAGATGGTCCTCCAGCCATTCCGTCGCCCGGTCGTCGAGGTCGTTGGTCGGCTCGTCCAGCAGCAGCAGTTCCGGCGCCGAGGCGAGCGTCGCCGCGAGTGCGAGGCGGGCGCGCTCGCCGCCGGAGAGGGTTCCGAGCGCGCGGTCGCGGTCCGGACTCGGCAGCCCGAGACCGTGCAGGGCGACCTCCACCCGTACGTCGGCCTCGTAGCCGCCACGGACCTGGTACTGCTCGACCAGGCCCGCGTAGCGCCGGAGCATGGCGGACAGTTCGGATGCGGGGCCGTCCGTCCCGCGCCGCGCCAGTTCCTCCTCGGCGCGGCGCATCGCCGCTTCGAGCTCGCGGAGGTCGGACAGGGCCAGGTCGACGACGTCCTGGACGGTGGCGTCGAGCGGCAGCTCCAGCGTCTGCGGCAGATAGCCGATGCCGCCCGGGGCGACGACGGTGAGCGTGCCGTTGTCGGGCCGCTCGCGCCCGGCGAGCAGCTTGAGCAGGGTGGACTTGCCCGATCCGTTGTCGCCGATCACGCCGGCCTTCTCGCCCGGCCTGATGCTGAGGCCGACCCGGTCGAGCACGACGCGGTCGTGGTAGCGCTTGGTGATGTCATGCAGGGCGAATTGCGCAATCGACACGTGTGTGTCTCCTGTTTCCCGATGAGGATGAGAGAAGGCGCGAGCGCACTCGGACGATCGTCCGGAAAAACCGCACGGACGCCACCACAACGGACAGAACCGTGCGGTGGTGTGTCAGCGGCGCGCTTCGGGATGCGGCAACGGAGACCGGCTCAACGCCGTCGCACCCTCATCTGTCACAGAGATCCCATGGGTCGAACTGTAGAAGGGCGGCCGGGGAACCGACAAGTGGATTCGCCGGGACCGGCCCGGCGCACGAGGTTCGGCGAACGGCCGGAGCGGCCGGTCGTGGTGAACACGAGCGCGACGGGGAGCACCGGCCGGATCATGGGGACCTGGATGGACAGTGCCGGACAGCGGGGATCCGGCACGAGCCCCTCCGCGAACAGCGGAACCAGGGCTGAGCGGCGAAGGGACAGCGATGGCGTTCACGGACGGAGCGGGGGGCCGGGACCCTGTCGAGGCAGGAGGCCGGGACCGTGGCGAAGCGGGGGGCCGGGATCCTGTCGAGGCAGGGGGCCGGGACCGTGGCGAAGCGCTTCTGTGGTCCGCCCCCGTGGGTCCGCCGCCCGCGCCGCCGATCGACACCAGGGCGCAGGTGCTGCCCATCGGCGAGCTGGAATGGTCCGACGCCGAGCGCCTGTTCCTCAGGCTGCTGCACACCGTCCGGCCCGTCCAGTACGCCAAGCTCTTCGGTGTTCCGGGCCAGGCCCAGGCCGGGATCGACGCCTACGCCCGGCTGCCGCTCGCCCTGACGGGCGGTGGTTCCGGCGGCCGGGACTACATCGTCCTGCAGTCCCGTCGGGTCAGAACGATGACCGCGGACAGGATCACGAAGGCCGTCGACGACCTGCTGAAGGGCGAATGGGCCGACAGGACGTCGATGTTCCACTTCGCCACCTCGTTCGACCTGCAGAACACGAAACTGGACACCGCGATCCGTGAGCAGACCGAACGGCTGGCCGGGCTCGGGATCGCCTTCGTACCGTGGGGCGTTCAGGAGGTTTCCGGCCTGCTGAAGGACCATCCCCGCACCGTCGACGACTTCTTCGGCCGGACCTGGACGGAGCGCTTCTGCGGCCCGGACGCGGCCCAGGCCCTCGCGGACAACCTGTCCCACCAGGACAGCGGAGAGCTGCGCGCGGGGCTGCGCGATCTCTACCGGGCCGTCTTCTTCGCGCAGGGCGGAGTCCCTCCGGCCGAAGACACCGAGCACGAAGGCGAGTTCGTCATCCTGGACGTCGATCCCCACAGCCGACGGACAGAGGTGATCGACGCCGAGCAGCCCGAGCCGGCCCTGGCCGAGCGGCGCCCCGCGGACGGACCGGGCGACGGCCACACCTGCCTCGCCCCACGGCCGGGCACCCGCCGGCAGTCGTTCAGATCGGCCCGTCAGCTGCTCAAGCGCGGCGGCCGGGCCGCAGCGGCCACCCCGGGCGGCCTCGCCGCCGACGAGTGGCTGGCCGGCGGTAAGTACCGGCTGCTCGTCGGCCGTCCGGGAGTGGGCAAGTCCAGCTTCCTGCGGTTCATGGCGACGGACCTGCTCTCGCCCCGGCCGCAGTCGATCCCGCTGCAGCGGGAACACGCCTGCGACCTGCCGGTCTGGCTGCCGTTCGGATTCCTGTGCCGCCACCTCGAAACGTCGACGGAGAACTCTCTCGTCTCGGCCGCCGAAGCCTGGCTGAAGTCGCAGAGCGCCACCCATCTCTGGCCGCTGGTCCGGCGCGCGCTCCGGGACGACCGCCTGCTGCTACTCGTCGACGGCGTCGACGAGTGGAGCGATGTCGGCGCGGCCGAGCGCGCCCTGGGGACCCTCGAAGCGTTCCTCGGCCGCACCCGGGCATCAGCGGTCCTGTCCACGCGCCCGTACGCGGTCGACCGGCTCAACTGGCGGCGCCGGTGGACACAGGCCGAGATCAGGCCGCTGTCGGACGAACAGCGCCGGACGATCGCCGCCGGGGTCCTGCGGGCCGGACGGACCGAGGCCGACGCGGCCCTCCCCCGGGCGTGGAGCGCGGGCGTCGGACCGTTCCTCGGCCAGCTGGAGGCCATCCCGGAACTCGACGAACTCTCCCGGTCTCCGCTCCTGCTGACACTGCTGGCCGCGACATGGCAGGGCGAACCCCTGCCGCGTCAGCGGTTCAAGATCTACGCCCGGCTCGTCGAACTGCTCGTCGCCAAGCATCCCCAGATGCGGCAGCGCGCCTCACACGCGCGAGGGCCCTTGCTGTCGGCGGCCGAGGTGACCACGTTGTTCGCCGCCGTGGCCTACCGCCTCCGCGTCGAGGACCCGGCCGGAACCGTCACCAAGCCGCGGATGCGCGCGCTCGTCGTCGAGGCGATGACCGACGACGACGTCCTCGGCTATCAGCGTGCCGAAGCCCGCAGGACGGCCGACGCGGTACTCGCCACGGCAGAGGACGAATTCGGGCTGATCGTGTCGCACGGCGCCGGTTCCTGCGGTTTCCTGCACCGTGTGGTGCTCGACCATCTGGCCGGGCAGCACCTCGCCACACTGCCCGCCGATGAACAGACCGCGGTCGTACGGCGGTTCGTGCACGATCCGGCCTGGCGCGATGTGCTCCTGGCGCTGCTGACCGCGCAGACCGGTTCCCACGCGACCGTGCCGCTCCTCGCGGCGGCGCTCGGCGCGGGCGGCCCACGATGGGCGGACATCGACGGATACGAGCTGCTCGCCGAGGCGCTCGCGGCCGGTGTCGTACTCCCACCCGCATCGCAGGCGGATTACACCGGCCGGCTCGTCGAACGGGTGGAGACCCATCCGTCGCTGCGTCATCGGGCCGGCCTCATCACCTCGCTCACCGGCGTGCTCGCGAGCCACGCCGCGCGCCCCCGGCTGCTGCCGGTCATGAAGCGATGGCTGACGGCGCCGCGTCCTGATCCGTCACCGGCCATGTGGGCGCTGCGCGATCTCGGCATCGCCGACGACGTCGCGTCCGAGTATCTGCTCTGGGGCCTCCGGCACCCGGAGGACAGCGTGAAGGTCAACGCCGCGCTGGCCTTCGCACACCGATTCGGTGGCCGGCCCGGTCCGTCGGACCGGCTGACGGCCTTCACCGAGACCGGGCCGTGCTCGGCGACCCAGGCCGCCGCCGTCCTCGCCCTCGGCCACGGCTGGCCCGACGCGCCGGGGACCGCGCGGGTGATCGACTGGGCACGCCGTCAGCCGTCCAGGGCGCTCCGGCTGGTCGGCCTGCATCTGGTGCAGCGCGGCACCGCGTCGGGTGACCCCGCGCTGTACCGGCCGGAGGAACGGGACTGGCTGCTGTCCCTGCTCCGCCGGGAGGACCACCTCTCCGGGCCGTGGCCCACGGCGGACCTCGTCGACATCGCCGCCGCCGGGGACGCGCGCGCGGCCGATTTCGCCTGGGAGACCCTGAGGACGAACGGGCGCAACGGCGGCGACCGCGGCCTTGCGTGGACGCTCGCCTGCAACGCCTTCGCCGATGACCCCCGTTTCAGGGACTGGGTGGCCGCGGAGCTCGCGGACCCGGGGAAGCGCGGTCTGATCCTCTACGACGTCGGCATGATCCCCCAGCAGTGGCGCGACGACCCGGCGTTCGCCCGGTCTCTCCGCCCCTACGTGGACACCGGACTGCTCAACATCCTGCCCGACCGGGTGGCCGGCCTCGCCACCGCGCTCCCGCCCGCCGACGCCCGCGCGACGCTGTTGCGCGGGCTGGACGCCTCCCGGCCGTACGCCGCGGCCCGCACGCTGGCCGAGCGGTACGCGGACGACGAGCACGTGCGCACCGTCCTCACCGGCCGGCTCCAGAGCGGCTTCGCCCGCGCCGCCCCGATGGCCGGTGTGGCCATCGATGTGCTCGGCCCCGAGGACGGTTTCGCACTCCTGGTGTCGCTCCTGCGCCGGCCCGACGCGGATGCCTGGAGCGAGAAGCGCGTGGTCGTGGCCGAGGCCATGGCCCGCGCCTGGACGCGGCTGGAGACCGCCGCCCGGGGAACCGGTGCCGACGCCGGGGCCGCCCGGGAGGCGCTGGCCGGCTACGACCCGGCCGAGCTGGCGGCGCTGTGCACAGCGGTGGGACCGCGTCCCTTGATGTGGCACGTCCCGGCGGTCATCAGTGCCTGGCCGGGGCAGCCGGCCGTCCAGGAGTTCGCCGAACAGCTCATCCATGACCCACGGCCCATCACCTCCGGAATCCCGGACACCATTCCGGCCGCCGTCCTCAGGGCGTACTGCGGCAGGACCGAAGCCGCCTCCCGTCGGATCCTCGGCAGCACCCTCGACCTGCTCAAGCACATCGGACCGGAACTGCGTGAGGTCCTGACCTGCGAACTCGCACGCGGCTCGCTCTCCGCGGCCGAGCTCATCGACGTCATGGCGGAATGGAAGAACGAACCGGACGCCGGGATCCGCCGCCTCTGCCTCATCGGGCTCGTCCAGGCGGTCGGACTCCACCAGCAGGCCCACACCGACCGGACGGGCCCCGGCACCCGTACGTCCGAGATGGAATGGCTGCGCGCGGAGATCACGGGCGAGCTGTGCGCGTACGGCCCTGAACTCGAGGAGCGCCGGCAACTGGCCTGGATCGGCATGCTCATGCTCGGCGACCTCACGCTGATCGACGGTATCGAGGAGACCATCGGTCACTCGGGCGAGCCCGGCGTCGAGCTGGACGCCCTCTACGACGGTGATGTGGATGAGATCCTCGTCGACCTCGTGGCCGAGAACTGGCAGGGTCTGTGCGCCCACTTCGGCGACGGAGTCTTCGACCGGCTGAACGGAACGTCCAGCCGCGCCCGGCGAACGGCCGCCGAGCGACGGCGCCATGTCATGTCGGCGCTCGCGACAGTCGCTTCCCGGTACCCCGCCATCGCCGAGATGCTCCGCCGCGAGGCCGACACCGATGCCGCGCTCCGCCAGGACGCGCGCTTCCTCCTGTGGGCCAAGGAGGAGAACAGGGGCGACGAGGGAGTCCTCCGTGCCGTCGCGGCGAAGCTCGGACCATCGGCGCACCACCGGGAGGACCGTGTCCTCGAATCGGTGCTGGACCGGCCGAGCTGGAATGTGTCCGACGAGGTGTTCAAGGACATCCTCACCGGGGACATGACCGGCACCCGGTCCGGCCGCGTGCCCGGGAGCGGGGAACTGGCCGCCTTCGCCCAGATCTTTCCGGCGGACAGCGTGTCCGGAGCGGCTCTCCGGGACCTCGAAACGTGGTTCGGGACGGACCCCGCGCATCGCGAACGGCGCCACTGGGACGAGACGTTGGCCCTCGCTCTCGGCGCGGCCGGACCGAGGGATCTGCCGGCCCTGGTGACCCGCGCCCACACTCTGTTCCGTATGGGCCTCTCCGACGGTCTGCCCATGCTCGTCAAGCCGCTGATGCGGCGGCTTCGGCGGGACACGGACGCCGTCGAGGCGTTCCGGGCCGCCCTGCGCGATCCCCTGGGCATCCGTGAGGACAGCCCCGTACTGGCGGCCTCCTGGGACCCGATCTCCGACGCACACCCGGACGTGCGGGCGTTGCAGCGCGTGTACCTGTTCGCCGTGGTGCTGCACCGGGCGGATGCCCTCCCGCGGCCGGACGCGGCGGCGGCCGTCCATGTCCTGGGATCCGCGTCCCCCGACACCGTCGTGCTCAACCCCTTCACCCACCACGAGGGCCCGCTCCGCCTGGCCGTACTCGACCTCGGCGCGCGCTGACACCGCGGCCGGTCCGCTCCGCCGTCCCATGACGGGCAGGCGTGTGCCCGGCCGGGCGGAACGGGCACGGGCTGTGCGGGCCGCGGCCCTCCCGAAGCCGCGCGGCCGCCTGGTCCGAAGTTGGCCACCTACATGGTCGTGAGGGTGTCCGCGTAGGCGAAGGCCACCCCGGAGACCGCGGCGAGGCCGACGTACGGCAGGAAGACCTTCCTGCGGCCGTAGCGGCCCGTCAGCCAGGACGCCGAGACGTATCCCGGAATCATGAACACGGCGCTCAGCGCGACGAAGCCGAGGCTCGCCGACAGCTCAGCCCCTTGTCCTGCAACAGGGTGGGCAGCCAGGTCTGCAGCCCCCAGTAGCCCCAGTTGAAGGCGAAATTGACGACGAGCATGAGCAGGCTCACACGGAGCAGCGGCCCGCGGAAGAGACCGACGGGCCGCCCCGCACGGGCCTCGGCCGCCGGGGCGGAGGCGAAGACCGTGCCTTCGGGCACATCGGCCCCGAGCCGGCGCAGCACATCGGCCGCCTCCTGGTGGCGCCCCTGCTCCGCGAGCCAGTACGGGGACTCCGGAACCCAGGCCCGGATGGCGAACACCCACAGTCCGGCGAGCCCACCGGCGATGGTCACCACGTGCCAGCCGAGACCGCCCAGGACCTGGGTCACGCCGACGGCGAGCAGGACACCGATGGGCCAGCCGATGGACAGATAGACGGCCGCACGGCCGCGCAGCCGGGACGGAAGCAGTTCCAGGAAGTAGGGGAACGTCACCGTGTGGATGCCGGCGAGCGCCAGCCCGGACACGAACCGCGTCACCATGAGCACGGTGAGGTTGGGCGAGAAGGCGCTGGCCAGCGCGACGACCCCGTACGCGGCGAGCGACCACAGGCAGACCGAACGCCGCCCGATCCGGTCGGACACCGGCCCCCACACCAGGCTGTTCGGGATCATGCCGAGCGCCACCGCGGACAGGGCCCAGCCGATCGCGGACTCATCGATGCCGAAGGCGCCACCGAGGTCCCCCGACACGTACACCAGTGCCAGCTGTTCCCACGACTCGATCACGAATGCCATGAAGAGGGCAGCGGCGGCAAGGAAGTGCGCCCGTCCGAAGGGCATGCTCTCGAACCACGCGCCGACGGGCGGTCCGCCGTCCCCGCGGCGTCGGCGGCGCGCGTGATGCCACGGCCCGCATCTCTCATGGTGCTCATCGGCTGTCCTTCCGGCCTGCTCAGGCTACGGCCCCAGGGATCAGGGGTGGCGGCACCATAGACAGCGGCGGCCTTCCGCACGCGTGCAGGACGCACACCCGTCCCGAGGGCGGGGCGTGCGTCCTGCACAGGGCGACCGGATCGCGACCGGGGCGCCGCCCTACAGCAGCTCCACGATCTCCCTCAGCTCCTCGGCGGTGGGTACCCACTCCCCGGCCGCCGCGTTGGCCCTCACCTGTTCCGGCGTCCTGGCCCCCGCGATCACCGAGCTGCAGCCCGGGAACGCGGCGAGGCCACCGACCGCGATCTCCAGGACGCTGCGACCGTGCTGCGCGCCCCAACCTCGCAGGTCAGGAACCCTTTTCCGCAGCTCCAAGGATCGCCACGCACTCCACAAGGTGCGCCATCGAGAAGGACCCCGGATCGGGACGAGGCCGATCCCAGCCGTACACCCCGGGCAAACCGCGTCAAGGAGCCGGCCGGGGCGGCATCAAACCCTCAGTGACGCCACCCGGAATACTGGCTGAAAATTCAGTCAAGAACGGCGACGCAACCAAGCAAACCGGGCACGGAAGGCATGACGGGCACGGCACACAAGGAACAAGACATCAGACAGAGAGGCAGGGAGCGGCAACAGCGGCCCGGGACGTACGGGAACGGCGGCGGGCACACGCACGCCAACGGGAGAGGGATCCGCTACCGGGCTTCCAGACCGGACAGCTCCGCTTCGATGCCGCCCACCAGGAGGGTCCTCGCGTGGTCGATCCCGAGTCCGCCACTGAGCCAGCGCATACTCAGCCCCTCCAGCAACGCCGTGAGCCTCTCGGCGGCGGCCGCGAGCTTCGCGGCCGGAGCCATGGGCCTCACCTGGCCCAGCATGGCCGCCACTTCCTGCACCCACACCAGGGTCGCGCGGGCGAGATCCTCACGCAGGGCCGGATCGAAGACGGCACTCGCCCGCAGCTCCCCCCACGCCGCACTGTTCTCCCGGACCTCTTCGGTGTCCTGCAGCTCCAGCAGAAGAATCTGTTCGAGTTGCTCACGCGGGCCGAGAGACGGGGCGTCCGGGCCGCGGACCGTGGTGTAGCGCTCCGCCCTGTCGTTGATGAACTCCAGGGTGTGGCGGAGGATCCCGGTGCGGTCCTTGAAGTGGTAGTAGATCAATCCGGTGGACACACCCGCCTCGGCCGCGAGTTCCTCCACGCGCAGGCCGCGGACACCGCGCCGGGCGATCACCCGTGCGGCCGCTTCGAGAATCCGGGTATTGCGGGACGCCATGGCGACCAACCTACCGGGCCGGCCACCACCCCCCGCACCAGGCCGACGCCCCGAGAAAGAGGCTTCCGAAGCCCCGCCGGCCGACCACCGGGCCCCGCCCGCGTACGGAAGCGGGTCCGCACGGGCGAAGGAAAGTCAGGTCGGGGCTTCGGACGCGGAACGGGCGTCGACCGGCGAGATCACCGAAGGACAGGCCGCTCACCGGCTCGGCGGCAAGTCCCCCCTCGCAGCCCGCCGGGCCGAGGACGAACCCGGCTCCGGAGAAGACATCGCCCGCCCGCCGACGGCCCGAACGCACTCCCGCTCCACGCCAGGGACCAGGACGAGGTCTCGGCAGGAACCGCACACCCGGCCCGAAGCCAAACGTGACTGACTTTTCAGTCAGTGTCAGAGTGCCGTCAGAGCCGGAACCGGCGCTCGTGCCAAGGACCGCAGCACCTGACCCCCGAGGCCGGCGGCTACGAGACCGGCGGCTGCGGACCGCCGCGCCGGATCCCCCGCCGCCGGACAGCCTTTGAACGTTCACGATCGGAGCACACCCGTGCCTCACCGTCCCCCCACCCGCCGTACGGTCCTCCGGTCTCTTTCCGGGCTCGGCGCACTCGCTTTCGGGGCCTCCGCCTGTGGCCCGGACGGCTCGGCATCCCGGGCGGCCGGCACCGGACCGGACCGCGCGTCCGAGGGAGAACGGCGGTTCGGCGCGGAGTGGGACAGCCACGCGCGCACCTTCATGTCGTGGCCCGCCCTGGAATCCGTATGGGGAGAGGACCTCCCGTACGTCCGCAAGGACATCGCCCGCATCGCCCGTGCCATCGCGGACTACGAGTACGTCGTCATGATGGCCAGGCCCGACCAGCGGAAGGCCGCCCAACGGGCCTGCGGCTCGCAGGTCGAGGTCATCCCTCTACCCGTGGACGACATGTGGGCCCGCGACACGGTCCCGGTGTTCGTCGAGGAGGGCGACGAGGTCATCGGGGTCGACTTCAACTTCAACGGCTGGGGCGGCAAGCAGGAACACACGAATGACGCCCGCGTCGGCCGTACGCTCCTGTCCAAGTACGGGGTTCCGCGTGTGGAGGCTCCCCTCGTCGCCGAAGGCGGCTCCTTCGAGACCGACGGCGAGGGCACCTTGCTGATCACCGAGAGCTCGATCGTCAACGAGAACCGCGACCCGGGCCTGAGCCGGGGCGGCATCGAGGCCGACCTCAAGGAGACCCTGGGGATCGAGAAGGTGGTCTGGCTGAAGGGCGTACGCGGCCAGGACATCACCGACGCCCACGTGGACAGCCTCGTCCGCTTCACCGCGCCGGGCGTGGTGCTGCTGGACCAGGCCTTTCCCGGTACGCCCGCGGACTCCTGGTCACGCGCGGCCGGCCAGGCCAGGGCGGTGCTGAGCAAGGCGACGGACGCCCGGGGCCGGCGCTTCGAAGTGATCGACCTGCCGCAGCCCGACCTCGACAGGATCACCGGCGAGGGCGACGACTTCGTGTCGACCTACGCCAATTTCTACGTGGCCAACGACTCCGTCTTCATGCCCCGCTTCGGCGACCGAAAGGCCGACGACAGGGCCCGGGGAATCCTCCGGGAACAGTTTCCCGACCGCGACGTCGTGCCGGTCGTGATCGACACCGTCGCCTCCGGAGGCGACGGCATCCACTGCGCCACGCACGACCAGCCCGGCAAGCCGGTCGACTGACACCCACCCGACGCGGGGCACGATTGCGGGCGCATGGAAACGCCGGTCTCCGACCTACGCCACCGGGTGTGGTTCAGAATTCTGCGAGCGTCAGCCCCGGAGCGGCCACCACAGCACGAGAAGCATGGCTCCCGATGGGGGTGGCCCTCGCGGGCTTCCGCGCAGGGGACCGGCCCAACCGGCACGGAGCCGGTACGCGTGAGGGCCGGGCACGCGCGTGCCCGGCCCTCACGTCGTCGAACGTCAGGAAACGGGGAACCAGACCGACAGATGTCTGGCTATGACCGGCACATCGACGTTGTCCTGCGCAACGTCCTCGACGAACGGGCCGGCAACGGAGACGGACGGCGGGACAGTACTGGCACTGACGCCGTTGAGCCGCAGGAAGACGCGCATGGCGAGCCAGGCGGTGCGCTTGTTGCCGTCATGGCGTCACCTCCTTCGTCGACGAGTTGACGGCCGGGAGCGTTTCGGGAACACGCCCGACGCACTGCCCGCGCCGCCGGACCCGGGGCTCCGATTGACGGCACGGCCGGGGCGGTGTGACGATGCGCCGATGTCGGACCTGCACGCCCGGATGGCTGCCCGGGTAGGTGACCTCACGGCCGTCGTGGTCGCGCGCTGCGCGGCGGAGGCACCGTTCTACGGAGCGCTGCCCCGCGCCACCCTCCAGGGCGAGGTGGCGCGGTCCATCGCGGCGGTGCACGCGCTGTTGCTCAGGGCACTGCGCGACGGCGTCGGGGGTCCGATGGGGCCGGGCGATCTGACCCGGCTCATCGAGTGGTCGGCGCGCCGGGCCGAGGAGCGCGTCCCCCTGGAGGCGGTGATCGCCGCGTACCTGATCGGCGCCGAGGTGTGGTGGCAGACGCTGACCGAGGTCGCGGAGCCCGGTGAGCTGGCCGGGGCGGGCGGCAAGCTGCTCGCCTGCCTGCACGCCGCGCTGCCCGCGGTCGTCCTCGCCCACCAGAACGCCCAGGAGAACCTCCACAGCGAGGACAAGCGCGTACGGCGGGCCCTGCTCAGCGCCCTGCTGGAAGGACGGCCGTACGAGGAGCTGGCGGGAGTGGCGCGGGTGGCCGTGGGGGGTGAGCACGAGGTGGTCGCCTTCGCGTTCGAGTCCGACCCGCCGAGCAGATTGGTGCAGTCCTCGCTCGACGCCTTCACCGGGATTCCTGTGCTGATGGACCACGTCGCCCGGATCGCCCTGTTGCCGGGCAGGTCCGACGTGCCGGGCCTGGTGGCCCGGCTGGAGAAGGACGTGGGCCAGCCCGTGCGCGCCGCCGCCGCCCGCTCCTCCGTACCGGCGGCCGTCTCCTCGGCGGCGCAGGAGGCCGGCCGCGTGCTGGATCTCGTCCGGCGCCTGGGACGCCCGCCCGGGTGCTACCGCCTCGACGACGTGCTGCTGGAGCACCAGCTCGCGCGCCCCGGGGACGGCCTGGTGCGGCTGGCGGCCAAACTCGACCCCTTGGAGGAGCATCCGTACCTGCTGGAGACGCTGCGCGTGTTCGTGGAGCGGGGGCTCAACCGCCGCCGGACGGCGCTGGAGCTGTGCGTCCACCGCAACACCCTGGACTACCGGTTGCAGCGAGTGAGCGCGCTGACCGGCCTCGACCTCGCGATTCCCGCGCAGGCGCGGCTGATCCAGGCGGCGCTCATCGCCAGGGACCTGGCCGGGCCCGCGGATCAGCGCGGGGTCACCGGAGCGCAGGGATCCGCGGGAGCGGCGGAGAGCGGATGAACCGCTGAACCACGGCCGGCGCCGGCGAGCGCTCGGCCTGTCATCCGTCAGAGCCAGGCGCCGAGTTCCTCGTTCCGGGGTGCGAGGACCGGGCCGGCGTCGGGGTGGTCGAAGACCATGACGGGCCGGTCCGCGTTCCAGCCGGACCAGCCCGGCTGTCCGGTAGTGGCGAAGGCGACCCAGGCCCGGTGCATGGCGTCGGCCAGTGGCTGGGGCGCGCCGGACCCGGTCAGGTCCTCGGCGGCACGCAGGTTGTCGAAGACGAAGCCGAGTTCCAGCGCATGGCACGCGCCGAGTCCCATCACGGGCGAGCGCCAGCGGAATTCGTAGACGAAGGTGCGGGCGGGCCGGGAGTCGGCGAGGCGGTTGAGGGGCCCCCGCAGCAGGAGGTCGGTGGCCATCTCCCCCAGGATCTCACCGGGTTTGGCGTGCGGCCGGGTGGCTCGGTAGAGGCGTGCCACGCGTTGCGGGACACGGATCTTCAGCAGTGCCAGCCGCAGGGTGAGCCGACTGATCCGGTCCACGGTTCCGCCGGGTACGAACCACAGCCGGTACTCCTCCCGGTTGCAGCCCAGCAGCAGGTCGGCCTCGGGAAGGGGCGGGGCGGCGGGCACCACGTCGTCGTCGACCACGATGTGGAAGCCGGGACCGCCGCCGATGGGGTCGGACCGGTCGACGACGGCGGCCTGCGCGTCCAGCAGCAGGTCCCGGTCCACCGCCGCGAACGCCTCGGCGGTGGCCGGGATCCGCAGTCTCTTCGCCATCGACCGTACGGTCTTCGCGCCCTCGCGGCGCGACACCGTGTGCGGCGGGCCGCTCTGCAGGATCGCCCGGTGGAACAGCCCGGCCGCGGCGGGGCTGGTCATGAGGGCAGCGATGCTGATCGCGCCGGCGGACTCCCCGCACACGGTGACGTTCGCCGGATCTCCGCCGAAGGCGGAGATGTTGTCGCGGACCCAGATCAGGGCTGCGATCTGGTCGAGGAGGCCCCGGTTGGCGGGGGCGTCGGGAAAGACCCCGAACCCCTCGACGCCGAGCCGGTAGTTGACGGAGACGAGGACCACCCCGTCGCGTGCGAAGGCGCCCCCGTCGTAGAGCGGCAGGCTCGCCGAGCCGTTGCGCAGGGAACCCCCGTGGATCCAGACCATGACGGGCAGCCGGCCCTCGCCGACGGACGGGGTCCAGACGTTGAGGTTGAGACAGTCGTCCCCGGGGATGCTCGGATCGGGTATCAGCCGGTCGAGGGGCGGGCGGTAGGGGCGTTTGGGTGCGGTGGGCCCGTACTCCAGAGCGTCTCGTACCCCTTCCCAGGACTCGACAGGGGCGGGTGCGCGGAAGCGGTGGGCGCCGAAGGGCGGGGCGGCGTAGGGGATGCCGAGAAAGGTGGCGATCCCGTTGTGGAAACGGCCTCGGACCTTGCCCTGCCCGGTGGTCGCGATGAGGTCCATGGCAGTCCTTCCATGTGCGAACGGGAACCGGCCGCCCCTGGACGCGGGAGCGTCAGGGGCGGGCGGCGTGGATCGGGAACGGCCGCCGGTCACGGCGGAAGGGATCTCCGGGAGCGGGTCACCCGTTCGCGAGGCCGTTGCGCCGGACGTCGGACCAGGTGCCACTGTCGGTGCAGATCCCGCAGTCGGCCCCGAAGAACTGTGCACGCGCCGTCTGGTCCCCCATCAGGTGTGCCTTGAACCAGGCGGTGGTGGGCGCGGCGAACGGGCCGGGGTCGCCCACGACCGTGAGGTGATCGGCGCCGCGCAGTTCCCCGTAGATGGCCGGTATGTGGTCGGCGTCGTTGTAGAAGGCCTTGACCAGGAAGGGGAAGACGATGCTGTCCTTCTGCCCGGCCAGGAGGAGCGCGGGTACGTGTACGCCGTCGATGTCGGCGAGCGGACCGGGCTGGATGGGCAGGATGGTGTCGATGCGCGGGTCCGCGCCGACGACGATGGCGGCGGCGCCGCCCTGCGAGTGACCGGACGCGCCGATGTGCTCCAGGTCGACACGGTCGTGGAAGGGGCTGCCCTGGTCGGCGTTGCGACGGGTGAGCAGGTCGATCCCGGCGCGCATGGAGATGCCCAGGTTGGACTGCGGGGTGTTGGCGGCGGCGACGATGAAGCCCTGACTGGCCCAGTGGAGCAACAGGTCGCGGTAGACGACCGGGAAGGCGAAGGTGCCGTTGCCCCACACGATCACGGGGTGACGGCGATCGCTGGTCGCGATGTCACGCGGGTAGTACAGCGTGGTCACCGCCCCGACCTCCACCGCGGTGGCGTAGGGGCCGGGAGCGCCGTAGTCGGCCGCGGCCACCTCGGCGCCGGCACCGGCGGGCGAACCGGTGGACGCCGCTGCCGCTCCCGCGCCGGCGGAAGCCGTCAGCAGGAGCAGGAGCGAGGTCAGGGGGACGAGCAGTTTTCTCCAGTGCACAGCGGACTCCCGATGTCGTCACGGTGAACTGGATGTTTCATCCGGCTCACGCCTTGTCTGGACGCACATCCTGAAGCACGGTTCGAGACCCGTCTCTGCGCAATCGCGGCAAGCAGCGACGTGGGAGTTTGTGCAATATGCCAAGAGGCCTGAGCGCGGTAAGGGTGACATGCTCGGTTCCACCGCCACGACGGAGAGCCCGCCGCCCGGCCCCGCGAGGAGAACGCCGGGAACGGAGAAAGCCCCGCGCATCCTCCGCCCCGCACGACCTGCACGGTCAGTCATGTGACGCTCCATCAGAGCGAGCGCCACATGAGCGCCACGAGCGTCAAGGTATCGCCCGCAGCGCCCGCACCGCATGTCCTGCATGCGGGTAAAACCGCAGCTCAGGCGTCCTTCTTCACCAGCTCCAGAATCGCTACGCACTCCACGTGGTGCGTCATCGGGAACAGGTCGAACGCCCGCAGCGTCCGCACCGTGTATCCACCGTCGCGGAAGTACGCCAGGTCGCGGGCCAGGGCGGCCGGGTCGCACGCGACGTAGGCGATGCGGCGGGCGCCCAGGGACGAGAGGTGCTTGACGACCTGCTTGCCGGCGCCCGCGCGGGGCGGGTCCAGGACGATGAGGTCGCACTCGGTGATGCCGGTGCGGGGCAGGACCTGGTCGACCTTGCCGTGTTCGATGCGGACCCGGTCGAGGTCCTTGAGGTTGTGGCGGGCGTCCTCGACCGCGCGCTTGCCGGACTCGATGCCGAGCACCGCGCCCTTCTCGCCGATGCGCTGGCCGATGGCGCCCGCGAACAGGCCGACGCCGCAGTAGAGGTCGAGGGCGGTGTCGTTCTTGCGGGGCAGGAGGCCCTGCATGACCGCGCGGACCAGGGTGTTCGCGGCCTGCGGGTGGACCTGCCAGAAGCCGCCGGAGCCGACGCGGTAGGTGCGGTCGTCGGCGCGCTCGCGGACGAAGGCGCGGCCGTGGACGCGGTGGATGCCGCCGTCGTGCTCGTCGACGCGCAGCACGGAGACCGGCTTGTCGAGCTCGACCAGGGGCAGCCGGCCGCCGGCCTTCGGGGTGAGGATGACCTGGCGGTCGTGGGAACCGGTGGCGGAGATGGCCTCCACCGCGGCCATCTGCGGCCACGCCCGCTTCTCGATGCCGAGCTCCGTGACGCCGGGTGCGGCGATCATGCAGTGGTCGACGGGCTGGACGTCGTGCGAGCGGTGCTTGCGCAGACCGGCGCGGCCGTCCTCGTCGATCGCGTACTGGACCCGGGTGCGCCAGGCGGGCACCTCGCCCTGGGGGAGCTTGTCGCCCTCGGCCGGCATGACCGTGCCGTCCCAGCCTGCCTCCTCGGGCGTGAGGCCCGCGAGGCGCTGGAGCTGCTCGGCGATCACTTCGCCCTTGAGCCGGCGCTGGGCACCGGGCTTGGCGTGCTGCCAGTCGCAGCCGCCGCACATACCGGGGCCGGCGTACGGGCACGGAGCCTCGACGCGGTCCTTGGACGCCTCGATGATCCGTACCGCGTCGGCGCGCAGGAAGCGGGAGTCGCTCTCGCCGTCCGTGACCCTGGCGACGACCTTCTCGCCCGGGAGGGTGTGCCGTACGAAGAGCACCCGGCCCTCGTCGGTACGGGCGATGCAGTGACCGCCGTGTGCGACGGGCCCGACCTCGACCTCGTACTCCTCCCCGACCAGCGACGACGTGGATTCGTTCTGCATGAGGGGAGGCTCCAGAGTTCAAAGGACAAACGGCCGGGCGTACGGCCGGACAACAGCCCACCAGTCTACGTGTGCGGCGTCCGGCCGCTTACCACAATCACCGGGCGGGGCGTCAGCCCCTGTTGCTGGGTTCCTTCTGCCGGCGTTCCACCGGCCCCCGGCGCACCGAACCCGGTGCGCTCCACTCCGCGCGCTTCCTCGCCCGCTTCTTCGCGGCCTCAGAGGACTCCAGCTGGTACGGCACGGAGGTCACCATCACCCCGGGGGTGAACAGCAGCCGGCCCTTGAGGCGCAGCGCGCTCTGGTTGTGCAGCAGGTGCTCGTACCAGTGCCCGACGACGTACTCCGGGATGTAGACACTGACCACGTCACGCGGGCTCTCGCGGCGCAGGCCCTTCACGTACTCGATGACCGGACGGGTCACTTCGCGGTACGGCGAGTCGAGGATCTTCAGCGGTACGTTGATGCCGCGCCGCTCCCAGTCCTCCTTGAGCGCCTTCGTCTCGGCCGGGTCGACGCTGATGGACAGCGCCTCCAGGTGGTCGGTGCGCATCAGCTTGGCGTACGCCAGGGCCCGCAGCGTGGGGCGGTGGAGCTTGGAGACCAGCACGATCGAGTGGACCCGGGACGGCCGGACGCTCTCGTCCGAGGGGGTCTCGTCGGCGGCGATCTCCTCGGCGACCCGGTCGTAGTGCCTGCGGATCGCGCTCATCGTCCCGTAGAAGATCACCATGCCGAGCAGGGCGACCCAGGCGCCGTGGGTGAACTTGGTGGCCAGGACGACCACGAGCACCAGGCCGGTGAAGAAGGCGCCGAAGGTGTTGATCGCACGGGAGCGGATCATGCGGCGCCGCTTGGCCGGGTCCTTCTCGGTGCGCAGATGGCGGTTCCAGTGCCGGACCATGCCGGTCTGGCTGAGGGTGAAGGAGACGAAGACCCCGACGATGTAGAGCTGGATCAGCCGCGTGGAGTCGGCCCCGTAGATCCAGACCAGCAGGATGGCGGCGCCCGCCAGCAGCACGATGCCGTTGGAGAAGGCGAGCCGGTCCCCGCGGGTGTGCAGCTGACGCGGCAGATAGCGGTCCTGCGCCAGGATCGAGCCGAGCAGCGGGAACCCGTTGTACGCGGTGTTGGCCGCCAGGAACAGGACCAGCGCGGTGGCGGCGGCGAGGATGATGAAGAAGAACGATCCGTCGCCGAACACCGCGGCCGCGACCTGCGAGATCACCGGATCCTGGACAAAGCTCTCGCCGACCGCGGCACCGTTGTGGATCAGGTCCTTCGCCGGGTTCTCGGCCATCTTCACATCGGTGGCCATGGCCAGCCCGATGATGCCGCAGAACATGGTGACGGCCAGCAGGCCCATCGCGGCCAGGGTGGTCGCGGCGTTCTTGCTCTTGGGCTTGCGGAAGGCGGGGACACCGTTGCTGATCGCCTCGACCCCGGTGAGGGCCGCACAGCCGGAGGAGAACGCGCGCAGCAGCAGGAAGACCAGGGCGAAGCCGGCCAGCCCCTCGCGTTCGGGCCTGATCTCGTAGTCCGAGGTGGGGGCGTGCATCGTGTCGCCGAGGACCAGCCCCCGGAACGCGCCCCAGAAGATCATGATGAAGACGCCCGCCACGAAGAGGTACGTGGGAATGGCGAACAGCTTCCCCGACTCCTTGACACCCCGCAGATTCATCAGGGTCAGCAGCACGATGGCGGCGATGGCGCAGAGCGTCTTGTGCTCGACGACGAACGGGATCGCGGAACCCAGGTTCTCCACGCCCGAGGAGATGGACACGGCCACGGTCAGGACGTAGTCGACCAGCAGGGCACTGGCGACTGTCAGTCCCGCCTTGGGGCCGAGGTTGGTGTTGGCGACCTCGTAGTCACCGCCACCACTCGGGTACGCGTGCACGTTCTGCCGGTACGAGGCGACGACCGTGAACATCAGGACCACGACGGCGACCGCGATCCACGGGCTGAAGTGATAGGCCGACACGCCCGCGATGGACAGCACCAGGAGAACTTCTCCCGGTGCGTACGCCACCGATGACAGCGGGTCGGACGCGAAGACGGGGAGCGCGATGCGTTTGGGGAGGAGCGTTTCTCCCAGCTTGTCGCTGCGCAGCGCCCGGCCGATCAGGATCCGTTTGGGCACGTCGGTCAGTTTGGACACGCAGAGGATCGTAAGCGCTGGGCAACGGGGTCACCGCCGCCCAAACGCCGTGGCCTCGCATTCTCCTGCGATCAGCGGAAAAGCTCACACATTCCTTAACGCAATCCTTGCGCCCACCCCTACGAGAACAACGCGCTGTAACCGTTCAGTGCCGGCTGGCCGCCCAGATGGGCGTACAGCACGGTCGACTCGCGGCCGATCTCACCGCGTGCGACGAGGTCGGCCATGCCCGCCATCGACTTCCCCTCGTAGACCGGGTCGGTGACCATGCCCTCGGTCCGGGCGGCGAGCCGCATCGCGTCGAGCGTGGCCTCGTCGGGGATCCCGTACGTACCGCCGTGGTACCGCTCGTCCAGCTCGATGTCGTCCTCGGTCAGCTCCCGCCGCACACCGATGCGGGAAGCGGTGGCGCGCGCGATCCTGGCGATCTGCTCGCGGGTACGGGCCGGCTCGGCGGAGGCGTCGATGCCCAGCACACGGCGGGGGCGGCCGCCCGCCTCCTGGACGGCGGCGAAACCGGCGACCATGCCCGCCTGGGTGGAACCGGTGACCGAACAGACCACGACCGTGTCGAAGAAGACGCCCAGCGCGCGTTCCTGCTCCACGACCTCGTACGCCCAGTTGGCGAAGCCGAGTCCGCCCAGCGGGTGGTCGGAGGCACCGGCCGGGATGGCGTACGGGCGGCCGCCGCGTTCCTCGACCTCACGCAGCGCCTGCTCCCAGCTGTCCTTGACGCCTATGCCGAATCCGGCACGGACCAGACGGATGTCCGCTCCGGCGAGACGGCTGATCAGGATGTTGCCGACCTTGTCGTAGACGGCGTCGGGCCACTCGACCCAGCTCTCCTGGATGAGTACGCACTTCAGGCCGGCGCGGGCGGCGACCGCGGCCACCTGGCGGGTGTGGTTGGACTGGACTCCGCCGATCGAGACGAGGGTGTCGCAGCCCTTGGCCAGCGCGTCGGCCACGAGGTATTCGAGCTTGCGCGTTTTGTTGCCGCCGTAGGCGATCGGGGAGTTGCAGTCCTCCCGCTTGGCCCAGAGATCGGCACCGCCGAGGTGCTCGGTGAGCCGTTCCAGCCGGTGCGTCGGCGAGGGGCCGAAGAGGAGCGGGTAGCGGTGGGGAGCGGAGAGCGCCTCGGGGAGGACGGGGGCGGGGATGGGCGTGGGCGTGGAGGCTGTGGTCACGGGGGCTCCTGAAGGTGAGGTTCGGGGGGTCCGGTCGTTCATGGAGTACGTGAGGTGCGCGGGATGCGTGGGGGCGTGAGGTGCGTGGGGTTCGTTGCGGTGCGTGGAGGACGTGTTTCGCGAGGTGCGCGGGGTTCGTGGAGGACGTGCGGTACGTGTGGTGCAGGCGGTACGTGCGGAGGCCGACCGGCTCGGTGCCTCTCCCGGAGGCCCGGCGCGCTCGAAGGTTCCGGCCGCTCACACCTCCGGGGCCGTGGCGTTCTCCTCCTCGTCCGCGAGCCCTTCCAGCGCGCTCCAGATGTCCGCGGTGATCCGCGCCGCCGCCTCCACGTCGCCCGCCGCGCAGGCGGCGATGAGGCGGTCGTGGAGTTCCGCCGAGCCGTGCGCCGCGTCCGCCGTACCGAAGCGACGCCACTCCAGCCGGCGGATCAGCGGGGTGTAGCGCTCGATGGTGGCGGCGACCGCGCGGTTGCCGCAGGCGGTGACGAGGGTGTCGTGGAGTTCGTCGTCGGCACGCAGCGCGGCCGCGACATCACCCCTGCGGGTCGCCGCCCGGAACCGCTCGTTCGCCGCGCGCATCGCCGCGATGTCCCGCTCCGTGAGCCGTGGCACCGCACCGCGCGCCGCCAGCTCCTGCATGGCCTGTACGACGGCGGCGGCATCCCGGACATCGCGCGGGACAAGCCGCGTCACCCTCGTATAGCTCTGCGGCTTGCTCTCGACGAGCCCCTCCCCCACCAGCCGGGACAGCGCGTCGCGGACCGGGGCGCGGGAGAGTCCGAGGCGCTCGGCGAGATCGGCGTCGCGCACGGGGGCTCCGGGCGGGATGTCGCCGCGGACGATGGCGTCGCGGATCGCTTCGTACGCGGTGTCCCGCAGCAGCGTCCGCCGGACCGGACGAAGAGTCTCCATGAACTGACATGTTAGATGTCTGTTGACCGGTACGGAAGGGTGCGCACGGCGACACGTTCGGGCGGTGCCAGTCCGGGGCAGCCGACGGTCCGGGGACGGCTGCGCTCCGGCGCGGCCGTCCCCGGGGCGGTAGCGGGCATCGGCAGCCGCCGGACAGTGCGGGCCGCCCGCGGATCGTGGACACCCGTCCCTTTTGCCTCCCCTTTGCCGGAGCGTCCCGCCGAACGCACACTCGGATGAGGCAAAGGATTCAAGGCCGCATAAGCTCATCCCCGGGCAACGCCGAAGGTGGTTGCCCCGTTGTTTGCCCGGCAAACTGAGAGAGAAGTGTGAGCAGGGTGTTTTCGCAGGTCAGCCGGACGACCAGGACTGCGAGGTAGGCGCAAGGTGCACATCGTCATCATGGGCTGCGGACGAGTCGGAGCCGCGCTCGCGCAGACTCTGGAGCAGCAGGGGCACACGGTCGCGGTGATCGACCAGGACCCCACGGCGTTCCGCCGCCTCGGGTCCGGATTCGGCGGCCGTCGGGTCACCGGGGTCGGTTTCGACCAGGACACCCTCCGCGAGGCGGGCATCGAGGAGGCCGGGGCGTTCGCGGCGGTGAGCAGCGGCGACAACTCGAACATCATCGCCGCCCGGGTGGCCCGCGAGATGTTCGGCATCGAGAACGTCGCCGCCCGGATCTACGACCCCCGGCGTGCCGAGGTCTATCAGCGCCTCGGTATTCCCACCGTGGCCACGGTCCGCTGGACGGCGGACCAGATGCTGCGGCGGCTGCTGCCCTCGGGCGCCGAGCCGCTGTGGCGCGACCCGAGCGGTGGTGTGCAGCTCGCCGAGGTGCACACGACGCCGTCCTGGATCGGGCACAAGATCAGCACGCTCCAGGAGGAGACCGGAGTCCGCGTGGCTTTCCTCACCCGTTTGGGTGAGGCGATCCTGCCGACGTCGCAGACCGTGCTGCAGGAGGGCGACCTGGTCCACGTGATGATGCGTACGGACGAGATCGCCAAGGTCGAAGAGGCCTTTGCCGAGGGTCCTGAGGAGGGCGGTCACTGATGCGCGTGTCGATTGCCGGGGCCGGAGCGGTGGGCCGTTCCATCGCGGCCGAGCTGCTGGAGAACGGGCACGAGGTGCTGCTGATCGACAAGGCACCGACCGCCATCTCGGTGGAGCGGGTCCCGATGGCCGAGTGGCTTCTCGCGGACGCCTGTGAGATCACCTCGCTGGACGAGGCGGCCCTGCAGCGGTGCAACGTCGTCATCGCCGCGACCGGCGACGACAAGGTCAACCTGGTCGTCTCGCTGCTCGCGAAGACCGAGTACGGCGTGCCGCGCGTCGTCGCCCGGGTCAACAACCCCAAGAACGAGTGGCTGTTCAACGAGTCCTGGGGCGTCGATGTCGCGGTCTCCACGCCGCGCCTGATGTCGGCCCTGGTCGAGGAGGCGGTGAGCGTCGGCGATCTCGTCCGGCTGCTGCGCTTCAGCCACGGCGACGCCAACCTGGTCGAGCTGACGCTGCCGCCGGAGTCGGCGCTGGCCGGCACCTCGGTCGGGGACGTGGCATGGCCGGAGGACACCTCGCTGGTCACCATCATCCGCGGTACGCGGGTGTTGACGCCGAGCACCGAGGAGACTCTGGAGGCCGGTGACGAGCTGCTGTTCGTGGCCGCCCAGGCGCGCGAGGAGCAGTTGGAGGACCTGCTGTCGGTCCGCCGGGGTCCCGAGGACAACTGAACACGACTGACCCGGCACCGTCCGCCTCGTACACCTGGGCAGACGTACACCTGCGGATGAACCGGACGGGGAGGGGCCCGGAACCGTGAGTCACGGTTCCGGGCCCCTCCCCGTCCGTCTGCGGGTGGCGCCGGTCAGGCCTCGTGGTGCGGGGCTGCCGCCGCCTGCTCCTTGCGTGCCTTCTCGGCGCGCTCCTCCGCCTCCATCTCGGCGAAGACGTCGATGGGAGGCGGCGCCTTGGCCAGGAAGACCCAGGTCAGATACACCGCGAGCAGGAACGGCGGGATCTTCAGCGCGACGAGCACCCAGCCCAGCTGGGTGGTGTCGGCCCACCAGTAGAGCGGGAAGAGGATCGCGCACTTGGCCAGCAGGATCAGCCCCCAGGCATAGCTGGCCTTGGCGTACGCCTTCTTGCGGCCGGGGTTCCTGGTGCGCCAGGAGAGGTTCTCCTTGAAGACCGGGCCCAGGATCAGGCCGATCAGCGGCACCCCGGCGAGGGTCGTGACGAGGTAGGCCAGCGCCAGGCCGAGCGTGTAGATCATGCCCGGCAGGTAGAAGTCCTTGGCGTTGCCCGTCATCATCGCGAAGACCACACCGAAGGCCACGCCGAAGACGCCGCTGAACGCGTGCTTGACGGTGTCCTTGCGGATCAGCCGTACGCCGACCAGCGCGAGGGACACGACCAGGGCGGCGATGGCCGAGGTGTGCAGGTTCTTGTTGATGGTGAAGATCGTGACGAAGAGCAGCCCGGGAAGGACTGTCTCCACCATGCCGCGCACGCCGCCGAAGGCCTCGAAGAGCGCGGCCTCGGTGACCGCTTTCGCTTCTGCTTCCTGCTGTTCGGTGCGGTGGGTCTGGTCCGTTTCGGACGTCGGCTTGTCGAGAGACGTCACCGGCTACTCCTTGCCGAGCGGTCGGAGTTCGTATTTGGGGTTGAACAGCACCCGGCGCCCGTGGCTCATGGCGACGCGGCCCGAGGCGATGAGTCTGCGGCCGGGCTCGATGCCGACGATGGAGCGCCGGCCCAGCCAGACCACGTCCAGCGGCGCGGTCCCGTCGAAGAGCTCCGCCTCCAGTGCGGGCACTCCGGCCCGCGGACGCAGGGTGACGGTCCGCAACGTACCAGCCACCTTCACGATCTGGCGGTCCGAGCATTCGGAGATGCGCGTGCACCCCGACGCCTGCGTGTCCTCCTGCAGCTCCTCGGACTCCAGGTCCTGCTGGGAGCTGGACAGCCGGTCGAGAATGCGGCGGAAGCGGCCGGAAGGCTTTTCCGCCTTCCCGCCCTTCTCGAATCGAGGAACAGCACTCATACCCGAAGGGTACCGGTCCCCTGTGGTACGGGCGGGGGCCAGGGAGGATCACTCGAAAGGGTTGCCCGGACGGGTGCCACAGGTTGCCCGGGCCGGCTGTCAGCCGCGTTCGAAGCGGTAGCCCATGCCCGGCTCGGTGACGAAGTGCCGGGGGTGCGAGGGGTCGGCCTCCAACTTCCGGCGCAGCTGGGCCATGTAGACCCGCAGGTAGTTGGTCTCGGTGCCGTACGAGGGGCCCCAGACCTCCTGGAGCAGCTGCTTCTGGCTGACCAGCCGGCCGCTGTTGCGCACGAGGACCTCCAGCAGGTGCCATTCGGTCGGCGTCAGCCGTACGTCTCGGCCCTCGCGGTGGACCTTCTTCGCCGCCAGGTCGACCGTGAATCCCTCGGTCTCGACCGTCACGACGTCGTCGGCTCCGCCCTGGCCGACCGGTTCGGCCCGGCGCACGGAGGCCCGCAGCCGGGCCAGCAGCTCGTCCATGCCGAACGGCTTGGTGACGTAGTCGTCGGCACCGGCGTCCAGCGCCTCGACCTTCTCGTCGGAGGTGTGACGGGCCGAGAGCACCAGGATCGGTACCCGGGTCCAGCCGCGCAGCCCCTTGATCACCTCCACGCCGTCCATGTCGGGCAGCCCGAGGTCCAGAACGACGACATCGGGGTGGCGGGCGGCGGCGAGCTGAAGGGCGGTCGCCCCGTCGGGCGCCGCGTCCACCTCGTACTTGCGCGCCTTCAGGTTGATCACGAGGGCGCGTACGATCTGCGGCTCGTCGTCGACCACAAGCACCCGGGTCATCGCGGACCTGCCTTTCTGCTGTACGGAGAGTGTGTGCTGTACGGAGGTGGGGCTGCCGTCACGCGAGGGGACCCGCGTCACGAGGTGACCCGGGCGGGCAGGTCGGGGTCGGCGGCAACGTATCCCGGTGCCGCCTTCAGGGTGAGCACCATGGTCAGTCCGCCGCCGGGGGTGTCCTCGGCGTCGAGCGTGCCGCCCATGGACTCGACGAAGCCGCGGGCGACGGCGAGGCCGAGGCCGACACCGGCACCGCGCGGGGCGTCACCGTACCGCTGGAAGGGCTCGAAGATACGCTCCTTGCCCTCGTCGGGGACACCGCGGCCGCGGTCGACGACCCGCAGTTCGACCCGTTCGCCGAGCGCGCTGGCGGCCACGGCGACGGGCTGCCCGTCGGGGCTGTACTTGACGGCGTTCTCGACGATGTTGGCGACGGCCCGCTCCAGCAGCCCCGGGTCGACGGCGACCATCGGCAGCGTCTCGGGGATGTCCAGGTCGACGCTGCCCTCGGGGACGCCGCCCAGGGCCATCGGCACGACCTCGTCGAGATCGATCTCGCGGATCAGCGGGGTGACGGTGCCGGTCTGGAGGCGGGACATGTCCAGCAGGTTGCCGACCAGGTGATCGAGACGGTCGGCACCGTCCTCGATGCCTTCGAGGAGCTCCGCCTCGTCCTCGTCGGACCAGGCCACGTCGTCGGAGCGCAGGGAGCTGACGGCGGCCTTGATGGCGGCCAGCGGGGTACGCAGGTCATGGCTGACGGCGGCGAGCAGGGCGGTCCTGATCCGGTTCCCCTCGGCGAGCCTGCGGGCCTGCTCGGCCTCCCAGACCAGACGCTGGCGGTCCAGGACGACGGCGGCCTGCGCGGCGAACGCGCCGAGCACCCGCCGGTCCTCGGCCGGCAGCACCCGTCCGGAGAGCGCCAGCGCCATATGGTCGCCGACGGGCATGTCCACATCGGCGTCGTCGGGGCGGACGGCCGGAGCCGGACCGACGGACCCGGCGCAGGTCCACGGGTCGACGTCGCTCTTGCGCTCCAGCAGGGCGACGGATTCCATGGCGAAGGTCTCGCGGACCCGGTCCAGGAGGGCGTCCAGGGTGGTCTCCCCGCGCAGGACGCTGCCCGCGAGGAAGGAGAGGATCTCCGATTCGGCGCGCAGCCGGGCCGCCTGGTGGGTGCGGCGGGCCGCCAGATCCACCACCGAGGCGACCGCCACCGCCACCGCGAAGAAGATCACGATGGCGACGAAGTTCTCCGGGTCCTGCACGGTCAGCGTGTGTGTGGGCGGGGTGAACCAGTAGTTCAGGAGCATCGAGCCGACGGCGGCCGAGGCGAGGGCCGGCCGCAGTCCGCCGAGCAGGGCCGCGGAGACCGTCAGGAAGAGGAAGAGCAGGACGTCGTTGGCGAGTCCCGGGCCGTTCTCCAGGCTGGTGAGGAGCAGGGAGAGAAGTGCGGGTCCCCCGACGCCGACGATCCATCCCCAGATGATGCGGGCGCGGCCGAGGCGGGCACCGCGGGCGATGGGCAGGCCGCGGCCCTTGGCGACCTCCTCGTGCGTGACGATGTGGACGTCGAGGTCGGGGCCGGACTCGCGCGCGACGGTGGCGCCGACGCCGGGGCCGTAGATGTACTGCCAGGTCTTGCGGCGGCTGGAGCCGAGCACGATCTGGGTGGCGTTGACCCCGCGGGCGAATTCGAGGAGGGCCGCGGGTATGTCGTCGCCGATGACGTGATGGAACGTTCCGCCGAGATCCTCGACCAGGGTGCGCTGGACGGCGAGTTCCTTGGGGGACGCCGCGGTCAGCCCGTCGCTGCGCGCGATGTACACCGCGAGGATCTCGCTGCCCGAGCCCTTCGCCGCCATCCGGGAGGCGCGCCGTATCAGCGTCCGGCCCTCGGGGCCGCCCGTCAGCCCGACGACGATGCGTTCGCGGGCCTGCCAGGTGGAGCGGATGTTGTGTTCGCCGCGGTACTGCTGGAGGTATTCGTCGACCCGGTCGGCGACCCAGAGCAGGGCCAGCTCCCGCAGAGCGGTGAGGTTGCCGGGGCGGAAGTAGTTGGACAGGGCCGCGTCGAGCTTGTCCGGCTTGTAGATGTTCCCGTGGGCCATCCGCCGCCGGAGCGCCTGCGGCGACATGTCGACAAGCTCGATCTGGTCGGCCCGGCGGACGACCTCGTCCGGCACGGTCTCCCGCTGCCGTACACCCGTGATCGACTCGACCACATCGCCCAGCGACTCCAGGTGTTGGATGTTCACCGTCGATATCACGTCGATCCCGGCCCGCAGCAGTTCCTCCACGTCCTGCCACCGCTTCGCGTTGCGCGAACCGGGAACGTTCGTGTGGGCCAGCTCGTCCACCAGGGCGACCGCCGGGGCCCGCCCCAGCACGGCGTCGACGTCCATCTCGGTGAAGACCGCCGAGCGGTACTCGATCTCGCTGCGCCGGACCTGCTCCAGACCGTGCAGCATCACCTCCGTGCGCGGCCGGTCGTGGTGCTCCACGAACGCCACCACGCAGTCGGTGCCCCGCTCGACCCGTCGATGTGCCTCGGACAGCATCGCGTAGGTCTTGCCCACACCGGGTGCCGCACCCAGATATATCCGAAGCTTGCCGCGCGCCATGGCCCCATTGTCTTCTCGAATCCGGCTTCGTCTCTCGTCAGCCGGTGGCGGCCTGTGCGGCAACCGCTGTCGACGCTACTCCGAGGATTTCGGACATGTGGGACCGAGCGTGGGGGCGAAGGACGTATTGACGGAATTCTGATGCCCGGCCGGTAGCCGGCCGGGCACGGAACGGAGCCCCCTGACCTGGAGCGGACCGCCGCACGTTGCCCTGCGCGTGCTCGGTCTCCTGCGCGTGCCCGGCCGCCTACGCGTGCTCGACGATGTGCCCGTCGCTCAGCTCCAGGACCCGGTCGGCGAAGCTGAGCAGCTGCGGGTCGTGGGTGGCCACCAGGGCGGTGACGTTCTCGCTGCGGACGACCGCGCGCAGCAGTTCCATGACCGCGAGCCCCGTCTCCGCGTCGAGCTGCCCGGTGGGTTCGTCGGCGATCAGGAGGGCGGGCCGGTTGGCCAGCGCCCTGGCGATGGCGACGCGCTGCTGCTGGCCGCCGGAGAGCTCGCCGGGGCGCTGCTGGGTGTGGTCGCCGAGGCCGACCAGGGAGAGCAGCAGCGCCACTCGCTCCTCGCGCTCGGCGGGGTCCGCCCTGCGCAGCCGCATCGGTACGCCGACGTTCTCGGCGGCGGTCAGGATGGGGATCAGGCCGAACGACTGGAAGATGAAGCCGATCCGGTCGCGCCGCAGTTCGAGCAGCCCGTCCTCCCCCAGATCGGAGAGGTCGGTGCCGTCGACGGTGATCCGGCCGCTGTCCGCCGAGTCCAGGCCGCCGACCAGGTTGAGCAGCGTCGTCTTGCCGGAGCCGGAGCGGCCCTTGAGCGCGACCAGTTCACCGCGCGGGATCTCGAACGAGACGCCCCGCAGCGCGTGTACGGCGGCGGAGCCGGTCCCGTACGAGCGGTGCAGGTCCTCGACGCGCACCATGGGCCCGCGGGCCGGGTCCTCGACGACGGCCGTGCTGCTGTGTCCGCCGGTGCTGCTTTCGGTCATGTCTCTCCCCGTACGTACGCGTGTTCACCGCCGTCAGTATGTGCATGCGGCACACGCCCGGGCAATGGTCAGTTCCCGCGAGGCCCGGACGGACGGCCCCGGGGCGCACCCGGCACCAGCGTTCGCCGCGGCGCCGCAGCGCCGCTGGTCCGGCCCCGGGGCGGGACCTGACCGGGGCCGCCCGCAGCCGCCGTGCCCGCCCCGCCGTGTGGACCGCCCCGTGGTCCACGGGGAGTCCTTGCGGCGGGCGGGCACGGCGGCTCGCGGCAGGCGTCGGGCATTCGGCCTGTTCAGGCGCCCTTCACCAGGTCGCGGAGCGCGATGTTGAGTTGGAGGACGTTGACGCGGGGTTCGCCCATGAATCCGAGGACGCGGCCGTCGGTGTGTTCCTTCACCAGTTTCTGGACCTGGCTGACGTCGAGGTGGTTCTTCTCGGCGACGCGGCGGGTCTGGAGTTCGGCGTAGGCGGGCGAGATGTCGGGGTCGAGGCCGGAGCCGGAGGAGGTGACGGCGTCGGCCGGCACGTCGTCGGGGTTGATCCGGTGGCCGGGGACGGAGTTGTCCTTGATGACGGCGGCCTTGGCGGCGGTGACCCAGTCGATGAGTTCCTTGTTGTCGCCGGAGCGGTTGGTGGCGCCGGAGAGGATCAGTTCGTACTGGGTGTTGACGCTGTTGGTGCCCAGGCCGTTGGAGGGGCGGGGCTGGAACCAGTCGAGGTCGGGTGCGGGGGTCTCCTGTCCGTCCTTGAGGGGGAGGTCGTAGCGCTGGCCGATGAGGGAGGAGCCGACGACCTTGCCGTCCGCGGTGATCTCGGAGCCGTTGGCCTTGCCGGGGAGGAGGGCCTGGGCGGCGCCGGTGACGGCGAGGGGGTAGAGGACGCCGCAGACCAGGGTGAGGACGAGGAGGGCGCGCAGTGCGGCCCCGAGGAGCCGGGCGGTGTTTCCTGCGGAGTTGTTCATGGCGGTTCAGCCGATTCCGGGGATGAGGGAGAGGAGCAGGTCGATGATCTTGATGCCGATGAACGGGGCGATCAGTCCGCCGAGTCCGTAGATCCCGAGGTTGCGGCGGAGCATGCTGTCGGCGCTGCTGGGCCGGTAGCTGACGCCCTTCAGGGCGAGCGGGACCAGCGCGATGATGATCAGCGCGTTGAAGATCACGGCGGACAGGATCGCGGACCTCGGGGAGGAGAGGTCCATGATGTTGAGCTTGTCCAGGCCCGGGTATACGACGGCGAACATGGCCGGGATGATCGCGAAGTACTTCGCGACGTCGTTGGCGATGGAGAACGTGGTGAGCGCGCCGCGGGTGATCAGGAGCTGTTTCCCGATCTCGACGATCTCGATCAGTTTGGTGGGGTTGGAGTCCAGGTCCACCATGTTCCCGGCCTCCTTCGCGGCCGAGGTCCCGGTGTTCATCGCGACGCCGACGTCGGCCTGGGCGAGGGCGGGGGCGTCGTTCGTCCCGTCACCGGTCATCGCGACGAGCTTGCCGCCGGCCTGTTCCCGCTTGATGAGGGCCATCTTGTCCTCGGGCGTCGCCTCGGCGAGGAAGTCGTCGACCCCCGCCTCCTGGGCGATCGCCTTCGCGGTCAGCGGGTTGTCACCCGTGATCATGACGGTCCTGATGCCCATCCGGCGCAGCTCGTCGAACCGCTCCCGCATGCCCTCCTTGACGACGTCCTTGAGGTGGATGACACCCAGGACCCGGGCACCGTCCGTGTCCTCCCGAGCCACCAGCAGCGGCGTGCCACCGGCCTGGGAGATCCGGTCGGTGAGCGCCTGCGCGTCCTGCGGGACACTGCCGCCGCGCTCCTTCACCCAGGCGACGACCGAACCGGTCGCGCCCTTGCGTACCTTGCGCCCGTCGACATCCACCCCGGACATACGGGTCTGGGCGGTGAAGGCGACCCATTCGGCGTGGGTCAGTTCGCCCTGGTGGCGTTCGCGGAGCCCGTACTTCTCCTTGGCGAGGACGACGATCGAGCGGCCTTCGGGGGTTTCGTCGGCCAGGGAGGAGAGCTGGGCGGCGTCGGCGAGTTCGGCCTCCGTGACGCCCTTGACGGGAACGAACTCGGCGGCCTGCCGGTTGCCCAGGGTGATCGTGCCGGTCTTGTCGAGGAGGAGGGTCGACACATCGCCGGCCGCCTCGACCGCCCGCCCGGACATCGCGAGGACATTGCGCTGCACCAGGCGGTCCATGCCCGCGATCCCGATCGCGGAGAGCAGCGCACCGATCGTGGTCGGGATGAGGCAGACCAGCAGCGCGGCCAGCACGATCATCGACTGCTCGCTGCCCGCGTAGATCGCGAACGGCTGCAGGGTCACCACGGCCAGCAGGAAGACGATGGTCAGGGAGGCGAGCAGGATGTTGAGGGCGATCTCGTTGGGCGTCTTCTGCCGGGCCGCCCCCTCGACCAGGGCGATCATCCGGTCGATGAACGTCTCACCGGGTTTGGTGGTGACCTTCACGACGATCCGGTCGGAAAGCACCTTCGTACCACCGGTCACCGCACTGCGGTCGCCGCCGGACTCGCGGATGACCGGGGCGGACTCGCCCGTGATCGCGGACTCGTCGACGGAGGCGACACCTTCGACGACATCGCCGTCGCCGGGGATGATGTCTCCGGCCTCGCAGACCACCAGGTCACCAATACGCAGGTCGGTCCCGGGGACCCGCTCCTCGTTCGTCCCGATGACCCTCCGGGCGACCGTGTCGGTCTTCGCCCTGCGCAGCGTGTCGGCCTGCGCCTTCCCCCGCCCCTCCGCGACCGCTTCGGCCAGGTTGGCGAAGATGGTGGTGAGCCACAGCCACACGGTGATGGCCCAGCCGAACCAGTCCGTCGGGTCCAGCACCGCGAGCACGGTGGTCAGCACCGAGCCGATCAGCACCACGAACATCACCGGGGATTTCACCATCACCCGGGGATCCAGTTTGCGCACCGCGTCGGGGAAGGACCTGAGCAGCTGCTTGGGGTCGAACAGGCCCCCGCCGACACGCCCTTCGGGCCGGTGCCCGGTGGGCACGTCGCTGTGGGGCGCACGGTCGGGACCGGCGTTGACGGTGGACATGGAGCGGTGCTCCTCGGGCTTCTTCACATTGATGTTCATGACGCCAGCCCCTCGGCGAGCGGACCCAGCGCCAGGGCCGGGAAGTAGGTCAGTCCGGTGATGATCAGGATCGTGCCGACCAGCAGACCGCTGAACATCGGCTTCTGCGTGCCGAGCGTCCCCACGGTCGCCGGGACGGGCTTCTGTTCGGCCAGCGACCCGGCCAGCGCCAGGACGAACACCATCGGCAGGAACCGGCCCAGCAGCATCGCGATCCCGATCGTGCTGTTGAACCACTGCGTGTCCGCGTTCAGCCCCGCGAACGCCGAACCGTTGTTGTTCGCACCCGACGTATAGGCGTACAGAATCTCCGAGAAACCGTGCGCACCCGAGTTCGTCATCGAATTCCCCGGCGTCGGCAGAGCCATCGCCACGGCGGTGAAACCCAGCACCAGTGTCGGAGTGATCAGGATGTAGCAGGCCGCGAGCTTGATCTGACGCGTGCCGATCTTCTTGCCCAGGTACTCCGGCGTACGGCCGACCATCAGACCCGCGATGAACACCGCGATGATCGCCATGATCAGCATGCCGTAGAGCCCCGAACCGACACCGCCGGGCGCGATCTCACCCAGTTGCATGCCCAGCATCGTGATCCCGCCGCCGAACCCCGTGTACGAGGAATGGAACGAGTTCACCGCACCCGTCGAGGTCAGCGTGGTGGCGACCGCGAAGATCGACGAACCGCCGATCCCGAAACGGTTCTCCTTGCCCTCCATCGCCCCGCCGGCGATATCGAACGCCGGCCCGTTGTGGGCGAATTCGGTCCACATCATCAGGCCGCTGAACCCGAGCCAGATGACACCCATCGCGGCAAGGATCGCGTATCCCTGCTTCACGCTCCCGACCATCCTGCCGAACGTCCGCGTCAAGGCGAACGGGATCACCAGGATCAGGAAGATCTCGAAGAGGTTGGACACCGGGCTGGGGTTCTCGAAGGGATGGGACGAGTTGGCGTTGAAGTAGCCACCACCGTTCGTGCCCAGCTCCTTGATGACCTCCTGCGAGGCCACCGCCCCGCCGTTCCACTCCTGCGACCCGCCCATGAACTGGCCGACCTGATGAATACCGGAGAAGTTCTGGATCGCACCACAGGCGACCAGCACCAGAGCACCGACCACCGCGATCGGGACCAGAATCCGCACCGTGCCACGCACCAGGTCGGACCAGAAATTGCCCAGCTCCCCCGTGCGCGACCGGGCGAAGCCCCGCACGAGCGCCACCGCGACAGCCATACCGACCGCCGCCGAGACGAAGTTCTGCACCGCCAGGCCGCCGGTCTGCACGACGTGGCCCATGGCCTGCTCGCCGTAGTACGACTGCCAGTTGGTGTTCGCGACGAACGACGCCGCCGTGTTGAACGCCTGGTCCGGATCGATCGATGAGAAACCGAGCGAACCGGGCAACACCCCCTGCACCCGCTGGATCAGGTACAGGAAAAGAACACTCACCGCCGAGAACGCCAGAACTCCGCGCAGATACGCGGGCCAGCGCATTTCGGTGGTGGGATCGGCGCCGATGACCTTGTATATCCACTTCTCCACCCGCAGATGCTTCGGGGAGGAATAGACACGGGCCATGTGGTCACCGAGCGGACGGTATGCCAGGCCCAGCGCCACAACGAGCGCGAGCAACTGGAGCACACCAGCAAGGACGGGGCTCATACCGGGCTCAGAACCTCTCCGGATACAGAAGGGCGAGGACGAGATAGCCCAGCAGGGCGACGGCCACGATCAGACCGACGACGTTCTCGGCAGTCACAGCTTCGTCACCCCCCGCGCGACCAGAGCCACCAACGCGAACACCGCGATCGTGGTGACGACGAAGGCCACATCGGCCATCGTGTGCTCCTAGATGAGGTACGGATTTTCGGACCTCTTGAGCAAACATCCGCCAGGAGCCCCCGCCGCCTGCGTTGATGCCTTCCTTACGGGAAGGCGCACGCCCTTGATGCCGCTCATACGTGCCCGATACGCGCCCCATACGCGCGCCCCTCATGCACGGGCCGACCGCATGGATCCGGCACGGCCGAAGCCCGGCCGAAACCCGCCCCAGGCCCGGCGGGAGCGCGGCGGAAGCGATACAGGAGCGCGCCGGGAAGCGGGCACCGGCGCGCTCGCAGAACCGCAGGACCGCAGGACCGCAGGACCGCGCCGGGACAAGCCAGGGCGCGGAAGAAGCGGAGGCAGCGGCAGCGAAAAGGCCGGTGGGCCGCACCCCGGAAAAGGGGTGCGGCCCACCGGCCGGTGTCCGGCGCGAGCGCTTCTCTAGCGGATCTCGGTGATCTCGGGTCCGCGCTGGAGCTGGCCCATACCGCCGGAGAACTTCGAGTTCTCCTGCTCCTCCTGCTGGACGCCCTCGGGCACCATCTGGGCGTCGTTGGGGAGCTTGAGGACGATGGGGTCGCGCGGGGCCATCGGGCCCTCCCCGCGGACGACCACGGTGTCCCGGAAGATCGTCTCCAGCAGCCCGGCGGCCTCCGGCTGCACGGCACCCTGGCCGGAGATCACACCGCGCAGGAACCAGCGGGGTCCGTCGACGCCGACGAAGCGCACCAGCTGCACGCCGTTCGTCCCGTCCGGGAGCTGTACGGGGACCTGCGCACGCAGCTCCCAGCCCAGCGGGCCCTCGACCTCGTCGATGACCCCGCCCTGCTGGGTGATGCCCGAGGCGATCTCCTCGCGGACCTCGCCCCAGATGCCCTCCTTCTTGGGGGCGGCGAAGGCCTGCAGCTGGACCGCGCTGTCGCGCAGGACGACGGTGGCGGCGACGATCGCGTCCCCGGCCACCTCGACCCGCAGCTCCATGCCCTCGACACCGGGGACGAAGATGCCGCCCAGGTCGACCCGGCCCTCGCCGGGCTGGGAGACCTCCTCGATGTCCCACGGCCCGTCCGGCCTGGGGGCCGGCGGAAGGTTCGTCCGGCGCGCACCGGTCGTGGCCTCATCGGCACCGTCGAGCTCGTCGGCGACCTGTCCGGCCTCGCGCGCTTCGTCCGCCGTGTCGTCGGCGGAACCACTCTTCTTGCGACGTCCGAACACGTCAATGTCCTTCCCGGTCGGATACGACCGATGCGTAGCTGTTCCCACCGTGGGTGATGTCGCCCCTGACGCCGTCCACAGCGGCGTGACCGCCGGTGGACCCGAAGCCCCCTTCGGCCCGCGCCGATCCTGGAAGCTCCGCCACCTCGTGGAAGCGCACCTTCTCGACCTGCTGGACGACCAGTTGGGCAATCCGGTCGAAGCGCTCGAACCGCACCGTCTCGCGCGGGTCGAGATTGACCACGATCACCTTGATCTCCCCACGGTACCCGGCATCAACCGTCCCTGGGGCATTCACCAGAGCTACTCCGCAGCGGGCCGCGAGGCCCGAGCGGGGGTGGACGAACGCGGCGTACCCGTCGGGCAGGGCGATCGATACCCCGGTGGGCAGGACGGTGCGCTCGCCGGGGGCGAGTTCCGCGGCCTCGGTGGTGACCAGATCGGCCCCCGCGTCGCCCGGATGCCCGTACGACGGAAGGGGCACGTCCGGGTCGACCCGGCGGATGAGTACGTCGACGGGGTGCCGCATCAGGGGTTCACCTCGAAGGCCCGCGCGCGCTTGACCTGGTCGGGATCGGCCATCGCGGCCCGGATCTCGGCCGGGCGGCCGTTCTCGATGAAGTGGTCGACCTTGACCTCGATGAACAGGGCGTCGGCACGGACCGCCACGGGCCCGTCCGGGCCGCCGATCCGGCCGATGGCGCTGGAGTAGATCTTCCGGCCGTGCACGGCCGTGATCCGGGCGTCGAGGTGCAGCACGGTGTCCACCGGGACCGGCCGCACGAAGTCGGTCTCCAGCCGCCCGGTCACCGCGATCACCCGCAGGAGCCAGTTCAGCGAGCCGAGGGTCTCGTCCAGCGCCGTGGCCAGGACGCCGCCGTGCGCGAGGCCCGGAGCTCCCTGGTGGGCGGCCTTCACCGTGAACTCGGCGGTCACGCTCACACCGTCGCCGGCCCGCGCCTGGAGGTGCAGGCCGTGCGGCTGTCCCCCGCCGCAGCCGAAACAGTGTTCGTAGTGCGCGCCGAGGAGCTCGCCGGGGGCGGGCGCGTCGGGGTGCCGGACCGGCGCCACCGCGTCGGCCGGGGGTGTCAGAGCTGCAGATGTTCCACTCACAGGCGCAGACCTTACCCGCGCGGACTGTCCCGGGTCGCGCCGTGCCAAGCTTGGTTTCATGCAGCCTTCCGCACCGCCCTTCGACGAACGTCTCACCGCTCCCCGTTCCTGGTGGTTCATCGCCTTCGGCGTCGGCATCGCCTGCGCGCTGATGCTTCTGCCGCTCGGCACCCTGCCCCTGCTCGGCGGTCTGGTCGGCGGCACCGCCGCCACGGCGGTCGTGGTGAGTTCGTACGGATCCGTACGGATCCGCGTGGTGGCGGGCGCCCTGGTCGCGGGCGACGCCCGGATCCCGCTGTCGGCGCTCGGCGAGCCCGAGGTGCTGGACGCGGAGGAGGCGCGCGCCTGGCGCACGCACAAGGCGGACGCGCGGGCGTTCATGCTGCTGCGCAGCTATGTGCCGACGGCTGTACGGGTGGAGATCACGGACCCGGCCGACCCGACTCCGTACGTGTACGTCTCCACCCGGGACCCGCGCGGCCTGGCGGCGGCGCTCACGGCGGTACGGACGGCCTGAGAACCCTTCCCCGGGGGCCGGTCCTCGGTCTCCTCGGGGCTTGGGGGGCTAGCCCTCCATCTCCTTCGGCAGCACGGCCGGGATCGCGGGCTGTTCCAGAGGGGGCAGCTCGGTGAGCCGGTCCCAGGCGACCTGCTCCTTGCGCAGGTCGTTCCTGACCCGCTCGGCGAGCTTCCTGGTGTCGCGGCGGTTCATCACGGCACCGACCGCGGCGCCGATCATGAACGGAATCAGGTTCGGCAGATCGCGCGCCATGCGCTTCATGATCTGCTGGCGCAGCTCGCGCTTCATCTGGCCGCCCAGCGCCGCGTTGAGCGTGGTGGGCCGGGTGACGTCGATGCCACGCTCCTCCGTCCAGGACGTGAGGTAGGCGGTGGAGCGCTGGGCGAGATTGCCCTGTGGGCGCCGGCCGTAGACCTCGTGGAGCTCGGCGACGAGCTTCATCTCGATCGCGGCGACGCCGGTGATCTCCGCGGCCAGCTCGGCCAGCATGGCGGGCGGTACAGGCAGCATGGCCGCCGCCCCGATGCCCGCGCCGACGGTCGCGGTGGCCCTGCTGGCCCCCGCGATGAGCTTGTCCGCGAGCTCCTCGGGGTCCAGGCCCGGGAATTGCCGGCGCAAGGTGGCGAGATCGCGCACCGGAACGCGGGGAGCCGTGTCGATGATCCGGTCGGCCAGCATGCCGGCCGCGGCCCTGGCGCTCTCCCCGCCCTTTCGTACGCCCCGTTTCAGTGTGTTCAGACGGCCTGCCCCGGTCTTGGGCTCCGTCGCTCCGGCCCGCTCGCCGCTGTCCGGCAGATCTGCCGCTCCTGCCGCTTCGAGCGAGGCCGAACGGCCCCGCTCGTCGTCGGAGGCGCCGGAAGGGTCCGGCAGGGCGGCGGAACGCTCGGCAGACGCGTGAACGCCTTCTGCCGGGCCTGTGCCGCCCTGTTCCGTCTCCGGACCGTGCCCGCGCCTCAAGCGCCGCTTCCGGAACGGTGTGTCGCCTGCCACGGCCGACGCGACCTCAGTCGCAGTCGCGGCAGATCGGCTGGCCGTTCTTCTCGCGGGCCAGCTGACTCCGGTGGTGCACGAGGAAGCAGCTCATGCAGGTGAACTCGTCGGCCTGCTTGGGCAGGACCCGCACGGCCAGTTCCTCGTTGGAGAGGTCCGCGCCGGGCAGCTCCAGTCCCTCCGCGGCGTCGAACTCGTCGACGTCGACGGCGGATGCCGTCTTGTCGCTCCGACGAGCCTTGAGCTCTTCGAGGCTGTCCTGGTCCACGTCGTCGTCGGTCTTGCGTGGGGTGTCGTAATCCGTTGCCATGTCGCTCTCCCCCTCATGGGTGTCTGCGGTGTCTCAGCGCACGTAACGCGTGAGAGGCCGGACTTGTGCCCGACCTGAGGCGGAGATTTTGCCTCACATCAAGGTCTGTTACTCAATCGACACCCAACCGGACGCCTCGGCGGCGGTCGGCTTGGGTGGCGATGGGGACCGTACACGGTCCACATGGTGCAGTTCACGGGCGCCACCCCGTGTACTTCCCGTGATATCGACCCCCGAAAACCCGGACGATTACCGGCTTTCCGGAGGAGGCCTGATCACGGAGAGTTGATGGCTTGAAATTCGCTCCTGTGATCGATCACACATGGATCGACCAGGAACGGGTCCTGAAAATTCCGCCCAAAGCGAACATGGAGATTCGGTGCGGACGTCACACCGTGCAGCCTTTCAGACCGGCAGGGTGACACGCATCACGAGACCACCGCCCTCGCGGGGCTCCGCGATGATACGGCCTCCGTGGGCTCGGGCGACGCTTCTGGCGATCGACAGGCCGAGACCGACACCCTTGTCGCTGCCCGTACGCTCCGTACGCAGCCGCCTGAAGGGCTCGAAGAGGTTGTCGATCTCGTAGGCCGGCACCACAGGACCTGTGTTCGAGACGACCAGGAGAGCCTGTCCGGGCTGGAGCTCGGTGGTGACCTCCACCCAGCCCTCCTCGGCCACGTTGTAGCGCACGGCGTTCTGGACGAGGTTCAGCGCGATCCGCTCCAGCAGGACGCCGTTGCCCTGGACGACGGCTTCGGCCCGCTCCCCCCGGATCGTCACGCCCTTCGCGGCGGCCTCCGCACGTGCCTGGTCGATGGCCCGCTCGGCGACCTCCGCGAGGTCGACCGGTTTGCGCTCGACGATCTGGTTGTCGCTGCGGGCAAGCAGCAGCAGGCCCTCGACCAGCTGCTCACTGCGTTCGTTGGTGGCCAGGAGCGTCTTGCCCAGCTGCTGGAGCTCCGGCGGGGCCTCCGGGTCGGAGAGATGGACCTCCAGCAGCGTGCGGTTGATCGCCAGCGGCGTGCGCAGCTCGTGCGAGGCATTGCCGACGAACCGCTGCTGGGCGGTGAAAGCCCGCTCCAGGCGGTCCAGCATGTCGTCGAAGGTGTCGGCGAGCTCCTTGAGCTCGTCGTCCGGGCCGTCGAGCTCGATCCGGCGGGACAGGTCCGTGCCCGCCACCCTGCGGGCGGTACGGGTGATCCGGCCCAGCGGGGACAGGACGCGGCCGGCCATGGCGTAACCGAAGGCGAAGGCGATGACGCTCAGGCCGACCAGCGTCAGCAGCGAGCGGTTGAGCAGGGTGTCCAGCGCTTGCTGGCGCTGCTCCACGTTGCACGCCTTGAGCGCGGCGTTGGCCTGGTCCGCGGAGAGCCCGGGGGTGAGCGCCGGGCAGGCGTTGTTGGTCAGCTGGATCTTGCTGTCGGGCAGCAGCTTGAAGGGCAGCTCGGTGCCCACGTGCAGGGCCTGCGCGGCCAGCATGTAGATGATCGACAGCAGCAGGATGCCCGCGATCAGGAACATTCCGCCGTACAGCAGGGTGAGCCGTATCCGGATGGTCGGGCGCAGCCAGGGGTACGGGGGCTCCTGCTGCTTGGGCTCCCAGGTGGGCTTCGGAGGCGCTGCGAGCGGCGCCGGGGAGGCGGCCACGGCCCTCAGATCCGGTATCCGGAGCCGGGCACCGTGACGATGACGGGCGGCTCGCCGAGCTTGCGCCGCAGGGTCATGACGGTCACCCGCACCACGTTGGTGAACGGATCGGTGTTCTCGTCCCAGGCCTTCTCCAGCAGCTGCTCGGCCGAGACGACGGCGCCCTCGCTGCGCATCAGGACCTCCAGCACCGCGAATTCCTTCGGGGCCAGCTGGATCTCCTGCTCGTCCCGGAAGACCTCACGGCGGTTCGGGTCGAGCTTGATGCCCGCCCGCTCCAGGACCGGCGGCAGTGCCACCGTCGTACGCCGTCCCAGGGCCCGCACCCGGGCGGTGAGCTCACTGAAGGCGAAGGGCTTGGGCAGATAGTCGTCCGCGCCCAGCTCCAGGCCTTCGACGCGGTCGCTGACATCCCCGGAGGCGGTGAGCATGAGCACCCGGGTGGGCATGCCGAGCTCGACGATCTTGCGGCAGACGTCGTCGCCGTGGACCAGCGGGAGGTCCCGGTCCAGCACCACGACGTCGTAGTCATTGACCCCGACGCGCTCCAGGGCCGCGGCGCCGTCGTAGACGACGTCGACGGCCATGGCCTCCCGGCGGAGTCCGGTGGCCACCGCATCGGCGAGCAGCTGCTCGTCCTCGACGACGAGTACGCGCACGGCGCATTCCTTCCTTAGGTCCTTCGACAGGTCGACACAGCGAGCGGCCCGGGTCGGGGCCGCTCGGGTCCACGGTCAGCCGCGCTGACTGTGCGCATCCATCCTGCCCGCAACGCGCATAAACCGGCGGTAAGACGACGCCCCCCCGGCCCGCCGCTCCAGGGAATGGGCCGGATTCCCGGCCCAGTTGAGGTTTCTCTGAGACTTCGCGTGGGGAGGAGGGGTTCACACCCGCGATCACGCCATGCACGTGGCATGCCACAGCCCGCTCCTTTTCACCGGCGAAATGGCGTGATCACCCGCTCCTTCGGCCCCGGCCGGAGGATTCCCGGGCACACCCCCGTGCCACCGACCCACGATGAGGGGGCGCTTTATGGACGCTTTCACCGCAGGTCTGCTGCAACGCATCAAGACGACCGAGTCCGACCTCACGAAGGCTCGCGAGACGGGCGACGACTTCCTCGCGGATGTCGAGCAGGGCGAGCTGGACGACCTGCACCGCCTGGCCGCCGAGCACGGCGTCGAAATCGGCGCCACAAGCGTCTGAGTCGCTGCGAGAGGGCCCCGGTGCCGTGATCGGCGCCGGGGCCCTCTGCTGCGTCCGAACGCCCGCTGACGCCCCCACCAGGGGCTTCGGCGGGCTTTCCGTCAGTCGTGCCAGGCACCCAGCTCTTCGAGGAGCGTCTGGAGCGGCTCGAAGACGCCGGGGCCGGCGGCCACGGTCAGGTCCCCGTCCGCGGGCAGTCCGGGGCGTCCGCCGGTGAGCGCGCCCGCCTCCCGGGCGATGAGGTCGCCCGCCGCCAGGTCCCACGGGTGCAGCCCGCGCTCGTAGTAGCCGTCGAGCCGCCCGGCGGCGACATCGCAGAGGTCGACGGCGGCCGAACCGCTGCGCCGGATGTCGCGCAGCCGGGGGATGAGGCGCTGGGCGATGTCCGCCTGGTGCGTACGGACTGCCGTGACGTAGTTGAAGCCGGTCGACACGAGGGCCTGGTCCAGCGGCGGCGCGGGCCGGCAGCGCAGCGCGACGGCGTTCGCGGACGCGTCGCCGGTCACCGACGCGCCGCCGCCCAGCACCGCCCGGTAGGTCTCCCGGCGCATCGGTGCCTCGACGACGCCCACGACCCGCTCGCCGTCGCGTTCGGCGGCGATGGACACGGCCCAGGTGGGCAGGCCGTAGAGATAGTTCACCGTGCCGTCGAGCGGGTCGATGACCCAGCGGATACCACTGCTGCCGGCGGAGACTGCGCCCTCCTCACCGAGGAAGCCGTCCTCGGGGCGGCGGTCGGACAGGAAGCCGGTGATCAGCTTCTCGGCGGCGATGTCCATCTCGGTGACGACGTCGATGGGGCTGGACTTCGTCGCGGCCACGCCCAGATCGGCCGGGCGGCCGTCGCGCAGCAGGGCTCCGGCGCGGCGGGCGGCCTCCAGGGCGAGGTCGAGCAGTTCGGACAGGGTGGGGTCGGTCACGGCGCTCCCGGGGACTCGGTTCGGACGGGCGGCTCGGTACGGATGCGAGGGCGGGCGTACGCGCCGGCGCGGCCCTCGGACCCGCCGGCGCGCCTCACGCGTACGGGCTGTCGGCACCCGCGGCGGCCGGCTTGGGGGCCCTGGCGGGGCAGCAGCCGACCGGGCACAGGTCGTGGGACGGGCCGAGCGCGCCCAGCGCGCAGCGCTCCGGACGGCTCCCCCGTTCGGCGGTGGCGCGCTCCAGGACCAGTTCGCGCACGGCGGCGGCGAACCGCGGGTCGGCGCCGACCGTCGCGGAGCGGCGCACCGGCAGGCCGAGCTCGGCGGCCTTCGCGGTGGCCTCCGTGTCGAGGTCGTACAGGACCTCCATGTGGTCCGAGACGAAGCCGATCGGGGCCATCACGACCGCCGGGACGCCCTCGCCGTGCAACGCCTCCAGGTGGTCGCAGATGTCGGGCTCCAGCCACGGGATGTGCGGGGCGCCGCTGCGCGACTGGTAGACGAGCTGCCAGGGGTACTCGATGCCGGTCTCCTCGCGCACCGCCTCGACGATCACCCGGGCGACGTCGAGGTGCTCGGCGACGTAGGCGCCACCGGAGCCGTGTGCCTCGGGGGCCCCGGAGGCGTCGGCCGCGGAGTCCGGGATCGAGTGGGTGGTGAAGGCCAGATGGGCACCTGCCGCGACATCCGCGGGGAGATCGGCCAGTGAGGCCAGCACGCCGTCCACCATGGGCCGTACGAAGCCGGGGTGGTTGAAGTAGTGCCGCAGCTTGTCCACGCGCGGCACGTCCAGCCCCTCGGCCGCCAGGGCCGCGAGCGACTCGGCGAGGTTCTCGCGGTACTGGCGGCAGCCCGAGTAGGAGGCGTAGGCGCTGGTGGCGAGGACCGCGATCCGGAGGTGGCCGTCGGCGGTCATCTCGCGCAGCGTGTCGGTGAGGTACGGCGCCCAGTTGCGGTTGCCCCAGTAGACCGGCAGGTCCATGGCGTGGTCGGCGAAGTCCTTGCGCAGGGCGTCCAGCAGCGCCCTGTTCTGCGCGTTGATCGGGCTGACGCCGTCGAACAGGAAGTAGTGCTTGCCGACTTCCTTCAGCCGTTCCTCGGGGATGCCGCGGCCGCGGGTCACGTTCGCCAGGAACGGGACCACGTCGTCCGGGCCTTCGGGACCGCCGAAGGAGAGCAGCAGCAGGGCGTCGTAGGGAGCGGGATCGCGCAGATCGGACATGCCCTCGATCCTGCCACCCGGCCGGGACGGTGCGGCACCCGACATCCGCCCGCCGACCGGGGCCCCTTCCGCATCGGGCGGAAAGCCATAAACTGTATCGGCCATCTTCATGCAGGACAGGTCCGACCGGAGTCTCTGTTGCCCAGCCCCTACCGCGCCATCTTCGCCGCCCCCGGCTCCAAGGGATTCTCCACCGCCGGATTCTTCGGCCGGATGCCGCTGTCCATGATGGGCATCGGCGTCGTGACCATGGTTTCTCAGCTCACCGGCCGCTACGGGCTGGCGGGCGCGCTCTCGGCGACGCTGGCCATGGCGGCGGCGGTCTTCGGTCCACAGATCTCCCGGCTGGTCGACCGGTACGGGCAGCGGCGGGTGCTGCGCCCGGTCACCCTGGTCGCGGTGGCGGCGGTCGCCGGACTGCTGATCTGCGCCCAGCAGCGTCTGCCGGACTGGACCCTGTTCGTCTTCGCCGCGGGCGCGGGCTGTGTGCCCAGTGTGGGGTCGATGGTCCGGGCCCGCTGGGCGGAGATCTACCGCGGCTCGGCCCGTGAACTGCACACCGCGTACGCGTGGGAGTCGATCGTCGACGAGGTGTGCTTCATCTTCGGGCCGATCATCTCGATCGGGCTCTCCACCGCGTGGTTCCCCGAGGCGGGACCGCTGCTGGCCGCCGGGTTCCTGGTGATCGGTGTCTTCTGGCTGACCGCGCAGCGCGCCACCGAACCGGTGCCGCACCCCAAGTCGCAGCACACCGGCGGCTCGGCGATGCGCTCCCCCGGCCTCCAGGTCCTGGTGGTCACCTTCGTGGCGACGGGCGCGATCTTCGGGGCCATCGACGTGGTGACCGTGGCCTTCGCCGAGGAGCGCGGTCACAAGGCGGCGGCCAGTCTCGTGCTGGCGGTCTACGCGCTGGGTTCGTGTCTGGCGGGAGCCGTCTTCGGGCTGCTGCACCTGAAGGGGAAGTCCTCCACCAGGTGGCTGGTGGGGGTCTGCGCGATGGCCATGAGTATGATCCCCCTCCAACTGGCCGGGAACCTTCCGTTTCTGGCCGTGGCGCTCTTTGTCGCGGGCCTCGCCGTCGCACCGACGATGGTCACCACCATGGCCCTCGTCGAGCAGCACGTACCGCGCACCAAGCTGACCGAGGGCATGACCTGGACCAGTACCGGGCTCGCGGTCGGTGTGGCGCTCGGCTCCTCGGCCGCGGGCTGGGTGGTCGACGCGTCGGGGGCGGAGGCGGCCTACGTGGTGCCCGCCGTGGCGGGAGCGCTCGCGGCCGCGGGGGCGTTCCTGGGGTATCGCCGGCTTGCCAAGCCGGTACCTACGGAAGGGCTCCGGGAAGATGACGGACACCTACGCACGGACGACGGCGAGCACGTGGCGTAACTGGGCGGGCAATGTCACCGCCCGGCCGGTACGGGCCGTGTCCCCCGCCTCCGTCGACGAGCTCGCCGAGGCCCTCCGCAGGGCCCGTGAGGACGGTCTGCGGGTGAAGCCCGTCGGTACCGGGCACTCGTTCACCGCCGCGGCGGCCACCGACGGGGTGCTGATCCGCCCGGAGCTGCTCACCGGGATCCGGGAGGTCGACCGTACGGCGATGACGGTGACGGTCGAGGCCGGCACCCCGCTCAAGCGGCTCAACGCCGCTCTCGCCCGTGAGGGCCTGTCGCTCACGAACATGGGCGACATCATGGAACAGACGGTCGCCGGGGCCACCTCCACCGGAACCCATGGCACCGGCCGCGACTCGGCATCCATATCCGCGCAGATCCGGGGCCTCGAACTGGTCACCGCCGACGGCACGGTGCTGCGGTGCTCGGCCGAGGAGAACCCGGATGTGTTCGCCGCCGCCCGGCTGGGACTGGGCGCCCTCGGTGTGATCACCGCGATCACCTTCGCCGTGGAGCCGGTCTTCCTGCTGACCGCCCGTGAGGAGCCGATGACCTTCGACAGGGTCACCGCGGACTTCGACCGGCTGGTGACCGAGAACGAGCACTTCGAGTTCTACTGGTTCCCGCACACCGGCAACTGCAACACCAAGCGCAACAACCGCAGCGCGGGCCCCGCCGCTCCGCCCGGCAAGGTCAGCGGCTGGATAGACGACGAACTGCTGTCCAACGGGATCTTCCAGGTCGCCTGCGCGCTCGGCCGGGCGGTCCCGGCGACCATCCCGTCCATCGCCAGGCTCTCCAGCCGGGCGCTGTCCGCCCGCACGTACACCGACATCCCGTACAAGGTCTTCACCAGCCCCCGCCGGGTGCGCTTCGTGGAGATGGAGTACGCCCTTCCGCGCGAGGCCGCCGTCGAGGCGCTGCGCGAACTGAAGGCGATGGTGGACCGCTCGCCGTTGCGGATCAGCTTCCCGGTCGAGGTGCGTACCGCGCCCGCCGACGACATCGCCCTCTCCACGGCCTCGGGCCGGGAGAGCGCCTACATCGCGGTGCACCTGTACCGGGGCACGCCGTACCAGGCGTATTTCACCGCCGTCGAACGGATCATGACCGCGCACGCCGGCCGCCCGCACTGGGGCAAGATCCACACCCGCGACGCCGAGTACCTGGCCGGGGTCTACCCGCGGTTCGGCGAGTTCACCGCGGTACGCGACCGGCTCGACCCGGACCGCCTGTTCGGCAACGACTACCTGCGCCGCGTCCTGGGCGACTGAGTCCGCCCCCGCCGCTCGTCCGGTTCGGACGAGCGGCGGGGGCGGGTGTCAGCGTCACTGAGCGGTGTCAGCTCTCTCCGGTGTCAGCGTCCCGCGCCGTCCGTGCCGGGCGTGGCCTGCCCCTGCTGTCCCTGGACAGCGCTCTGGCCACCCTGACCGCCCTGGCCTCCCTGGTCGGCCGGCGGCTCGGGGGTGTCACCGCCCCCGTCGCCGGACGGCGTCGGGGTGGGCGGGGGCGTCGGCGCGGTCCCGCCGTCACCGGAACCCGAGGGCTTCGGGGCCGGCTCGGTGGTCGAGCCCTGGTCCCGGTCCGTGTCCGGATTCGCGCTCCGGCCGTCCTCGCCGTCCGTGCCCGGCGTGGACCCGGTCCCGCTGCCGGGGCTCTGCCGGTCCCCGTCCGGTTCCTGTCCGGTGCCTTCGGAGGGTGTGGGGTCGGAGGGAGCGGAGTCGTTGTCCCCACCGCGTACGACGGAGCCGACGGTCGTCCCGCGGCCGCCGCTCAGATCGTTGCCCGAGATCATCTCGAACGCGGTGATGCCGATCATCGAGACAGCGAAGACGACGGCGGCGGCGAGGACCGGGCGCTTCCAGCCGCGCAGCCGGGTGCCGTGCGTGGTCGCCCCGGAGAACGCGTCGTCCGCTCCGCCCGGGGCGCCCGCCGGCGCTCCGCCGGCCTGCGGAACGAGCTGGGTCCGGGCCGGGTCGGAACCGTCCGGTCCGCGGCTGCCCGGCACCTGGCGGAGCATCCGGGTGCGCTCGGGGTCGAGGTTCAGCAGCTGCGTACGGTCGGGGTCCGCGCCGCCGGAACCGGTGGAAAGGCCTGCGGCGGTGGTGGAAGGGTCCGCGCCCCCGGCGCCGGGCCGCAGCGCGCGTGTACGGTCCGGGCCGAGCCCCGCCGCGGGCAGCACGGTCGTGGCGTCGTCCGCAGGCCGGTCCGTCGCACGCGTCTCCCGCGCCGGCGCCGTCTCCCTGGTGCGCACGGTCACCTGACGGCCCGCCGGGTGCGTGACCTGGACGGTGACCTCGCGGATCTGCTCACCCGTGCGGCGGAAGAAGTGCTGGAAGACCGATCCTCCGCAGGTGGCTACGACACTCATCACACCGGCACCGAGAATCGTTCCGTATACGCCCAGCTGCGAGGCCAGTACCGCGGCCGCCACGGCCGCCACGGCACTGCCGGCGACCTGCGGCAGACTCAGATCTATGCGCCTTTCCTTGGGTTCTGTATCATTTTCCGGCTTCTGAACCATTACCAGCCCCTGCTTGACATCTCTCCCACCATGCAACAGGAAGGGACAAATGAACGAAGTGGATAGTTCCGTTTCTGGTGATTCTGTGAAGCAGGACACGCATCGGGGGCATTTCGCAAGTAACCGGGTAACTCAACTCCCGTGCCGCACGAGAAGTTCGGCGGCGCGCCGGTCCACACCAGCTGGCCCAAATGGAGTACTGTGACGAGCCCTGGGGCGGACTCCCGCATGGGTATCCGCAGCTACGGAGGGGGCCGACGGCGGCACTCGAACCGGCGGTGCCGAGGCGGCACACGGGCGCCTGCTGCGCGAGGTGATCCTTTGGGTTACTTTGGGTCGCAACAGGTAACCGTGTCATGCAGGCGTTCCAGGGCGACCGCCCGACACGCCGGGCAACTTGGCAAGGTTGTGACAGGCTGCACCCGGGCAGGTCACACTCGACTAGCGGAAGCAGCGACGCACGTGACGTCGGCAGGCACCACCCGGGAGGTTCCCATGCCCGAACTGCGTGTCGTGGCCGTCTCAAACGACGGCACACGACTGGTGCTCAAAGCTGCGGACAGCACGGAGTACACGCTTCCGATCGATGAGCGGCTGCGCGCCGCCGTACGCAACGACCGCGCACGGCTCGGTCAGATCGAGATCGAGGTGGAGAGCCACCTCCGCCCCCGCGACATCCAGGCCCGGATACGTGCCGGTGCCTCCGCGGAGGAGGTCGCCCAATTCGCCGGCATCCCCGTCGACCGTGTGCGCCGCTTCGAGGGCCCTGTGCTCGCGGAGCGCGCCTTCATGGCCGAGCGGGCCCGGAAGACTCCTGTGCGCCGTCCCGGCGAGAACACCGGCCCCCAGCTCGGCGAGGCGGTGCAGGAGCGGCTCCTGCTGCGCGGCGCCGACAAGGAAACCGTCCAGTGGGACTCCTGGCGCCGTGACGACGGCACCTGGGAGGTCCTCCTGGTCTACCGGGTCGCGGGCGAGCCGCATTCGGCGAGCTGGACGTACGACCCGCCCAGACGACTGGTCCAGGCCGTCGACGACGAGGCCCGCTCGCTGATCGGCGAGAGCGACGACGTCGCCGCGCCGGAGCCGAGCTTCCCCTTCGTGCCCCGGATCGCGCGGCTGCCGCGCGACCGGCCGCTGGACCGTGCCCTGGACCGCCAGATCCAGATGGAGCGCCCGGCCCCGCCCGCCCCCGAGCCGGAGGAGTACATCGGCACCGCATCGGCCGGTGAGCGCGACTCGCTGACGAGCCTGCTGGAGGCGGTGCCGAGCTTCCGCGGCGACATGGTCGTACCGGAACGGCCCGCACCGCCCGAGCCGCCCGCGATCGAGCCCGCCGCGCAGGAGCCCGAGGCCGACGAGCCCCCGGCCGCCGCCTCCGCGGGCGCCGGTTCCGCGTACGCGGACGTGCTGATGCCGCGGGCGGTGGCCGGCCATCGGGACCGGCTGACCGGGACGACGGACCGCCAGGCGGAGGCGGACGGGGTCCGCCCTGGGCGCCGGGCCGCGGTGCCCAGCTGGGACGAGATCGTCTTCGGTACCCGCCGCAAGAAGCAGGACTGACCGAGAAATGACCGGCAGGAGAAGGGCCCGTACACGGTCGCGTACGGGCCCTTCTCCGTCCCGGCCACCCGGCTTACCGGGGATCGGGCCCCTTGGCGACCGGCCGGGACTCGTCGGAGGACCACTCGGACCAGGAGCCCGGGTAGAGAACACCCCGGAACCCGGCGATCTCCAGAGCCAGCACCTCGTGCGCCCCCGAGACGCCCGAGCCGCAGTAGACACCGACGCCCCCGGCGCTCCCGGCGGCCCCCAGCCCCGAGAAGCGGGAGGCCAGCTCCGCCACGGGCAGGAAGTGCCCGTCCGCGCCGACGTTCTCCGAGGTCGGCGCCGAGACCGCGCCCGGGATATGGCCGCCCACCCGGTCGATCGGCTCCACATCACCCCGGTAACGCTCGGCGGCCCGTGCGTCGAGCAGCAGACCGGAACGGGCGAAGGCCGCCGCGCCGTCCGCGTCCAGTGTCTCCAGTGCACCGGGCTCCGGCCGGAAATCGCCCTCGGCGGGGGCCGGGATCCGGGTGGAGAGCTCGCCGGTCCACGCCGCGAGGCCTCCGTCCAGGACGCGGACGTCCGGGTGCCCCGTCCAGCGCAGCAGCCACCAGGCACGGGCGGCGGCCCAGCCCTGACCGCCGTCGTAGACCACGACGGGGGTGTCCCGGGACACCCCGGCGCGGCGCATCGTGGCGCCGAAGGTCTCCGGGTCCGGCAGCGGATGACGGCCGCCGCCGCCGGGCGGCCCGGCGAGTTCCGAGTCGAGATCGACGAAGACCGCGCCGGGGATGTGCCCGGCCTCGTAGTCCGGGCGGCCGTGCGGGCCGCCCAGCTGCCAGCGGACGTCCAGGAGCACCGGCGGGCGGAGCCCCGCCGACTCGCTCGCGCATCCGGATGCGGTGATGATGGGCTTCATGGGTGCCATCCTCGCGCAGGGGCCGGCCCACCCGTAACAGTGCCCGGACGGACAAACGCCAGCAAATCGGCCTCCCTCCGTCGAGAACCGGGGCCGCCCGGCGCGGCCGGGGCGTCTCACGAGCCAGGTGGTGCAAGCATCTGCACGGGGCGAAGACACCGGAGTCCGCACCCGCCGGACGGAGCACCGGCACCCGCCCCCTGTACGGCCACCACGAAGGTCCGAGGAGAGAGAAGACGATGACCGAGGCTGTTGCCCGGCGCACGCCCGGAACACCTTGCTGGGTGAGTCTGATCGTGCACGGCCTGAGCACTACCCAGGAGTTCTACGGAGCCCTGTTCGACTGGGAATTCCGGCCGGGCCCGGATCAGCTGGGCCCCTATGTGCGTGGTCTGCTCGACGGCAAGGAGGTCGCGGGCATCGGCCAGCTGCCGCCCGACCGGCATCTGCCGATCGCCTGGACGACCTATCTCGCCACCGACGACGCGGATGTCACGGCGGAGACGATCCGCTCCTGCGGCGGCACCGTGGCGGTCGGTCCGCTCGACGCGGGCGACGCGGGCCGCCTCGCCATCGCCTCCGACCCGAGCGGGGCGGTGTTCGGCATCTGGCAGGCCTCCGGACACATCGGTACGCGGACGGCGGGAACCCCGGGCACGCCCGTGTGGAACGAGCTGGTGACCCGGGAGACGTCCATGGTCGGCAAGTTCTACCAGGCGGTCTTCGGCTACGAGACGGAGGCGATCGTCTCCGCCGACTTCGACTACCAGACCCTGCACCTGGACGGCCGCCCGGTGGCGGCGCTGCACGGTGTGGGGCACGCCCTGCCGCGCGACCGGGGTCCGCACTGGATGACGTACTTCGAGGTCGCCGACACCGACCGGTCCGCCGCACGGGTCGTGGAACTGGGCGGCCACATCCTCCAGCCGCCCCGGGAGGGGTCGAGCGGCAGGATCGCGACGGTCTCGGACCCGGAGGGCGCCGTGTTCACGATCGTACGGTCGTCCGGACGCTGACCCGGGGCCGCCCTGTGCGGGTAGCGGGTGGGTACGTGGTCCCCGCGTGATCAGCAGCGGGAACTACGGCGGACCGGGAAGGCCGCCGTCGCCGGGTCGAAGGCGGACGACGGCCGACCCTGGTCCCGGGCCGTCCTTCCCACCGGCACGACACGTGCCCGTGCGCCGAAAGGCGCCGGCGTCGCGTCGCGGCATCCACGCCCCCGCACCGGTGAGTCCCCGCCTGCCCCTCGGAGTTCCCTTCACGGAAGAGCCCCGCATGCCTGATACGACCGACCGCACACCGTTCACCGACTGGCTCCGCGGCCATGCCATCCGGCTCGCCCACCTCGACCCGGCAGCGCCCCTGGACGACCTGGAACCGCTGGGCGACATCCTCGGCGGTGCCCGCGTGGTCGCCCTCGGCGAACACTCCCACTTCATCGGCGAGTTCGCCATGATGCGCGGGCGCATCCTGAGGTTCCTGGTCGAACGCTGCGGCTTCACCGTCCTGGCCTTCGAGTACGGCTTCGGCGAAGGCTTCCCCCTCGACGCCTGGGCCCACGGCCGGGGAACGGACGACGACCTCTCCGCCCACCTCGCGACAGCGGTCCCCATCGGGCTCCAGGAGCCCCTGCGCTACATACGCCGGCACAACCGCACCGCCGCACGACCGGTCCGCTTCGCGGGCATCGACATCCCGGCGGCCGGCGGGTCGCTGCTCCCCGCCCTGGTCCCCGTCGCCGACTACCTGCGCCGGATCGACCCCGAAACGCTGCCGGCGGTCCGGGACGCGATGACGATCGCCGAATCCTTCGCCGGTGACTCCGCGGCCGTGGCCGCACCCGCGTGGGCTCGCCTGGCCGCAGCCGAACAGGACGCGCTCAGCGCACTCCTGGCGCGCCTGCTCATCCGGTTCCGTTCCCTGGAGCCTCTGTACGTCTCCCGCGGGGACCAGCAGAGCTACGACATCGCCCTGCGATGCCTCGAAGGCGCGGGCCACGCCGACTACACCTTCCGCGCCATGGCCGCCCTCTTCGCCGGAGACGGTCTCACCGCCGACACCTCGGCCCGCGACCTCTACATGGCCCAGTCACTCCTGTGGCACCTGAACCAGCTCGGGCCCACGGCCCGCGTCGTGCTGGCGGCCCACAACGCCCACATCCAGAAGACACCGGTCGCCTTCGACGGCCGCCTCACCGGACTCCCCATGGGCCAGCACCTGCACAACGCCCTCGGCGACGCGTACTTCGCCCTCGGACTGACCAGCACCACAGGGCACACAGCCGAGATGCACCGCGACGAGAAGGCGCGTTTCGGTTTCACCATCGCCGGCACCGCGCTGGATGCGCCCGAACCCGGCAGCGTCGAAGCCGCCTTCGCCGACAGCGGTCCGGGGCTCGGCTTCGCCGATCTGCGGCGGGCACGGGCCGAAGGCCTCAGCGGCCCCGACCGTATCCGGATGCAGAGCGTCTACGTACACACCGCTGTCCTCGACGCGTTCGACGGCGTCCTCTGCACTCCCGCCTCCACCGTCGCCGATGTCACCCGGAGCTGGGACCCGCAAGACGTCGGGCAGGGCACGGTAGACCAGCCCGTCCGCCCGTCCGGCGGCTCAGTCTGAAGCAACCGGCAGGACGTCCGGAGAGAGCGTGCCGGCATGCGCAGTGGCACTCGTCATACGACGACGGTGGTGACGCCGGCACAGCACCTCGTAGCCGACCTCCGCGGCGGGGCTGCTCACGTCGCCGACAACGACCTGTTCACCCTCCATCACCATCTCGCCGCCCAGTGTGCGGGCGTTGTGCGTCGCACGCGCCCCGCACCAGCACATCGCCTCGACCTGCAGCGTCTCCACGCGGTCCGCCAGCTCGATCAGCCGCCGTGAACCGGGGAAGAGCTTCGTGCGGAAGTCGGTGGTGATGCCGAAGGAGAAGACGTCCAGCCCCAACTCGTCCACGACGCGCGCCAATTGATCGATCTGCACCGGCTCCAGGAACTGCGCCTCGTCCACGATCAGGTAGTCGACCTTGCCGCCCTGCGAGACCCGGTCGACGACATAGGCGTACAGGTCCATGCCCCGCACCGCCTCGACCGCCTCGGTCACCAGCCCGAGCCGTGAGGAGAGCTTCCCCTCCCCCGCACGGTCGTCGCGGGTGAAGTTCAGGCCCTGCAGCCCCCTCGCCGACCGGTTGTGCCCGATCTGGAGGGCCAGCGTGCTCTTTCCGCAGTCCATCGTTCCGGAGAAGAACACAAGCTCGGGCATGAGAGGTCGAGCACCTTTCGGACGGGCAGCCGGAAGGCGGCCGTGGGACAGGGAATCCGGGGCGGGAGGGAAAACGCGGTTACGAGCGTACTTCGAGGAGCGGGACGAGCTGTTCGACGGGGGTCATCGAGCCGTGCATCCCCACCATCGCGGACTCGTGCGGCTCCTTCGCCGACGCGGTGATCACCACGTCGGCGTGGGCGGCGGCGACCACATCACCGATCCGGCCGTACACCCGTTCGTCGACGCGCGGCCCGAACCAGCCGGCCGCGATCGCCTCGTCCCGGCCCGCCACCCAGAACTGCTCACCGAGCACTTCGCGCCATACGGTCAGCACATCGGCCTCGGCCCCGGGGACCGCGTACGCGTGACGGGCCCGGCCCTCGCCGGCGAGCAGGGCGACTCCGGCGCCCAGCTCCCAGTCCTCGTCGAAATCGATCCGGGACTGTTCGTCGAAGGGAATGTCGATCATGCCGTGGTCGGCGGTGATGTACAGCGCCGAGCGGGGCGGGAGCTGTTCGGCCAGGCGCTGGGCGAGCCCGTCGACGTACATCAGCTGACCGCGCCAGGCGTCGGAGTCGACGCCGAACCGGTGCCCCGCACCGTCGACCTCGCTGTAGTACGTGTAGACGAGCGAGCGGTCCCCCGCGGCGAGCCGCTGGGCCGCCACGTCCATCCGCTCCTCGCCGGTGAGCCGGCCGAGGAAGGAGCCGCCGCTGAGCGCGACCTTGGTGAGCGGGGTGTGCTCGAACGCGGGCGCGGAGACCTGGGCGGTGCGCACCCCCGCGGCGTCGGCGAGCCGGAAGACGGTGGGATACGGCTGCCAGACCTTCGGCTCGGTCCACGGCCTCCAGCGGAGCTGGTTCATCAGCTCGCCCGTCTCGGGGTTGCGCGCGCTGTAGCCGGGAAGGCCGTGCTCACCGGGCGGCAGCCCCGTACCGACCGAGGCGAGCGAGGTTGCGGTGGTCGCCGGGAAACCCGCGGTGAGGGGGCGGCCGGTGCCCCCGCGGGAGGTCGCCAGCAGGGAGTGCAGGAAGGGTGCCTCGTCCGGATGCGCCTTGATCTGCTCCCAGCCGAGGCCGTCGATCAGGAACACGCAGTTGCGGTCGGCCGGTGTGAGCTCCGGGATCGACGCGACGAGACCGGGTACGCCCTGTCCGGCGGCCAGGGTCGGCAGCAGATCGGCGAGCGAACCGCTGCCGTACTCGGGCACGGGCGCGCTGTCGACGGGGAGCAGGACCGGCTCCTGCCAGGCCGGCTGCGCCATCAGCGGCCGGTCGCCGCGGTGGCGGCCGTCGCCTCGGAGAGCGACTGGGCGAAGGCGAGGGTCTGGCGGACGGTGTCCGGACCGTCACCGGCCTCGCTGACCCGCAGGCTCAGATCGTCGGCGGTGGAACTGCCGGTGTAGCCGTGGTCCGCCTCGCAGTTGGGGTCGCCGCAGGCGGCGGGCTCCAGGTCGATCCGGGAAACGGCACCCCAGCCGATCGTGAGGACGACCTCACGGGGCAGCGTGCCCGGTACGTACTTCTCCGGGTTGGCCACCACCCGGCTGACCACGACCGACGAGATCCGGTCGAGCTTGACCGACTCGGTGGACGTGGTGGCGTACGGCGTCGGGGAGCTGGTGTCGGCGGCCTGCTCGTCGGTGTGGCTGACGATGAACCGGTTCTCCGTCAGAACGAGGACCGTGACGTGACGGCGCACCTCGTTGGAGTCGAAGGTGGTCTCCTGGTGCACCAGATACGAAGCGACCGGCTCTCCGCCGACGGCGGCCTCCACCGCCTCGGCCACGAGGGCCGGGTAATAGCCGCTGCGCTCGATCGCCGCGCGCAGCCCCTGGGTCGTCGTACCGGTCTTTGCCATACGGACCATCCTACGGGGGCCCGATGACTGCCGGGGACGCTGTGGGCGGGCCGGCGGCGGGCCGGGGCGAGCGGCCCGCCGGGGTCAGTAGCTGGGCAGGCGGCGCGGGCCGAGGTCGGTGCGGGCGGGAGGCGGGGCGATGCGGACGCTCGCGCCGAGCACGGTCAGACCGTGGGGGGCGACCACGACCGGTTCGAGCGCCACGGAGACCACCTCCGGGTGGTCGTCGACCAGGCGCGACACCCGCAGCAGCAGCTCTTCGAGCGCCGCCGTGTCCACGGGCGCCGAGCCGCGCCAGCCGAACAGCACCGGGGCGGCCCGGATGGACCGGATCAGCTCGGCGGCGTCGCGGTCGGTGGCCGGTACGAGCCGGTGGGCGGTGTCCCCGAGCAGTTCGGAGGGCGCGCCCGCCAGGCCGAAGGAGAGGACCGCTCCGGCGGCGGCGTCGATCGAGGCCCGTACGACGGTGTCCACTCCGCGCGGCGCCATGGCCTGGACGACGGGCTGGAGTTCGGCGGGCCTGCCGAGCAGGTCGGTCATCTCGCCGTACGCCCGCCGCAGCGCGCTCTCGCCCGCGAGGTCGAGGCGGACGCCGCCGAGGTCGGCACGGTGGCGCAGATGGGGGGCGGTCGTCTTCAGCGCGACGGGGTAGCCGAGCCGGGCCGCGGCGGCGACGGCGGAGTCCGCGTCGCGGGCCGGAAGCGTCGGCCGGACGGTGATGCCGTAGCGGCCGAGAAGTTCGCGGGCCTCGTCGTGGGTGAGCGTCCGGCCGCGCGGGTCGGGGTCGGGGCCGAGCAGTGTGCCGATCAGAGCGGCGGCTCCGGGTTCGTCGATGGTGTCGTCGAGGAACTCGGGCACCTTTCCGGGTACGGCGGCCTGGCGCCGCCACTGCGCGTACTTCACGGCTTCGGCGAGCGCGCGGACGGCGCGTTCCGCGGCGGGGTAGGCGGGAATGCGGCCGGTCCGGGGGCGGGTGGGGGCGGAGCCCGCGGCGGAGGGCACGGGGGCTGTGGAGGGCACGGGGGCCGCCGAACGCGGTGCCGTCGTGGTGCCGGGGGTACGTGGTGCGGGGGCGGGCGGTGCGCCGGGGGTGGCCGTGGTGCCGGGGGTGGCCGCAGCGCCGGGGGTCGTCCCTGTGCCGGGGGTCGTCCCTGTGCCGGGGGTCGTCCCTGTGCCGGGGGTGACCGGGCCGTTCACGGGGCCCGTGGTGCCGCCGCCGGACGCCGTCGCCCCCGTGCGCGGCCGGGTCACCGTGCCGGTGGCGACGGCCAGGGCCTCGGCCAGCCCGCCGATCTCCACATGGACCACGGCCACCGGCTTGGCGGGGCCGTCGGCCGCCGCCTGGTGCAGGGCCGCGGCCAGGACCTCCCCGTCGCCCGTCTCGGCCTCGCCGTTCTCCCCCACCCACGGGATAGCGGTCACGATCACCGCGTCGCACGTCCCGTCGGCGAGCGCCTCGGCCAGCGCGTCCCGGAAGTCCTGCGGACCCGCCGCCGTGGTGAGGTCGCGGGGCGGGCGCGGGCGCAGCCCCTCGGCGAGACAGGCGTCGTACGTGAGCAGGCCGAGGGACTCGGAGTTCCCGAGGATCGCGACCCGGGGGCCGGCCGGGAGCGGCTGATCGGCCAGGAGCAGGCCCGCGTCGACCATCTCCGTCACGGTGTCGACCCGGATGACGCCCGCCTGCCGCATCAGCGCGGAGACCGTGGCGTCGGGGATGCGGCTGACCGGCACGGCGTGGCCGGGCGGGGTGGAGCCGCTGTGCCGGGCGCCCTTCACGACGACGACGGGTTTCACGGCCGCGGTCCGCCGGGCGAGCCGGGTGAACTTGCGGGGGTTGCCGATGGATTCGAGGTAGAGGAGGGCGACATCGGTGTCCTGGTCCTCGTACCAGTACTGGAGGAAGTCGTTGCCGGAGACATCGGCCCGGTTCCCCGCGGAGATGAAGGTGGAGAGCCCCGCGCCGCGCCGGTGGAGGCCGGAGAGCAGGGCGATCCCGATGGCTCCGGACTGCGTGAACAGGCCGATGCGGCCGGGGGCGGGCGACTCGGGGGCGAGGGAGGCGTTCAGCCGGACGGCCTCGGCGGTGTTGATGATGCCGAACGCGTTCGGCCCGATGATGCGCATGCCGTACGAGCGGGCCTGCCGGACCAGTTCGCGCTGGAGCTCACGGCCCTCGGCGCCCAGTTCGGCGTATCCGGCGGAGAGCACGACGAGCCCCTGGACGCCGTTCTCGCCGCAGTCGGCCACCGCTTCGGGCACCCGGTGGGCGGGGACGGCGATGACGGCCAGGTCGACCCGCTCATCGATCTCGCCGACGGAACGGTGCGCGGGGACGCCGTCCAGCGTCGTCAGGCCGTCGTCGAAGGCCTTGTTGACCGCGTAGGCGCGCCCGGTGTAGCCGGAGCCGAGGAGGTTGCGCAGGACGGTGCGGCCCACCCCGCCGGGGGTGCGGCCGGTGCCGATGACGGCGACGGAACCGGGGGCCAGCAGCCGCTGCACCGAGCGTGACTCGGCCCGCTGTTCACGGCCGCGCTGGACGGCGAGGGACTCGGCGGTGGGTTCGAGGTCGAGGGTGAGGTGGACGGAGCCGTCCTCGAAGCTGCGCTGCTGGGTGTATCCGGCGTCCCGGAACACCTTGATCATTTTGTTGTTGGCGGGAAGCACCTCGGCGGCGAAGCGGCGGATGCCCCGCTCGCGGGCGACCGCGGCGATGTGTTCGAGGAGCGCCGAGGCCACCCCTCGGCCCTGGTGGGCGTCCTGGACGAGGAAGGCGACCTCGGCCTCGTCGGCGGGCGCGGAGGCGGGCCGTCCCTGCTCGTTGATCCGGTCGTAGCGGACGGTCGCGATGAACTCACCGCCGATCGTGACGGCGAGCCCCACCCGGTCGACGTAGTCGTGATGGGTGAAGCGGTGCACGTCCTTGTCGGAGAGACGCGGGTACGGGGCGAAGAAGCGGTAGTACTTCGACTCGTCGGAGACCTGCTCGTAGAAGCTGACCAGCCGCTCGGCGTCGTCGGTGGTGATGGGCCTGATGCGCGCGGTGCCACCGTCGCGGAGCACCACGTCCGCTTCCCAGTGGTCGGGGTACACGTGATGCGGACTCTGCTCCGGCTTCGGGTGCATGGCCAAAGCCTACGACCGGCACACCAGTCGCGGAGGGGGCGGGGCCGGGGCAGTCTGGGGAGGCCGACCGGCGGCGCGGCCGGGACGGAGGCCGGGCACAGCACCGCGCACTGCATGAGAGACTGGTCTAGACAACCGTTGATTCGTGAAGGGCAGAACCATGGCTGAGCGCCGCGTAAACGTCGGTTGGGCCGAGGGCCTGCACGCCCGCCCCGCTTCCATCTTCGTCCGTGCCGCCACGGCTTCCGGCGTCCCGGTGACGATCGCCAAGGCCGACGGCAACCCGGTGAACGCCGCCTCCATGCTCGCCGTGCTCGGCCTGGGCGCGCAGGGCGGCGAGGAGATCGTGCTCGCGTCCGACGCGGACAACGCGGAGGCCGCCCTGGACCGTCTGGCGAAGCTGGTCGCCGAGGGTCTTGAGGAGCTTCCCGAGACGGTCTGATTCCCGCACGGATCGGACCGGGGTTTCTTCCCCGACCGGGCCGCGGTATCCCGAAAGGGAGCCGCGGCTCTTTCGTTTCCCCTCCGCACGCAATTACCGCCGGCACCGATTCGGGCGGCGGAAATGAAGCCCTGCGGAATTACTTCACCTCGCATAAGGCTTGTATACGGCGTCATTGTTAATGCCGGACACTCGCGATGTTTACGCCGTGTTGCGGAGTGCTCACCCGGGCCCGGCCCGGAGCGCGGACATCCCGGCGGGCCGTGCGGCGCGGCCGGTGCGCGGACATGGCCCGCTCGGCGTGCCGGGCGGCCAGCGCCCTGGCCCGTTCTGCGTCGCCGCGCGCCACGGCGTCCACGATGGCGCCATGTTCGGCCCAGGATTCGGCGGGGCGGGCGGGCTGCTCGACCGCGTACATCCAGGCGGTCTTGTGGCGCAGCTGGGTGAGAAGGGCGATGAGGCCGGGGCTGCCGGAGGCCTGCGCGAGGGTCTCGTGGAACCAGCCGCCCAGTGGGCACAGGTCCTCGCCCTCGCCCCGGCGGGCCCGCTCCTGCCCCAGCCTGACCAGGCCGCGCAGCACCCTGAGATGGGCCTCGGTGCGCCGCTGAGCGGCGCGTGCGGCCCCCAGGGGCTCCAGGAGCATCCGGGCCTCCAGCAGGTCGGCGGCCTCCTGTTCGGTGGGCTCGGCCACACACGCACCGGCGTGCCGGCGGGTGACGACGAACCCCTCGGACTCCAGCGTGCGCAGCGCCTCCCGGACCGGGACCCGGGAGACTCCGTAGCGCCGGGCGAGCACCTCCTCGGTGAGGCGGCTGCCGCGCTCGAAGACACCGGAGACGATGTCGTCACGGATTGCCGTGCATACCGAATACGCGGGAATGCGCATGTCCGAACCTCCGCCATAATCCCCGCGGAACGCGGCCGACCGACGCCTTTTCCGTGACTCTATGACAATCGGCCGGAAATTCCGATGATGCCGGGAAATCCAGGGGATATCTTTCGGCCACCGGGCACTTCGGCGGAGGCTCCGCCGGACCCGGCCCGTGAAATGCCGGAGGCCCCGGCGGAGAGCCGGGGCCATCGGCGGGGTGCGGAGACGGTCAGACGTTGAGGCCGTGGGCCCGCAGGTAGGCGACCGGGTCCATGTCGGAGCCGTACTCGGGCGTGGTGCGCGCCTCGAAGTGCAGGTGCGGTCCGGTGGAGTTGCCGGTGGAGCCGGAGAGGCCGATCTGCTGGCCGGAGGTGACGCTCTGGCCGACGGAGACGCCGATCGAGGAGAGGTGGCCGTACTGGGTGTACGTGCCGTCCGTCATCCGGAGCACGATGTTGTTGCCGTACGCGCCGCCCCAGCCGGCCTCGACGACCGTACCCGCGCCGACGGCGACGACGGAGGAGCCGGAGGCCGCGTGGAAGTCCACGCCGGAGTGGCTGCCGGAGGACCAGAGCGAACCACTGGACTGGTAGCCGGTGCTGACGTACGAGCCGGCGACCGGGAGGTGGAAGGAGTTCAGCCGGGCGCGTTCGGCCGCGCGGGCGGCGCGCGCCTTGTCCTGGCGGGCCTCCTCGGCGCGGGCCTCGGCCTTGCGTTCGGCCTCCGCCTTCGCCCTGGCCTTGGCGGCGGCCCTGGCCTCGGCTTCCGCGACGGCCTTGGCCTTCGCCTCGGCGGCGATCTCCGCCTGGTGCTCCTGGACCTTCGCCTGGGCGTCGATCTGCCGGGCGAGCGTGGCGTCGATGGCGATGACCGCGGTCAGGCCGGTGTCGCTGACGGGGTGGGCCTCGGAGTCCGCGGCGAGGGCCGGGGAGGCCATACCGCCGATGACGCCGGTGGTGGCCAGAGCCGCGACGCCGGCGACCTGGGCGCGCTTGCGCGTCAGGCGGCTCGGGGCACGGTGCTTCCCGGTGGCACGGGTGAACGCCATGGAGGGGCTGATCCTTTCCTTCCTTCTCGCCTACCGGGTTAGCTGACGGGTTCGGAGCAGGAAGGTCTCCTACGGACACCTGGGCCTCGTACGGGGCACGGGCATCCGATTCACCCCAGGGACTTCATGGGTCCCCGGCTCCCCAGGCTCGCGCCTGACGGGGACTCGGCGATGGCTGCCCGGCGCCGCGGACGCGGCATACGGATGACGGACAGCGGAGCCGACGCTAAGCGGCACAACTTTCCCGCACCAAACGGACAGCGGGTTTTGTCGCTCATCCCACAGAACAGAAGGGCGACTTCCCCCACAAAGGAACCCAATAGGACAAAAAGGGAGACCCCGGCGCGACGGCTCGCACCGGGGTCCTCTGTGTCCCGGTATGCGACGGCGGGAGCAGGGAGCGCCCGCCGCCGCACACCCGGACGAGTCAGCCGCTGACGACCGAGACCTCACCGATACCGAGGGCCTTCACGGGCTCCTCGATCCGCGCCGCGTCCCCCACCAGGACCGTCACCAGCCGGTCCACCGGGAACGCGCTGACCACGGCGGCGGTCGCCTCCACCGTGCCCGTCTCGGCGAGGCGGGCGTAGAGGTGGGCCTGGAAGTCGTCCGGGAGGTGCTGCTCGACCTGGTCGGCCAGGGTGCCCGCGACCGACGCCGCGGTCTCGAACTTCAGCGGGGCGACCCCCACCAGGTTCTGCACGGCCGTCTCGCGCTCGGCATCCGTCAGCCCGTCGGCCGCCAGGGTCCGCAGCACCGTCCAGAGGTCCGCCAGCGCCGGTCCGGTGGACTCGGTGTCCACCGAGCCGCTGATCGCCAGCATCGCGGCGCCCGCCGCCCCGGAGGCCGAGCCGGGAGCCGTCGAGCGCAGGACCTGGCCGAAGGCGCGGACACCGTAGGTGTAGCCCTTCTCCTCACGCAGCACCCGGTCCAGCCGGGAGGTGAGGGTGCCGCCCAGGCAGTAGGTGCCGAGCACCTGGGCCGGCCAGACGCTGTCGTGCCGGTCGGCGCCGATCCGGCCGATGAGCAGCTGCGTCTGCACCGCGCCGGGACGGTCCACGATAACGACACGGCCGGTGTCGTCGGCGGTGATCGGCGGCACCGGACGGGGCCGGCCGGCGTTTCCGGACCAGTCGCCGAGGGTGTCGGCGAGCAGGGCGTCCACATCGACCCCGGTGAGGTCGCCGACGATCACGGCCGTCGCGGTGGACGGGCGGACATGGGCGTCGTAGAAGCCGCGCACGGCCGCCGCGTCGATCCCGCGCACCGTCTCCTCGGTGCCCAGGCGCGGGCGTGACATACGCGCGGTCGCCGGGAACAGCTCCTTGGAGAGCTGCTTGGCGGCGCGGCGCGCGGGGTTGGCCTGCTCGTGCGGGATCTCGTCGAGCCGGTTGCCGACGAGGCGCTCGATCTCGCTCTCGGCGAAGGCCGGGGCCCGCAGCGCTTCGGCGACCAGACCCAGCGCCTTGGCCAGCCGGGAGGCGGGAACCTCCAGGGAGACCCGGACGCCGGGGTGGTCGGCGTGCGCGTCGAGCGTGGCACCGCAGCGCTCCAGCTCGGCGGCGAACTCCTCGGCGCTGCGCTTGTCCGTGCCCTCGGACAAGGCCCGGGACATGATCGTGGCCACGCCGTCGAGCCCCTCGGGCTCGGCGTCCAGCGGGGCGTCCAGGAAGATCTCCACGGCGACGACCTGCTGGCCGGGGCGGTGGCAGCGCAGCACGGTCAGCCCGTTGGGCAGCGAACCGCGCTCGGGGGCGGGAAACGCCCAGGGCCGGGCCACGCCGGGGGCGGGCTGCGGGTGGTACTCCATGGCTACTCCAGTCGCGGCGGCGTCGCTCACTTGTCCGCCCCCTCGGGCGCGTCGGTGCCTTCGGTGTCGTCGGCGGTCTCGTCGGCCGCCGGCTCCAGCGGCTCGTAGACCAGCACCGCCCGGTTGTCGGGACGCAGCGCCGCTTCGGCGGCCGCCCGGACCTCCTCGGCGGTGACGTCCAGCACCCGCTGCACGGCGGTCAGGGCGAGCTGCGGGTCGCCGAACAGGACGGCGTACCGGCACAGTTCATCGGCGCGGCCCGCGACCGTACCGAGCCGGTCCAGCCACTCGCGCTCCAACTGGGCCTGGGCCCGTTCCATTTCCTCGGGCGTGGGGCCCTCGGCGGCGAACCGCGCCAGCTCCTCGTCCACCGCCGCCTCGATCTGCGGCACCTCGACGCCGCCGGACGTCTTGACGTCCAGCCAGCCCAGCGAGGGCGCTCCGGAGAGCCTCAGCAGCCCGAATCCGGCGGCCACCGCCGTACGGTCACGGCGGACCAGACGGTTGTGCAGCCGGGACGACTCGCCGCCGCCCAGCACCGTCAGCGCCAGGTCCGCGGCGTCGCAGGCCCGGGTGCCGTCGTGCGGCAGCCGGTAGGCCGCCATCAGCGCACGCGCCGGGACCTCTTCCCGAACCACCTCGCGCAGCTGCTCCCCGATCACCTCGGGCAGCGTGCCGTCGCGCGGCGGCTGCTTGCCGTCGTGGGAGGGGATGGAGCCGAAGTACTTCTCGATCCAGGCCAGCGTCTGCTCGGGGTCGATGTCGCCGACCACCGAGAGCACCGCGTTGTTCGGGGCGTAGTACGTGCGGAAGAACGTACGCGCGTCTTCGAGGGTCGCGGCGTCCAGGTCGGCCATCGAGCCGATCGGGGTGTGGTGGTACGGGTGGCCCTCCGGGTACGCGAGGGCGGTCAGCCTCTCGAACGCGGTGCCATAGGGCACGTTGTCGTAGCGCTGGCGCCGCTCGTTCTTCACGACGTCGCGCTGGTTCTCCATGGACTCCTCGTCGAGGGCGGCGAGGAGGGAGCCCATCCGGTCGGCTTCCAGCCAGAGAGCCAGCTCCACCTGATGGGTGGGCATGGTCTCGAAGTAGTTCGTCCGCTCGAAGCTGGTCGTCCCGTTGAGCGAGCCACCGGCCCCCTGTACGAGCTCGAAGTGCCCGTTCCCCTTGACCTGGCCCGAACCCTGGAACATCAGGTGCTCGAAAAGGTGAGCCAGGCCTGTGCGTCCCTTGACCTCGTGGCGCGAACCGACGTCGTACCAGAGACAGACCGCGGCGACCGGGGTCAGATGGTCCTCCGAGAGCACCACCCGCAGACCGTTGGCCAGGCGGTGCTCGGTCGCCGTCAAGCCGCCGGAGCCGGCCTGTGCTGTGGCCGTGTGACCCATGGGCATGTACGTCCCTTCGATCGCGATACTGGATTTCCTGCCAGACCTGCCACTGTAAGCAAGCGCACCGACACCTGGCGAAGTTCCCGTTCCGTCGATGTTGCTGTAGATGCTGCCGCAACCGGGACCCGTGCCGGGTCCTGTGGGGCCGCTTCGGACCGCTTCGGACGGGTCGAGGTCGGCGTTGTCAGTGCGGCGGTCCACAATGGTCCGCGTCAGAACCTCAGGTTGCCCGATCAGAATCCGTGAAGGAGTCGCAGCCGCGATGGCCCGCCGTAGCACGAAGACCCCGCCGCCGGACGACTTCGAGGAGAAGATCCTCGACATCGACGTCGTCGACGAAATGCAGGGCTCCTTCCTCGAGTACGCGTACTCGGTGATCTACTCCAGGGCCCTGCCCGACGCCCGCGACGGCATGAAGCCGGTGCACCGCCGCATCGTGTCCCAGATGAACGAGATGGGGCTCCGCCCCGACCGCGGCTATGTGAAGTGCGCCCGTGTGGTCGGCGAAGTCATGGGTAAGCTGCACCCGCACGGGGACGCGTCGATCTACGACGCGCTGGTGCGGATGGCACAGCCGTTCTCGATGCGGCTCCCCCTCGTCGACGGACACGGCAACTTCGGCTCGCTCGGCAATGACGACCCGCCGGCCGCGATGCGGTACACCGAGTGCCGGATGGCCGATGCCACGTCGTTGATGACCGAAGCCATCGACGAGGACACCGTCGATTTTCAGTCGAACTACGACGGCCAGGAGCGGGAACCGGTCGTCCTCCCCGCCGCGTATCCGAACCTCCTGGTCAACGGGGTGTCCGGAATCGCGGTCGGCATGGCCACCAACATGCCCCCGCACAACCTGGGCGAGGTCATCGCCGCCGCCCGCCACCTGATCAAGCACCCGGGCGCCGACGTGGAAACGCTCATGCGCTTCGTCCCCGGACCCGACCTGCCCACAGGTGGCCGGATCGTCGGGCTCGGCGGCATCAAGGACGCGTACACAGCCGGCCGCGGCACGTTCAAGATCCGGGCGACGGTCGCCGTGGAGGACGTGACGGCGCGGCGCAAGGGCCTGGTCGTCACCGAACTGCCGTTCACCGTCGGCCCGGAGAAGGTGATCGCCAAGATCAAGGACCTGGTCTCCGCGAAGAAGCTCCAGGGCATCGCGGACGTCAAGGACCTCACCGACCGGGCGCACGGACTGCGCCTGGTGATCGAGGTGAAGAACGGCTTCGTACCGGAGGCCGTGCTGGAACAGCTCTACAAGCTGACGCCGATGGAGGAGTCCTTCGGCATCAACAACGTGGCGCTCGTCGACGGCCAGCCGCTCACCCTGGGCCTCAAGGAGCTGCTGGAGGTCTATCTCGACCACCGCTTCGAGGTGGTGCGCCGGCGCAGCGAGTTCCGCCGGACCAAGCGCCGCGACCGGCTGCACCTGGTCGAGGGCCTGCTCGTCGCGCTGCTCGACATCGACGAGGTCATCCGGATCATCCGGGACAGCGACAACTCGGCGCAGGCGAAGGAGCGGCTCATGGAGCGCTTCTCGCTGAGCGAGATCCAGACCCAGTACATCCTGGACACCCCGCTGCGCCGGCTCACCCGGTTCGACCGGATCGAGCTGGAGGGCGAGCGCGACCGGCTCAGCGAGGAGATCGCCGCGCTGACCGCGATCCTGGAGTCCGACGCGGAGCTGCGCAAGCTGGTCTCCTCCGAGCTGGCCGCGGTGGCGAAGAAGTTCGGCACCGACCGGCGCACGGTGCTGCTGGAGTCGGCGGGTTCGCAGGTCGCGTCCGTACCGCTGGAGGTCGCGGACGACCCGTGCCGTGTGCTGCTCTCCTCGACCGGTCTGCTGGCCCGCACGGCCACCGGTGACCCGATCGTGGTGGCCGAGGACGCCAAGCGTGCCAAGCACGACGTGATCGTGTCGGCCGTCCCTGCCACGGCCCGCGGCGATGTGGGGGCGGTGACGTCCACCGGGCGCCTGCTGCGGATCGCGGTGATCGATCTGCCCCAGCTGCCGGACACCCACGCGGCCCCCAATCTCTCCGGCGGGGCACAGATCTCGGAGTTCCTGACCCTGGAGACGGGCGAGGAGCTGATCTGCCTCACCACCCTGGACGAGTCCTCACCGGGCCTGGCGATCGGCACGCTCCAAGGAGTGGTGAAGCGGGTGGTGCCCGACTACCCGGCCAACAAGGACGAGTTGGAGGTCATCTCCCTCAAGGACGGTGACCGGATCGTGGGCGCGACAGAGCTGCGTACGGGCGAGGAGGACCTGGTCTTCATCACCTCCGACGCGCAGTTGCTGCGCTATCCGGCCGCGCAGGTACGCCCGCAGGGCCGGCCCGCCGGAGGGATGGCGGGAGTGAAGCTCACGGCCGGGGCGGAGGTGCTCTCGTTCACGACGGTGGATCCCGCGGCGGACGCGCTGGTGTTCACGGTCGCGGGCTCGCACGGCACGCTGGACGATTCGGAGCTGACGTCGAAGCTCACCCCGTTCGACCAGTACCCGCGCAAGGGCCGGGCGACCGGCGGGGTGCGCTGCCAGCGGTTCCTGAAGGGCGAGGACATCCTGGTGTTCGCCTGGGCGGGCGCGGTCCCGGCACGGGCGGCCCAGAAGAACGGCGCTCCGGCACAGCTGCCCGCTCCGGATCCGCGACGCGACGGTTCGGGCACACCGCTGCTCCAGCCGGTGGCGGTGATCGCCGGACCCGTGTGACGGCGCGGCGGCCGGCCGTCGCGCCGGGGGCTGTCCCGTGGTCCCGGTCCTGACGGGCGTGGATCACGGGACGGCGCTCAGGGCGCCTCGGCCGGCCGCTGTACGTATCTCAGGACGCCCCACATGCTGCGTTCGTGCTGCTCCTGGTCCTCATGAGGCCGGTCCGCGTCGTGTGGGCGGTCGTCATGCGGGCGGTCGTCGTGCGGCCGGTCGTCATGCGGCCGGTCCGCGTCGTGCGGGGCGTCTTCGGGCCGGGTGCCGTACGAGGCGCTCCGCGGGGCGTCCGGTGACACGTCCGGACGGGGCCTGTCCGTGGCGTCGCCCGTTCGCGTCCGGCAGTCCGCGAGTTTCTTGTGCAGCGCCTCGGCGTCGATGCCCGAACCGATCAGGACCAGCTGCGTGAGCCGCTGCTCCCCCCGCGACCAGGGCTGGGGGACGAAGCGCAGAAACCTGCCCACCGCGTGCAGGGCGTACTTGTTCGCCCGGTCCCCCGCGCCGAAGTCGGCGAACCCCTTGATCCGGTACAGGCCCTCGGGCCTGGAGTCGAGGAACTCCAGGAACCGGCGGGGGTCCATCGGCTCCTGGGAGGTGAAGGCGACACTCTCGTACGCCGCGTGCAGGTGGCCCGCGTGCCCGGCCTCCCCCTCCTGGCACTCGTCCAGGAACAGATCCTCGAAGGTGAGCTGCCGGGCCCCGTCCTCGTGGTCCGGCCTCAGCACGGGGTCGAAGAGCAGTCCGGGATCGATACGGCCGTGCACGGCGGAGATGACAGCGGCCCGGCTGCCCAGTTCCGCGACGCTTCCGCGCAGCCGGGCGTGCTCCGCCTCGTCCACCCGGTCGGTCTTGTTCAGCACCACGAGATCGGCGACGGCGAGATGGCGGTCGATCTCGGGATGGCGCTCCCTGGTCCGCCCGAACTCGGCGGCGTCCACGACCTCGACCAGTCCCCCGTACCGGATGTGCGGGTTGTCGCTGGCCAGCAGCATCCGTACGAGCTCCTGGGGTTCGGCGAGACCGCTCGCCTCGATGACGATCACATCGAGGCGGGCGGAGGGCCGGGTCAGCGTCTCCAGGAAGGTGTCGAGTTCGCTCGCGTCGACGGCGCAGCACAGACAGCCGTTGCCGAGCGAGACCGTCGAGCCGACCTGGCCCGCGACGGTCATGGCGTCGATCTCGATGGCTCCGAAATCGTTGACGATCACGCCGATCCGGTTGCCCGCCCGGTTGCGGAGCAGATGGTTGAGCAGCGTCGTCTTGCCGGATCCCAGGAAACCCGCCAGGACGACGACCGGAATCTGCGGGCTGCGGGTCGGGGTCAACGGGGGCCTTCCTCGGAATGTCGTCAGGGTGCCGGGACCGGCTGGGGCGGGGGCGTGCCGACGTAGCGGGCCGCCGGGCGGATGATCTTCGAGTCCTCCGCCTGCTCCAGGATATTGGCGCTCCATCCGACCACACGCGCCGCGCAGAAGGTGGGGGTGAACATCTCGCGCGGCAGCCCGCACAGCTCCATGACGACTCCCGCGTAGAACTCCACGTTGGTGTGCAGCTCACGTCCGGGCTTGAGCTCGGCGAGGATGGCCTCCACCTGGCGTTCCACCTCGACCGCGAAGTCGACGAGCGGGCCGCCGAAGCTCTGGGCGATGCCCCGCAGCATGCGCGAGCGCGGGTCCTCGGTGCGGTAGACGGGGTGACCGAAGCCCATGATGCGCGCGCCCGAGAGCACCTGCTCGCGGATCCAGCCGTCGATACGGTCCGGGGTGCCGATCGCGTCCAGTGTGTCCAGGGCCCGGCTGGGCGCTCCGCCGTGCAGCGGTCCGGAGAGCGCGCCGACGGCGGCGACCAGGCAGGCGGCCACGTCGGCGCCGGTGGAGGCGACGACCCGGCCGGTGAAGGTCGAGGCGTTGAACCCGTGGTCGACGGTGGAGATGAGGTACTGCTCGACGGCCCTGACGTTCGCGGCGGCCGGTTCCGAACCGGTCAGCATGTACAGGTAGTTCGCGGCGTACGGCAGGTCCTCGCGCGGCTCCACGGGTTCGAGACCCTGGCCGAGCCGGTACAGCGCGGTGAGCACGGTCGGTACGGCCGCGCAGGCGGCGAGCGCGTCGTCGCGGCGGCGGCCGGCCCCGATGTCGTACACCGGGCGGAATCCCGCCGAGGCCCCGAGCAGCGAGAGTGCGGTGCGCAGTCCGGCGAGCGGGCCCGAGACGGCGCCGGCGCGGGCGATGGCGGGCAGCGCCTCGCGCACCTCGGCGGGCAGCCGGCGCAGGGCCGCGGTGCGAGCGGCGAAGTCCGCGCCGGCGGCCCGGTCGGGCAGCTCCCCGTGGAACATCAGGTACCAGACGTCCTCGAAGCTGCGCGTCTGCGCCAGCTCGATCGCCGAGTACTGCCGGTAGTGGTAGAAGCCTTCGCGGCCTCGGACATCTCCGAGGGCGGTGTCGGTGACGACGACGCCCGCGAGGCCACGGGGTACGTCGAGCGGAGCGGTGCTCCGGGTCATGGCCGTCATCTCTGGTCACTCCTCCGTGGCTTTGAATATTGATTCGACTGTCCATGCTTGACTTAATTTCTGTCAATATTGATTGAATCAATGTGTAAGGCCCGGTGAACTTGACCGATGCATGGATACGGTGGGCGCCATGACGGATCACGCAGCGCAGGCCCCCGGCAGCGATCACGGCCACCGTTCCTCCGGCACCAGCTCCGGCTCCGGCACGGCGGACGCGCCCGGTGACCGGCGGCTCACCACGCGGGAGACGGCCGAGCTGCTGGGGGTGAAGCCCGAGACGGTCTACGCGTACGTCAGCAGGGGGCAGCTGAGCAGCCGGCGCGTCCCCGGAGGGCGCGGCAGCACGTTCGACGCCGCCGAGGTCGAGGCGCTGATCCGGCGTACGGGGCGCCGCGAGCCCGCACCGGCCGACGGCGACCTCGTCTTCCGTACCGGCATCACCCTCATCGAGCCGGACCGGTACTACTTCCGCGGCGTCGACGCGACCGGGCTCGCCCGGCGGTACGGCTACGAGGAGGTCGCCGAGTGGCTGTGGACGGGCGAGCTCCGGCCGGGTATCCGCTTCGCCGCGCCCGAGGCGGCTCTCGCTGCGGCGCGCCGGGCGGTCGACGCGCTGCCCCCGCACAGCGGTTCGACGGACCGGCTGCGGGTGGCGGTGATCGCGGCGGCCGCCGCCGATCCGCTGCGGTTCGACCTCTCGCCGCAGGCGGTGCTCAGCAGTGCCCGCAGCCTGATTCCCACCCTGGTGGGCGCTCTGCCGTTGGCGGGAAGCGGGAGCCGTCGCGCGGCGGAAGCCGCCCCGGCCACCGCCGTCACCGGGGGTGGCGACGGCGCACCCGGTGCGGACGGCACCCGTCCGCTCGCCCGGCAGCTGTGGCCCAGGCTCACCGCCCAGCCCGCCGACGAGGCGTCGCTCGCCGTGCTCGACACCGCCCTGACCCTGCTGATCGATCACGATCTGGCCGCGTCGACGCTGGCCGCCCGGGTCGCCGCGTCCGCCCACGCCCATCCGTACGCCGTGGTCTCGGCGGGTCTCGGCGTACTGGAGGGACCGCTGCACGGCGCCGCGAGCGGCCTGGCCCACCAGATGCTGACCGACGTCGTGGCGCGGGGCAGCGCGGCCCCCGTCGTCGCCGACCATCTGCGGGCCGGCCGCCGGGTACCGGGCCTGGGGCACCGGCTGTACACGGGTGAGGACCCCCGCGCCCGTACGCTGTTCGCCCTGCTGGAGGAGGTGCCGCGGGCGGCCGGCGTGCTGGCGGCGGCCCGCGACGTGGTGAGCACGGCAGCGCGCCATACCCCCCTGCACGCCAATGTCGATCTGGCCCTGGCCGTCCTCACGGTCGCCGGCGGCATGCCCGCGGAGGCGGGCGAGACGGTGTTCGCGGTCTCCCGGACGGCGGGCTGGATCGCGCACGCGCTGGAGGAGTACGCGGAGCGGCCGCTGCGGATGCGGCCCATCGGGCAGTACCGGGGCCCGCTCCCGCCTCAGCCCCTGCCCGAGCCGGTGCGGTCGCACGGTCCCGTGTAGCTGTCCCGGGCGGGGCGGCAGCCCGGTCCTGTGCGGCGGCCCGGCGCGGCGCGGAGGGAAACCGCGGCGGACATCCGCTACCCCGGACATCCGCTACCCGGCCGTCCGCCGGAATTTCCGGAAGGGCCGGAACCCCCTTTACCGTTCGTACGATGAGCACCCCGACGACCACCGCCCGGGGCCCGCGCCGGTTCGGCTGGCCCCAGCGGGTCTTCTCCCAGGTGCTGCTCATGCAGTTGACCATCATCACCGGCGTCACGGTGCTGGTCACCGGCCTGTTCCTGGCTCCGCTCAGCGCCCAGCTCGACGACCAGGCCATGCGCCGGGCCCTCGCCATCGCCCAGAGCACGGCGGCTCAGCCCCGGATCACGACGGGGCTCCTCACCACGGAGCCCTCCCCGCACGGCTCCGTGCAGGCCGCCGCCGAACGGATCCGGCGGGCGACCGGCGCCGAGTACGTCGTGATCATGAACGGCCGGGGGGTGCGCTGGTCGCACACCGAGGTCCACCGGATCGGCAAGGTCGTCTCCACCGACCCCGGCGAGGCGCTAGCGGGCCGGGAGATCATGGAGATCGACAGCGGGACGCTCGGCCGCTCGGCCCGTGGCAAGGTGCCGCTGCGCGACACCTCCGGCCGGGTCGTCGGCGCGGTCTCGGTCGGAATCGCGTACGACAGCGTCCGTGCCCGGCTGCTCGCGGCGATCCCGGGGCTGCTCGCGTACGCGGGCGGGGCGCTGGCGGTCGGCGCGCTGGCCGCCTATCTGATCTCCCGCCGCCTCCAGAAGCAGACCCATGACCTGGCGTTCTCCGATATCTCCGCGCTCCTGACGGAACGCGAGGCGATGCTGCACAGCATCCGCGAAGGAGTTGTCGCGCTCGACCGGACGGGGCGCATCCGGCTGCTGAACGACGAGGCGCAGCGCCTGCTCGGCCTGGGTCCGGACGCCGCCGGGCACCCTCTCGACGAGGCACTGGGCGAGGGCCGGACCACGGATGTGCTGTCCGGCCGGGTGGTGGGTGACGACCTGTTGACCGTACGGGGCAGCCGGGTGCTGCTCGCCAACCGGATGCCCACCGACGACGGAGGTGCCGTGGTGACCCTGCGCGACCGCACCGAGCTCGAACATCTCGGCCGCGAGCTCGACTCCACCCGGGGATTGATCGATGCGCTGCGCGCCCAGGACCACGAGCACGCGAACCGCCTGCACACCCTTCTCGGACTCCTGGAACTGGAGATGCACGAGGACGCCATGGAATTCGTCACGGAGGTCGTCGGGGTACACCGGGCGACGGCCGAACAGGTCACCGAGAAGGTGCACGACCCTCTGCTGGCCGCTCTGCTGGTCGGCAAGGCCACGGTCGCCGCCGAGCGCGGCGTCTCGTTGCGCGTGGCGCCCGGCTCGCTGCTGCCGGACCGGCTGGTGGATCCGCGGGGCCTGGTCACGGTGGTCGGCAACCTTGTCGACAATGCCCTGGACGCGGCGGCCGGGTCCGAGGAGGCACGGGTCGAGGTGGGACTGCGGACCGAGGGCCGTACGGTGGTCCTGCGGGTCCACGACAGCGGGCCCGGGGTGCCGCCCTCCCAGTACGAGTCGATCTTCACGGAAGGCTGGTCGACGAAGGTGCTCCCGGCACACGGCAGACGTGGTCTGGGGCTCGCGCTCGTGCGCCGGCTGGCCGAGCGCCAGGGCGGCAGCGTGGCCGTCGGCGAGTCCGCGGAGGGCGGCGCGGTGTTCACGGTCGTGCTGCCGGAGGCCCTGGGCGAACCGGACCCGGCCCCTGTACAAGCGGCGACGGCAGGAGAGAACCGTTGATCCAGGTCCTGGTCGTGGACGACGATGTCCGGGTCGCGCAGATCAACGCGGCCTACGTCGCCAAGGTGCCCGGCTTCCGGGTCGCCGCGCGGGCCCACTCGGCGGCCGAGGCACTCGCCAGGGCCGAGGAGGTCCCCGTGGACCTGATCCTCCTCGACCACTACCTCCCCGACCGGAACGGTCTCGCGGTGGTACGGGAACTGCGCACGCTCGGCCACCATGTCGACGTGATCATGGTGACGGCGGCACGCGATGTCGCCACGGTTCAGGCGGCGATGCGGCACGGGGCCCTCCAGTACCTGGTCAAACCGTTCACGTACGCCGGTCTGCGGACCAAGCTGGAGGCGTACGCGGCACTGCGCCACGCCCTCGACGAGGGCGGCGAGGCCGAACAGGCCGAAGTGGACCGGCTCTTCGGCGCACTGTGGGCGGCGGGCGAACCCGATCTCCCCAAGGGGCACTCACCGACCACGGCGGAACTGGTCCGGCAGGCACTGCGGACCGCCGGCGGTCCGCTCTCCGCCCAGGAGATCGCGGACAGCGCGGGGATGAGCCGGCAGACGGCCCAGCGCTATCTGAAGCTGCTGGAGCGCACCGGCCGGGTCCGTCTGACCCTGCGATACGGCGAGACCGGCCGCCCGGAACACCGCTACGCGTGGGCCACGGGCTGAGCCGATCCGGAAGGCCGGGCGCGGGGGTCCGGAAGGCCGGGCAGCGCGGGTCCTGCGCGCGGCGCGGGGGGTCCGGCGCGCGGGTCCTGCGCGCGGCGCGTGGGTCCGGCAGCGGCTCGGCCGGAACCACGGGCACGCAAGGGGTCCGGTCGTCGGCCCGGCCGGAACCACGGTCGTTCCAGGAGGACTTGAGGGTCCGCCGGAGCCCCGTTGTTACGTTCCCACCATGTACCCGTAGAAGTGCCATCATGCGCGGCCGGAACAGTGACGCGCATGAACACGAGCATGCGCGTGAACATTAACCCGCACACGAAACGGCGGGCTCTCTCCGTCGTCCTGGCCATGTCGGCCTCCGCGGTCCTGGCCGTCCCCGGCGCGGCGGCCGTCCAGAAGACGTCCGCGGCCGCCACCACCGCAGCCCCCGGGATCAGTTGGGGCGCCTGCCCCAAGGGCGATCCGCCCTACCCCGACCCCAGCCCCAAGGCGCAGTGCGCGACGGTCGAGGTACCGGTGGACTGGTCGAAACCGAAGGGCCCGAAGACCGGCATCTTCGTCGCCCGGTACCCGGCCACCGACCCCGCGCGCCGGATCGGTGTCCTGATGTCGAACCCTGGTGGGCCCGGGGCGCCGGGAGCCGATGACGCGCTGTACGCGGACGACCCCTTCGGGGGTTACTCCCCCGCCATGCTCCAGCGCTTCGACATGATCGGCTTCGACCCGCGCGGCATCGGCCGCAGCCGGGGCGCCCGCTGTGACGAGACGATTCTCGACTCGATCCCGGCCCGCCCCCGCAACGCGGCCGAGTTCGAGCAGCTGCGCACGCTCAACGGCCGGTTCGCGGCCAGTTGCCTCAAGGGGACAGGCCCGCTCGCCGCCCATATGGATACCGAGAGCGTGGCCCGCGACGTGGACGCGATCCGTGCGGCCCTCGGCGAACGCCGGATCAGCTTCCTCGGGCACTCCTACGGCACCTCCATCGGCGACCACTACGCGCGCCTGTTCCCGGGGAACCTCCGCGCGCTGGCCCTCGACAGCGCGATGGATCCGGACCGGCCGAGTGCCGAGCGCTACATCACCGACGGCAGCGTCTCCGTGAACAACACCCTGAAGCGGGTCGCGGACTGGTGCGAGAAGGACGCTTCCTGCGCGCTGAAGGGCCAGGACCTGGCAGCCGTGACCGACCGGCTGTTCGCCCGCGCCGAGGCGGGCACGCTCCACGATCCGGGTCCTGACGGGCCGACGCGGACCAAGGTCGATGCCGACCGGCTGTCCGGCTTCCTCACCGGTCAGCTGAGTCTGTGGATGCCGAAGGAGACGGCGGATCAGCTGGCCGCCCTGCAGAGCGGCAAGGGAGAGGTCCGCTGGCTGGACGGCGGCAGCCACGACATCGCCACGCGGCTCGTGCTGTGCCGGGACAACGACTTCCGGATCCGCGACTACGCCCAGTACCGGGCCATCCGCGAGCGGGTCGCGAAAGCCGCCCCGCACGTCGGTTACAACGCCCAGGCCCTGGACTTCGTCCTCGCCTGCCAGGGCTGGCCCATGCCCCCGAAGCCCCGGCCCGCCCAGGCGGGAGGCAGCCTCCCGCCGGTCCTCGTGGTCAACGCCACCCACGACATGGCGACCCCTCTGGCGGGCGCGCGCCGCATGGCGGCCTCCTTCCCGAAGGCTTCCCTGTTCACCATGGATGTCGTGGGCCACTGGCTCTACCGCCGGGGCGCCACTGAGGAAGCAATGCGGGTGACCGACACCTACCTGACCAGCCGCAAGAACTGAACCGAAGGACCGGGCAGGGGCCGGCGGCGGCGCGTATCCGACCGCTCCCGGCCCCTGCCCGACAGTCCTGGACCACTCCTGCCGCGGGTCAGTGTGCCAGTCTCCGTCTCCGCCCTTGAAGGTCATGGACGACCAAGGCGGAGGGGGAAGCGGGTCTCCGCCGGACAACTTCCTTGTCCGCGTACTTTCTTGGCCGCGCAGCCCGCCACGGGCGGGCCGGGAGGCTCCCGGGCACATCTTCCGCCCGGCTTCACCTCTTCAGGTGACGGACGTACCGGGCGGGTGCGCGAGTCCCCGAACGTACGCATAGCGCACCGCCTGAGCTCTGTCGCGCACTCCCGTCTTGGCGAAGAGGTTGTTGATGTGGGTCTTCACCGTGGCCCGGGAAATGTGCAGACTGCGCGCGATCTCGGGATTGGACAGCCCCTCGGCGGCCAGGACGAGAACCTCGGCCTCCCGGGGTGTCAGCCCGTCCGGCAGCTCCCCCGGCCCGGCCCGCGTGTCCTGGACCGGGGCCGCGGCGACCCGCTCCACGAGACGCCGCTGCACGGTGGGGGACAGTCCGGCCTCGCCCGCCATCACCGCCTCGACGGCCCGGACGATCTCCTCACCCCGGGCGTCCTTGGTGAGATAGCCGCGCGCTCCGGCCCGCAGCGCCGAGAGGAGCGAGTCGTCGTCCGCGAAGGTCGTGAGCACCACGACCTGGGTCCCGGGGTGCTCCCGGCGAATCCGCCGCGTCGCCTCCACTCCGTCGCAACGGGGCATCCGCAGATCCATCAGCACGACGTCCGGCGCGAGTTCGGCGACCAGCCGGACCGCTTCCTCCCCGTCCTTCGCCGATCCGATCACCTCGATCCCGGGCAGCAGCCCCAGCAGCATGACAATTCCCTCGCGGACCACCGACTGGTCGTCGGCGACCACCACCCGCGCACTCACGCGGGCACCCGCAGACTCACCACGAACCCCTCCTCGCCCGGCCCGGCACGCAGTGTCCCGCCGAGCAGTTCTGCACGCTCCCGCATCCCCAGCAGACCGTAGCCGGAGCCGCTGACAGCCAGCTCGTCGGCGGGTCGGCAACCACCCGAATCGCGTACTTCCAGGGCGACGGCGTCCGGGAGGTACTCCAGTGTCACGAGCACGGCGGCCCCCGGCGCGTGCTTGCGCGTATTGGTCAACGCCTCCTGCGCCACCCGCCTCACCGTCTGAGAGGCTTCCACCGGCAGCCCCCGGCGCTCCCCCCGCACCGTCACCTCGGCCGGTTCGGCGGCCACCAGCCGGCGCAGGAAGTCCTCCACGGGGGTCATCTCACCGCGCAGGGCGGAGAGCGCCTGCCTGGTCTCCGTGAGCCCGTCCTCGGCCCTGGACCGGGCGGCGACCACCCGGTCCAGCACCTGGTCCCGGAACGCGCCGGGCGGTTCCCGCTCGATCAGCAGCCGCGCCGCCTCCAGCTGCACGAGCTGCGCGGAGAGACTGTGGGCGAGCACATCGTGGATCTCGCGGGCGATCCTGGCACGCTCGTCCAGCGCGGCCGTTTCCGCCTCAGCCGCCCTGGCGGCGCGCGCCTGTTCCAGAAGCCGCTGGGCACCGGCACGTGCCTCCGCGTCGAGCCGCAGGACATACCCGGCGAGGCAGAGCCCTCCCGTGGTGACTGCCGTGGTCAGCCATCCGTCGCCCTCGACGAGCGCATAGGCGGCAAGGGCCACCAGCGTGGGCGGCACAGCCGCACCGAGCGGAAGCCGCTCCAGGGCCGTGACGGCGCAACCGCACCAGAGCACCGCGGCGAGCGTCCCCGCCCCCGCTCCGTGCGCCCCGAACGCCACCAGCAGCAGGAGCACCAGCAGCCCCAGAGACGGCCACAGGCGGTGGTTCAGCGTGGCGCGGAAGAAGGCCCGCGCGGCCACCGCGCATCCGGCCACACCCAGCAGAGCGATCACGATGCCCCACGGTCCGAAGTCCGTGTTCCTGTACGTGCTCCACAGCAGACCGGCCATGACGGCCAGCCGCACCGACCACGCGATCACCGCCCGGGGGCGGGTCCGGCTCATCCTGGCGAGAGCCTCCCGTGACGGCCAGCTCGTCCAGGCGCTGCGGGTCACACGCGGTCCTTCCAGGCCGGCTGCGCCGATATGCCCGCGGCTGCGACACCGTACGGCAGACTCATCGGCCGGGCCCACCGCACCAGGGTGCCGCCGCGTGCGAACAGCATCGCCGACAGGACGGCCATCACGGCGGCCCTGCCCCGGCGGATGCCCGTCAGCACGGCTGCCCCGGCCGGCGCCGCACGCGGGGCCACTGCGCCGGACCACACGAACACGGTGGCGCGGGTGCCCGCGCTCCCCAGGGTGCCGTCCCGTTCGCTCCGCAGCCGGGCCGTCCAGCCCCGGCCGGCGCCGGTGACCGGTCCGGCCAGGAGCCCGGACACGAGCACCGCTATGGACAGGGCCTCGTGGTGCGGATCGGTCGGTCCGTCCTCCCGCGCCACGAGAACGAGCAGCACACCCGGGAGAAGCCACCAGCGCCTGTCCCCGGCGACGCGCCGCGCCGGGAACGGGCGGACCACGACGGGAGTGATGACGGCGACGATCACCAGGACGTTGAAGAGCCCGGACATGGCAGCCTCCGAGGTGCGGGAAGGTTCATCGCCTTCGACGCTACGGAGCCGCCGGGGACGTGGGATCGGCCCGGGGGTTGATCGTGGGTGGAGAATCGCTCTCCACCCACGGGTGGAGAACCCTCAGGCGTCGATGCGCGAGCGGTCCAGCGTCGCCGCCGAGCTGGTGATGAATTCCTTGCGGGGCGCGACCTCGTTGCCCATCAGCAGATCGAAGACGTGCTCGGAGGACTCCAGGTCGCCGATGTTGATCCGGCGCAGCGTGCGGTGACGGGGATCCATCGTGGTCTCCGCCAGCTGGTCGGCGTCCATCTCACCGAGACCCTTGTAGCGCTGGATCGAATCCTTGAACCGGACGTTCTTGCGCTGGAGCTCCAGCAGGGTCTGGCGCAGCTCGCCGTCGGAGTACGTGTAGATGTACTTGTCCTGGCCCTTCTTGGGCTGGACGAGCTCGATCCGGTGCAGCGGGGGCACCGCGGCGAAGACCCGTCCCGCCTCGACCATCGGCCGCATGTACCGCTGGAACAGGGTCAGCAGCAGACAGCGGATGTGGGCACCGTCGACATCGGCGTCCACCAGCAGAACGATCTTGCCGTAGCGGGCGGAGTCGATGTCGAAGGTCCGTCCGGACCCTGCTCCTATGACCTGGATGATGGCGCCGCACTCGGCGTTCTTGAGCATGTCCGAGACGGATGACTTCTGGACATTGAGGATCTTGCCCCGGATCGGCAGCAGGGCCTGGAATTCACTGTTCCGGGCCAGCTTGGCCGTACCGAGGGCCGAGTCGCCCTCGACGATGAAGAGCTCGCTGCGGTCGACGTCGTCGCTGCGGCAGTCGGCGAGCTTGGCGGGCAGTGACGAGGACTCCAGCGCGGTCTTGCGGCGCTGCGCGTCCTTGTGCTGGCGGGCCGCGATACGCGTACGTGCGGCCGCCACCGCCTTCTCCAGCACCGACCTGGCCTGGGCCTTGGCGTCCCGCTTGGTCGAGGTCAGGAAGGCCTTGAGCTCCTTGGCCACCACATTGGCGACGATCCGGTTGGCCGCCGAGGTGCCGAGCACCTCCTTCGTCTGCCCCTCGAACTGCGGCTCCGCGAGCCGTACGGTGACGACCGCGGTGAGGCCCTCCAGCGCGTCGTCCTTGACGACATCGTCCTCGGCCACGCGCAGCAGCTTGGCCGAGCGCAGCACCTCGTTGACCGTCTTGGTGAGGGAGCGCTCGAATCCGGTCACATGCGTGCCGCCCTTGGGGGTGGCGATGATGTTGACGAAGGACTTGATGTTGGTGTCGTAGCCGGTGCCCCAGCGCAGTGCGATGTCCACCCCCAGTTCCCGGGTGACCTCGGTCGGGGTCATATGTCCGCGGTCGTCCAGGACCGGGACGGTCTCCTTGAACGTACCGGTGCCGGTCAGGCGCTGGACGTCGCAGACGGCCTTGTCCTGGGCCAGGTACTCGCAGAATTCACTGATCCCGCCGTCGAAGCGGAAGGTCTCCTCGGTCTTGCCCTCGCCGTCGATGCCCCGCTCGTCGCGCACGACGATCGTGAGGCCGGGGACGAGGAACGCCGTCTGGCGGGCCCGCTGGTACAGGGTCTCCAGGTTGAGCTTGGCGTCCTTGAGGAAGATCTGCCGGTCGGCCCAGTACCTCACCCGGGTACCGGTACGGGTCTTCGGAACCCGCTTCCCCTTGCGCAGACCGTTGGCGGGATCGAACGGGCTGTCCGGCCCCTGCTCGGTGAACATGCCGGGGACCCCGCGCCGGAAGCTGATCGAGTGGGTCGCGCTGTTGCGGTCGACCTCGACGTCCAGGCGGGCGGAGAGGGCGTTGACGACGGAGGCGCCCACACCGTGCAGGCCGCCCGAGGCCGCGTAGGAGCCGCCGCCGAACTTGCCGCCGGCGTGCAGCTTGGTCATGACGACTTCGATGCCGGAGAGACCGGTCTTGGGCTCCACGTCGACCGGGATGCCACGACCGTTGTCGCGGACCTCGACGGACGAGTCGTCGTGGAGGATCACCTCGATGTTGTCGCAGTAGCCGCCGAGGGCCTCGTCGACGGAGTTGTCGATGATCTCCCAGAGGCAGTGCATGAGGCCGCGGCTGTCGGTGGACCCGATGTACATCCCGGGGCGCTTGCGGACTGCCTCAAGCCCTTCGAGTACGAGAAGGTGCCGCGCGGTGTAGTTGGAGCTGTCCCTGTCTACGACGCCGCCTGCTCCGGTCAGCAGCGCAGTGGACGGCACGGACGTATCGGCGGTCACGCGGTTCGCTCCTCGCTGAATTTCATTTGGGCCCCAAGTGGGTAACGGGCTCGGCTTCGGTTGCCGCTGAGAGCCTACCGAGGCCTGGTAGAGCGGTTGTAACGCCACCCTCGGGGAATCCTCATGCTAGTCGAGCCACTCCTAGGCTCGCATGAATGTTCGATCATTCGTTGGAGTGACGTGCACATCACGTTCCCTTCGAGGCATGAACCATTTAGGCTCCGGGCACGTCCTCATGAACAACCGGCAAGCCAGCCGGCGGACCGTCCAAGACAAGCAACGCGAAACCGTAGCGCTACGCAATACGGCACATTCGCCGCCAACCGGCAACAGTCAGCCATCCTGAGAAGAAGTTTCGAAGAAAAGCCACGAGCGGGAACGTTTTCGGCCTGGTTGGATGTTGACCCTGGTACGACAGCTCGTCGAGCTAGAGAAGAGGCGACGTGACTACTGTTCTGACCCCCGCGAGCCCGCTGACCGCAGCAGACCGCTGTGACCGTTGCGGCGCCCAGGCATATCTGCGCGTCGTCCTGATCAGTGGCGGTGAACTGCTCTTCTGCGCTCACCATGGGCGCAAGTTCGAGCCGGAACTCAAGAAGATCGCCGCGGAAATACAGGATGAGACGGATCGGCTCACCGCCGTACAGGCCAGTGCCGCCGAAGAGGAACAACACTGACACCTCGCATCCACGACGAGCCAGGGGCCGGTCCCGGACCGACCGACGGGCGGCTCCCCCGATGAGGGGGAACCGCCCGTTCTCGCCGTTTCGCGCCGCTTCCGGTCAGATCCGGCCGGCCGCCCAGCGCATGGCCGCGGAAACCCGGGTGTAGACCCCCGGGCTGTCGGCGCGCCCGCAGCCGCTGCCCCAGGAGACCAGGCCCACAAGCCGCCCACGGGCCACCAGAGGCCCGCCGCTGTCCCCCTGGCAGGCATCGTGCCCGCCCTCCGGATCGCCCGCGCAGACCATCGCTGAGGCGTCGTACGTGCCCTCCGGGCCGCCCGGGTAGGCACGCTCGCACGTGCTGTCCGGCAGAAGCTCGACCTCGGCGGAGCGCAGAGCCGACGCATAGGCGCCGCTGCCGCTCACGTCGCCCCACCCGTAGACGACGGCACCGGTACCGGCCGCATAGGCGGTGTCACTCTCCGGAGCCATCTCGATCATGCTGCCCTTCGGCAGCGGAGTCGCCAGAGTGAGCACCGCGAGATCACCCGCGTTGGAGTCCCGGTCGTATCCGGGATTGACCCACGACGCCCGTACGGCGATCTCCTGACCGGTGGAGTCGCGCAGCCGGTCCCGGCCCGCGATGATCCGCAGATCGTCCACGTCGGCCGCCTCCCCGCCTAGCACCTCTCCGCTCAGGCAGTGGGCTGCCGTGAGCACCTTCGTCGGAGCCACCGCCACCCCGCCGCAGAACTGACCTGCGCGCGTTCCACCGAACCGGTCACGGCTCGACACGGCCACGACCCAGGGGCTGTCGGCCACGGAGGCGGGCTGTCCGCCGATGATGATGCCGCCCGCGGCAGCCGAGGCGGGGGTTCCGGGCTGCACCACGGCCGCCACGGCGGTCAGGGCGAGTACCCCGGGCAGGGCACGGACGACGGTACGGAACATGAAGGCTCCTGACGCTGCGGTGATCAAGGGTCCACCCAGCGTCGTCCAGTGCTCCTGGGCCCGCATCCGGACACACAGGCCGAGGGCCCGGCTCCCCCATGGGGTCCGGGCCCTCGGCCTGTGTGTCCGGCTCCGTGTGTCCGCGGCCTAGTCGAGGTAGTCGCGCAGCACCTGGGAACGCGAGGGGTGACGAAGCTTCGACATCGTCTTCGACTCGATCTGACGGATGCGCTCACGCGTCACGCCGTAGACCTTGCCGATCTCGTCCAGCGTCTTCGGCTGGCCGTCGGTCAGACCGAAACGCATCGAGACCACGCCGGCCTCACGCTCCGAGAGGGTGTCGAGCACCGAGTGCAGCTGCTCCTGGAGGAGCGTGAAGCTGACCGCGTCGGCCGGAACGACCGCCTCGGAGTCCTCGATCAGGTCACCGAACTCGCTGTCGCCGTCCTCACCCAGCGGGGTGTGGAGGGAAATCGGCTCACGACCGTACTTCTGGACCTCGATGACCTTCTCGGGGGTCATGTCGAGCTCCTTGGCCAGCTCCTCCGGGGTGGGCTCACGGCCCAGGTCCTGGAGCATCTGGCGCTGGACGCGCGCGAGCTTGTTGATGACCTCGACCATGTGCACCGGGATACGGATGGTGCGGGCCTGGTCCGCCATGGCGCGGGTGATCGCCTGGCGGATCCACCAGGTGGCGTACGTGGAGAACTTGTAGCCCTTGGTGTAGTCGAACTTCTCGACGGCACGGATCAGACCGAGGTTGCCCTCCTGGATCAGGTCCAGGAAGAGCATGCCGCGGCCGGTGTAGCGCTTGGCCAGCGAGACCACGAGCCGGAGGTTGGCCTCCAGCAGGTGGTTCTTGGCGCGGCGCCCGTCCTCGGCGATGATCTCCAGCTCACGCTTGAGCTTCGGCGCGAGCTTGTCCGAGTTCGCCAGCTTGTCCTCGGCGAACAGACCCGCCTCGATGCGCTTGGCGAGCTCGACCTCCTGCTCGGCGTTGAGGAGCGGGACCTTGCCGATCTGCTTCAGGTAGTCCTTGACCGGGTCGGCCGTGGCGCCGGCGACGGCGACCTGCTGGGCAGGCGCGTCGTCCTCGTCGTCATCGGAGAGGACGAAGCCCTTGTTCTCGCCCTCGCCCTCCTCTTCCTCGCCCTTGCCGGCCTTGACTTCCTCGGCCGCCTCGTCACCGTCGAGGAGCTCGTCGTCCTGCTTGCCGGACTTCTTCGTCGCTGTCTTCTTGGCCGCGGTCTTCTTCGCGGCGGTCTTCTTGGCAGCGGTCTTCTTGGCTGCCGTCTTCTTCGCGGGAGCGGCCGCTGTGGCGTCGTCGGCCACCGCGTCCGCACTCTCGGCCGTCGGGGCGGCAGAGGCCGCGACAGTCCTCGTCACGGTCGTCTTGGCCGCGACGGTCTTGGTGGCGGTGCGCTTGACCGGGCTCTTCGCTGCGACGCTCTTGCGGGCGCGCTTCGGCGACTCCGCGGCACTGACCATCAGCGTCACACCCTCTTCCTCGAGGATCTGGTTGAGGCTGCGCAGAACATTCTTCCACTGGGTTGGCGGAATCTGGTCAGCCTCGAAGGCCCGACGCACGTCATCGCCGGCGATCTGCCCATCAGCCTTTCCCTGCTCGATGAGCGCCATCACAGACTCGGACTCGGCGATCTCCGGCGGGAGCGTACGGGATGTGCTGGCCGACACGAACAACCTCTCGGAACGATGGAAACGGCTTCCGGCCCGGCCCTCGAGAGGGCTGGAACCGACGACCGTCGACTGGGGATGTCGCCGACGGCGCGGGTTTGGCCTCAGAACTGCACAGCGCACTGAACGGCTGCTGTATTCCTTCTGCGGCGGTCACCTCTTAAGTCATCGCACTGTTTCGAGGAGTGTTACGCCCAATCCGCGTGGCCCGAGTCACACCTCATTTGCGACGAACAGTGCCAGGGGTGACATCCCCCCACAATTGTGCCGCCGGACCGGAGGGTCCGGCGGCACAGGGTCCATGCACCCCGGCCGTGCTGCGATCAGTGCTCGCGCGGCGCGGGAACCACCCGCTCCACCTCGGGGTGAACGACGAGCAGTTGGCGCATGGCCGTCTCGGCGGCCGCGGAATCGCCGGACGCGAGGGCTTCGACAATGCGGGCGTGGTGGGCGAGCGACGCCTCCGCCGGGCGGTCACAGCCAGTGACGGGGCCACCTGAGACGTGCAGCGCCGCCGAGACGATGCCGGAGAGGTGCTCCAGCATCCGGTTGCCCGCGGCCTGGATGAGCAGGGAGTGGAATTCGGCATCCGCCCGGGAGAACGTGATCGCGTCCCCCTGTCCCAGCGCGTGGCCCATGATCTCGACCATGTCGCCGAGCCGCTGCTGGATGTCCTCACGTCCGTGCCCGGCCGCCAGCCGGGCCGCGAGCGGCTCGATCGTCCAGCGGAGCTCGGCCAGCTCGCGGCGCTGGTCGTCCCGCTGAGGACCGAAGGCCCGCCATTCGATGATGTCGGGGTCCAGCAGATTCCAGTCACTGACCGGACGCACCCGCGTACCGACATTGGGGCGCGCGCTGACCAGGCCCTTGGCCTCCAGCACGCGCAGGGACTCACGCACAACAGTACGGGAGACCTCGAAACGCTGACCGATCTCCTCGGGAACGAGCGGGCGATCGGCGCCGAGATCTCCGGAAACGATCATCTGGCCCAGCTGCTGAACGAGTTGGCCGTGGAGGCCACGTCCTCGGCTGGCAGCCCCGCGTCGGCTCGCCCGCCCAAGCTCGGAATCGGGTCCGCCCCACGAGCGGATCGCGGCGCGCTCGCCGGCCGGCGCCTCCGTGTAGGGGTAGCGGTCGAGTTCGCCCGAGCCGGCGAGGCCGGAGTCGGCGGAGCGGGCGGCGGTCATCATGGTGTGCGCAAGGGTACTCACGCATCCTTTGTCGGCGCGGCGCGCCCGCCTCTTGAGGTCTTTGGTGAAAAGCACACGAAAGGGTGATCGGCACCCACCCCTCAATTGACGACATAATGCCACAAGAAGAGCATTTTCAAGGGAGTTGCTGGGTTTGAGCCGCCCACCGGATACATCGCGGTCACCAACGAGCCCTGCTTCGCAGGCTGGTGAACAGATACGCGCAGATCAGGGCCGACAGCGACAGGGCGAGCGCCGTCCCCACGGGCTGTGCCACCACCCGCACGACCGCCAGGACCCATCTGTCCGCCTCGTGCGGCAGTTGCCACCAGGCCAGCTCCCTCAGCCTTCCCGGGAGCCCCGCGGCCGACCGCGCCACCGGTCCCTCCAGCGCCTTCCGGACGAGCGGCACGATGAGCACCGGAACGGCCAGCACCGCGGCGACTCCGGCACCCGTCACCCTGAAGATCCCTGCGGCCAGCAGGCCGGCCCAGGCACAGCCGACGGTGAGGCCCGCCCAACTCGCCGCGAGCGGGGCGGCGTTCGCCGGGACCTCGATCAGTTCCCGGCCGTACACGAGGCGAATGACCTGGGCGTCGCACAGCACCGAGAGCAGCGCGAGCAGGAGGGCGGTACCGGCCGTGACGCCCAGCTTCGCGAGGAGCAGCCCGAGGCGCCGGGGAACCGTCCCACGGCCCGCGGCCAGCGCCGGATACCGGAATTCGTCCCCGAAGGAGAGGGCCCCGATCAGTCCGGCACCGAGCGCGGCCGGGGGCAACGGCAGCAGAGCGGGCCACGCGGACAGCAGATGCGGCAGCGGCGTGCCGTCCGTGCGGGCGAGCAGAGCGGCGAGCCCGGCCGACACCAGCAGAACAGCGGCCATGATCAGGGCCGTTGTCCTGACGCCCAGCAGGCGGCGCAGTTCGTAGCGCAGCGGGCGCAGCGGTCCTCGGGCGGGGCGCACCGGGATCACCGGCGGCGGTTCGGAGCGGGCGGCGGACGAGGCCTGCCGCGGCACGGTCCCCGTTTCACCGGTGACGACCGGTCCGGTGTCGCCGGTCTCGTCGGCGAGTTGATGAACGGGGACGCCGTGCCTGAACGCCGTGTCCCCGATCTCGGCGCAACTGCTGCCGTACACCGACAGACGGCTGCCCGCCTCGGTCACCACTTCGACGGAGCGCCGCGCCGCGCGTGCCTCGCGGGTGACGACCGCGGCCAGCCGGGCCGCGTGCGGAGTCCGGACGGCGACGCGCGGGCGCAGCCGGGTGCGGGAGAAGTCGGCGACGTCCTGGTCCGCGACGAGCCGCCCGCCGTCGATGGTGACGACACGGTCGGCGGTACGGGCCGCCTCCTTGGGGTCGCTGACGGCGCACAGGACCGTTCCCCCCTGGGCCGCGTGGGCGCGCAACAGCCCGTACAGCCAGTTGTTCTCCCGGGGCGAGAGGTCTTCGGCGGGTTCGTCGAGGAGCAGTGTGTGCGGGTCCCCCAGAAGCGCGGACGCGAGAGCGAGGCGACGGTCCATGCCCACCGAGAGGCTGCCGATGCGCTGGTCCCCCAGTCCGGCGAGGCCGACGGCTTCGAGCACGTCGTCGGCGCGGGCGGCGGGTACCCCCGCGGCCGCGCAGAGCATACGGAGCTGGCCGCGGGCCGTACGGGCGGGGTGGCCGGGAACGTCCCCGAGAAGGACGCCCACCTCCCGCGCAGGGTGGGCGATGCGGTGCAGTGGCCGCCCGCGGAAGTAGGTGACACCTCGCCCGGCGTCGAGTTCGAGCATCAGGCGCAGCGCCGTGGTCTTCCCGGAGCCCGGAGCACCGAGCAGCGCGGTGACGCGGCCGGGCCGGGCCTCGAAGGTCAGATCGCCCACGGCGGGCGAGGCGTCGCGGCGGGGTTTGCTGGTGAGTCCGATGGCCTGGAGCATCGCTTCTCTCGCGTTTCTCGCGGAAGGTGAGACCGCTCGGCGGCAGGTGGGTACCGCAGCAACATAACGCGACAATTGCGACTTTTGGCGCAGCAGTGGACCGGCGGGTGTTCCGCGGGGGTCGGGCCGCGCGCCCCGGGCGCGGCTTCGCCGCCCGGGGCTCCGGACCCGCACCGCTTCAGACCTCACGGGCCACGGACCACGGATCAGGCCCCGGGCCCCGGGCCACGGACCTGGACCTCGGGCCTCAGCACCGGGCTTCGGGCCTCAGACCTCGGGCCTCAGCATCGGCGGGTTGAGCACGGTGGCGGCGCCGGCCCGGAAGAGCTGCGCGGGACGGCCGCCCTGCCTCGTGGTAGTCCCTCCGGACGGCACCAGGAAGCCGGGCGTGCCGGTGACCTTGCGGTGGAAGTTCCGGGGGTCGAGAACCACGCCCCACACCGCCTCGTACACCCGGCGCAGCTCGCCGACCGTGAACTCCGGCGGGCAGAACGCCGTGGCCAGCGACGAATACTCGATCTTGGAACGGGCTCTCTCCACCCCGTCCGCGAGGATCCGCGCATGGTCGAACGCCAGCGGCGCCGGCTGATCGCCGTCGCGGCCCGGGTCGCTGTCCGGGCGGAGCAGATCCCCGACCGGGGCCCAGCGCGCACTGTTGGCGTCGCCGCCCGCGCGGGGCGCGGGAAGGTCCGGCGCGAGCGCGAGGTGTGCCACGCTCACGACCCGCATCCGAGGGTCACGCGCCGGGTCCCCGTAGGTCGCCAACTGCTCGAGGTGCGCGCCGTTGCCCACCGCCGGGGTCGTCTGAGTCGCCGGATCATGGGCGCAGAGCCCGGTCTCCTCGGCGAGTTCACGCGCCGCGGCCGCTCCGAGATCCTCATCGGTCCGGACGAATCCGCCGGGCAGCGCCCACCGGCCCTGGAACGGCGGTTCCCCTCGGCGTACGACCAGCGCGCAGAGCGCATGGCGGCGCACCGTGAGCACGACCAGGTCGACGGTGACAGCGAAGGGCGGGAAGGTCGACGGGTCGTAGGGCGGCATGCCGCGATCATAGTCGTCTGCCTGACGATAAACACTCCATTCGACATCCTCGCGATCCGTGAAATCCGTCGGATCCAACGGAGCCGGCCGTGCCGGGGCAGGGCGGGTGCGCCGGGTGGCCGTACTCCGCCGTCGCGGGACTCATCGGCCGCTCCCGGTCCCCCGCCGCCCGTAGCGGCCGGCTTCCCGCTGCCTGCGCCGGGCGGCATCACCCGGACGGACGGAACCGGGTGTCTCCTTCCTCCGCTTCGCGTCGGGTGCGCGCCGCGGCGGACGGGGCAGCCGGGGCGTCCGCTCCGCGCGCGGCCGCGTGCCGCATTCACGCAGGGTGCTCCGAACGCTCCCTGACCGTCCGTCAGCACTCCCGGCGTCACCTCCCGCGGCTTCGGCGTCCCGGTGTCCTCCGGCCGGGACGCCGTCGCCCGAGGAGTCGGTGCCCGGGACACCGCCCGTGACACCACCCCCCGTGGCGGAGTCGTCCTCGCCGCGCAGACAGCGGCGCAGCGTCTCGGGGTCCAGGCCCTCGTTGCATGCCTGGTGCAGCAGTTGGGCGAAGGTGTAATCGGGGTCGGCACGGAGGGCCAGCCCCAGGGCGACCCGCGCGCCCGGTTCGTCACCGGTCGACCAGGAGACCCAGCCCGCCAGGGTGAGCGGAGCGGCGGCGTGTTCCACGTACGGGCCCACGCAGCGGCGGGAGAGCGCCCGCCACAGCCTCAGCGCCGAATCCGCTTCGGGACCCTCCATCCACTCCGCCGCCCTGTCCCGGGTCTCCCGGTCCTGGAGTCCGAGGATCACGGCTGCCGCCTCGTCGTGGCTGATCAGCTGGTCGTCGCTCCGGTCGGCGGCCGACGGCACGGACGGCGGCACCTGCCGCAGACGCCGCATGAGCACCCGCGCGAGCTCCAGGGTCTCCCCGGCCACCTCCGCCCGCCCCTCCTTGTCCAGGATCCGGGACACCATCGAAGCCCCCGCCGTGTCCAGTGCGTGGCACTGCGCGGGGGCGGCCGGAGACCGCCACGGCGAGAGCCGCTCCTCCATGTCCCGCAGGGAACCCCGCACTTGAATACCGGCGTACGCCGCCGCGGCCGCCATGACCGTGGTGCCGGGCATCGCCAGAGGGTTTCCCTGTACGGGACAGCACCGGGCATCGGGGCAGCAGTAGGACCAGTAACGGCCGTCGGAAATGCAGAGGGCCTCCAGAACGGGGACGTCGAGGGCTCCGCAGGCGGTGCGCAGGCACTGGGCCAGGGGCCTCAGACGATCCATGGTCTCGTGGGCGCTCTCCCCCTCGGCCGGATCCTGACAGAGGAACACGACGATCGCGTCGGGCCGGGAACCGCGCCGCCCGCTCCCCACGATCAGGGACTCCGCCAATTGGCCCGCGACGGGCGCCCATTCCTGCGGCGCCCGCGGAATGCCGAGCCTGAGCCTGCCGCCGAAGCGGCCGCGGCCGCCGTGCAGGGCCACCATGACCACGCTGTCGTTCGGATGGAATCCCATGAGGTACGGAAGGGCATCGGCAAGCTCGGCGGGACCGCGCAGAGTGATCTGCTGCTCGTCGGCCGGTCCGGTGGATTCGTGGTGCTTGTTCATGGCATGACCGTCCCGCGATCCGCGGAATTCCGCGACCCCTGTGGATAACTGTTGTCCACAGGGCCGCACCGCCGTTCGCGGTTTGTCATAGCCATCGGGTTGCATGGGGGGCGGTGCCGCGATCCGATCGGCATCCCCTTGCACGGCAAGGCAGTTGACCTGCCCGGCGGACACCGGGAGACGGGGAGGGCCACGCCATGATTGCAAGAATTTAGGTTAGGCTAAGCTAATAACAACTCGGCAGTTCGGACCCGGCGGTGCGTGCGTCATCGGGGAAGGGGAGTCACCCATGCGCCTACCCGCCATCGACGCCTACCCCATGCCGGAACGCGGCGCTCTCCCCCTGTCGCAGGTCTCCTGGAGGATCGATCCGGCGCGGGCCGCGCTGCTGATCCACGACATGCAGAGCCACTTCGTCGGAGCGTTTCCGGCGGGGCGGTCGCCCGTGCTGGAACTCGTCGACAACATCGCGGCGCTCCGGGAACTCGCCGGGACACTGCGCATGCCGGTCATCTTCAGCGCGGAGCCGGCCGGACAGGAGCCGGGGCAGCGCGGACTGGTCGCCGACATATGGGGGCCGGGCATCGGGGACGAGCCCGATGCCGCCGCGATCGTCGAGCCCCTCACTCCGCGCCCCGGCGAGCATCTGCTGCCGAATGTGCGTCACAACGCCTTCCTGCGCAGCCATCTCGGCAGGCTGCTGCGCGCGAACGGCCGCGACCAGCTGATCATCTGCGGGGTGTACGCGCACCTCGGTGTGCTGCTGACCGCCGCGGACGCCTTCATGAACGACATCCAGCCGTTCGTCGTCGCCGACGCGGTGGCCGACTTCTCCGCCGAGGAACACATGCTGGCGCTTCGCTGGGCCGCGCGCAGCGGCGTGGTCTGCATGACGGACGGCCTGTTGCGCGGCCTGCTCCTGCACAGGGAACCCGAGAACGCGTGACCACTTCGCACGCCGGACGGACAACCGGACGCGCAGGACGAACGGGCACCGACGAGAGACGGAGACCATGACTCATCGGGCCGCAGCAGTTGTCACGCAGCGCGCGGACGCGGATCCGGCCGCCGGGCCGCGCATCCGGCCGGAGGAACCGCCGGGCGGTGTGGTCGTCGTCAAGTTCGGCGGCAACGCCATGGTGGACGCCGCACTGCAGCGGACGTTCGCCCAGGACGTCGTGGAGCTGTGGCGCGCGGGTCTGCGCCCGGTCGTCGTGCACGGGGGCGGGCCGCAGATCAGCGCGATGCTCGACCGCCTCGGCCTGGAGACCCGGTTCGAGGCGGGCCTGCGGGTGACCACTCCGGAGATCATGGACGTCGTGCGCATGGTGCTGACCGGCCGGGTCCAGCGGGAACTGGTCGGACACATCAACGCCCATGGCCCCTTCGCCGTGGGCATGACCGGCGAGGACGCGCACACGATGACAGCGGTGCGGCGGTCGGCCCGGGTGGACGACCGGCCGGTGGACATCGGTCTCGTGGGTGATGTGGTGGAGGTGAACCCGGGGGTGGTCCGCGCACTCCTGGAGCAGGGCCACATCCCGGTGGTCTCCCCCGTGGCACGCGGCGAGGACGGCCAGGTCTACAACGTCAACGCCGATCTCGCGGCGTCGGCTCTCGCCGTGGCCCTCGGCGCCCGGCGACTGGTGGTGCTCACCGATGTGGAAGGGCTGTACGCGGAATGGCCGCACAGCACCGAGGTGATCGGGCGTCTGACGGCCGACGCCCTGGACGGGATGCTGCCGGAGCTGGCGAGCGGGATGCTGCCCAAGATGGAGGGCTGCCTCCGGGCCGTACGCGGCGGCGTGCACAGGGCACATGTGCTCGACGGCCGCGTGCCGCACGCGGTGCGGGCCGTCTTCGGCGGGACCAGCCCCGGCACCACCGTGGTTCCCGACGGCCGTCCGGACACCGGCCGGAGCGCTGCCTGACCCCCACGGGGACGGTCGCCTCGGCCCCGGCACCGGGGCACCGGGGCACCGGGGCACCAGGGCACCAGGGCACCAGGGCACCAGCGGAGAACGGTGCCGACAGAAGGCCGGTGCGACGGAAACGGTGCCGGGCGAAAGCCGATGCCGACAGATACCGACGCCGTCCGGAAACCGGTGCCGGCAGCAACGGGGCCTCCTGGACCCGGTGGCAGCGGAAACCGGTGCCGACGGCAGCCGGCGCCCGGCGGAAACCGGCGCAAGCGCACCCGCCGTACGTCACAGGGACCTCGCGAGTATCCGCGCGTTGCGCCGGGGGTCCAGGGACTCCACCCAGGACGGCGGCGCCAGACCTGCGGCCGCGGGCGTGAATCCGTACCGGAGGAACAGGCCACCGCCACCGGTCGTCGCCGTGAACAGCGCACCGAGCGACCGGGCGTGCGCCATGGCCAGCGCGGCCCGCAGGAGCCCGGCTCCCACCCCATGCCCCTGCCTGTGCCCGGCCACGCAGAAGTTGTACAGAACACCTGCGGGACCGCCCCCCTCCCCCGGGCCGGCCGGGTACACACGCAGGCCCACGCAGCCTTCCAGGGGACCCTCGGGGGCCGCCGACACAAGGAACTCGGCCGCGCGGGCGGCGTACAGCGGGAGGGGCCGTTCCCTCAGCGCCCCCGAGAGCACGAAGGGCCGGGACAGCTCGGCCAGCGCGGCAGCGTCGCCCTCATGGGCGGAGCGCACGGAGGGTGCCGGCGCGAAACGCGCGTGCGGCGGCGGGGCGGGGCGCGGCATGGCCGTGAACAAGGCTTTCCTTCCTCGGTTTCCACGATCGAAGAAATGGCTCATCGCCGTGACACCGCAACGAACAAGCGAGGTAAGGCTAGCCTTACCTTAGTCGCTCGTCCAGTGCGGAACCGACCATGCGGCACCGCCACTTCGACCCCCACCAGTGGCCGGAACACCCTGCCGGCCCCATGCCGCACGAAGGCCTCAGTGCGCGCGAATCCACCCTCATTTTGGCCGTAGCATGTCAAAAATCATGACGGTGTGCCTTGTTGTCTCCAGGGGGCCGTGCCTCAATGGGGGAACCGCCTTCCTGACGACACGTCAGGGCGGTTCCGCCATGCGGCGCGGCACGGCGATCGCGCGCCGGCAGTCCCCCCACACGAAGGGCAACCACCATGCACGGCACTCGGCTCGGTATCGGTTCCGTCCTTGCTGCGGGCATGCTCGCGCTGGCCCCCACAGCCAGCGCGGTCACCCCCACCACCGCCACCATCACGTTCGACTGCGGTTCCTACGGTTCGGGCAGCGCGTCCCTCACCGCCACCCAGAGCGGGACGGCCGCGACCATCAACGTCTCGACGTCCGCCATCACCGCCCCCATCAACGTCGGGGCGAACTCGGTCAAGTCGACGCTCACACTCACCAACAAGGGTGCGGGCTCGGTGACGTTCACCGGCAGCGCCAACCCTGCCATCCCGGCCGGAAGCCCCGTCTCCACGGGCCCGCTGAAGGGGACCGTGGCCTCCGGGGACAGCCTGGCGGCCACATCCCTCAAGGTCGTGGTCTTCGGCATCAGCGTGACGTGCAACGCGACGTCGGCCCAGGCGCCGGGACCGTTCGTGTTCTGAGCCGGCCCCCCGGCGACGTGCCGGGACGCAACAGCGACAGCAACACCGCCGGCCGGTGCCCCCGTTCGCGACGGGGACACCGGCCGGCGGCCGCACGACAAGGCACGACACAACACCGCACCGCACCGCACCGCACGACACAACACCGCACCGCACGCACGACACAGCACGGCGCAACCCGATGCGATGCGATGCAGTGCATCGCGGGTCGAGAAGAGAGCAGGGCCGGTCCGGAACGGAAGCCGCAGAACCCGGCTCCGTCGCGGATCAGCCCCCGGTCTTCCTGCCACCGACGTACGTCGCCACCACCTCGATGTCCCCGATGCGTGACACATCGACCCGCCGGGGGTCGTCCCCGAGCACGACCAGGTCGGCGGACTTGCCCGCGGTGAGGCTTCCCAGGCTGTCCTCCCAGTGGCAGGCGAACGCTCCGGCGACGGTGTAGGCCCGCAGTGCCTCGTCGACGGTGATGCCCTCGTCCGGGCCGATCACCTGGCCGGACAAGGAGGTGCGCTCGACCATGAACTGGACGGCTCGCAGCGGGGATCCGTCCGTGACGGGACGGTCGGAGCTGCCGACGAGGGGAATGCCGTGGTCCAGGAACCCCCTGCCCCGGTAGAGCCACGGAGCCCGTTTCGCGCCCATGACCGCCGCGTAGTCGTCGCCGTAGTACCGGAGGAAGTTGGGCTGGACGACCGCGCTGACGCCGAGCCGCGCGAAGCGCGGGAGCTGGTCGGGACGGATCAGGCCGGCGTGCTCGATGCGGTGCCGGGCGCCGGGGCGCGGCCGGAGGCGCTGGGCCCGTTCCAGGGCGTCCAGGGCGAGGTCCGCCGCACGGTCACCGATCGCGTGGACGGCGAGCTGCCACCCGGCGAGATGGCCGTCCACGATCATGTCCGCGAGCACATCGGGGTCGTCCTGCAACTGTCCCGCGTGGTCCAGCCCTTCGTACGGGCCGGAGAGCGCGGCGGTCCGGGCCATCATGCCGCCGTCGGTGTAGATCTTCAGCGCGCCCACGGAGAGACGGTCGTCGCCGAACCCCGTGCGCAGGCCGAGGTCCAGGGCCCGGGGTATACCGTCGGTCGCGTGCACGGAGACCGGGCGAAGCCGTTCCGCCGACACCATGAGCTGCACGCGCAGCGGCAGCGATCCCTCCTCGCGGGCGAGTTGGTAGGCGCCCAGCTCGACCGGACTGTGACCGAAGAGAGTGCCGCCGATGCCCGCCTCGGCGCAGGCGGTGACCCCCTCGGCCAGACAGGTCCGGGCGGCACGCCCGATCGCCCCGGCCAGCTCCCGCTGGGAGTACGGCAGGCGCAGCGCGCGGGCGGCGCCCATCGCGCCCTCGGCGAGGAAGCCGTTCTCGTGCGGGACACCGTCCGGCAGCAGGGCCAGCACGGCGGAGTTGACGACGCATCCGTGCCCGGAGTCGTGCAGCATGAACACCTTGCGCCCATGGCTGACCGTGTCGAGTTCGGCGGCGGTCAGATGGCGGCCCAGGGCTCGCTGGTCGTAGCCGACGAGGCTCAGCCAGTCGCCGGGCGAGCCGGTCCGGGCGGCGGCCTCCCCCACGATCGCGAGCACCTCGTCGATCCGTGTGCGTCCCGCGATGCTCAGGGTCGTCTCCTTGAGCCCGGTCCAGGCCAGGTGCACATGGGAGTCGATGAACCCGGGCAGCACGGTGGCTCCCTGGAGGTCGACCACCTCCCGGGCGGGCAGGGAGGTCACCGCCTCGTCCAGACCCACGATCCGGCCCCGCCAGATGCCCAGGTCATGGGCGACGGGGTGGTCCGGGTCCATGGTGAGGAAGCGCGCGTTCGTCAGTCTGGTGCAGAGCATCAGCGGTGTCCCTCCGAGATGTCGCCCGGGATGACCGCGGGCGGGCCCGGCCCCCGGGGAACGGCCGCCTTCCGCGGCGTACCGCCGTCCTCGTCACCCCTGTCGGGGCAGGCCCCTCGCGGTACGGTTCGCCGTGAAGGTCAGGCGTCCATGGACGCCGCGAGTGAACGGGGGCGCAGGTCGGTCCAGTTGGTCTCGATGAACTCCAGGCACGCCTCCCGGGTGGTCTCGCCGAGAGCGGTCGTCCAGCCCCCGGGAACCTCGGCGAAGGACGGCCAGAGCGAGTGCTGTCCCTCGTCGTTCACCAGGACCAGGAAGCGGCCTTCGGGGTCGTCGAAAGGGTTGGTGCTCATGCTGTCGGTGCCTCCTCGGGCCGACGGGCCGGTGGTGGCCGCGTCGTGAGTGCGTGTCAGGTCGTCGTGGCTGCGGATTGAGCCGGTACACCGGGAGCGAATTAGGTTAGGCTCGCCTAATTAAAAGGGAGCTTAGCCTTTCCCTTTCCCTCTCACAAGGAGACGTTCATGCGCCTGGTGACCGAACCGGCCCGCGCCGGGGACGGCACGGACCACCCCGCGACCGGGTCCTTCCGGACCGTGGACGGCTGCTTCACCGCCCGGCCATGACCGGTCCGGTACCCGGCCGCGCGGCCGGCGGGGAGACCCCCTTCGTCAGGTTCGGTATGCACGGCAGACCCGGAACCGACGAGTTCTGGGCGGCGGCGCGGACACCCGCGTCGGTACCCGCCGACGACGGTGGTGCCGGCTGGTCCACCGTGTTCCTGTGGCGCGGATCTCCGGCGGTCATCGACTTCGAGAGCTGGTCGGAGCCCGTCCCCCTGCTGCGCTTCGACGATACGGACTGCTGGTACGCCGAGGTGCGTATGCCCGCGCGGCTGCGGGTGACCTACCGGTTCGTGGCGGGCGGCGCGACGTACGCGGACCCGTTCAACCCGGTCGGCGCGGGCGGTGACCGGTCCATCGCCGCGACCCCGGACGCCCCGGCCCAGCCGCACTGGCCCGTCCTCGGCGCCGAGGACATCCTCCCCGTGCCGTCCGCCCGGCTCCGCTGGAACAGCCAACGGCTCGGCGGGCGGCGTACCGTGCGGGTCCACCCGGCGGGCGGCGGCGGCCCGGTGGTCCTGCTGCTCGACGGGGACGACTGGCTGTATCTGCACCCGGCCATGACCGCGTTCGACTCGGCCGTCGCCAGTGGGGAGATGCCCCCCGTCACGCTCGTCTTCCTTCCGGCCAAGGACCGGGCGGCCGAGTTCGGGTGCCGGCCGGAGCTGTGGGACGCGGTCCGCGACGAACTGCTGCCGCTGGTGGCGCAGTCCGGGGTACCCGCCGACCCGGACCGGCTGGTGGTCGCCGGGCAGAGTCTCGGCGGGCTGAGCGCGCTGTACGCGGCGCTGGAGTTCCCGGACCTGGTGTCCCGGATCGCCTGTCAGTCGGCGTCGTTCTGGTGGACGCCCCAGGCCATGGAGTCGGCGGATCCCCTGGGCGGCCCGGTCGGCGGAGCCGTCGCCGCGCGCCTGCGGGAACACCCGGGGCTGACCGGGCTGCGGGCCGCGTTCGACGTGGGGGAACACGAGACACGGATGCTGCCCCACTGCGAGCTGGCCGAGACGCTGACCGAGCGCGCCGGTGCCACGGTGCGGGTCTCGCGGTCGGCCTCGGACCACGACCGGGCGGGCTGGCGGCACGCCCTGCTCCGGGATGTCGCCTGGGCACTCGACTGAGCACTGCCGAAGCCACCGGGAGCGCCGAGGACTCGGGGAACACGGAGAACGCCGGGGGACGCCGAGGACGCAGAAGCCACCGGGAGCGCCGAGGGTGCCGGGGACGTGCCGCCGCGTCCCCGGCATCCTCCACGCACGCACGCCTACGGGCGTCTTTGACGCGTGGTCACCGCGCCACGGCCAGGCAGTAGTCCTCGTCGGTGGCCAGCAGGTTGCGGTGGGTGTCCTGCGCGGTGATGACGCCGTCGTCCAGGACGAGCACCCGGTCCGCGGCGTCCAGCAGGGCCGGGCTGCTGGTGATCACGACGGTGGTGCGGCCCCGGCGCAGTTTCGCGACGTTGCGGGCGATGAGCTGTTCGGTGACCGCGTCGACGGCCGTCGTCGGGTCGTGCAGGACCAGCACCTCGGTGTCGGCGGCGAGGGCGCGGGCCAGGGACAGCCGCTGGCGCTGCCCGCCGGAGAGGTTCGCACCGCGGTCGCGGACGCCGTGGTCGAGTCCTTCGCGGTGGAGTGCGACAACGTCGGTCAGCATGGACGCCTCGACGGCCTCGGGAACCGTCCGGCTGGTGCCCGACGGGTCGATGTTCGTCCGGAGGGTTCCCGCGAAGATCTCCCCGTCGTACGGGTTCACCAGCATGTGTTCGCGGACCGCCTCGACGGACAGGTCCCCGATCGCCTGCCCGCCGACCCGTACCGTGCCCTCGTAACCACGGGGCGGGACGTTCACGGCCAGCACCGACGCGAGGTCGGCCGCCGCGCGCGGCTGGTAGACGGCGATCGCCACGAACTCGCCTGCGGGCACCTCGAACTTCAGCTCGCGCAGGGACCCGTACCGTACGCAGTCGACCACGAGGTCGCCGCCCGCGGCCGGGCGCTCCGGGCCCGGGGCGGTCACCGGCGGCGCGGACAGCACCAGTGACATCCGGTCGGCCGACGCGCGCGCGATCATCACGTACTTCGGCATCTCCGAGAACATCTTCAGCGGTTCCATGATGAACTGCGCCAGGCCCACCGCCATGACCAGCTCACCGATGGTGATCGCGCCGCCGAAGGCCAGCCAGCCCGCCGTCAGGGTCACGGCCACGGCGAGAACCGCGTTGAGGGCAAGCGCGGTACCGGCGTAGGCGCCGTTCACCCTGGCCACGGTGATCGCCTGGTGCTTCGCCTCCGTGCTGACCTTCCGGTAGGAGAGGAACGCCGCGTGGTTGCCGCCGAAGCCGTGCAGCGGGCGCAGGCCGGTGATCAGGTCGGCGACCTTCGCGCCCGCCCGCGCCACCCGGGCCTGCTGTTCTCGGGTACTGGCACCGATCCGCTTGGACATCACGGCCAGGACCGACAGGATCGCGACGGTTCCCGCGATGACCAGCAGACCGAGCCGGAGGTCGGCCAGCCCCAGCGCGACGGCCGCGACCAGCACCGCGACCAGTGAGCTGATCAGCAGCGGCACCACCTCGATGATGTCGGCGGTCTGGTCGGCGTCCTCGGTGGCGATGGTCAGCACCTCGCCGGACTTCAGGTCGACATCCCTGGCCACCGGCTGGAGTCCGCAGGCCGCCACCTGCACCCGCCAGCGGTGCGCCTCGGTCGTGTTGGCCTTCTGCAGGATGCGCATGCCGAACCGCCACGACAGCGACACCGTCGTGATGATCACGGCCAGCGCGCCGATCGACACGGCGAGCGAGCCGAGGCTCCTGTCCCGCATCGTGTGCTCGACGATCAGGCCGAGCGCGATGGGGAAGGCGGTCTCCGCCGCCTGGTACATGCCCATGAGGACGGTGCCCCAGGCCATGGCACCGACGTTGCGGCGCAGTGCGGTCCGCAGGATCCGGGACCCCGCGCGGGGCCTCTGCGTGTCAGGAGTGGTCATCAAGGTGACGGGCAATCGCTTCCGGGGTTCGCAGGGTGTACAGGTCACGGACGGTGACCACAGGACCGTACTCCTGGCGGAGCAGGCCGATCAGCCGCACCGCCAGCATGGAGTGCCCTCCGAGGGACACGAAGTCGCTCACCGCGCTCACCTCGTCGTCGTCCAGGTCGAGCGCTTCGGCGAAGAACTCGCACAGCACGGTCTCGGTCTCCGTCTCCGGGCCGCGTTCACCCGCCGTGGTCAGTGCGCCCAACGGTCTGGCCTCCGGCAGCGCCTTGGTGTCGGCCTTCCCGTTCACCGTCAGCGGGATGCTGTCGACCTGGGCGTAGTGCGTCGGGCGCAGGAAGTCCGGCAGCCCGGCGCCCACCTCGGCGGCGACCTCGGCCAGGCCGGCGCCGTCCAGCACGAGATAGGCGGCCAGCCGGTGGGCGCCGTCGGCCTGCGGGTCGGGCTGGGCGACCGCGGCGGCGAACCGTACCGCCGGGTGTGCCGCGAACGCGGCCTCGACCTCGCCCGGTTCGACCCGGTGGCCGCGGATCTTGACCTGCTGGTCGGTGCGGCCCAGGTACGTCAGATTGCCGTCGGGCCGCCGGACCACCAGGTCGCCGGTGCGGTACATCCGTTCGCCCGGTTCGCCGAACGGGCACGCCACGAAGCGGTGCGCGGTCTGGGCGCTCTGCCCGAGATAGCCGCGTGCGATGCCGATGCCCGACACGTACAGCTCACCGGGCGCTCCGTCCGACAGGGGCCGCAGCCAGGGGTCCAAGACGTACACCTCGGTGTTGTCGATCGGGACGCCCACCACCGGGTCCTGGCATTCGAACGTGCCGACGCCGAGGGTGTTGATGGTGTATTCGGTGGGTCCGTACAGGTTGTAGCCGACCGTCCCCCCGGTGTCCGCCAGCCGCTGCCACAGCGTCGGGGTGACCGCCTCGCCGCCCAGCAGTACCAGCGCGGGCCGCCGCTCCGGCTGGTCGAGCAGTCCCTCGGCCACCAGTTGCCGCGCGTAGGTCGGGGTCACGTTGATGACGTCGATCCCGTGCTCCAGGCAGTACGCGACCAGCCGGGGCGCGTCGCGGCGCAGCTCCTCGTCGCAGATGTGCACCTCATGGCCGTCGGCGAGCCACAGCAGTTCCTCCCACGACATGTCGAACGCGAACGACACCGTGTGGGCGATCCGGAAGACCCGGTTGCCGTGCTCCGCCAGGACCGGCTCGAAGATCCGGCGCTGATGGTTGATCAGCATGTTGGTGAGGCCGGCGTACTCGGTCACCACGCCCTTGGGCTTCCCGGTCGACCCGGAGGTGTAGATCGTGTACGCGGGGTGGCGCAGGCGGTCCGGGTCGTCCGCCGCGAAGGTCACGTACGGCTCGGCCCGGGGCAGCGGGCGGTCCAGCTCGATCAGTTCGCCGGTCAGCCGGGGCGACACGGCGCTGACGGTGAGGATCACCTCCGGGCGGGCGTCCGCGACGATCGTGGCGATCCGCTCGTCCGGGTGGTCCAGCTCCAGCGGCACGTACGCGGCGCCGACGCGCAGCACGGCGAACAGCGCCACGATCGAGTCCAGGGAGCGCGGGACCGCCAGGCCCACGGACTGCTCGGGGCCGATGCCCCGCCCGGCGAGCACCCCCGCCACCGCACGGCTGCGGTCACGGAGTTCGGCGAACGTCATGACCGAACCGTGGGCGACGAGCGCGACCCGCTGCGGATCACGGTCCGCGGCCAGGTCGAACCGGTCGACGACGGTGTCCGTGCCCACGTCCGTACGTTCCGCGGGTGTGGGACCGGCTCCGAGGCCCGGCAGCGCGCCCACCGGCCCCGTCGCCCCGGCCAGGTCCTTCAGTACGCGCACATAGCCGTCCAGGAGACGGCGGGCGTTGCCGGTGTCGTCGTCGCGGTGCTCCAGCTTGACCGTCAGCCGGTCGCCGGGGGTGACGACCCAGGTGAACGGGTAGTGCGTGGAGTCGTCGGCCTTCACCGAGGTGATGCCGTGCCGGGCGTTCATCTCGGCGAACGCGTCCATGTCCAGGAAGTTCTGGAGGACGAACAGGTTGTCGAAGAGGGTGTCGTGCCCGCCGGCCCGCTGGATCTCGCCGAGCCCCAGGTGCTCGTGCTCCATCGCCTCGACCCTGGCCGCCTGGACGGCCGACAGGTAGTCGCGGACCGTGTCGTGCGGGCGCGCCCGGGTCCACATGGGGACGGTGTTGAGCAGCACGCCGACGATGCCGGACAGGCCCTCGCCGTCCCGGCCCGAGACGGTCACGCCGAACACGGCGTCGGCGCGGCCCGTGTGTGCGCCGAGGAGAAGGCCGAACGCGCCGGTCAGCACCGAGTTCAGCGTGACGCCGTGCGCCCTGGCCGCTTCCCGCAGCAGTTCGGACAGTTCGGCGGAGAGCGTGTGCACGAGCGCGTGCGGCAGTTCGTCCGGGAGGGACGGCCGCGGTCCGGCGAGCAGGGTCGGGCCGCTGAGGCCGGCCAGGTGCTCCGCCCAGAAACGCTCCGATACGGCGGGGTCCCTGGCGGCGAGCGTCCGGGCGTGGTCCTCGAAGCTCGGCAGGGCCGGCGTCGCGGACGGTGTCCCGCCCGCGACGAGGGTCTCGTAGGCGTCGAACAGGTCCCGCAGCAGGATCTCGCGGGACCAGCCGTCCAGCAGCAGCAGGTGGTAGCTCAGCAGCAGCCCGTCCCGGTCACCGGGCAGCCGCACCACGGTGAGCCGGATCAGTGGCGGCTCCCCCGGGTCGAATCCCGTGTCGCGGTCCCGGGCGCGCAGGGCGTCGGTCTCCGCGTCCGTCGACAGGACGACGGTACGGACATCGACCCGCCGGCCGGCCCTGAGGACCTGGACCGGGTTTCCGTCGTCGTCGGTGGTGAAGCCGGCGCCCATGACCGGGTGCCGCGCGATCACGTACGCCATCGCCCCGGCCAGCGCGTCGGTGTCCAGGCGCCGGTCGAAGGCGAAGTAGGACTGCGCGACATAGTGTCCGGCCGTCCCCGCCATCTGGGCCTGGAAGAACAGGCCCCGCTGGAGCGGGGTGACCGGTGCGGTGCGCTCGGCCGTCGCGGAGACGTCCGCGATGTGCTCCAGCGCGCCGAGCCAGTGCCCGGTGATCTCGTCGGACATGCCCTCGGCGAGGGTGAAGGCCGCGTGCAGGCTTCCGGTGGCCTCGTCGGTCCACGCGTTGACCTCGACGGCGTACGGGCTGCCCTGGTCCCCGCCGGTGAGGCGCGGCGCCTGGGACTCGCTGCCCCGGCCGAGGTAGTTGAACAGCACCTGCGGGCGGGCGTTCAGCAGCGGGGCCGTCTGCGGGTTGAGGTATCTGAGCGCTCCGTAGGCGACGTGCCCGCGCTCGTCCGGCTGGCGTTCGGCGACCTCGCGCGCCGCCGCGACGGGGTCGGTGTGCGGGGTGAGCCGTACGGGCGCGATGGAGGTGAACCAGCCGACCGTGCGGGTGTAGTCGTGGTGTTCGAGCGCGGGAACCCGGCCGTGCCGCTCCAGGTCGATCGCGAGATCGGTGGGCTCCGGCTGGATCCGGGTCAGCGCGGCGCGCAGCGCGCCGCACAGCAGCTCGGTGAGCCCCACGCCGAGTGCGGCGGGGGCGGTGCGCGTCACCCGGTCGCTCGCCCCGGGGGCGAGGACGACGGTGGTCTCGCGGAGCCGTTCGGCCGGGGGCAGCGGCGCGGGGGCCCGGAGTGTGGTGATCCAGTCCCCGAGGCTTTCCGTCCCGTGGGCGGAGCGTCCCGCGAGCGCCTCGGCGTACTCGGCGTAGGACGTGGTCGGCGGTGCCGGGTCCGCGCCGCTCATGACGGTGGCCAGGTCGTCGAGGAGGACGAGCCAGGACACCGCGTCGACGGCGAGGTGGTGCGCGGTGACCACCAGGGTGCGGCTCGCCTCCAGCCAGGAGAACGCGATGACGTCCCCCGACTCGGGATCGAGCCGTCCGGCGGCCTCGTTCGCCGCCGCTGTCGCGTCGGCCGCGTCGGTGGTGACGACGGTGATCCCGCCGGCGGGTTCGGTGCGCAGGGCCCACACCCCGTGCTCGGCGCGCAGCCGCAGCCGGAGGGCCGGATGCGCGGCCACGACGGCGTTCGCGGCGCGTTCGGCGTCGGCGAGCCCGGTGCCCTCGGCCGCCACCAGTGTTCTGGCCTGGGCGAACCGGGCGAGCGATCCGCCCAGTTCGCGCTGGCGCAGGATGATCGGTGTCGGTGTCAGCGGGCCGTCCTCGCGGCGCGACGGCGCGGGCGCCGCGGCCTGCGGGGTACGTGTCGCCAGGTGCTCGGCGAGGGCGCGCGGTGTCCTGAAGAGGAACACGTCCCGGGGGGCGATCGGCAGGCCGAGCGCCCGGGCCCGGTTGACCACGGTGATGGCGACGATGCTGTCGCCCCCGGCCCGGAAGAAGTCGGTGTCGGCGTCCGGGGCGGAGCCGGGCAGCGTCCGGGCGAAGACGCCGACCAGCGCGGCGAGCGCGGACCCGCTCGTGGCGGCCGGGGGGCCGTCCTGCGCGGCCGCGGCGCGCGCGGTCAGGGCCTTCCGGTCGAGTTTGCCGTTGACCGTCAGCGGCAGGGCGTCGACGGGCAGCACCCGGCCCGGCACCATGTGCACAGGCAGTCTCGCGGCCAGCAGGCCGGTGAGGTCACCGGGCACGCTGCCCACCACATGCGCGACGAGGTGGTCGCCGCTGTCCGCCACGGTGACGGCCGCGTCGACCACGCCGGCGAGCTCCCTGACCGCGGACTCCACCTCGCCGAGTTCGATGCGGAATCCCTTGAGCTGCACCTGGTCGTCGGCGCGGCCGGTGAACTCCAGCTCGCCGCCGAGCGTGCGGCGGGCGAGGTCGCCCGTGTGGTACATCCGCGAGCCGTCGCCCGTGAACGGGTTCGCCACGAACCGGCCCGCGGTGAGACCCGGCCTGCCCAGGTAGCCGAGGGACACCTGGTCACCGGCGACGTAGATGGCGCCCACCCGGCCGGGCGGCACCGGCCGGAGCCGGTCGTCGAGCAGATGCGTGACCAGCCCGGGGATCGGGCCGCCGATCGGGCTGACGTCGTCGCCCGGTCCGAAGTCCTCGCCGGTCAGCACCCGGTGGGTGACATGGACGGTGGTCTCGGTGATGCCGTACATGTTGACCAGCTCGGGCGCGGCCGTACCGTGCCGCTCGGTCCAGCCTCGCAGCCGCCCGAGGTCCAGCGGCTCGCCTCCGAAGATGATCCGGCGCAGTGCCGTGACCGGCTCGTCGGCGAGCCGGTCGGCCTCGATGAACTGGTAGAAGGCCGACGGGGTCTGGTTGAGCACGGTCACCGAGCGCTCGCGGACCAGCCGGTGGAAGTCGACCGGGGAGCGGGTCAGCCCGTACTCCGGCACCAGCAGCTCGCCGCCGTGGGCCAGCGCGCCCCACAGCTCCCAGACCGCGAAGTCGAAGGAGAAGGAGTGGAACTGGACCCAGACGTCGTGCGGGCCGAAGGCCATGTCCGGCCCGGTGTTCGCGAGCAGCGACACCACACTGGAGTGCGGGACGACGACGCCCTTGGGCCTGCCGGTCGATCCGGACGTGTAGATCACGTACGCGGCGTCGTGCGGGGCGGGTCCGGTGACCGGCGGCTCGCCGGGGCCCGTGCCGGACGTCTGCGGCCGGTCCGCCGGCGGCTCCTCCCCCTGTACGAGCACACGGGCCGGTACGCCCGCACGGGCCAGAAGGGCCGTGAAGCGGTCCTTCTGCTCCCGGTCCACGAGGACGGCCTGCGGAGCGGAGTCGGCGAGGATGTACTCCAGCCGCTCGTCCGGGTAGGCCGGGTCCAGCGGTACGTACGCGGCGCCCGCGGTGACGACCGCGACCAGGGCGACGACCTGTTCGAGGGAGCGCGGCACCGCGACGGCGACCCTGCTTCCCGGTCCGGCACCCGCCGCGCGCAGGGCGGCGGCCAGCTCGTCCCTGGCGCCCGCCAGTCCGCCGTACGTCAGGGAGCGGCTTTCGCCGTCGAGTGCGCACTGGGTGACGGCGGTGGCGGCCGGGGCGCGGGACGCCGCGGCGCCGAACAGCCGGTCCAGGGTCGTCGCGGTGATCCGCGCCGGCCGCCGGCCGTCCTCGGGTGCCGGGCCGTCGACCGGGGCGTCCGGCCGGGTGAGCAGGCCGGTGAGGGTCCGGGTGAAGGTGCGCAGGATCTCCTGGGCCCCCGCCTCGCGCAGCAGTTCGCCGTCGTAGATCAGGGTGAAGCGCGGGCGGCCGTCGCGTCCGCGCTCCACCACCAGGGTCAACGGGTAGTGCGGGGCGCCCTCGTTCACGATGCCGGTGACGGCCAGGGTGTCGCCGGGCCGCCGCAGAGCGTCCACGTCCGTCGCGACGTCGAAGACGACCAGGGTGTCGAACAGGGCGCCCGCCCCGGCCTGCCGGCCGATCCGCGCCAGCGAGACATGCTGGTGCGGCAGCACCGCGCTCTGGTGTTCCCGCACCGCGGTGAGCAGGTCGCGCGCCGTGCTGGTCCCGGTCCACCGTGCGCGCACGGGGATCGTGTTGATGAACAGGCCCACCATGTCGCCGATGCCGGGCACGTCCGCGTCGCGCCCGGACACGGTGGAGCCGAAGACGACGTCCCTGCCGTGCAGGATGCCGCCCAGGGTCACCGCCCAGGCGCTGTGCACGGCCACGCTCAGCGGCACGCCCGCCGACCGGACGGCCCCGTCGATGTCGATGCCCTCGTCCCCGGGTACGACGGAGGTGTCGGCGAACCGGTCGGAGGGGGTGTGCCCCTCGGCGACCAGCGAGGGGGCGGGCAGGCCGGCGAGTTCGCCGCGCCACACCCCGTCGCTCTCGTCGGCGTCGCGTCCGGCCAGCCACTCCACGTAGTCGGAGAAGCCGCCCAGCGGGTACACGGTCCCCGGCGCGTGGTACTCGGCCAGCAGCGAGCGGAGCATCGGCGGCACGGACCAGCCGTCGGCGATGATGTGGTGCACGGTCTGCACCAGGACGTTGCGGCCGGAACCGGCGCGGATGAGCGTGCAGCGCATCAGCGGGCCGGTGGCCAGGTCGAACCCGGCGCGGCGGTCCAGCTCGGCGTGGTCGCGGATCTCCTCGTCGGTGATACCGGGGCGGTCCAGCGTGGTGAAGGGGACCTCCGCGCCGCTTCCGAGGACGGAGACCACCCGGCCGTCGGCCAGGGCGACGAACCGCGCGGCCAGGTTCGGGTACAGCGTGAGCAGCCGGGTGGCGGCCGCCGCGAGGCGGTCGGCGTCCACCTCGCCCTCCAGTGTGAGCAGTTGCTGTTCGACGTAGCTGCCCGCCGAGTCGTCGTCGAAGACCGAGTGGAAGTACAGGCCCTCCTGCAGCGGCGTCAGCGGCAGGATGTTCCGCAGCGCGGGGCCGTCGAGGCCGTCGACGTCGGACTGGGTGAGCGGCATCAGGGGGAAGTCGCTGGGCGAGTGGCCGCCCTCGTCGAGCGCGGCCAGGCCGGCCAGGGCCGTCAGGAAGTAGCCGCCGAGGGTCGCGATGTCCTCGTCGGTGAACATCCCGTCGGGCCAGGAGACGGTGGTGACCAGTTCGTACGCGCCGCTGGGGGCGGGTTCGGCGATGGCGTTGAACTCCAGGGCGCGCGGCAGGCGCATCCTCGGGTCGCGCTTCTCGCCCAACTGCCCGGTGGCCCCCGCGAGCTGCCAGTCCCCGGGGGCGCCCGCGTCGAAGCGGCCCAGGTAGTTGAACAGCACCTGCGGCGCGGGCGCGTCGAACACCGTGCCGGCCAGATACCGCAGGGCGCCGTAGGAGATGCCGTTGCCCGGCACCCGTGCGAGGTCCTCCTTGACCGCCTTGAGGGCGGCGGCGAGGTACTCGGGAGCGGTGGGATCGGCCGCCGCACCGGGGTCGACGGTCACCGGGAACAGGGTGGTGAACCAGCCCACCGTCCGCGAGAGGTCCGGTTCGAATCCGGCGGCGCCCGCCACGGAGCGGCCCTCGCGGCCGTGGCCCTCCAGTTCGATGTGGGCGAACGTCTGGTCCTGGCCCAGGTCGCGGCGCCAGCGGGCGAGGGTGACGGCCAGCGCGGTCAGCAGCACGTCGTTGACGCCCGCGTGGAACTTCGCGGGTATCTCGCCGAGCAGCGCCGCCGTGACCTCGGGGCCTGCCGGGAAGCTCCGCTGCCGCTCCCGGGCGACGGTGTCGGCGCCGGAGAGCGCACGCCGGCCCAGTGGTCCGTCCGCTCCCGGCAGGGGGCGGCGGAAGTACTCGCGGTCGGCGTCGAACTCCGTACGCCCCAGCAGCTGTGTCCAGCGCCGGAACGACGTGCCCACCGGGGGCAGTTCGACCGGCTCGCCCGAGGAGAGCCGGCGCCAGGCGGTGGCCAGGTCCTCCATCAGGACCCGCCAGGACACACCGTCGATGACGACATGGTGGACGACCACGACCAGTTGCCGTGCCTCGCGGCGCCACACGGCCCGCAGCATCACGCCGCCCGCCGGGTCGAGCCCTTCGGTGGCGAGCGCGACGCACTCCTCCAGCGGACGGTCGCTCTCCTGCCATCCGGTGGCGGTGCGGTCCGCCCCGGGTATGTCGAAGCTCCAGCGGTCGCCGCGCACCAGCCGGGCGCGCAGCATGTCGTGCCGCGCGGTCACGGCGTCGAGCATCGTGCCGAGCGCGTCGGCGGTCAGGTCCGCCGGGGTGGTGAGCACCACCGACTGGACGAAGCCGTCGATCTCGCCCGTGGTCTCCCCGAGCCACTGCACGATGGGCGATCCCACGACGGGACCGGTCGCGGCATCGCCGTGGTCCACGGTGGAGATGTCCTCACGGCTCACCACCGCCGCCAGTGCTCCGACGACGCTGTTGGTGAAGATCTGCCGCGCCGTGACATGGAGCCCCGCCTCGCGCAGCGCGCTCAGCAGCGAGATCGCCAGAATGCTGTCCCCGCCGAGCTGGAAGAAGTCCTGGTCCGCGCCGACCCGGTCCAGCCGCAGCACCGCGGCGACCGCCGCGCACACCACGCGCTCGTTCTCGGTGGCGGGTGGGAGAACCGCGCCCGACCCGGCCACGGGCTCCGGCAGTGCGCGCCGGTCGGTCTTGCCGTTCGCGGTGAGCGGGAACTCCCTCATCACGACGATGTGGGCGGGCACCATGTACTCCACCATGTGCAGGGCGGCCCATGCCTTGACCTCGTCCGCCCGCAGCTCCTCGCTCCCGGCGGCCGGGATCACGTACCCCACCAGATAGGTGCCGCCCGCCGTGTTCTTCCTGGCGACCACGCAGACGTGCCGTACGCCGGGGTGCTCCGCGAGACCGGCCTCGACGTCCTCGATCTCCAGCCGCATTCCGCGGATCTTGATCTGGTTGTCGGCCCTGCCGAGGAAGTCCAGCGAGCCGTCCGGGAGGTACCGCGCGAGGTCACCGGTCCGGTAGAGCCGCGATCCGTCCGCGGCGAACGGATTCGCCACGAACCGGGACGCCGTCAGACCGGGCGCGTTGACGTAGCCGCGTGCCAGGAGGAGCCCGCCCACGTACAGCTCACCGCCGGCCCCGACCGGGACGGGGCGCAGTTCGCCGTCCAGCACGTACAGCTGGGTGTTGGGGTTGGCCCTGCCGATGGACGTCGACAGACGCTCGGCCTCGCCCCGGTAGATGACGTGGGAGACACCGATCGTCGTCTCGGCCGGGCCGTAGCCGTGGTACATGGGGATGTCGAGCCGGGTGCGGAACCGCTCGTACAGCTCCGGGGTCAGCACCTCGCCGCCGCACCACACGTGCCGCAGGCTGTCCAGGCGCCCGGAGTCGCCCGCGATCTCCAGCAGTACGTCCAGCATGGACGACACCAGGTAGGTGAAGGTGACGCGTTGCCCGGCGATGACGCTCAGCAGGTGATGCGGGTCGCGTTCGCCGCCGGGCCGCAGGACCACCAGTCTGCCGCCGGAGACCAGCGGCAGGAAGATCTCGTTGACGGAGATGTCGAAGGACAACGGCGCCTTGAACAAGGACGCGTCGTCGTGGCCGAAGCCCAGGATCTCCTCGGCCTGCCACAGCAGCCGCTCGCTGATCGCCTCGTGGCGGATCATCGCGCCCTTGGGCCGCCCGGTCGAACCGGACGTGAAGATGACGTATGCCAGGTCCGGGCCGCGGACGGCTGCACCGGTCCCCCGGTCGGGCTCGGCGGCGAACCTCCAGTCGCCGAGGCCGACGGCCACGGCTTCGGGTTCGCCCGCCGCGTGTTCACCCGAATCGTTGAGCTGGAGCACGATGCGGGCGTCCTCGACGACGACGGCCCGGCGCGCGGCGGGCCACTGTGGATCGAGCGGCACGAACGCGCACCCCGCCCGGAGCACCGCGAGCAGGGCGATCACCATGTCGGCGGAGCGGCTCAGCGAAATGCCGACGACCTGCTCGGAGGTGAGGCCCCGTCCGGCGAGGTGGCCGGCCAACTGGCCGGACTTCTCAGAGGCCTCACGGTAGGTCAGCGACCGGTGCTCGTCGACGATGGCGATGGCGTCCGGCCTGTTCCGCGCCTGTTCCAGGAACATCTCCACGACGGTCGGGCGGACCCGGTCGGCGCCGGTGTCGTTCCACTCGGCCAGGGCGGCGATCCTCAGCGCGGCGCTGTCCGGGCCGATGGTGCCGATGGGCCGGTCCGGGAAGTCGGCCAGATCCTCGAGGGCGAGCTGTGCGTCGGCCGGCACGACGCCCGCGGGGACGGTGATGCTCCGGCCGTCCGCGCCGGCCTCCCAGCCGTCGGCCCCGGAGCCGCCGTTGTCGGCCCATCCGAGGACGTCGGCGAACAGCGTGCCGGGGGCGAGATCCGCGCCCTCGGGGCTCCGGCCCGTCGCCCAGTACGCCAGCGCGATGGCACACGCTCGGGCGATGGTGCGGTCACCGTAGTCACCGGTGCGCCTGCGTACGCCGTCCAGGCGCGCGGGAGACAGCAGAACGAGACGAGCGTTCGGTTCCCTCATCGATGACTCAGCATCCCTTCCAAGTACCAGAGTTGGCCAGACCTGACTCAGGGACGCCTAACTTCCCTCGCGCCAGGCCCGCCACAGCCGTGCGTACCGGCCGCCCAGAGCCACCAGTTCCTCGTGCGTTCCCTGCTCCACCACGCGTCCCGCGTCCAGCACGGCGATCCGGTCCGCCGCCATCGCCTGTGTCAGCCGGTGAGCCACGAACAGCGTGGTCCGGCCCGCGCAGGCGGCCAGCACGGCCCGCTCCAGCTCGGCGGCGCCCTCGCTGCCCGCCTCGGCGGTCGACTCGTCGAGCACGACCACCGGCGACCGGCCCAGCACCAGCCGGGCGAGCGCGATCTGGGCGACCTTGGTGACGTCCAGACGCTCGCCGCCCTCGCCGACCAGGGTGTCCGGTCCGTCGGGCAGCACCTCGACCCACCCGTCGGCACCGACCGTCCGCAACGCCTCCATCAGCCGGTCGTCGGTCGCCTCCGGCGCGGCGAGCCGCAGGTCGTCGGCGATCGAACCGGAGAACACATGCGTCTCCTGCGTCAGAATGCTCACCAGCGCCCGCGCGCCGGCCTCGTCCAGGGCGGCGAGGTCGTGCGGGCCGATGCGCACCGAACCGGCCTGCGGAGTGCCGATCCCGGCGATCAGCGCGGCCAGGGTCGACTTGCCGGCGCCCGTCGCCCCGACCAGCGCGAGCGAGCCGCCGGCCGGGATCGTCAGGCCGACGTCCCGCAGGACCGGCTCCTCGGCATCGGGATAACCGAACGTCAGCCCCTCCACCGTCACCGCGTACGGCACGCTCTCCGCAGCCGCCACCGAACGGTCACCGACCAGCCGGTCCTCCGCGGGTTCCGCCATCACACCGACGAGGCGGATCAGGCTCGCGCCGGACTTCTGCGCCTCGTCGAAGGTGAACATGATGGCGCCCAGCGGGGTGAACAGCCGGTGGAACATCAGCGGGGCCGCCGACACCTCGCCCAGAGTGGCGGCATCGGTCTCCAGCAGGGCGTACCCCACCACGAGGATCAGGACCAGCCCGATGAACTCGGCGCGGTTCTCCCGGCCGACGAACCGGCCGAAGAAGCGGAACACCTCGATACCCAGCTCGCGCACCCGCCACGACTCACGGGTGACCGTCTCGCGGACGGCGCCTTCGAGGCGGTAGGCCCGGACGGTGTCGATCCCGTTGAGACCGCTGATCAACGCCTGCGCACGGTCGGCCTGGGCCGCCCGCTGCTTCCGGTAGAGCGGGGCGGAGCGGGGCAGGTACCAGCGCAGGGCCAGCGCGTACGCGGGCAGTGCGCCGGCGCCCGCCAGGCCGAGCCGCCAGTCCAGTCCGAACATGCCGACCGTCGCGATGACGACCAGCACCCCCGCGGAGAACACGGTGGGAATGGCGGTGCGGATGCCGTTGGACAGCACGGCCACGTCGTCACCGACCCGGGACAGCACGTCGCCCCTGCCGACCTGTTCGACCCGGGCGCTGGGCATTCCCAGCACCGCCCGGACGGCACCTTCCCGCAGCCGGGCGAGCAGTTCGGCGCCCAGCCGTCCGATCAGGTACGTCGACACCGCGGTGGCCGCCGCGCCGAGCAGCGCGGCAGTCACCATCAGCGCCCCGACCGTGACCAGGACCGAGCGCGGCTCGCCGCCGACCACCCCGTCGACCACCCGGCCCAGCAGCAGCACCGGGACCACCTGGAGGGCCGCGCCGACGACCGTGGTGAGCACGGTGGCCGCCGTCAGCCGCGGCGTCTCGCGGCAGTGGGCCGCGACCCACCCGGTGGCCTCGCGGCCGGTCGCCGTGCGCAGGGTCGCCCGCGCCGCGCGGGTCTCGGTGGCGCTCACGCGGAGGCCGGTTCGTGCCGGTGACCGGACAGGGTGACCACCATCTCCATTCGACCGCGATCCGTTCTCGACCGGGATCCCTATTCGACCGACTTGACGAGCTCGTCGATCGCGTACGGCAGGGACAGCAGGGTGCCCTGGGACATGGCCGCACCGACCGCCGGGCCCTCACTGTCCAGCAGGTACGAGACCTTGCCGTCCTTGACCGCCGACAGGTTGGTGAACAGCTCGAACTTCTTCAGCGCTTCCTGGTCCGCCTTGTCGTTGATGACGACGATACGGTCCACGTCGACCAGGTCGATGCGCTCGGGCGACAGCACGGTGGAGAACTCGCCGCCCGCGGCCTTGTCGACCTCCGTCGCGCCCTTGTAGCCGATGCCGGTGAGCAACTGCCCGCGCACATCGGTGGTGGTGAAGGGGGCGACCGAGTCCTTGTACCAGGACAGCGCGACGGCGGTCTGGTCCGCGAACTCCGGGTGTGCCTTACGAGCCGCGTCGAGCTTGCCCTGGATGCCCTGGACCAGCTTGGTGCCCTCGTCCTCCTTGCCGAGCGCCTTGGCGATGTGGACGGCGTTGTCCTGCCACGGGGCGCTGAACGGCTCCTTCTCGGCCTTGGTACGGCCCACCGTCGGGGCGATCTTGGAGAGCTTCTCGTACGCGGCCTTGTCGATCTCGGAGTAGACCGCGATGATCAGGTCCGGCCGGAGGGCCGCGATCTTCTCGTAGTTGGGGCCCGAGTCGCCGTTGTTCATGACGACCTCGGGACGGGTGTCGCCCCACTTGTCCTTCACCCAGGGCCACTGGGTGTTGATGTCGGGGGACTTGCCCGCCGGGTTGGGGTACTGGTCGACCATGCCGACCGGCTTGATGCCGAACGCCAGGATGGCCTGGTCGTCCGTGTAGCCCACGGAGACGACCCGCTGGGGCGCCTTGGTGACCTTGGTGGACCCGAACGCGTGCTCCACGGTGACCGGGAACGCGCCGCCGGCCGCGGCCGGGGCGTCGTCGCTCGCCTTGTCCTCCGTGTCGGAACCGCATGCCGCGAGGAGGCCGACGCCGAGGGCCGTGGCGGACAGGACCGCAGCGAACCGCCGCCATGGCTTCACAAGTGTCGTTCTATGGAGGAGCATCCGGGTTCCCTTTGCTTTCGCGCTGTCCGCTACGCCCTGTCTAAGGGCAGCCAAACCTTATCCTGCACAGGTGAGGTTAGCCTAGCCTTACTTGAATAATTCCTCCGCCGAGGGCAACCCGACGGCGGACGCGGTCAACTCCCGGGCCACGCCGTCCCCTTCACGGGCCATGACGTCCCCGTACGGACCGGTGGCACGCCCGGCGGGGACCGCGGGGGCGAGCCTCAGGCCATACCCGCGGACACCGCACGCCTCGGCTGGACGTGCGTACGGCCGATCGGCACGATGAGCGGCCCGCCGCCCACCGGAGTGTCGATCACCTCGGCCCGCAGTCCGAACGCCTCCTGCAGCAGTTCGGCGGTGATCACGTCACGCGGATGCCCCTGCTCCAGGATCCGCCCGTCGCGCATCACGATGAGGTTGTCGCTGTACCGCGCGGCCAGGTTGAGGTCGTGCAGCACCATGACCACGGTGCACCCGGATTCGTGCAGGTCGTCCACCAGGTCGAGCACATCGACCGCGTGCGCCAGGTCCAGATACGTGGTCGGCTCGTCCAGCAGCAGCAGATCGGTGCCCTGGGCCAGGGTCATCGAGATCCACACGCGCTGACGCTGACCGCCGGAGAGCGAGTCCACGGGGCGGTCGGCCAGTTCGGACACCCCGGTCATCTCCAGCGCGCGCTCCACGACATCGGCGTCGTCCGAGGACCACTGGCGCAGCCAGCTCTGGTGCGGATGACGTCCCCTGGCCACCAGGTCGGCCACCGTCAGTCCCTCGGGGGCAACCGGCGCCTGCGGCAGCAGACCGAGCTTCTTGGCCACATCCCTGGTCCTGAGCCCGGCGATGTCCTCGCCGTCCAGCACGACCGCTCCCCTGGTCGGCCTGAGCAGCCGCGTCAGGGTGCGCAACAGGGTCGATTTCCCGCACCCGTTGGGGCCGATGATCGTGGTGATCACCCCCGGCGGGATCGCCACGTCGAGATCGTCGATGACCGTCCGGCCGCCGTACCCGACCGTGACGCCCCTGGCTGCCAGCCGTGCGACGCCATTGACCCCGGACCCGTTCTCGGTGCTGCGCTGAGCGGCCACAAGCTCCCCTTTATTAGGATTGCCTAACCTTTCTATCATCTATCTGACGTTCGCCCGCACCAAGAGATAGACAAGGAAAGGCCCTCCGATCGCGGCGGTGACCACACCGACCGGGAGGGAGATCGGCAGCGCGTTGCGCGCGACCAGGTCCGAACCGATCAGCAGCAGCGCTCCCACCAGGCCGGAGGCCACCATCGGCGGTGTGGGGCACCTCGCCAGACGCATCGCCACCTGTGGCGCCACCAGCGCGACGAACGGCACCGGGCCCGCACCGCTCACGGCCACCGCGGCGAGGAGTACCGCACACAGCAGCAGGACCGCCCGCACCCGTGAGTACCGCACGCCCAGCCCCGCCGCGACGTCGTCGCCGAGGTGCATCGGCTTGAACTGGAAGGCGGCGGCGGCCACGACGGCCATCAGGGCGAGCGAGCACCAGAACGCGACCCGGACCTCGTCCCACGACCGGTTGTCCAGCGAACCGACCAGCCACGCCTGCGCCTTGGCCACATCCTTGATGTCGGCCGAGACCAGCAGCCAGGTCGTGACCGCCTCCATCACGGCGCTCACCGAGATGCCGATGAGAATGAGCCGGAAGCCGTCGATCCCGCGCCGCCACGCCAGGAAGTACACCAGCAGACCCGTGCCGAGACCGCCCGCGAGCGCCGCTGCCGACAGACCCACGGAGCTGACGACCGCCGCGGCGGTCCCGCCCGACACCGTCACCAGGAAGACCGCGACCGCGCTGGCCCCCGAGGTGATCCCCAGAATGTCCGGGCTGGCCAGCGGATTGCGTACGACGGACTGGGTGACCGCGCCGGACACTCCCAGCGCGATGCCGACGACGAGACCGGCCAGGGCGCGCGGCATCCGCAGCTCCATGACCACGAATTCGTCGACCTGTTCGCCCCCGCCCAGAATCGTGGCGATCACCCGGGACAGACCGATGGGGAAGTCCCCGATGCTGATGGACAGACAGAACACGAGGAAGGTCGCCGCCGCCAGCACCAGCGTGACCAGGACGATCCAGGGCCGCCATACGAACGACACCCGGCCCAGCCGTACACCGGGCGTCGCCGCTCGCTTCACATCCGTCCCCATCCCGCGCCCTGTTCCGCTCACTTGCCCCGCGCCGTCCGGCGTCCGTGTCCCGCCCGAAGACTCCGGCCCACCGGACTCCGACCCGTCCACGCGCTCCGTCGCCCTCATGCGCCCCTCGCCTTCACGCGTCCCCGCCCGTTCGCACGCCCCGGCCCGCTCACGCGCTCCTGAACTTTCCCCGCCACACCAGGAGCGCGAAGAACGGTGCGCCGAGGAGGGCGACGACGACACCCGCGTCCAGCTCGCCCGGTCGCACCACCAAGCGCCCCACGATGTCGCAGACCAGCAGCACGACGGCCCCGAGCAGACCCGCGTACGGCACCAGCCAGCGGTAGTCCGGTCCGGTCAGGTACCGGGCGACATGGGCCACCATGAGCCCGAGGAACGCGATGGGTCCGCACGCCGCCGTCGCCGCGCCGGCCAGCAGTGTGATGGCGCAGATACCGATGGTCCGGCTCAGCGCGATGTTCACGCCCAGGCCGCGTGCCACGTCGTCGCCCAGATTGAGCAGGTTGAGGGTGGGCAGCGCGGACAGGGCGAGCACCAGCCCGACCGCGACGAACGCGGCCACCGGCCAGATGACATCGAACCCGACACCGGCCACGGACCCCGAGTTCCAGAACCTCAGCGCGTTCAGCGACTTCTGGTCCGACAGGGCGATGGCCGTGGTCATCGCCGCGAGGAACACCGTGACCCCCTGCCCCGCCAGGGCGAGTGTCAGCGGATTGCCGGCGCCGCGGCCGATGCTCGCGAGGCCGAACACGACGACCCCGGCGACCGCCGCCCCCAGGAAGGCGAACCAGACGTACTGGAACGGGTCGCTCAGCCCGAACAGGGCAATGACGCCCACCACGGCGAACGAGGCACCGGAGTTCACCCCCAGCAGGCCCGTGTCGGCGATCGGGTTGCGCGTGTACCCCTGGATCAGCGCCCCGCCGACCCCCAGCGCGATGCCCGCCACGACCGCGAGCACCGTCCGGGGCACCCGCACGGTCTGCACGATGAGCCTGATCTCGGTCAGCTTCCGGTCCGGGTCCGGCGCTGCGAACAGCCCGTGCCACACCTCGGCGGGGCTCAGCGCGCGTGCGCCCACGGCCAGCGACACCACCCCGGCGATCACGAGGATCACCAGGAGCGCGCCCACACCCATGGCCCGCCGGCGGCGGGCCTCTGCTATGCCCCGGGGCACGGGGCGCTCAACTGCGGTCGTGCACATGTCGACGTACGTTATCCCTTTGCTCCACCGGGGCCGCACGGCCGTGCGGACGCCCCGCGCCCGGTGCGCGGGGCCGCCGGACCCGGCCCGCGGGACCGTCCTCAGCGGGCGGTTCCGTCGACGACCGGACGGGCCTCGTCGGAGGCGGACTTGGCGCCCCGGCCGACCAGTGAGTCCAGGATCTCGCCGACCCGGATCGCGGTGTTGGACAGCAGGGACGACGTGATGCCGTGCGTGTGCTCCGTACCGCCCTGCAGATAGATCCCGCAGCGCAGGTCGTGGTCCGTCGTGATGCGGTAGTCGCGCTCGACGCGGACGCGGCCCTCGTCGTCGCGGAGGCAGCGGTCCGCGACCTCGCCGAGGAGGCGGAGGGGGTCGACGGGGCTGTAGCCGGTGGCGCACACCACCACATCGGCGTCCACATCGCTCTCCTCACCCGTGACGAGCGACCTCACCGTGGCGTGGACCCTGTCCGGTGTCTCCTTGACGTCCACGAGCCGGGACACATTGAGGAAGCGCAGCCGCTCGGCGCCGAGAACCTTCTCCTGGTACGTCTTCCGGTACAGGTCGTCGATCAAGTCGATGTCCACCACGGAGTAGTTGGTGTTCCCGTGATAGTCCATCAGCCGGCTCTTGACGTCGTCGGGCGCGGCGAAGTACTCGTCGACCGCCCCGGGGTCGAAGATCCGGTTGGCGAAGGCGCTGTCGTCCGCGGGGCTGTAGCCGTAGCGGGAGAAGACCGCGCAGATCTCGGCCTGCGGGAAACAGCGGTGCAGATAGGCGACGTTCTCGGCGGCGCTCTGGCCGGCGCCCACGACGACGAACCGGGAGGGCGAGGCGCCCTCCAGCCCCCCGGCCTTCGACAGCAGTTCGGAGTTGTGCCAGACGCGGTCGCCGCGCTCCACGCCTTCCGGCATGCGGGGACGCAGCCCGGTGCCGATGACGAGGTTGCGGGCGCGGTGGACCACGAGCCCCTCCGCCGAGCGGACCGTCACATCCAGGTGCTCCACGACTCCGTCGCGGACGACGGGCGTGACGCCGACGGCCTCGTGGCCGTAGGAGACCATGTCGTCGACCTTGGCGGCGGCCCACTCGAAGTAGTCGTGGAACTCCACCCGGAGCGGGAAGAAGTTCTTGTGATTGATGAAGTCGATCAGGCGGCCCTTGCTCTGCAGATAGCAGAGAAAGCTGAATTCACTGGCCGGGTTCCTGAGCGTCACGAGGTCCTTGAGAAAGGACACCTGCATGGTCGCGTCGTCGATCAGCATGCCGCGGTGCCAGCCGAAGCGCGGCTGTTGCTCGAAGAAGTGGGCGGTGACCGTCTCCTGCCTGCCGACGCGTGCGTTGTGCTCGCTCAGCGCGATGGCCATGGCCACATTGGACGGCCCGAAGCCGATGCCTATGAGGTCGTGGACCGGTGCCGCGTCGCCAGGAAGAACCGGTGACATGTCACTCCCAATCGTAAGGAGAAGCCGCCTGTCAGGCGCAGGCGTGGGGAAAGTACGACATACGAAAGATGGGCACGCCGACAGAACGACCCGTCAAAACTTAGGTGAGCCTAAGCTAATCTCACGTGACTGTCGATAGGGCAAGACGGAAGAACGGACAACGAGTCCCGCCAACTGGGGCTCCAAGTGAGCGCGTTGCAAACTGAGGTAAGCCTTGCTTTACTTTCCGTCGGTCAACCCCTGCTCTGAGGAGGAACCCCATGCGGGTCGCCATGTTCGGATACCAGACCTGGGGGCACCGGACCCTGCAAGCCCTGCTGGACTCCGATCACGACGTGGTCCTGGTCGTGACACACCCCCGCAGCGAGCACGCGTACGAGAAGATCTGGAGCGACTCCGTCGCCGATCTCGCCGAGGAGCACGGCGTCCCGGTGGTGATCTGCAACCGCCCCGACGACGAGGTGTTCGAGCGTCTCAAGGAGGCCGGACCGGACATCATCGTGGCCAACAACTGGCGGACGTGGATACCCCCGCGCATCTTCGGGCTCCCTCGCCACGGCACGCTGAACGTCCACGACTCGCTGCTGCCGAAGTACGCCGGCTTCTCGCCGCTGATCTGGGCCCTGATCAACGGCGAGTCCGAAGTGGGCGTCACCGCGCACATGATGAACAACGAACTCGACGCCGGTGACATCGTCCGGCAGGAGGCGGTCCCGGTCGGCCCCGCGGACACCGCGACCGACCTGTTCCACAAGACCGTCGACCTCATCGCCCCGGTCACCATCGGCGCCCTCGACCTGATCGCCGCCGGGCAGACGGAGTTCACCGAGCAGGACCGTTCCGGGGCGAGCTTCTTCCACAAGCGCTCCGCCGAGGACATCCGTGTCGACTGGACCTGGCCGGCGGACGTCCTGGAGCGTCTGGTCCGCGCGCAGTCCGAGCCGTACCCCAGTGCCTTCACCTTCCACAAGGGCAAGCGGCTCGAACTCCTCGCCGCGGTGGTGTCCCGGGGCCGCTACGGCGGTACGCCCGGCCGTATCTTCTACCGCGAGGGCGACGGCGTGGTGATCGTGGCCGGACCCGAGGCCCGCACCGGCCGCAACCACGGACTGGCCATCACCTGCGTACGGACCGAGGACGGGCGGGAGTTGCCCGCGGCGGAGTACTTCACCTCCATGGGCGGCTATCTGACCAGCCGCCCCGACGCCTGAGCCGCTCCTGACGCCTGAGTCACCCCCGACGCCCGAGCCGCTCCTGACGCCGGCCCGAGCCGCCCCGGCGGGCAGAGTCCACCGGGGCGGAGTTCACGCGGGCGGCGTCCGGTTCACCCGGTCGCGGCAAGGACCAGCGGAAGGACCTGCTCACCGCCCGCCCGGCGCAGCAGCCGGGCGGCGACGGCAAGGGTCCAGCCGGACTCCGTGAAGTCGTCCACGAGCAGGACCGGACCGGGAGACCCTGCGAGCGCACCGGCCAGCTCCTCCGGAACGGCGAAGGCACCGGACAACGCCCTCAGCCGCTGGGCGGAGTTGCTGCGCCGCGCCGCGTGCGCGCCGCCCGCCCCGGTGTACGTCAGGGTCCCCAGGAACGGGAGACGGCCGATGTCCGCGATTCCCTGGGCGAGGGAACCCACCAGCTTCGGGCGGGTCAGGGACGGTACGGCGACGACTCCCACCGGCCGGGCGGTGGCGTCCTGCACCCCGGGCGCCCAGCCGCCCGGGGAACGCGCCCAGTCGGCGAGCACCGCCACCGCGGCCTGCAGGACGTCGTCGGGGACCGGCCCGTCGGCCGCGTTCTCGGCGAGCAGCGGACGCAGCCGGTTGCCCCAGCCGATGTCCGAGAGCCGGCCCAGGGCACGCCCGGTGGAGCACTGCTCCTTGGCCGGGATGCGCCCCTTGAGCTCGATACCGAGGGCGGGCATCCCCGTCGGCCACATCCGCCGGGGCTCCACCTCCACTCCCGGACGGTCCAGTTCCCTCGTCGCCCCCGTCAGCGTCTCCGCCGAGACGGAGGAATCGGCCCAGGCGCCCGCGCAGTTGTCGCACCGGCCGCACGGGCTCGCCCCCTCGTCGTCCAGCTGCCGGCGCAGGAACTCCATGCGGCACAGGGACGTGCTCACGTAGTCGCGCATCGCCTGCTGCTCGGCCGCCCGCTGCCGCGCCACCCACGCGTAGCGCTCGGCCTCGTACACCCACTCGGCTCCCGTGGCCGTCCAGCCGCCCTTCACCCGCTTGACCGCGCCGTCGACATCCAGCACCTTCAGCATGGTCTCCAGCCGGCTGCGCCGGAGATCCACCGCCGCTTCCAGGGCCGGAACGGACAGCGGCCGCCCCGCGTCGGCGAGGGCCGCGAGGGTCTGGCGAACCTGTGCCTCGGGCGGGAAGGCTGTGTCGGCGAAGTAACGCCAGATGGCCTCGTCCTCCTTGCCCGGAAGCAGCAGCACATCGGCGTGCGCGACACCGCGGCCCGCGCGCCCCACCTGCTGGTAGTAGGCGATCGGCGAGGACGGCGAGCCGAGATGGACCACGAAGCCCAGGTCCGGCTTGTCGTAGCCCATGCCCAGCGCCGACGTCGCCACCAGCGCCTTGACCCGGTTCTCCTGGAGGTCGAGCTCGGCCTGCAGCCGGTCGGCATTCTCCGTCTTCCCGGTGTACGAGGCCACGCGGAAGCCCCGCTGGCGCAGGAAGGCGGTGGCCTCCTCCGCCGCGGCGACGGTGAGGGTGTAGATGATCCCGGAGCCCGGCAGCTCGTCCAGGTGCTCGGCGAGCCAGCCGAGGCGGTGTGCCGCGTCGGGCAGCCGGACCACACCGAGCCGCAGGCTCTCCCGCTCCAGCGGGCCGCGCAGCACCAGGGCCTCGCCGGCACCGGTGCCCAGCTGCTCGGCGACATCCGCGGTGACGCGTGCGTTGGCGGTCGCGGTGGTGGCCAGGACCGGCACACCGGGGGCGAGCTCGGCGAGCATCGCCCGCAGCCTGCGGTAGTCGGGGCGGAAGTCGTGGCCCCAGTCGGAGATGCAGTGCGCCTCGTCCACCACCAGCAGACCGGTCGTGGCCGCGAGCTTGGGCAGCACCTGATCACGGAAATCCACGGAGTTGAGGCGCTCCGGACTGACGAGGAGGACATCGGTCTCGCCGCGCTCGACCTCCCCGTAGATCGTTTCCCACTCCTCCGGGTTGGCGGAGTTGATGGTCCGCGCCTGGATACCGGCCCGTGCCGCGGACTCGACCTGGTTGCGCATCAGCGCCAGCAGCGGCGAGATGATCACCGTGGGGCCGGAGCCGCGACGGCGCAGCAGCGCGGTGGCGACGAAGTAGACCGCCGACTTGCCCCAGCCGGTGCGCTGCACCACCAGCGCCCGCCTGCGCTCCTCCACCAGAGCCGCCACGGCCTGCCACTGGTCCTCCCGCAGCCGCGCCGTCCCCCCGGGGTCGCCGACGAGCTCGGCGAGGATGGCATCGGCTTCGGCGCGGAGTTCCAGGTTGTCCATCCCCCCATGCAACCCGATGGCACCGACAATGGACAATCGCCGCCGCCGGGCGGCCGCCCGCGCGGCAGGCCGGAACGGGTGTTTCCGCTGGTCCTCGCTGTCCGGGCGGGCAAGGTGGTCTCATCCGGTGGTATCCGGGCAGGGATATCAGTGTCATTCCGGCTGATTCCCGTCAGCCGCAGCAATTGCTCGTTGCCGCCTGCGGATACGCCAGGAAGAATTGGAGTCGCTCCCCGCACGGTCTCTTCGCGGCCCGGAAGGGCTGTGCCGCGGCGCGCCCCCACCCACCCTGCCCGCAACGTGGGCGCGTAGCGAAGGGAGGACCGTGACCTTCGGATTCGCTCCGTCCGCGGACTCCGCGACAGCGGCGTCCTCGGTTTCCGCCTACTCCGCCAATCACCTTGCCAGGATGCTCGAACCGGCCGAGTGGGCCTCGGCGGGCATCCCCCTCCTGCGCAGCCCGCGCGAGGTCGTCAGCGGCCTGCACGCCCGGCACCACCCGACGCCGTCCACCGCCGTCGTCGCGGTTCTCGACCACGAGGAGCGGCTCACGGCCAGCGCCTCGTTCGTCCGCCGGACCGCGGTGCCCGCGGACGGCTGGGACTTCCGCAACGCACTGCTGGCCCATCTGCGCCGCGTCATACCGCACGATCTGCGCCGCCGCACGCCGGTGCGCACCGCGGTGCTCCTCTACTGCCGCGAGGGCGACGAGCGGTGGACCGAGGAGGACGGTGCGTGGATGTGGGGCCTTCGCGACGCCTGCACACTGCACGGCCTGCGGTGCGGCGCGTACATCACGCTGACCCGCGGAGGCTGGCAGGTGCTGGGGGAAGGGCGGGGCGGCCGTCGGCCCAGTTCGCTGTCACGGCCGTCGGCGCTCACCGGCACCGCCGGCGGTCAGCACCCGGCACCGTCGCGCACCGGCGGCGGAGCGGCGGAGGCCCTGCGGCGCACCGCCGCCCGCTAAAAGCGGTCTGCCCGGTGTCCCGGCTGCCGCGTGGGCGGCCGGGACACCGGGCGAACCGGGGACGGACGTCTCAGACGCCCGCGCCGAGCACGGAGTTGATCGTCCCCGGGTCACCGCAGACGATCAGCAGCGCCTCCGCGCGCTCCCGCGCCGCGGGAAGCGTGCGGGCGGCGGCGCCATCGGCGTCCCCGTTCACCGCGACCACGACCACGGGGCGGTCCTTGGCACGGGTGATCGCCGACGCGTCCCCGAAGAAGACGTCGTCACCGGCGTCGTGCTGGGCCCAGTAGGCGGCTTCTCCGAAGGAGAGCTCGTGTGCGGCCCACGGGTGCTGATCACCGGTGGTGAGCACCAGGATGTCGCCCGGTGCCCGTCCGGATTCGAGCAGCAGGTCGACGGCCCCCTCGGCCGCGTCGAGTGCGCCCCCGGCCGGAGCCGGGATCACCTGGAGCTGCGGCGCGGAGCGATTCTCCGGCTTGGCCGGCACGGGCCGGGCGGCGGGAGTGGGTGCGGGTTGCGTGCGCTGCGCCGGAGGCGCGGGCCGCGCGGGACCCGGGACCGGGCGTCCGGGACGCGGCGTGGCCGCGGAACGCGGACCTGGTACGGGACGGGGGGTCGGCGCGGTGCGGCCGGCGGCCGGAGTGACGCGGGGACCCTGGGCGCTCTCGTGAATCTGAGGCTCCTCGGGGATGAGAGGCATGAATGTGGTCGGTAGGACGCCGACACGGTCGGCATCGGAGGTGGGCGCGTGTGCGCGATCAGAAGTCGAAGCCGAGCTGGCCCCCGCTTTCCAGTTCAGCCGCCTCGGCGGAAAAACGGACCTTCTTCAGGTGCTGCCACCTGGGCAACGCGTCCAGGTACGCCCAGGAGAGGCGATGCTGGGGCGTCGGCCCCCGCTCCTCCAGTGCGGCCCTGTGCACGGGAGAGGGATACCCCGCGTTGGCGCCGAAGGCGAAGTCTGTGTACTCCTCTGATTCCGCGCCCAGTTCGGCCATCATCCGGTCGCGGTGGACCTTGGCGATGACCGAGGCCGCCGCGACCGCGATACAGGACTGGTCGCCCTTGATCACGGTACGGACCTTCCAGGGCTGCCCCAGGTAGTCGTGCTTGCCGTCGAGGATGACGGCGTCGGGACGTACCGGCAGGCCTTCGAGAGCCCGTACCGCGGCGAGCCTGAGGGCGGCGGTCATGCCGAGTTCGTCGATCTCCTGCGGCGACGCGTGACCGAGTCCGTAGGCCGTGACCCACTTCTTGAGCAGCGGGGCCAGTTCGGCGCGGCGCCTGGGAGTGATCAGCTTGGAGTCGGTGAGTCCTTCGGGCGGCTTCCGCAGGCCGGTGACCGCCGCGCAAACGGTGACGGGGCCGGCCCACGCTCCGCGTCCGACCTCGTCGACACCGGCGACGGTCCTGGCACCGGTGGTAGCGCGGATCGAGCGCTCGACGGTGTGCGTGGGTGGTTCGTACGGCATGGCGCCAGCAAGCGTACGCCGACAGCAACGGCAGCAACACCCCGGGGCGCCCGGCATACCGCGGATCCGCTCGCGGCGTCCCCCTGAGCAGCGCGAACCGGCCACGGCCGAGGGCCCCGGAAGGCGAGCGGGCGGGCCCCGGAGGCGGCACGGGACAGCCCGGATCCGGCCCGATCGGGACCGGCCCCGTCCGCCCGCCTCAGCCCTGTCCAGTGGATCAGTACGGGTCGTAGGGGTCGTAGGGCTCACTCTCGGTGTTGCCCTCCCGCTCGCTGCCGCTGCCCGGTGCGTAACAGCCCCGGCCCTCGACCGTCGCTCTCCGGTTCCTGAGGATGTCCTTGGCCCGCGCTTCGCCCCAGCTGGTGGCGTACCAGGGGGAGTCCGTGGAGTCCAGGGTCCGCTGAATGTCCTGGAGCGCGCAGGAACGCAGCGGTTCCGGCAGCGTGCTGAGGGCCGGTACGGCGTCGGCCGAGAGACCCTTGAGGTAGGCGATGTCGATCGGCTTGTCCTGGCGGAAGCGCTGGACGTTCTGCTCCGCGATCACCCCGTCCGGTGAGAGCAGCCCGAAGGCGAGCACCCCGGCCGCGGCGCTGACGGCCACGGCCCGCGGCAGGATTCTGGCACCGAACACGCCCGCCGCCAGAATCAGGACGAGCACCACGCCGAGCCAGAGTTCCACGGCGGCGACGGATATCCGGAGCCTGGTGAGGCCGAACTCGTCGACGTACAGGTCCATGCGGCGCAGCGCCGAGGCCACGACGACGAGCGTGAGCACGCACAGCGTGCCGAGCACGGCCCGTACGAGGGTGCGGTCGCGGTTGCCGCCGCGCGGGGCCCAGCGCAGCGCCAGGGCGATCACCAGGAGGGTGAGCAGCGTGGCCCAGAGGAGCTGCCAGAAGCCCTGTCGGGCGTACTCGGCGCGGGTCAGCCCGGTCTCCTCCAGCACCTTGCCGTAGCCACCGAACAGAACGGCCAGCTGGAGGGTGATGAAGGCCGCGAACAGCAGATTGAGCACGATGAGCGGAAGTGCCCACTCCGCGCTGCCGCGGGGCTTGCCGGGGCGCACGGTGATCCCGTCCCAGCGCATCGGGGCAGCCGCGGTGTACGCGGCGGCCAGGGCGCCCACGAGACCGGCCAGGAACAGGAAGAACCGCCACGGTCCGTCGGCGGCGGACACATCGGGGGCGAGGTTGCTCAGGAGGTCGGCGAAGGCGGCGTCGGCGCCGGCGAAGAGAGCCCCGAACACGATCAGCAGCACGGCGGCCACCGCCGTGGTGCGTACCGCTGTGCCCAGGCGGCCGCTCGACCCGGCGGTACGGTCGCGCAGTCCGCGCCAGCCCCACAGGGCCCCGGGAACGATCGAGTCGGCCATCCCCAGCGAACCGGCCAGCACACCCGGCCAGCTCCGGCTGCCGTGAAGGGCGAGCGAGCCCAGCGCGAAGGCCGACACGACCGCGAAGAAGGCCGGCCAGCCCGCGTCCCGGAGGGCCGGGACGGTGAGGAGGGCGAGTCCGCCGGCCGCCCAGGTCAGCGTCCATGGACGGGGCCGGCGCCCCGCCGCCCGCGCGGCGAAGAACGCGGCCAGTGCCGCGGGCACCGCCACGATCAGGAGGTTCACCCCGAGGCCGTCGCCCAGCAGCGCCGCGCTGAGCAGCGCCGTGGCCAGAACCGCCCAGAGTGTGGCGGTCCGGACGACGGCCGGCGGGGCCGGACGGAGCCGGGTCAGCGATGAGGGCGCCGGGGTTCCGTGCGACCACGGGTTGCCCTGGTGCCGGCCGGTTCCCTGTCCGTGCTGCGCCCGCGCACGGGCGGGTTCCTCGGGCGGGGCGGACGCCTTGGACGGCTGACGGGACGCCTCGGACGGTTGATCTGACATGGGACCCCTCCCCACCGGGGTCCACTCGCGCGGCGACTGGGCTGCGCGGCTGCCCCGGCGTCTCATTCGGCGCACGCCCGTCAAGATCGACAAGGGGCGGCGTGGCCGAAAGAGTAGCTGCGGACCGGTGTCCTCCGGCTTCCCGCGTGATGCTGTGGCAGGACCGTGACAGTCGGCGCGGTGAGGCGGATCGCGGGTCGGCGGGGTGTCCGGCTACCTGCCGGACCGGGAGCCGTGTGCCGTGCCGAGCCAGCGCGGGAACTCCTCCGTCTGCGCGAGCCAGGCTGCCGGGGGTGTTCCCGTACTGCCCGAGGCGACGACTCCGCCCGCGATGGCGCACGTCGTATCGACGTCACCGCCGGCCTGGGCCGTCTCCCAGAACGCCTGCTCGAAGTCACCGAGACTCCGCGCCGCCGACCAGAGCGCGAACGGCACGGTGTCGTGCGCACTGGTGCGGCGTCCGTTGCCCAGGACGGCGGCGACCGTCCCGGGGTCGCGGTAGTCGAGCATGTCGCGCGCCCGGCGCAGGCCCTGGCCGACAGCGCTGCGGGGAACGAGGGCGATCACCCCGTCCAGCAGGCCTTCCGGCGTCGGCGGGCCGCCCGGGGCGGCGGCCAGTGAGGCGGCCGCGGCCACGGCCATCGCTCCCACCACGGCCTCGCGGTGCTGGTGCGTGGTGTACGAGGAGATCTCGGCCTGGTGAGTGGCCTGTTCCGGATCGCCCGCGTACCAGGCCCCGAGGGGAGCGATCCGCATCGCCGATCCGTTGCCCCAGGACCCCTGGCCCTGGAACAGCGCGGACGCCAGCTCACGCCAGTCGCCGCCTTCCCGCACCAGCCTGAGCATCCGGTTCACGGCGGGACCGTAGCCCCGGTCGAAATCGTGGTGCACGGCGAAGGAGCGCGCGAGGGCGTCCTGGTCGATACGGCCGTGCTCCACGAGGACGGCCAGCACCGAGCAGGCCATTTCGGTGTCGTCGGTCCACTGCCACGGGCCCGGCGGCAGGCCTCGTTGTTTCAGCAGCGGATAGTTGGCGGGGACGAAGAACTGGGAGCCCAGGGCGTCTCCCACGGACAGCCCACGCAGGCTGGCCAGGGCGCGTTCGAAGCGCCGGTCGGAAGCAGAATCAGCGGTCATCGCCCTGCCACTCTATCCGGTGATGCCGTACGGCTCAGGGGTGCGCCAGCGTATGAATGGCCGGTCGAGGGTGTACCGGCCGTCCGCGCCGAGCTGGAGGGTCCGTGTCTCACCGTTCCCCGGGTTGGACAGTGACTCGAACTCCGCCACCGACCAGTGGAACCAGCGCATGCAGAACAGCCTCATGGTCAGCCCGTGGGTGACCAGCAGGACGTTCTCCGGGTGGTCCGGGTCCTCGAAACTCCGGTGCAGACTCTCCAGGAAGGCCCCGACCCGGTCGTACACATCGGCCCCGGACTCGCCCTGCGCGAACCGGTAGAAGAAGTGCCCGTAGGCGTCCCGGTAGGCCTTCTGCAGCCGCACGTCGTCCCGGTCCTGCCAGTTGCCCCAGTCCTGTTCGCGCAGCCGCGGCTCCTCCCGGACCCGCACCCGGCCGAGGTCCAGGCCGAGTGACCTGAAGGTCTCGTGCGTGCGCCGGTAGGGAGACACATAGACACTCACCCGCTCGCCTTCGAACAGGTCACGCAGCCGAACCCCCGTCTCCCTGGCCTGCCGCAGCCCCGTGGCGGTGAGCCTCAGCGCGTGGTCGGGCTCCCGCTCGTACACCGTGTCATCGGCATTGCCCTCGGACTCGCCGTGCCGGACGAGGACAATGCGCTGCGGTCGTGCCATGGACCGACCCTAGATCGAGTCCGGCTCGATCGAGCAGTTGTCCGGACTCCATCCGGCGTATGTGACCAACGAAACGGCGGCGCAGCAGCCGGTCGTGGGAGACCACCACCAGTGCCCCGGGCCAGTGGTCCAGCGCGGTCTCCAGGTCCTGCACCAGCCCGAGGGCGAGGTGGTTGGCCGGTTCGTCCAGGAGCAGCAGGTCGGCGGGGCGGGCGAGCAGCCTGGCGAGAGCCAGTCGCCGACGCTGGCCGGCGGAGAGGGAGCCGACCCGCACATGGAGGTCGCGGCGTCGGAACAGGCCGTACGACAGGAGCAGTTCGGCCTGTTCGTCCTGGGTTGCCGGCAGCCCTCTGCCGAACACCTCGATCACCTGATCCGCGGGACGCCGCACCGGAATCTCCTGCGCGAGATACCCGATACCGCCCCGGCGGACGACGGAGCCCTCGTCCGGAACCAGGACACCGGCCATGACCCGCAGCAGAGTCGACTTGCCCGCCCCGTTCCCGCCGTGGATCAGCAGCTTCTCCCCCGCCGACAGGGTGAACTCGTCGACGGCGAGCCGGTCGCCGACACGGACGCCCCGCAGGGACAGCAGCTCCCCCGCCGCCTCCCCGGCCGCGGGGCGGGCGGCGAAGCGCAGCGGCTCGGGCGGTCTGGCCACGGGCTCGGCCTGGAGCCGTCGCAGCCTTTCCTGAGCCTGGCGGATCCGCCCGGACACCGATGACTGAACGCGCCCGGCCGCACGGTCGTAGGCCATCTTGTTGCCGTCCTTGATCGCCCGGCCGGCCGCGACACCGTGTGCGGTGGTCCGCGTGTACTCCGCGAGCCGGTCGCTCTCGTCGCACCAGCGCGCGTACGCCTGCTCCCACCGTCGGCGGGCGGCCTCCCGCTCCTCGCGGAAGCCGGCGTAACCGCCGCCGTACCGCACGACCGATCTGCGGTCGGCGTCGACCTCCAGGACCGCGGTGGCGACCCGTTCCAGGAAGACCCGGTCGTGCGAGACCGCGACGACAGTGCCGGGGTGGGCGAGCAGCTCCGTCTCCAGCCACTCCAGGGCCGCCTCGTCCAGGTGGTTGGTGGGCTCGTCCAGCAGCAGCACTTCCGGGGCCGCGGCGATCACCAAGGCGATGCCGAGCCGCGCCTGCTCGCCGCCGGAGAGACTGCCCAGGGTCCGTTCACGGCCGATGTGGCCCAGCCCGACTCCATGAATCGCTTTGTCGACGCGGGCATCCGCCTCGTACCCACCGCGCAGTTCATAGGCGGTGAGAAGGTCCCCGTACGCCGCGAGGGCTTCGCCGCTCGCCGCTCCGAGACCGGCCTCGGCCTCGCGCAGCCGCCGCTCCATCGAGCGCAGTTCCGCAAGAGCCACGTCGACCGCGTCCCCGACCGTGCGGGCGGGCGGCAGCCGCGGGACCTGGTCCAGCATTCCGGCACCGCGCCCGGACATCGTGACCACCTCCCCCGTATCGGGCTGTTCAAGACCGGCGAGCAGACGCAGCAGCGTGCTCTTCCCTGCGCCGTTCTCCCCCACGATGCCGACGCGCTCACCGGGGCGGACGGAGAGCGAGACACCTTCCAGCAACACCCGGTCACCGCGCGACACCGTGACATCACGCAGCGAGATCTGAGTGGACACGGGCGCCTCCAGGTCAAGTAAATGCAATCGATGTCGCGTTAGCGAGACTGTGGCACACTGAAGCCCACTAACGCAACGGGAGTAGCAATTGAGTGAGGAAGAGACCGCCCCACCGGCCGGCGGGCATCCGGCACCCGGTACCCGGCGCCCCGGCGGACGCACCGCACGCACCCGGGCCTCCGTCCGCGACGCCGTCCTCACGGGACTGGCGGAACAAGGCTTCCCGGGGCTCTCCATCGAGTACGTCGCCGAGCACTCGGGGGTGCACAAGACGACCCTCTACCGACGCTGGGGCAGCGTCGAGGGGCTGATCGTCGACGCTCTCGAACTCGCGGGTGAGGACAGCTGGACGCCCCCCGACACGGGCAGCCTGCGAGGAGACCTGCGCGCACTGCTCCGCGAGACGGCCGATTCGTTCAGCGACCCCGCCGAGGCCGCCGCGCCGACCGCGTTCATCGCCGCCGCGTTCCAGTCACCGCGGGCCGCACAAGCGCTGCGCACCTTCTACGGCGAGCGGTTCTCGCGCTGCGAGGCCCTGGTGTCGCGGGCGGCCGGACGCGGCGAGATCCCCCATGGCACCGACGCCGGCGCACTGGTGCGGGCGGCTTCGGCGCCCCTGTTCCTGCGCCTGTTCATCACGCGCGAACCCGTCGACGCGGACATCGCGGTCCAGGCGGCGGACACCGCGCTGGCCGCGGCGCTGGCCGGGGTCTTCACGGCGCCGACGCAGCCGGAGCACACCCCGGACCGCGCCACGGAAGGCTCCTGAGCTGTCAACCGGCCCGAGCGACAAGGCCGTTGGCGCGCTCGTCGGAGCGCGGGCCGGTCACACCGTCCAGGACGGTTCGAGCATCACCACGTCTCCGGCCAGCTCCGCGACATCCGTCTCGGTCTGCGCACGCGCCGACAGCCGTTCGGCGCCCTCCGCCCGGTACTTGCCGCGCTCGGCGCTGGAGTTCCACATCGACAGCACCAGGAACTCATGTCCCGGCGCTTCCCCGAACACCCCGCGCAGCATCCCCGGCGACCCCGCCATCGCCGGGTTCCACACCTGCTCCTGCATGAGCGCGAAGTGCTCGACCCGGTCCTCGTGCACCCGGCTGTGCGCCACCCTGACGACGTCCGCGTCCGCGAAGTGGGGTTCGAAACCGGTCTTCACATCGAACCGGTGCTCAAAGAGCTTGACCTGCGTGTCCCGGTGCGTTCCCGACTGTGCGGAGGCTATCGGGTCGTGGCCGCGGGCCATGAAGGAGTCGTAGAAGACACGGTTCTCCCAGAACGCGAACACATGGGCGACTTCGGGGTGCACTCGGCTCCACCCGCCGCTCTGTCCCCTGAACCCCGGCTCACCGAGCAGCCCCGCCCACTTTCGCTGTCCCCGCTCGAAGCCATGACGGTCGACGACGGTGCAGCGAATCCACTTGACCAGCACCGCGCCATCGTACGGCGCCGAACGTGTCGCAGGTCACCAGCTCGGCGATGCCTGCCCGGAATCGGCGCATCCCGGATCCCTCTCGTATCCACCGGTTCACAGGTGTGTCGCCGCTGCGGTACAGATGGCCCGAATCCGTCGCCCGGTGTCAGGACAGTTGGTTCCATGGAGAGTTACGTACATGATCGGTTGATGAGAGCGGACCGTCGGTGCGGCGGCCAGGAGGGAAGCCCTGTGAGTACTCCCAACAAGGACATCGAGAAGGTCGAAGTACGGCTGAAATGGGACCCCAGCGAAAGCGGCGATCCGGCCAATGACCTCGACATCATCGCCGCCACGTACACGGTGGACGAGCCCTACGGCAGCCCCTCGTACGTGGTGCACTTCGACAGCCGCTCGCCGGACGGCACCATCGCGCTGAACCGGGACAGCAGGACCGGCCAGGGCCTCGGCTTCGACGAGGTCATGACCATCGAGCTGGACCGGCTGGCGCCGAGGTACGGGCGGGTGGTGGTCGGGGTCGCCATCCAGCAGCGCAACGGCCACAAGACGTTCGGCGGGATACAGCGCACCGGCGTACAGATCCGCGAGGGCTACACCACGCTCGCGGAGGACGACTTCTCCGGAGTCTCCACGGCCACCGCGGCGGTCGTCGCCGAGTTCACCCGGGACAGCTCGGGAGTATGGGGGTTCCGCTCGGCCGTGCGTGGCTTCGAGGGGGACCCCGACTCGTTCGCCATGATGATGGGGAGCCATACCCCGGGGACCTGATCCGGCGGCGGGAACCCTGATCCGATCACGTCGGCGAGGACCCGCATGGGCAAGATCATCCTGATGATGTCGGTATCCCTCGACGGTTTCTTCGAGGGACCCGGCCGCGACATCGGCTGGCACCTGGTCGACGACGAGGTGCACGGATACTTCAATGACCGGCTGAGGATGATGGGGGCGTTCCTCGATGGCCGTGTCACCCATGAGCTGATGGCCGACTTCTGGCCAACAGCGGACGCCGACCCGTCGTGCCCCGCCCCCATGGCCGATTTCGCCGGGATCTGGCGGGACATGCCCAAGTACGTGTTCTCCAGAACGCTCGAACGGGCCGACTGGAACACCACCGTCGTGCGTGAAGTCGTCGTCGACGAGATCCTGGAGCTCAAGGAACGGACGGACGGGGACCTCGCGCTCGGCGGTGCCGACCTCGCCGCTTCCTTCGCGCGGCTCGGCCTGATCGACGAGTACCACCTCTGCGTTCATCCGGTCATCCTCGGAGAGGGAAATCCCCTGTTCCGGCCGGCGGAGACCAGGACCGATCTGAGGCTCGTGGAGACCAGGGCGTTCGGCAATGGCGTCGTGCTCCTCCGCCATGAGCGCCTGAGCTGAACACCGCGGACGGGACCGCGCCGCAGGACGGTCCCCTCCGTGTGCATCGGGATGTACGCGTCGTGGAAAGCATCGGCCACTTCGCTGGAATGGGCGGAGGTGCGCGCGAAGTACGCGTCCAGGACACGTTGCTCGTAGCGGGACGCGTCTCCTCCAGAGCTCTGGCAGGACGTTCTCTGAACGCCCGGAGCACCAGCGGTTTCGCTACTCGTCCGACACATCCAATGAGGCGACACGTCTGATGAGGGGGGCGGGTGTGAGAACTGCCGGGAACGCCTGCGATGGCGCCCAGCACGTCGACCGCTTCGGCGAGCCGGTCGTCAAGCAGTTGCTTCCAGCGCGGTGTGGGGGCATGGGCGGCTGTTTCCTCCGGGAATGGTCATCGCATGTGCGTCGGCTGATCTCGGTGGCGCAGGCGCCCCCGGTCCCCGGCGGCGGCCCGCTGCCACTTGACGGCCACGCCGACGTCGATGCCGAGGGCTCGGGCGCGGACAGCGGCGGGCACCGACTTCGACGACCGCCCGGCTCCCGGCAAGGCCGGGGCTGGCGCGATGCGCGTTCTCCGAACGCAGTCGTGGTGTACCGACCGCAGAAGGGAGGGGCGTCGGCCGTGGCCGACGCCCCTCCCTCGCAGAGATCACGCTCCGGGTTCAGCTACGCCGGATGATGCATCCGACGCAATTCCGCCCGGTTTCAGCTGCAACCGCTGGTCGAGCCGCAGCCCTCGCAGATGTAGCAGGAGCCGGCGCGCTGCATCTTCGTACCGCAGGAGAAGCAGAGCGGTGCGTCGGCGCTGATGCCGAGCTGCATCTCGACCAGTTCCGCCGAGGTGTGGGCCGTCTTCGGGGCGGGCTTCTCAGCGGACTCCGCCGGAGCCGCCACCGCCTTCAGGGGCTCCACGTGCAGCGGAGCGGACTGGGCCAGGCCCTCGACGTCCAGGTCCCCGTCCTCCAGGGACGGCTCGTACGAACCGGTGTCGAGGTGGCGCTGACGTTCCTCGGCCGAGTGGATGCCGAGCGCCGAGCGCGTCTCGAAGGGCAGGAAGTCGAGCGCCAGACGGCGGAAGATGTAGTCGACGATCGACTGGGCCATCCGCACGTCCGGGTCGTCCGTCATACCGGCCGGCTCGAAGCGCATGTTCGTGAACTTCGAAACGTACGTCTCCAGCGGAACGCCGTACTGCAGACCCACCGAGACGGCGATGGAGAAGGCGTCCATCATGCCCGCGAGGGTCGAGCCCTGCTTGGACATCTTGAGGAACACCTCACCGAGACCGTCGTCCGGGTAGGAATTGGCGGTCATGTAGCCCTCGGCGCCGCCCACCGTGAAGGAGGTGGTGATCCCCGGGCGCCCCTTGGGCAGGCGCTTGCGGACCGGACGGTACTCGACGACCTTCTCCACCGCGGTGCGGATGGTGTCCTCGGCCTTGGCGGTGACCGCCGCCTTCTCCTTGTCCTTGGTCTTCGCGGAGAGGGGCTGGCCGACCTTGCAGTTGTCGCGGTAGATCGCGAGCGCCTTGACGCCCATCTTCCACGCCTCGAAGTAGACCTCTTCGACGTCCTCGACGGTGGCCGTCTCCGGCAGGTTCACGGTCTTGGAGAGCGCGCCGGAGATCCACGGCTGGATGGCCGCCATCATCCGGACATGCCCCATGGCGGAGATGGAACGCTCGCCCATCGCGCAGTCGAAGACCTCGTAGTGGTCGGTCTTCAGACCGGGAGCGTCGATCACGTTGCCGTTGTCGGCGATGTGGGCGACGATCGCCTCGATCTGCTCCGGCTGGTAGCCGAGGCGGCGCAGTGCCTGCGGCACGGTGCCGTTGACGATCTGCATCGAGCCGCCGCCGACCAGCTTCTTGAACTTGACCAGGGCGAGGTCGGGCTCCAGGCCGGTGGTGTCGCAGGACATCGCGAGACCGATGGTGCCGGTGGGCGCGATGACCGAGGCCTGCGCGTTACGGAAACCATTCTTCGCGCCGAGGCGGATCACGTCCTGCCAGGCCTCCGTCGCGGCGGCCCAGATCGGCGAGTCGAGGTCGTCCACGTGGACGGCCTTGGCATTGGCGTCGGAGTGCTGCCGCATGACGCGCTGGTGCGGCTCGGCGTTGCGGGCGTAGCCGTCGTACGCGCCGACGACCGCGGCGAGCTCGGCGGAGCGCCGGTAGGAGGTGCCGGTCATCAGCGAGGTGATGGCGCCGGCGAGCGCGCGGCCGCCGTCGCTGTCGTACGCGTGGCCGGTCGCCATCAGCAGGGCGCCGAGGTTGGCGTAGCCGATGCCGAGCTGACGGTAGGCGCGGGTGTTCTCGCCGATCTTCTGGGTCGGGAAGTCCGCGAAGCAGATCGAGATGTCCATCGCGGTGATGACCAGCTCGACGACCTTGGCGAAGCGCTCGGACTCGAAGGACTGGTGGCCCTCGCCGTCGTCCTTGAGGAACTTCATCAGGTTCAGCGAAGCCAGGTTGCACGAGGTGTTGTCCAGGTGCATGTACTCGCTGCACGGGTTCGAGCCGTTGATCCGGCCGGACTCCGGGCAGGTGTGCCACTGGTTGATCGTGTCGTCGTACTGGATGCCGGGGTCGGCGCAGGCCCAGGCGGCTTCGGCCATCTTGCGGAAGAGGGACTTGGCCTCGACCTCTTCGATGACATCGCCGGTCATCCGGGCACGCAGCCCGAACTTGCCGCCGGACTCGACGGCCCTCATGAACTCGTCGTTCACCCGGACCGAGTTGTTGGCGTTCTGGTACTGGACGGACGTGATGTCGTCGCCGCCCAGGTCCATGTCGAAGCCCGCGTCGCGCAGGGCGCGGATCTTCTCCTCCTCCTTCACCTTGGTCTCGATGAAGTTCTCGATGTCGGGGTGGTCGACGTCCAGGATGACCATCTTGGCCGCGCGGCGCGTGGCGCCACCGGACTTGATGGTTCCGGCGGACGCGTCGGCACCCCGCATGAAGGAGACCGGACCGGAGGCGTTGCCGCCGGAGGAGAGCAGTTCCTTGGAGGAACGGATCCGGGAGAGGTTCAGGCCGGCGCCGGAGCCGCCCTTGAAGATCATGCCCTCTTCCTTGTACCAGTCGAGGATCGACTCCATGGAGTCGTCGACGGCCAGGATGAAGCAGGCGGAGACCTGCTGCGGCTGGGGCGTGCCGACGTTGAACCAGACCGGCGAGTTGAAGCTGAAGATCTGGTGCAGGAGGGCGTACGCCAGCTCGTGCTCGAAGATCTCGGCGTCCGCGGGAGAGGCGAAGTAGTTGTAGTCCTCTCCGGCCTTCCGGTACGTCTTCACGATCCGGTCGATCAGCTGTCGCAGACCGGTCTCGCGCTGCGGAGTGCCGACAGCCCCACGGAAGTACTTGCTGGTGACGATGTTGACCGCGTTCACCGACCAGAAGTCGGGGAACTCGACGCCACGCTGCTCGAAGTTGATCGAGCCGTCGCGCCAGTTGGTCATGACGACGTCACGATGCTCCCACGCCACCTCGTCGTACGGATGCACGCCGGGGGTGGTGTGGATGCGCTCGATACGCAGACCCTTGCTCGACTTGGTGCCCTTGGTGCGGGAACCTCGTGCCGGGCCGCTCGCCGTCTCTGTCATGCCGCCTCCCATATGTGGGCAAAAACGCCCTGAAGTGCCCAGTTCTTCCCGGGACACAGTGTGTGTCTGATGTTCCGGCCACCGCGTACGGCGCTCCGGGAACAGGTCTTGTGCTGCCCGGTCTCCGCCGGCAGGCCTCTGCCGGGCGGGACGGGCACATGCCGCTCAGTCGGCGGCGGTGGCGGGTGCCGGGACCTCGACGGTCTCCCGGCCCCCGCAGTCCTCCACGAGGGGCCGCCGCTCGCGCAGTTCCACGATGGCGGCCTCGAAGTCTTCGAGTGAGTCGAACGCCCGGTACACGGACGCGAAGCGCAGGTAGGCGACGAGGTCGAGTTCCCGCAGGGGGCCGAGTATGGCCAGACCCACGTCATGGGTGGTGAGCTCCGCGCTGCCGGTGGCGCGCACCGCCTCCTCGACCCGCTGGCCGAGCTTGGCGAGGGCGTCCTCCGTGACGGGCCGCCCCTGGCATGCCTTGCGGACGCCCGAGATGACCTTGGTACGGCTGAACGGCTCGGTCACGCCACTGCGCTTGACCACCATCAGCGAGCAGGTCTCCACCGTGGTGAAACGACGGGAGCAGTCCGGGCACTGACGGCGACGGCGGATCGACGTGCCGTCGTCGGTGGTGCGACTGTCGACGACCCGGCTGTCGGGGTGCCTGCAGAAGGGGCAGTGCATGGCTCCCAACCCTCCTTCACAGCACGACTGAATAGCCTCTTCAGGCCCGGTACGGACCCGTTGAAGCAGGTTCAAGCATAGGCGATGACCATCAACCCGATGACCCGGGACCACAACTTCTGGGTGGCCGGAGCAATCCAACCACTAGATCTAGGGTTTGGCCGCACTTTCGCCCCTGTCGCGTGTCGCGCGGCGGGAGCGGAGAGGGGACGGGCGGGCCAGCCATGAGGGTACGGGAAACGCACGGCCGCCGAGATCCCGGGGGCGCCGGATGACACACTGGAACGGCACCCTCACGGACCGCCCGCGCACCCCCGGCCGCGCCCGGGAACGCTACCGTAATGAACCGAATTGCCGGTCACTCCGCGTCCCGCGCATACACCTGACGGTAAGGCCACGACAGCCCTTTATTCGTTTTTCACTCGAACGTGTGTTTGGCGCAACCTTTCGAAAGCTACTACCGTTGTCCAACTAGGGAGAACATTCGAGAGGGGCCGACGTGACCACCACCGCAGACAGTGCCACCATCACTGCCCAGGACCACCGCTCCCAGAGCCGACTTGAGCCGGTGCATTCAATGAATGACTCAGTCATGAACACGGAGGGGCCGGAGCCCGCGCGCCCCGCGCGCTCATTGCCCGGCCGGCCCCCAGGAATCCGGGCGGACAGCTCGGGACTCACCGACCGGCAGCGACGGGTGATCGAGGTCATTCGCGATTCCGTCCAGCGGCGGGGATATCCGCCCTCCATGCGGGAAATCGGTCAGGCAGTGGGCCTGTCCAGCACCTCGTCCGTCGCCCATCAGCTGATGGCGCTGGAGCGCAAGGGCTTCCTCCGACGGGACCCGCACCGCCCGCGCGCCTATGAGGTCCGCGGCTCCGACCAGCCCAGCACCCAGCCCACGGACACGACGGGCAAGCCCGCCGCTTCGTACGTCCCCCTGGTGGGACGGATCGCCGCCGGTGGACCGATCCTCGCCGAGGAGTCCGTCGAGGACGTCTTCCCCCTCCCCCGCCAGCTGGTGGGGGACGGCGAGCTGTTCGTCCTGAAGGTCGTCGGTGACTCGATGATCGAAGCGGCGATCTGTGACGGCGACTGGGTGACCGTGCGCCGTCAGCCCGTCGCCGAGAACGGGGACATCGTGGCCGCGATGCTGGACGGCGAAGCGACCGTCAAGCGCTTCCGGCGCGAGGACGGCCATGTATGGCTGCTCCCGCACAATGCCGCGTACCAGCCGATCCCCGGCGACGAGGCGACCATTCTCGGCAAGGTCGTCGCGGTGCTGCGGCGGGTGTGAAACCCGCCGACCTCGACCGGGCCCCGGGATTAACTGCGCCGATCCCGGGGTCCTGCTCTGCCCGCCGTCAGCCCGCTCACCTGCCGTCGGCCGTGGCTGCCGCATCGATCGCGGCCAGTGAGCGTCGTACCTGGTTGCGGTCCGTGGTGTACCAGAAATCGGGCAGCGAAGCGCGCAGGTAGCTCCCGTACCGCGCATTGGCCAGCCTGGGGTCGAGCACGGCAACGACACCCTTGTCGCCCGTGGCCCGTACGAGCCGGCCGGCTCCCTGGGCCATCAGCAGAGCGGCGTGTGTCGCCGCCACGGCCATGAACCCGTTGCCCCCCGCTTCCTCCACCGCCTTCTGGCGCGCACTCATCAGCGGATCGTCGGGCCGCGGGAACGGGATCCGGTCCATGATCACCAGCTGGCAGCTCGGCCCTGGCACATCGACGCCCTGCCAGAGCGAGAGCGTGCCGAAGAGACAGGTCTCCGGATCGGCGGCGAAGTTCTTGATCAGCTCCCCGAGCGTCTCCTCGCCCTGCAGCAGGATCGGCTTGTCCAGCCGGCCACGCAGCTCCTCGGCCGCCGCCTGGGCCGCGCGCATCGAGGAGAACAGACCCAGCGTGCGGCCGCCCGCCGCCTCCACCAGCTCGGCGAGCTCGTCCAGCATGTCCGTACGCGTCCCCTCCCGCCCCGGTGTGGCCAGATGCCGGGCGACATACAGAATGCCCTGCTTCGGGTAGTCGAAGGGTGAGCCGACGTCCAGCCCCTTCCACTGCGGGAAGTCATCGCCCGCCGCGCCTTCCGGGGCGAGTCCCAGCGACGCACCCACCCCGTTGAAGTCCCCGCCCAGCTTCAGCGTGGCCGAGGTCAGGACCACGGAACGCTCGGCGAACAGCTTCTCGCGCAGCAGACCGGAGACGGAGAGCGGGGCCACGCGCACGGAGGCCCCGAAGCGGTCGTGCCGCTCGTACCAGACGACGTCGTACTCCGAGCCCTGGGTGATGCGCTCGGCCACACTGTGGATCGATTCGACCGACGCCATGGCCTGCTTGCGGACGGCGTCCTCGTCCTGGACCGACTTGTCCCGGGTCGCACCCATGGCGGAGATCACCGTGCGCGCGGCATCGCGCAGGGCCATCAGCGCGTAGCCGAGGTCCTCGGGCACTTCCTCCAGACGACCGGGCAGCGCCAGCTCCATCACCCGCTCGAAACCCTCCGACGCGGTCTGCAGCGCGTCGGCGGCCTTCTCGTTGACGAGCTTCGCGGCCCGGCGGACCGCGCGGTTCACCTGGCCCGGGGTGAGCTCACCGGTGGCCACGCCGGTGACCCGGGAGACCAGCTCGTGGGCCTCGTCGACGATCAGCACCTCGTGCTGCGGGAGCACCGGGGCACCTTCGATGGCATCGATGGCCAGCAGCGCGTGATTGGTGACGACCACATCGGCGAGCTTGGCGCGCTCCCGGGCCATCTCCGCGAAGCACTCCGCGCCGTACGCGCACTTCGTCGCACCCAGGCACTCGCGCGAGGAGACGGAAATCTGCGCCCAGGCACGGTCGGAGACCCCGGGAGTGAGATCGTCCCGGTCCCCGGTCTCCGTCTCGTCGGACCAGTCACGCATCCGCAGCAGGTCCTGGCCCAGCTTGCTGGACGGCGCCGCCGCCTCGAACTGGTCGAAGAGCCCCTCCTCCTCGTCCTGCGGGACGCCTTCGTGGAGCCGGTGCAGGCAGAGGTAGTTCGACCGCCCCTTCAGCATCGCGAACTGGGGCCGGCGGCGCAGCAGCGGGTGCAGCGCGTCGACCGTGCGCGGCAGGTCCCGCTCCACGAGCTGGCGCTGGAGCGCGAGTGTCGCGGTGGCCACCACGACACGCTCTCCGTGGGCCAGGGCGGGCACCAGATAGCCGAGGGACTTGCCCGTACCGGTGCCGGCCTGGACGAGCAGATGGGATTGGTCGTCCACGGCCTCGGCGACGGCGGCGGCCATCGTGGCCTGGCCGGGCCTTTCCGAACCGCCGACAGCGGTGACGGCGGCATGGAGGAGCTCGGGGAGAGATGGCTTCGTCATAGCCCGACCACCCTACGGCGCACCACTGACAACGGCGATCACTCCCGGCCTCACGCCATGGGGTGGAGCGGGTTGGGAACGGTGCCGTGGATGGCCGCGTGCGGGCGCTGGGGCCGGTCCCGGTAACCGTCCACATGCAGACGGTTACGGTTGAGACAGAGGCGTTCGATCCGCGGGGTGAGCATGTCGAACGTCTCGAACCGGTCCTTGAGCTCGGGGAACCGCGCGTGATGGCGCAGGATCTCCGCCCGGACAAGTGACCAGAATTCATCCTCCGGCACGTCGAGCTGTTCCTCGCACAGCGGCGACAGATAGCGGAAGACCCCGACGAAGAGACCGGAGTGGATGAACTGGGTCAGGAAGGAGGGCTCCTCCCTCAGCAGGACCCGCCGTACGTCCTCGGGCATCGAATCGTGCTCCGGCAGCGGCTGGGCGCTCACATTGACGTCGTCGACGAAGTCCTTGATCGCCAGACGTACGGGGACGTCGTGGTCGTCGAAGACCACGATGGCGTTCTCGCCGTGGGGGGAGAACACCGTTCCGTAGCGGTAGAGGAAATGCAGCAGCGGCGGCACCAGGGCGGAGAAGAGGCGGGTGAGCCACGCGGCCGGTGTCAGCCCGGACCGGCCGACCAGTTCGGCCGTGAACGCGCGGCCGTGCGGGTCCGTGTGCAGCAGTGACGCCAGGGTGCGGGCCCGTTCGCCCGGTGCCAGACGGGGCGGCAGGGGCTCTCGCCAGATCGCGCCGAGGATTTCCTTGAACTGGTAGGGCACCTCGGGAAGATGGTCGTACAGCGGATGCTCGACGGCCACCGAGGCGACCTCGCCGAGGAGGATGACCCGGCAGGTGTCGCGCAGGAACGGATCGGTCTCGCACAGGCCCTGGACCCATGCGGTGACGGCCGGAGCGGCGAGGGTGCGCTCGGTGGGCAGACCGCGCCATACGAGGGTGTTGAGGATCGACAGCGGCAGTTTGACCGTGTGCCGGTCCGGCCGGCCGATATTGGAGAACGTGCGGATGGACTGCTGCGGCAGACGCGCGTCGCCGTCCGCGTGCAGCGCGACGATGTCCCCGCCGGCGATGGCCGGGGCGAAGAGCGGAGCGATCCACTCGTTCCACTGCCAGGGGTGCACGGGTAGGTAGAGATAGCTCTGCGGGTCGAGTCCGCGTGAGGTGAGTTCGGCGGCGAAGGACGCGCGGACCGAGGCGTCGAGTTCCTCGGAGTACAGGCGCTCGGGCGTGGCCAGCCGGGTCACTCCGCGGTATCCGGCGATCCGTGTGCTGACGGCGATCCATGGCAGTCGGACGGCTCTGCGGGCCTCCGGGGTGAACCCGGCGGCGTCCACGGTGGAGAAGCCGAGCCGCCCCTTGTTGGCCACCAGCCACGGGTGCCCGGTCTGGTGCCCTTCGAGTTCGGCGTAGTCCAGGTCGGCCAGGCGTGCCGCGGTGAGCGCGGTGTGATCGAGGCGGGCGTCGGCCGACAGCGTGGTGGTGAGCTCACGGATGAGATGGCCCAGTGTGGCGCCGTCGAGCCGGAGGAGGCCGCGGGCGCGGGTGAGGAAGTGCAGGGGGTCGCCGAACGGCCGCGTCCGGGTGTCCGGGGCGCCGCACACCCCGGTCCCGGACGGTTCCTCGCCCAGACGGATCGACTCCGGTGTGATGCGCCAGCTGCCGTAGACACCGCGCCTGGCCCGGAAGCTCAGGAATCCCCCGTCGTCGAGCGGGACGGCGTAGGTGTCACGGCCGCCGGGCCGTTGGACCGGTTCGATGATCTCTTCGTAGGCGAACTCGCCGAGCATCTTGGCAAGCAGCCGGGCCGCGGCCCGGTCCCAGACCGCCCGGTTCAGCTCGGGGGTCCTGAGCAGGCTCTGGGGCTCGGCTGATTCATGGCTCGCAGGGTATTTCGGCACGGGGACTCCTCCGGGTGGAACCGATGGGGTTCGAGCGGTGTGGGCAATACGGCGAGTTGTTCACAGCTGGGCACGGTGCGCTCGGTCGCGGACCATCAGTGCGGCGCGCTTGGCGGGGAGTTCCACTTCGGCACAGAAGCGGAAGCCGGCGCTGAGAAACGCGGATACGGAGGGGGTGTTGCGCAGGTCCGGCTCCGCCACGACGCGTGCGCACAGGGGGAGGTTGTCGAGCACGAGGTCGGCGACCGCGCGGAGCAGTGTGGTGCCGATGCCTCTGCCTCGGTTGTTCACGCCTCCGATGAGGAGATGGATGCCGGTGTCGTGGGGGCGGGCCGGGTAGTGGCGCGCCAGGGGGTCCAGGTCCGCTCGGTAGATCTCCCAGTAGCTCATCGGCTTCCCCCCGAGCACGCCGAGACAGGGGATGCTGCGCCCGTCGCCTTCGAGCTGTGGCCGGAGGTGGTCGGCGGTGACGGTCTCGGGTCCGGCGAGTTCCCAGAAGGCGGCGACCGCGGGGTCGTTCATCCAGCGGCTGAGCACGGCGAGGTCGCGGTCCGGACACACCGGTACCAGGCGGAACTCTCCGGCGGTTGTGGTGACGGGGCGCCAGGAGGCCGGATCGCCGAGCAGGTCACAGGCGGCTGACCGGGGGCCGGCCGCCCTCGATCCGTCGCGGAACAGGGCCAGGAGTTCCTCGGAGAGCCTCAGGTCGAGGGTGTCCTCGGCGCCGGTGCCGGTGTGCGCGTCTGCGGGGGGCACGGTGAGGCTCTCCTCTCATGGCTTCGGACGGTCGGATCCCCGGACGCCCACGGCAGCGGGTGCGCGCCGGGGACACGGGGATCAGCGGGTCAGGGGCTCAGCGGATTGTCGATGGTGACGTACACCGACTGGGTGTCCACCGGCCCCTCCAGCTCGTCGAGGCCGTGCATCCGGGTCAGCAGATTGGCCTTGCAGCGCAGTTGCCGGGTCTCCAGGAGGTACGCGGGCAGGGGTGAGCCCATTCCTGCGGCCCCGGTGAGGAACCGGCGGAAGGCGGCGAGGAGCACCTGTTCGTCGGCGAGGCGCTGGGCACCAAAGGCTCCGATGAGGCCGAACACGTTGTTGATGCCGAGGTAGTAGGCGAAGCGCTCGTCGGTGACGGAGTCGGAGACGAAGGTGTCGCTGACGGAGCCGATGCCGGGGAGCCGGTGTTCCAGCTCGGCACGGTGGGATTCGCGGAAGTAGTAGCCCTGGTTGTCCCGGTAGCGGCCGCCGATGGGCCAGCCGTCGTGGTCGAGCAGCACCAGTGTGTTCTGCTGATGGGCTTCCAGTGCCACCCCCGCGGTCGCGTCCAGCCAGAGGACGGGGCGTACGACACGGTCGAGGTAGCGCAGGAACCACTCGGCGCAGACGGCTCCGGTCGTCCGGCCGGTGCGCGCGGCCAGTGCGGAGACGATCTCCGCGAGCCGGGAACTCATGTGGGTGCGGCCCGGCCAGGGGCGCTGCGCGGTGAGTGCGGCGATGCACACGGCGTCGTCGCCCGGTCCGAACGGGTTGTGGCGGAGCATGACATCGAGGCCCGGTACGGGGCGGCCGTCCGGGCTGTCGACGGCGAGCCAGGCGGGGTCCCTGATGATGTCGAAGCCGGGGTGGGCCTGCTGCCACTGTGCGGCGAGCCCCGTGCCGAGCAGCCGGTGGACCTCCGCGCCCCGGTGGAGTTCCTTGCGGAGGTTCTCGCGGCGGGAGTTGGTGATGCGTACGCCGAGGGTGAGCTTGAGCATCACGTTCGCGCCGGGCCGGTACACGGTACGGACGGAGGAGGTGGGGTGCCAGGGCTCGCCGTGCGGGCCGAGGTCGTGGAGCAGGCCCGCGTCGTGGAGCGCCAAGACGTCGGGGCGGCGCCGCAGTTCGGCGGCCTGCCAGGGGTGCAGCGGGAGCGCCGCGGCGTTCTCGGGGACGCGGAGTCCGTCGGTGTGGGGGGCCAGGAGTGCCTCGGCGGAGACCGGGCCTTCGTGGTCGGTCCAGGAGGATCCGGTGGCCAGCACCGAGCGGTCCACGGCGATCCAGTGGAGCGGGAACGAGCCGTGCGACTCGGGCGAGTATCGGCGGGATTCCGACTCGGAGAGGCCTTCGCGGCTCTTGGGCGTGGGGTGCATCGGGTGTCCCAGCAGCAGGGACTGTTCGGCGGTGAGGAACGGTCCGGACCCGGCGGGGGCCTCGGGTGTGCGCCGCCGCTGGGCGATGAAGGCGGCGGTGTGGCGTACGGAGTCGGCGACCCTGGCCACCAGATCGGTGCCGTTGTGGCGGTCGGCCTCCCGGCCGAGCAGTGCCGCGACGGTGACCGCTTCGGCGGGCGGCGCGCCCTCGGGCGCGCCCTCCAGGACCGGCGGGCCGAAGCGGTGCGCTCCGGTGGCGGACCAGTAGAGGACCGGGGCGAGCAGAGCCGTGCCGGTGGCGGGGAGCGGGATACGGAGGGTGCCGAGGCCGGGTCGGGGCAGGTCGTTCTCCCGGGTCCAGCAGCGCAGGAGGTTCTCGGTGCCCGCGGCGTCCGCGGCCCGGAACGGGTCCGGGTGGTCCAGCGGGTCCGCCGGTGCCGGGCCGCCGGGGGTGCCGGTGGAGACGCGCCGGTCCCGGCGGGGGACGGCCTTCTGGCGCGGCACCGTCGCCGCCTCGACCGTGCAGGGGCCGGCCGGTCCGTCCTGCCCTCGGTGCTGGTGGGAGAGAGGGCCGTCGGCCTCGGGTACGGGTGTGGGGTTCACGGCGGTCTTCCTTGTGGGGGTGTCCGGGGTCAGTGGATCGACCCGGCAGCGGCCCGACGGTTCGGCGAGCGCTCGGCGGCTGTCAGCGCGTCGGCGAGGCGGTCGATGACCGCGGTTGCCTGTTCATCGGTGAGGGTGAGGGGTGGGAGCAGTCGGACCACGGCACCGTGGCGTCCGCCGAGTTCGACGATGAGGCCGCGGCGCAGGCATTCCTGCTGGACGGCGCGGGCGAAGGCGGGGTCCGGTGGCGGCGGGGCCGCGCCGTCTTCGGCCGTCGTGGGGAGCGGTGCGGCCTCGGGGTCGACGAGCTCCATGCCGATCATCAGGCCGCGTCCCCGGACGTTGCCGATGCCCGGATGGTGCGCGCCCAGTGACCGCAGACGCGTGAGCATGCGCTCGCCCAGGGTCGCGGCGCGCTGGGCGAGCCCGTTCTCCCGTACGTGGGCGAGGGTGGCCGCTCCCGCCGCCATGGCGAGCTGGTTGCCCCGGAACGTGCCCGCGTGGGCCCCCGGCTGCCACAGGTCCAGCTCGGAGCGGTAGACGATCACGGCGAGCGGGAGGGAGCCTCCGATCGCCTTGGAGAGCACCATGACATCGGGCACGATGCCGCTGTGCTCGACGCCCCAGAAGGCTCCGGTCCTGCCGACCCCGGTCTGTACCTCGTCGGCGATCAGCGGGATGGACCGGTCCTCGGTGATCCGCCGCATCCGGCGCATCCAGCTGTCGGGGGCGGGGTTCACTCCGCCCTCCCCCTGGACGGGTTCCAGGATCATTCCGGCCGGGGCGGGTACGCCGCCCTTCTGGTCGTCCAGGAGGTGTTCGGTCCAGTGTGCGGCGATGGCCGCGCCGCGCTCACCGCCGATCCCGAAGGGGCAGCGGTAGTCCTGGGGGAAGGGCAGCCGTGTCACCCGGATGTCCTGGGCACCGCCCGAGGCTTCGAGGGCCCCGGCGGTCATGCCGTGATAGGCACCGGTGAAGGCCAGCAGACCGCTGCGTCCGGTCGCGGTGCGGACGAGCTTGAACGCCGCCTCGACGGCGTCCGTGCCCGCGGGGCCGCAGAACTGGATGCGCGCGTTGTCGGCGAGCCCCGGGGGCAGAGTGGCGAACAGCTCGGTCGTGAAGGCGTCCTTGACCGGCGTGGCGAGGTCGAGCACATGCAGGGGGGCGCCGGAGTCGATGACCTTTCTGATCGCCTCCAGCACCACCGGGTGGTTGTGCCCGAGCGCCAGCGTGCCCGCCCCGGAGAGACAGTCGAGATAGCGCCGTCCGTCCGCGCCCTCGATGGTCAGGCCGCGTGCCCGTACGGGCACGATCGGCAGGGAACGCGCATACGTCCTGGCGGCGGACTCACGCAGCGACTGGCGCCGCAGAATGCCCTCGTGTGCGGAGGGCGGTACCACCGGAGCTGGTTCGGTCACGGCCACAGCTGTTGTCCTCCTGCTGTCACGGTTGCGCTGCACGTCGTCGCGTTGTCACGGGGGCGGACACCACGGGTGAACGCCGCCCCGGTGTGCCCCGTACGTACCAACGACACGGGCCGCCGGGGAGCACGGGGAAATCGGAAGATCCTTGCGGACGCGGAACCACGGCCCTGCCGCGCACCGTCCCCATCGGCACCGGCATAGTGGGGGCCGCACTCAGGACAGGAGCGGTCGTTCCGGCGCCCCGAGTTCCCGATGTACCTGAAGTGCCCGATGCAGCCGAAGAGAAGTACCGAGTCACGAGTGTCGAAGTCCCAGGGGGATCACCAGATGCGACCCATTCGCCCGACCGATGCAGCACGCCGTGGGAGGAGCGCACGCCGCACGCCCGCCCCCGTGCTCGCCGCCGCAGCCGTCGCCACCGTCCTGGCGCTCACCGCCACCGCCTGCGGGCCGGAGGAGGACAACGCGAGCGTCACGCCGAGCGGCTCCGCGGCCCAGTCCGACAGCAAGGTCACGATTCCGGACGACCTGAAGAACCGGCTCAAGGAGCACGGGATCGACCCGGAGAAGTGGAGGGACGGCGAGTGGAAGAACTGGGACAGGGACAAATGGCTGCGTGAGGCCAAGGACTTCGTGAACCCGATCATCGAGGGTCTCTGGGACCCGGACCGGATGCGCGATGCCGACAAGTCCCCGGAGAAGCCGGTCGACAACGACATATCCGGCGACGAGGGCGTGACGGACCCGACCCCCGCCCCGGTCCAGGCCGCGGCCGTGCCGACGCCGTACCACGACAGCGCCCCGGAGTCCGGGAAGCTGCTCTTCGACGGTCCCGACGGATCGATGGTCTGCTCCGCGACCGTGGTGAAGGACCCCGCGAACCCCGGCAAGTCCAACATGGTGTGGACCGCGGGGCACTGTGTGCACGCGGGGAAGAAGGGCGGCTGGTACCGCAACATCGCCTTCGTCCCGGCGTACAACAACAGCGGGCTGTCGCTCGCCGAGCTGGAGAGCGCCCCCAAGGAGAAGATCGCGCCGTACGGCGTCTGGTGGGGTCAGTGGGCCCAGACGTCCGAGCAGTGGATCGCCGAGGGCGCGTCGGTCGGCGGGCAGGGCGCTCCGTACGACTTCGCGGTGCTGCATGTGACGCCGGAGAAGGGCGCGTCGGGCAAGTCTCTTGAGGAGACGGTCGGTTCGGCGCTCCCGGTGGAGTTCAACGCCCCGGCCGTGCCGGAGATCGCGGACATGACGGCGACCGGCTACCCGGCCGCCCCGCCGTTCGACGGCCAGAAGCTGCTCCAGTGCGAGGACAGGCCGGGCCGTCTCTCCGTCGTCAAGGACGAACCGACGATGTACCGCATCGGCTGCACGATGACCGGCGGCTCCTCCGGCGGCGGCTGGGTCGCGGCGGGCCAGGACGGCAAGCCCGCCCTGGTCTCGAACACGTCGATCGGCCCGGTCACGGCCGGATGGCTGGCCGGCCCGCGCCTGGGCAAGGAGGCCAAGGGCATCTACGAGGCGGTCAGCAAGAAGTACGCGGGCCAGTAGCCCGAACGCGCGACCGGGGCCGGGCGTTCGGCCCGGCCCCGGTCGCGCGACCGCCGGTATCAGCGGTCGGCGGTCCCGATTCCCGCGTCACGCCCGAAGGCCCGTGCCGGGGAGGCCTCTCGGTCTCCCCGGCACGGGCCTTCGGTCCGTACGGCTGTGGCGGCGTGCGCCGTCAGTGCGCGGCGGGAACGAACACCGCGAGCTCCGCGGCCAGTTCCTCGTGCACCCTCGCCTTGAGCAGCGTGCCCTCGGAGGTGTGCTCCTCGGAGATCACCTCTCCCTCGGCATGCACCCGGGAGACGAGGCCGCCCTGGATGTAGGGCACCAGCGCCTCCAGCTCGACCGACGGCCTCGGCAGCTCGTCGTCGATCAGCGCCAGCAGCTCGTCGATCCCGGCGCCGGTCCGTGCCGACACCGCGATCGCGTGCTTCTCCACACGCAGCAGACGCTGAAGGACCACCGGGTCCGCGGCGTCCGCCTTGTTGATCACGACGATCTCGCGCACATTCACCGCGCCGACGTCCCGGATCACCTCACGCACCGCGGCGAGCTGCTCCTCCGGCACCGGATGGGAGCCGTCCACCACATGCAGGATGAGATCGGACTCGCCGACCTCCTCCATGGTGGAGCGGAACGCCTCGACGAGGTGGTGCGGCAGATGCCGTACGAAGCCGACGGTGTCGGCCAGGGTGTAGACACGGCCGCTCGGGGTCTCCGCCCGGCGCACGGTCGGGTCCAGGGTGGCGAACAGCGCGTTCTCCACCAGGACGCCCGCACCGGTGAGCCGGTTGAGCAGCGAGGACTTGCCCGCGTTGGTGTATCCGGCGATCGCGACCGAGGGCACCTTGTTGCGCCTGCGCTCCTGCCGCTTGATCTCGCGGCCGGTCTTCATCTCCGCGATCTCCCGGCGCATCTTCGCCATCTTCTCGCGGATCCGGCGCCGGTCCGTCTCGATCTTGGTCTCACCGGGACCACGCGTGGCCATGCCGCCACCGCCGCTGGACCCGCCGCCACCCATCTGACGGGAGAGCGACTGACCCCAGCCGCGCAGACGCGGCAGCATGTACTGCATCTGAGCCAGCGAGACCTGCGCCTTGCCCTCACGGGACTTGGCGTGCTGGGCGAAGATGTCGAGGATCAGGGCGGTCCGGTCGACCACCTTGACCTTGACGACGTCTTCCAGGTGGATCAGCTGGCCCGGGCTCAGCTCACCGTCGCAGACGACGGTGTCGGCCCCCGTTTCGAGAACGATGTCGCGCAGCTCCAGTGCCTTGCCCGAGCCGATGTACGTGGCCGGGTCGGGCTTGTCGCGCCGCTGGTAGACGGCGTCGAGCACCTGGGCACCGGCGGTCTCGGCGAGAGCCGCGAGCTCCGCGAGGGAGATCTCCGCGTCGTGCACCGTCCCCGAGGTCCAGACACCGACGAGCACCACGCGCTCCAGGCGCAGCTGCCGGTACTCGACCTCGGTGACGTCCTCGAGCTCCGTGGACAGCCCCGCCACGCGTCGCAGTGCGGCACGCTCGGAGCGGTCCAGCTGGTCACCGTCCCGCGCTCCGTCGATCTCGTGGCTCCAGGCGACGTCCTCTTCCATCAGGGCGTCCGCCCGAAGGCTTTCGTTGAGGCTCTCGGTGGCGTTCTCCGTGGCGCTCTGCGCGTCCTGCGCGTCCTGGGGAAGGGAAGAAGAGGAGGTCATTGGATCCTTACGTCGATAGAAGTCGGTTACGTCAGTCACAACGCGTGACCTGCCCGGATGATTCCCAGGGCGGGAATCCCGGGGCGGCCGCGGTGCCGACCCGTTGATAGTGGCATGACCCTGCCCGGAGCGTCACTCGGGTTTTCCGGTGCCACGGCCGGCGCGGGCGGCTCACTGCTCGGCGGGCTTCTGGCTGCGCCAGTCCGGATGTCCGGGCATCGGCGGCGTCTTCTCCGCGTAGAGCCAGGCCTCGAAGAACCCGCTCAGGTCCCGTCCCGCGATCCGGGACGCCAGCCGTGTGAAGTCCGCGGTGGCCGCCGACTCGTCCCGGTACCTGTGCACCCAGGTCCGCTCCAGCCGGTCGAAGGCAGCGTCGCCGATCTCCTGCCGCAGCGCGTAGAGGACGAGCGCGCTGCCGTCGTACACCACCGGCCGGAACAGGCTGATCTTCTGCCCCGGGACCGGGGCGTCCGGGTGGGCCGGGGGGCCTCCGGCCGCGCGCCACGCGTCGGACCGGGTGTACGCCTCGCGCATCCGGCGCTCCAGCGGCTGCTCGGCGTGCTCCTCCGCGTAACGGGCCTCGTACCAGGTCGCATGTCCTTCGTTGAGCCACAGGTCGGACCAGGAGTGCGGCGAGACACTGTCGCCGAACCACTGGTGGGCGAGCTCGTGGACCATGACGGAGTCGACGTACCCCTGGGGGTAGGCGGTTTCGGTGAACAGCGACTTCTCGAAGAGGGAGAGCGTCTGTGTCTCCAGCTCGAACCCCGTCGCGGCGTCGGCGATCAGCACGCCGTACGTCTCGAAGGGGTAGTCGCCGACCTGCTGTTCCATCCAGGCCAGCTGGCCGGGGGTCTTCTTCAGCCAGGGTTCCAGCTTCTCGCGGTCGGCCGCCGGCACGACGTCACGCACCGGGAGGCCGTCCGGTCCGGTGCGCCGCACCACGGTGGATCCGCCGATGGAGACCTGGGCCAGTTCGGTGGCCATGGGGTGTTCGGTGCGGTAGGTCCAGGTCGTCGTCGCGCCGTGCCGGGTACGGTCCGCGGACAGGCCGTTCGCGACGACGGTCAGGTTCTCGGGGGCGGTGACCCGGAAGGTGAAGTACGCCTTGTCGGCCGGATGGTCGTTGCCGGGGAAGACCCGGTGTGCGGCGTCGGCCTGGTTCGCCATCACGAGCCCGTCGCCGGTGCGGACCCAGCCACCGTTGTTCTGGTCCCCGTTGGGATCGCTGGTGTGTCTCACGGTGATGCTGAGCGGCACACCTGCCGGGAGGCGGCCCGGCGCCCGGACGATCAGGTCCTCGCTCTTCGTGACGAAGTCGGACTTCAGACCGTTGACCTCGACATCGCGGACGGCACCGTGGGTGAAGTCGAGGTTGATCCACTCCAGCGGCGCGGTGGTCCGGGCCGCGATCTCGGTGACGGCATCGAGAGGTTCGGTGTTGCTGCCGTGGTAGGTGAGGGCGATGTCGTACGCGAGCACGTCGTAGCCGGGGTTGCCGAGCTCGGGGAAGAGCCGGTCGCCGATGCCGAGGGGCTCGGGCGCGGGAAGGGTGGCGGCGACGAGGGTGACCGATGCGGTGGCCAGAAGAGCGGCCCGCAGCCGGCGGGAGGTGAGCGGCATGGACTACGGCTACCAGCGACCGTCCGCCGCGCGTGTGTGGCGCGCGCCGCACCACCCGAACGAGATCGACCCGTCCGGGCCCGGAACGCGGTGGTCGGAGCCCCGTCAGCCCGTGGCGGCCGGGTGCTGGGCGCGGCTCACATCGTAGACCCCGGCGACATCGCGCATGGCGCGCATGAGGGCGGGAAGACCCGCGGCGTCCGGGAGCTGGAGGGTGTAGGTGTGCCGGACCCGCTGTTCGCTGGGCGGTTCGACGGTGGCGGAGACGATCGCCGCGTCGGCCGTCGCGATCGCCTCGGTGAGGTCGGCGAGCAGCCGGGGGCGTCCGAAGGACTCGGCGACCAGTGTGACCCGGCATTCCGAGCCGTCGCCCCAGTCGCCCGTCCCGTCCCAGCGGGCCGCGACCGGTGCGCGGCCGATCGCCCGCATCCGGGCCACGGCCGGGCACTCCTGGCGGTGCACGGTGACGGCGCCGCCGCGTACGAGGAATCCGGTGATGCGGTCCGGGGGCACCGGAGTGCAGCAGCCGGCCAGACGTACGGGGGCGTCCGGACCGTCCAGCACGACGCCGGCCGTGCGGGCGGGGTTCCCGGTCCGTCCGCCCGCCGCGTTCTCCGGGCCGCCGGCCGCGGGCTCGGCCTGCTGGGGCCCGGGTCCGACGGGCCGCGTGGCGTCGGGGATCCGGGCGGCGTCCGGGTGGGTGTCGAGCCAGCCGGTGATCGCGATCCGCGCGGCCGGGGTACGGGCGTGGTCGAGCCAGTCGGGCGAGGGACCGGACGCGGCGTCCTCGGTGAGCAGCGGCTGCACGGTGTCGCCGTCGCTGAGAACCGTACTGAGCGTGGCGAGGCGGCCGTTGACCCGGGCACCGATGCAGCCGTGCGCCTCCTCGCCGTACTGCGCGTACGCGGCGTCGACGCAGCTGGCCCCGGCGGGGAGACCAAGCGTTCCCCCGTCGGTACGGAACACCGTGATCTCGCGGTCCTGGGCCAGGTCGGCGCGCAGGGTCCGCCAGAAGGTGTCGGGGTCCGGTGCCGACTCCTGCCAGTCGAGGAGCCTGGAGAGCCAGCCGGGCCGGGTCGGGTCGGCGCGCTCGCCGTCCGCCTGTTCGGCCTGCTGCGCCGCGGTGGCGCCGTCCGTGGTGTACGGATTGCCGAGGGCGACGACGCCCGCCTCGGCGACCTTGTGCATCTGGTGCGTGCGGATGAGGACTTCGGCGACCGCGCCGTCCGGACCGACGACCGCGGTGTGCAGCGATTGGTACAGGTTGAACTTGGGGGCCGCGATGAAGTCCTTGAACTCGGAGATCACCGGGGTGAGACAGGTGTGCAGTTCGCCGAGCACGGCGTAGCAGTCGGCGTCCTCGGCGACCAGGACGAGCAGCCGCCCGAAGTCGGTGCCCCGCAGTTCTCCGCGTTTGATCCTGGCCCGGTGCAGTGAGACCAAGTGCCGGGGTCTGATCAGGACTTCGGCGGTGATGCCGGCGTCCCGCAGCGTGGTCCTGACGCTGTCGGCCATGGTGCCGAGCAGATCGTCCCCGGCTCCCCCGGCGGCGGTCAGGGCCTGGGTGTGCGCGTACTCGTCCGGGTGCAGGATCGCGAAGACGAGGTCTTCGAGTTCGGTCTTGAGCGCCTGCACTCCCAGGCGTTCGGCGAGCGGGATGAGCACGTCGCGGGTGACCTTGGCGATCCTGGCCTGCTTCTCGGGCCGCATCACCCCGAGCGTGCGCATGTTGTGCAGCCGGTCGGCGAGTTTGATCGACATGACCCGGACGTCGTTGCCGGTGGCCACGAGCATCTTGCGGAACGTCTCGGGTTCGGCGGCCGCGCCGTAGTCGACCTTCTCGAGTTTGGTGACGCCGTCGACGAGGTAACAGACCTCTTCGCCGAACTGCTGGCGCACCTGGTCGAGTGTCACCTCGGTGTCCTCCACGGTGTCATGGAGGAGTGACGCGGTCAGGGTCGTCGTCTCGGCGCCCAGTTCGGCGAGGATCAGCGTCACGGCGAGCGGGTGGGTGATGTACGGCTCGCCGCTCTTGCGCATCTGGCCCCGGTGGGAGGACTCCGCCAGGACATAGGCCTTGTGCAGGATGGTGAGGTCGGCGTCCGGGTGGTGGGCGCGATGGGCCTCGGCGACATGGCCGATGGCGGCGGGCAGCCGGTCGCGGGAGACGGGCCCGAGCAGCGCCACCCGGCCCAGCCGGCGCAGATCGATGCGGGGACGGCCCCGTTTGCGAAGGGGAGCACCTGGGTTGGTGGCCTCTGCACTCATGGGGGCGCCTCCGGCAACGTCGGCCGGCGGTGGGAGGACACGGATGCGTCTCCGGGCCGGTGCTTGATGCTACCGACCCCACCACGTGGCGCAGTCCGGCTCTCGCCGAGCGTGAAACGGATCACCCATTCGAGCGAAGCCGTCGGCGTGTCCGGGACAGCCTTTACGGGCTGTCCCTCAGCCGGTCGCCGATTCGAGCCAGGCCGGATCGATGACGCCTTCCGCGACGATCACCGCGGGGCCGGTCATCTCGATCCCGCCGTCCGGGTACTCGGTGATGACCAGGGTGCCGCCGGGCAGATCCACCGTGTACGTGGCGGCCAGGCCGGTCAGCGCGGGGTCCACGCCGTCCCTGCGGGCCGCGGCGACCGCGACGGCGCACGCGCCGGTGCCGCAGGAGCGGGTCTCTCCCGAGCCGCGCTCGTGGACGCGCATCGCGACGTGACGCGGTCCCCGGTCGACGACAAACTCGATGTTGACCCCGTCGGGGTAGACGGCCGCCGGGCTGAACGGAGGTACGGAGCGAAGCTCCCCGGCGTGCGCGAGGTCGTCGACGAACGTGACGGCGTGCGGATTGCCCATGTTGACGTTGCGGGCTTCCCAGCTGCGGCCGTCGACGGTGACGGTGACGCCCTCGTCCGGCAGCAGGGCGCGCCCCATGGAGACCGTGATGTCGGCGCCCTTGGCGAGGTGGACCCGCTTGACGCCGCCACGGGTCGCGACGGCGAGATCGCCCTCCTCGACGAGCCCGGCGCGCTGGAGGTAGCGGGCGAAGACCCGTACGCCGTTGCCGCACATCTCGGCGATCGAACCGTCCGCGTTGCGGTAGTCCATGAACCACTCGGCCTCGTCCGCCATCGCCCGCGCCTCGGGGTGCGCCGCGGAGCGTACGGCGTGCAGCAGGCCGTCGCCGCCGATACCGCCCCGGCGGTCACAGAGGCGGGCGACGACAGCCGGTGGCAGGGCGACGGTGTTGTCGGCGTCCGGAACGATCACGAAGTCGTTGTCCGTGCCGTGGCCCTTGAGGAAGGCGATCTGCGAGGTGCTCACAGGGCAACTGTACGAGGCGGCACCGACAGTCCGCGAAACCGGGGACGGGCCGGGCGGTGGCCGCCCCGCCGGACGGCGGTCCCCGTCAGCGGAGGCGGTCCACGCGCCAGACGGCCAGCGCGACCAGTGCGGCGCACACGGCGACGTACAGGGCGAGCACGCGCCAGTCGGGGCGCTCACCGCTGCCCCTGGCCGGCAGGCCGGGCCAGGTGTAGCCGACGCGGCGGGCCGCCATCATGCCCCAGCCGGCCGCGCAGCAGCTGATCAGAAGCCCCAGCATGGCGACCACCGCGCCGCCGCCGCCGAACTCGAAGGCGAGGGGGAAGGCGAACATCAGGGAGCCGACGGTGGCCAGGATGACGATCGGTGCGAGCTGCCAGATCCGCAGTCGGCGCGCCGGGCGGAGCTCGACCTCCACCTCGGGGGTGACGTCGTGCTCATCGGGCCCGTCGGGGCTCAGTGGTCCCGCCGTGTGCCGCGCATCCGGTGCGTCTCGTTCTGTGTCGCGAGGGCCGGCCTCCATCGCCACGCGCCCTCCCAACTCGGACTGGTCGATCGATGCTCGATGATGGCACGCCCACGGGTGCCGAAATGACGGCCGGAGCTTCCCGATGCCATCACGTGATCAGGCTGTAACCGCTCGTTCGACCAACGTCAGCGCGCGGTGCGGGAGTTCCCCGCGCTGCGCCTCCGTACCGCTGAGCCATTGCACACGCGGGTCGCGTCTGAACCAGGAGTCCTGACGGCGCGCGAAGCGTTTGGTGGCGCGCACGGTCTCGGCCCGCGCCTCTTCCTCGGTGCACTGTCCGGCGAGGGCTGCGAGCACCTGCTGATAGCCGAGCGCGCGGGAGGCCGTGAGCCCCTCGCGCAGTCCTTCGGCCTCCAGGGCGCGCACCTCGTCCACCAGACCGTCCTCCCACATCCGGTCGACGCGCGCCGTGATGCGTGCGTCCAGTTCCGGGCGGTCGACGTCGACGCCGATCTGTACGGCGTCGTAGACCGCCTCGCTCCCGGGGAGGTTGGCCGTGAACGGCTTGCCGGTGATCTCGATGACTTCGAGGGCGCGGACGATGCGGCGCCCGTTGCTCGGCAGGATGGCGCGGGCGGCGTCGGGGTCCGCGACGGCCAGCCGGGCGTGCAACACGCCGGAGCCGCTGTCGGCGAGTTCCCGCTCCAGGCGAGCCCGCACCTCGGGATCCGTGCCCGGGAACTCCAGGGCGTCGATGGCGCCCTTCACGTAGAGGCCGGATCCGCCGACGAGGACGGGGGTACGGCCTTCGGCGAGCAGCCGGTCGATCTCCAGCCGGGCCAGCCGCTGGTACTCGGCGACGCTGGCGGCCTCGGTGACGTCCCAGATGTCCAGCAGGCGGTGCTCCACACCGCCGCGCTCGGGAAGCGTCAGTTTGGCGGTGCCGATGTCCATGCCGCGGTAGAGCTGCATGGAGTCGGCGTTGACCACTTCACCGTCTAGCTGCTGGGCGAGGAACACCCCCAGATCGGACTTTCCGGCCGCGGTGGGGCCGACGACGGTGATGACGCGGGGGGCTGAAGCGGGACTTGTCACCGCCACAGTCTCGCAAATGTACGGCTGCTTCCCGAACGTACCGAACGGCGTCCGAAACGGCGCCATCGCCCGCCCTCCCCAGCAAAATCGGCGGTAACGGACAATGGGGTGGGAGAGAGCACCCGTACACAGACAGTCCACTCCGCACGGAAGGTGCCCCATGGGTTTCCTGGACAGCCTCAAGGCCAAGCTGGCTCCGGCCAAGGACAAGGTCGGTGACCTCGCGCAGCAGCACGGGGGAAAGATCGAACAGGGTCTGGACAAGGCCGCGCGCACAGTGGATGAGAAGACCAAGGGCAAGTACAGCGACAAGATCGTGTCCGGTACGCAGAAGGCGAAGGACGCGGTGGACCGCCTGGGCCACAAGGACGAGGGCGGCAAGCCGCCGGCCTCCTGATCCGGGGCACGCGTTCGGGTGTCCGGCTCCTGACGGGCGTCCGGTCCTGACGGGGCCGGGGCGGATGTGATCGAGCGTGCTGCCGGACGGCCGTGGAGCGAGCGTGCTCCGCGGCCGTGCGGCGTGCGCGCCCACCGCCCCACCGCTCGTGGCGGGGGGCGGTGCCGGCTACCGCGGGGTCACGACCAGGCGGCGACGGTGTACCCGACGCCGTAGGGGGCGTCCTCGTACAGGAGCCGGCCGCCCAGGCCCGTGCCCTCGGCGGCGCCCGCGAGGACCTGCCAGGGGGCGCGGCCCGCCGCCTTCAGTTCGTACGCGAGCGGCTCGTCGAGCGCGCGGAGCGCGGCGAGATCCGCGGCGCCCAGCGCCGCGCCCGCCCGCGCGTCGAACTCCGCGGCCCGCTCGTCCAGATACCCCGGCGCCTTCAGCGTGCGGCAGGCGCTGCCGTCGCCCATCACCAGGAGAGCGACGCGGCCGGCCGCGGCCGCCAGTTCCCGGCCCGCCGCCGCGCAGCGCTCCCCGCTCAGGGTCTCCGCCACGCCGAGTCCCTCGACGGGCGCACCGGCCCACCGCGCCCGGTCCAGCAGCCATGCGCCGACGGCCAGGGAGAACGGCAGCGGCCGGGACGCGACGTCCGGCGAGGACTCGCCCACAGGCCCCGTCACGGGCGCCGCGCCCAGGCGTACGTCCAGATCGACCCCGAAGCCTCCGAAGGAGCCGACAGCGCCCTCCAGGTGCCGTCCACGCCCCTCCTCGCCGGCGGGGCCGATCACGACCAGCAGATCGGGGCGGGAGGCGGCGAGCACACCCAGGGCGTCGAGGCACGCGCTCCGCGCGGCATCGAGCTCGGGCGCGGCTCCGGCGGCGACCTCGGGCACCAGGAGAGGCGGGCAGGGGCACACGGCGGCGGCGACAAGCATGCCGGTCAGCGTACTGCGGGGCGCCGCGCCGGGTCCCGCGGTCTCCGGAGCACCAGCGGGTGAAGGGCCCGCCGGTGCTCCGGGCACCGAGGTGTCAGACGCCGCCGCAGCCGGAAGCCGCCGCGGCCGGGAGCGGCGCAGGGGCGCCGATGCCCGGCAGGCCGAGCATCACACCGGTGGGCCGGGGGGCCGCGGCGGTGGTGCGCTTCTCCCACGCGTCGCCCGCGCGTGTGCTGCGCACGCCCAGCGGGGCGCCTTCCGCCAGCAGGTGGTGCGGTGCGGCGTAGGTGATCTCGACGGTCACCACGTCTCCGGGGCGCACGGTCCGGGAGGGCTTGGTGAAGTGGACGAGGCGGTTGTCGGGCGCCCGGCCGGAGAGACGGTGGGTGGCACCGTCCTTGCGGCCCTCGCCCTCGGCGACCATGACGTCCAGGGTGCGGCCGACCTGCTTCTTGTTCTCCTCCCAGGAGATCTCCTCCTGGAGTTCGGACAGGCGCATGTAGCGCTCCTGCACGACCTCCTTGGGGATCTGGTCCTCCATGTCGGCGGCCGGGGTCCCGGGCCGCTTGGAGTACTGGAAGGTGAAGGCGTTCGCGAAGCGGGCCTCGCGCACGGCGTGCATCGTCTGCTGGAAGTCCTCCTCGGTCTCGCCGGGGAAGCCCACGATGATGTCGGTGGAGATGGCGGCGTCCGGCATCGCGGCGCGCACCTTCTCGATGATCCCGAGGAAGCGCTCCTGCCGGTAGGAGCGCCGCATCGCCTTCAGGACCGTGTCGGAGCCCGACTGCATCGGCATGTGGAGCTGCGGCATCACGTTCGGGGTCTCGGCCATCGCGGCGATGACGTCGTCGGTGAAGTCGCGCGGGTGCGGCGAGGTGAAGCGCACCCGCTCCAGGCCCTCGATCCTCCCGCAGGCGCGCAGCAGCTTGGAGAAGGCCTCGCGGTCGCCGATGTCGGAACCGTAGGCGTTCACGTTCTGGCCGAGCAGGGTGATCTCGGACACGCCCTCGGCGACGAGTGCCTCGATCTCGGCCAGGATGTCGCCGGTGCGGCGGTCCTTCTCCTTGCCGCGCAGCGCGGGGACGATGCAGAAGGTGCAGGTGTTGTTGCAGCCGACGGAGATGGAGACCCACGCCGCGTAGGCGGACTCGCGGCGGGTGGGGAGCGTGGAGGGGAACGCCTCCAGGGATTCGGCGATCTCGATCTGCGCCTCCTCCTGGACGCGGGCGCGCTCCAGCAGTACCGGCAGCTTGCCGATGTTGTGCGTGCCGAAGACGACGTCCACCCAGGGGGCCCGCTCGACGATCGTGTCGCGGTCCTTCTGCGCGAGGCAGCCGCCCACCGCGATCTGCATCCCGGGCCGCTTGGTCTTCATCGGGGCGAGCCGGCCGAGGTTGCCGTAGAGCTTGTTGTCGGCGTTCTCCCGTACCGCACAGGTGTTGAAGACGACGACGTCGGCGTCACCGTCGGAACCCTCGGGTGCGCGTACGTAGCCGGCGTCCTCCAGGAGCCCCGACAGCCGTTCGGAGTCGTGAACGTTCATCTGGCACCCGTAGGTGCGCACCTCGTAGCTTTTCTTGACGTCCACTGCTTCGCTCCGGTTGCCGCTGCTCATGCGACAAGGGTAGGCGGTTGTGGCGCGCCTCCCCGCGTCCCTCCCCTCGCACCTCCCCGCCGCGGCCGCCGCGGGGGACTGCCCGGCACTCCCCGCCGAGGGCCCCGGGCCTGGCCAGCACGGGTGTGAGCTGGCAGGATCGCGGCCATGCTCCACGCCCTGTCCCGATTCGGCCGACGGCGCACCGTTCAGGCGGGTGCCGCTCTCGCGGTCGTTCTCGGGCTGCTGCTGTGGTGGGTGCTTCCGCTGGGGGGCACGGCGCCGAGCGGTTCGCTGACCTTCTCCACGGGCGTGCACAGCGGGGTCTACCAGCGGTACGGCGAGCGGCTCGAAGGGGCGCTCGCCAAGGACATGCCCAAGGTGTCCATACAGCTGCGGACCAGCGAGGGCTCGCAGCAGAACCTCGAACGGGTCGCGACGGGGAAGGCCGACTTCACCATCGCCACCGCCGACGCCGTCGCCACCTATCTGCGGGACGGCAAGCCCGGCTCGCAGCGGCTGCGCGGCTGTGTCCGGCTGTACGACGACTACATCCAGCTGGTCGTGCCCCGGGACTCCGAGGTGCGCAGGGTCGCCGATCTGCGGGGCAAGCGGGTGGGGGTGGGACAGCAGGGTTCGGGGGTGCGGCTGGTCGCCGACCGGCTGATGAAGGCCGCGGGCATCGATCCGGCGTCCGGCATCACGCCGGTGCCGGCCGGTATCGACACGATGCCGACCCGGCTGGCCGAGGGCCGGCTCGACGCGTTCTTCTGGTCGGGAGGTCTGCCGACCAGCGCGGTGCAGGAGCTGTCGGAACGGTACGCCGTCCGGCTGGTGCCGCTGGAGGATCCGCTGATCGCGAAGCTCCAGGCGGCGGGCGGACCCACCCGCTTCTACCGTTCGGCGGTGATGCCCGCCGACGCCTATCTGAACGCGCAGCAGGGGCAGTCCGTGCCCACGGTCGCCGTCGCCAATCTGCTGGTCACCACCGACCGTACGGATCCGGCGATGACCGAGGCCTTCACCCGGACCGTGATCAACAGCAGGGACCGGATCGGGCGCGAGGTGCACGCGGCCCAGCTGGTGGACCTCCGGACGGCGATCTACACCGACCCGCTCCCCCTGCACGAAGGGGCCGGGCGCTACTACCGCTCCGTCAAGCCCTGAGCGCCCGCACGAGCCCTGAGCGCGCGCCCGCGCGAGTGCGGGTGCGCGACCGCCGGGCGCGGGTGCGCGACCGCCGGGCGCGGGTGCGGCCGCTCAGCCGTGCGGGAGGTTCCGCGGCACCGACACCGTCACGCGCAGCCCGTGCGGCTCGTGCCGGGCGTAGGAGATCGAGCTGTCGCCCGCCGCGAGCAGCACCCGGGTGATGGACAGCCCGAGGCCCGACCCCTTGACGTTCTGGTGGCGGTTGCTGCGCCAGAAGCGGTCGCCGATGCGTTCCAGTTCCTGCTCGGTCAGCCCCGGTCCCCGGTCGGCGACCACGACCGTCGCGCGGGCGGCGCCGGCGGCGACCGTGACGCGTACGTCCTCGCCCGGCGGCGTGAACTTCAGGGCATTGTCGATCACCGCGTCGAGGGCGCTGGAGAGGGCGATGGGGTCCGCCCACGCGGTGACCGCCGCCGCGCCGTCGAGCGTCAGGACGACGCCCTTCTCCTCCGCGACCGGCCGCCAGGAGGCGACCCGCTCCGCCGTGAGCGCGCCGAGGTCTGTGAGCTTGAGGTCGGCCTCGGCGTGCTCGGCCAGCGCGAGGCCGAGGAGGTCGTCGAGGACCTGCGCCAGACGCTTGCCCTCCGTACGCACCGAGGCGATCTCCTCGTTCCCCTCGGGGAGTTCGAGGGCGAGGAGCTCGATGCGCAGCAGCAGCGCGGCCAGTGGGTTGCGCAACTGGTGCGAGGCGTCGGCGACGAAGGCGCGCTGCTGCTCCAGCACGTCCTCGACGTTGTCGGCCATCTCGTTGAACGAGCGGGCCAGGCGCCTGAGTTCCGGCGGTCCGCCGGATGCCGCGACCCGCGAACGCATGCGGCCGACGGCGATGTCGTGGGTGGCCGCGTCCAGGATCCGCACGGGCAGCAGCACCCAGCCCGTGAGCCGGAACGCCGCGCCGACCGCGACGAGCATCGCGAGTGCCTCGCCCAGCGCGATCAGCAGCCAGCCGTGCAGCGTCCGGGACCGCATCCCACCGGTGGGTGAGTCGATGACGACGACGGCGACGACATCCCCGTCCCGCACGACGGGCGAGGCGACGACGATCCGGCCGGTCTGCCAGGGCCAGACCTGGGGCGGATCATGGGAACGGCGGCCGAGCAGAGCCTCCTTGAACGCCTCCCGCCCCTCCCCTGCTGCGGGCAGGCTCCAGCCGGACGGGGCCTTCGCCAGCGGTCGGTCGTCCCGGTAGAAGACGCCCACCCGGATCCCGTACACGGAGTCGTACGCCTCCAGCTCCGTCTGGAGCGTGCGCCGGCGTTCGTCGTTGCCCGGCATGGGCTCACTGACGAACTGCGCCAGCGCGGCGAACCGTGCCGTGTCGTCGATCCGGTCGATGACGACGCGCTGCTGTTCGGCGGCGGCCACGCTGACGGCCAGCGGGAAGCCCAGTGCGAGCAGAACGGCCGCCATGAGAATGATGAGCAGCGGAAGCAGGCGGGTGTGCACCGGGAACGTACGCCCCTACGCGGACGGCGAGACGAGCCGGTAGCCGACGCCCCGCACAGTCTCGATCAGTGCGGGCAGCCGCAGCTTGGAGCGCAGGGAGGCGACGTGCACTTCCAGCGTGCGGCCCGTCCCCTCCCAGCTGGTGCGCCACACCTCACTGATGATCTGTTCCCGGCGGAACACCACACCGGGCCGCTGGGCGAGCAGCGCGAGGAGGTCGAACTCCTTGCGGGTGAGCTGGACTTCGTCCCCGTCGACGCTGACCCTGCGGGTCGGCAGCTCGATGTGGACCGGCCCGAGCCGCAGGGCGGCGACGGGTGTGGGCGCGGTGTCCTCGCCGGGCAGGGTGCGCCGGGCGACCGCGTGGATACGGGCGAGCAGCTCGCCGGTGTCGTAGGGCTTGACGACATAGTCGTCGGCGCCGAGGTTGAGCCCGTGGATGCGCGAGCGCACATCGGCGCGCGCGGTCACCATGATCACCGGGGTCGAGGTCCGTTTGCGGATCTTGCCGCAGACCTCGTAGCCGTCCTGATCGGGCAGCCCGAGGTCCAGGAGGATGACCCCGAAGGGCTCCCTCTCCGCCGGGAGCAGCGCGCGCAGCGCCTCCTCGCCGTTGCGTGCGTGCACCACCCGGAAGCCGTGCCGGGCGAGCACGGCGGACAGGGCCGCCGCGACGTGATTGTCGTCCTCGACGAGCAGAAGTCTCATGCCCCTCCTCTCCGTCTCCCCGGCGCCGCGGGGCTCTGTGCCACGTACGGATGTCGCATGGCATTACGTGCTGTTACATGGCGATACATGGCGTTTCACTCCGCGTGGTCTCTGTGAGACTTCCCGTTCAGCGGCGTTTCACGTCCGTTCGCCTCAGGGCATCCACTCCGATGACGGGCACGCCAGTCAAGGGCCCACCGGTTACAGCAGGGTTTCCGTTATGCACCCGGTACGCCCCGGCCGCACTCCGGGCGTCCTGTTCACGCGGAGTGTCCGGTTGCCGCCGGATCGTTATGCTCAATTTCCGCTCAGATGTAATGACGCTGGTCGCACTGCGTCACTAGTGTCCTTGCCAACCGAGGAGGACGGAGCAAGAAGCCGATGAGCGGAGTTTCAGTGACCAAGGCCGCCGAGGATGCCGCCCCTGCGGCGAACGACCTTGTCGTACTGAGCAACGTCAACAAGCACTTCGGCGCGCTGCATGTGCTCCAGGACATCGACCTGACCATCGCCCGTGGCGAGGTCGTGGTCGTCATCGGGCCCTCCGGGTCCGGCAAGTCCACGCTGTGCCGCACCATCAACCGCTTGGAGACGATCGACTCGGGAGCGATCTCGATCGACGGCAGGCCGCTGCCCCAGGAGGGCAAGGAGCTGGCCCGGCTGCGCGCCGACGTGGGCATGGTCTTCCAGTCGTTCAATCTCTTCGCGCACAAGACCGTGCTGGAGAACGTCATGCTGGGCCAGACCAAGGTCCGCAAGACCGACAGGAAGGCCGCGGAGGAGAAGGCCCGCACCCTGCTCGACCGGGTGGGCGTCGGCGTGCAGGCCGACAAGTACCCGGCGCAGCTCTCCGGCGGTCAGCAGCAACGCGTCGCGATCGCACGGGCGTTGGCGATGGACCCCAAGGTCATGCTCTTCGACGAGCCCACTTCGGCGCTCGACCCGGAGATGATCAACGAGGTCCTCGAAGTCATGCAGCAGCTGGCCCGGGACGGGATGACGATGATCGTGGTCACCCACGAGATGGGCTTCGCCCGGTCCGCCGCCAACCGTGTCGTCTTCATGGCGGACGGGAAGATCGTCGAAGAGGCCTCGCCCGACCAGTTCTTCAGCAATCCGCGCAGCGACCGGGCCAAGGACTTCCTGTCGAAGATCCTTCACCACTGACGACAACGACCAACGACATAAGGACTGTTCAGATGAAGCTCCGCAAGTCGGCCGCCGTCGCGGCCATCGCCGTGCTCGCCCTGACCGCGACCGCCTGCGGTGGCAAGGAGGGCTCGGCCGGTGACAAGCCGTCCGGGACCAAGCCCGGCGCCTCCAACGCTCCCGAGCTGCCGACGTACACCGTCGCGACGGGCATCGACCTGGACTCCCCGGTCTTCAAGGAGGCCAAGAAGCGCGGCAAGCTGGTCATCGGTGCCAAGGCCGACCAGCCGTACCTGGGCTTCGAGGACCAGTCGACCAAGGAGCGCTCCGGCTTCGACATCGAGATCGCCAAGATGATCGCCGCCGACCTCGGCTTCTCCGCCAAGCAGATCGAGTGGAAGACGGTCGACTCCGGCATCCGCGAGACGGCGATCTCCAAGGGCCAGGTCGACTACTTCGTCGGCACGTACACGATCAACGACGAGCGCAAGAAGCAGGTCGGCTTCGCGGGTCCGTACTACAAGGCGGGCGCCGACCTGCTGGTGCGCAAGGACGAGAAGTCCATCACCGGCAAGGACTCGGTGAAGGGCAAGAAGGTCTGCTCGATCGTCGGCTCCACTCCCCTCCAGGAGATCAAGAAGCCGGAGTACGGTGCGAGCGTCGTCGAGCTCGCCAAGTACTCGGACTGCGTGCAGCAGCTGCTGACGAAGCAGATCGACGCCGTCACCACCGACGACTCGATCCTCAAGGGCTACGCCGCCGCCAACTCCGGCAAGCTCAGGGTCGTCGGTCAGCCGTTCACCGAAGAGCCCTACGGCGTCGGCATGAACAAGGACGACAAGGTTCTGCGCGAGGCGATCAACAAGTCGCTGGAGGCGCACGTCAAGGACGGCACGTACAAGAAGATCTACGAGGCGACGCTGGGTCTGTCCGACGCGGAGTACACCGAGCCGCCGGCCATCGAGCGTTACTGACGCGGAGCCGCGGCCGAAGGCGGCCCCGCCGCCGAGGCCGCCCCGCCGTCCCGTCACTGATGCCGTGCGTGCGTCCGAGACCGACGCCGTGCCCGTGACCGAAGCGTCCCGTACGCCACCGCTGCCGCTCCCGCCGGGCACGGTGTGCGTACGGGGCGCCCCTTCCCCTGCCCTGATGCCGCTGACCGCCGACGCGGAGACCTCATGAACGTACTGCTCGACAATTTCCCAGAGTTCCGCGACGGCTTCATAGGAACAGTGTCGATCACCGCCGTCAGCTCGGTTATCGCCCTGGTTCTCGGTGTCGCCATCGCCGGATTCCGGGTCTCGCCCGTGCCGCCGCTGCGGTTCTTCGGCACCGCCTGGGTGACGCTGCTGCGCAACACCCCGCTGACCCTGCTCTTCCTGATCTTCTTCTTCGTCGTCCCGGAGATCCTCTTCCCGGGCATGAGTCCGTTCCTGCTCGGCTCGCTGGCCCTCGGCTTCTACACCTCGTCGTTCGTCTGCGAGGCGGTCCGTTCGGGCATCAACACCGTGCCGCTGGGACAGGCCGAGGCCGCGCGCTCCATCGGTATGACGTTCGCCCAGACGCTGCGGATCGTCGTGCTCCCGCAGGCCACGCGGACCGTGATCCCGCCGTTGAGCAGCATCTTCATCGCGCTCACGAAGAACTCCGCGATCGCGGGCGCCTTCAGCGTCACCGAACTGTTCGGCTGGCAGAAGCTGATGAGTGACCGGGGTTACGAGATCGCTCCCGTCTTCATCTGGGTGGCCCTGGGCTACCTGGTCGTCACCTTTGTCATCAGCGGCCTGTTCCGGCTGCTGGAGCGTCGCATGGAGGTCGCCCGATGAGCGCCAGCGTTCTCTACGACGCGCCGGGTCCCAAGGCCGCCGTACGCAACCGGATCTACGCGGTCATCGGCACTCTCGCCATCCTGGCGCTGCTCGCCGTCAGCGTCGTGCGGCTGTCCGACAAGGGGCATCTGGCCCCCGAGATGTGGGACATCTTCAACTACTCGGGCATCCGGCAGAACATCGCCGACTCCCTCGTCGCCACCCTGAAGGCCTTCGGTCTGGCCGCGGTCGGCTCACTGATCCTGGGTGTGGTGCTCGCCGTCGCCCGGCTCTCCGACCACGCGCCGGTCCGCTGGGCGGCCACCACGTTCATCGAGCTGTTCCGCTCGATCCCGCTGCTGATCACCATCTACGCCATCTGGGTCGGGTTCCTCACCGACTACTCGATGTGGGCCCTGGCGCTCGGCCTGTCCGTCTACAACGGCTGTGTGCAGGCCGAGGTGCTGCGGGCCGGCATCAACTCGGTGCCCAAGGGACAGAGCGAAGCGGCCTACGCCCTGGGCATGAGCAAGACCCAGGTCATGGTCAGCGTGCTGATCCCGCAGGCCGTCCGGGCCATGCTGCCCACGATCATCGGCCAGCTCGTGGTGACCCTCAAGGACACCTCGCTGGGCTTCATCATCCTGTACCCGGAGCTGCTCCAGACGGCCCGGCTGATCGCCTCCAACACTCAGGTCAACGGCCAGTACCCGTACGTCTCGACGATCGCCGTGATCGGCACCATCTACGTCGCGATGTGTCTGCTGCTGTCGGCGCTCGCCACCTGGATCGAGAAGCGCGGACGGCGTGCCAAGACCGGCATCCCGGTCGTGGCCGCCGCCGGAACCGCGGACGTTCTCACCGCGCCCGGCGGCACGGGGGGCGCAGGGGGCGCAGGATCCGCCGAAGCCACGGGTAAGGGCAGTACCGACGGGTCCAACGGGTCCGACGGGACCGGTGTGGCGAAGAACTGACCCTCTTCACCAGGAGCATTCGAGGCAGCGGCGCACGCGTCGCTGCCTCGGTCACTTGACGCACGCACCCCCAGTGGGTTGCATACGTTCTGTGATCACGTACCCGGCTTCCACTGCCACGTTCCGCACAACCGTACGGGCCGGAGGGCACGCGCCGTGGACCCGGTGATCGTGGTCGGCGCCGGACCCGTCGGTCTGACGCTGTCGCTCGCCCTCGCCGCTCAGGGTGTCCCCTCCGTCGTCCTCGACGAAGGACCGGGCAAGGAGGAGCCGCGCCCGGCACGCACGGTCGTGCTGCGCGAGGACACCGCCGGCCTGGTAAAACGGCTCACCGGGCCCCTCCTGGACGAGGCGGGCCTGCGGTGGACCGGCTGGCGTTCGATGCGGCGCAAGCAACTGGTACGCGATGTCCCGCTGGGCGAGGAGGAGGGCGGCACCGAGCTGCCCGCCCCGGTCCATCTCCCGCAGCACGACCTCACCCGCGGCCTGCGGGACGCCGTCGCCGCACAGGACCTGGTGCGGCTGGTGCCACTCAGCCGGATCGACACACTGGAGCAGGACCCCGACGGGGTCACGGTGCACACCCGAGAGCCCGGTTCGACCTGGTGGCGCGGGAGTTATCTGGTCGGCTGCGACGGCGCACGCTCCACCGTGCGCAAGCTGCTGGACATCAGGTTTCCCGGTCGTACGGCCGTGGAACGGCACGCCGTCGCCGCGCTGCGCGTCGAACTCCCGTGGCCCGGCCGGGCCGTGCTGCACCGGCTGCCGCCGTGGCGGACCGGGGGCGCCGAGGTGACGGCGCGACCGCTGCCGGACGGCGTCTGGCGGCTGGACTGGCTCCTCCCGCCGCGTGGCGAACTGGTCACCCCCGATGCCCTCATCACCCGGATCCGGGACACCCTGGCGGGCTGGTGCGGCGAGACACCCGCGTACGACCTGCTGGACACCGGGGTGTACACACTGCACCACCGGCTCGCCCTGCGCTGGCGGGAGAAGCGGGCCTTCCTGGCCGGGGACGCCGCGCACCTGCTGGGGGCGCTGGGCACCCAGGGCCTGGACGAGGGGCTCCGGGACGCCGAGAACCTCGCCTGGAAGCTGGCCCAGGCCTGGCACCACAGCGCCGGTGAACTGCTGCTGGACAGTTACCAGGCCGAGCGCCGGGCCGCCGTCGCGGCACGGCTGCGCGCCGCGGACCAGTCCCTGCCGGTGCTTCGCGGCGGCGGGGGCCTGCGGACGCTGGTGCCCAAGGGCGCGCGCGGGCACGACAGCCTGCTCGCGGACGGTCATCTGGGGTGCGGCCCGCTGGGCGCGCCCCCTTCGTACACGCACTCCCCCCTCGCGCCTCCGCGCACTGACGCACACACTCCTGTGGGCACGCCCCTCGGTGCGCCGGTCGCAGATGTGCGGGTGACAGCGCCGGACGGGAAGACCGTGCCCCTGCGCGAGCGCATGGGGCGGGGGCGTCTTCTGGTCATCCTGATCGCGCCGGGTACCGGTGTGTGGGACCGGCGTCACTGGCTGACCGCGGGTGTCATGCCACGGCTGGCGGAGGCGGTGGAGGCACTGCCGATGAAGGGCGAACTGCTGGTGGCCGAGAGCTATCCGGGCGCCTCGGCCCACAGCGTGCTGCTCGTCAGGCCGGACGGACATCTGGTGGCGTCCTTCGGCGGAGTACGGCCGGCGGAACTGTCCGCGGCGGCTGACGCCGTACGGGGCGGGACGGGGCGTACCGGCACGGCTGCCGCCGACGGGGAGGGCGGGGCCGGTCCCGCGGACGCCGGCGGCTCCGAGCTCGTTCGCTCCGACGCCGCACGCCCGGACCCCCTTCGCCCGGGCTCCCTTCGCTCCGGCCGGACCGCGGGCATCAATTGACCCTCACGGGCGCACATGGTGTACTCCAGATCATGACCGACACCGATGTGCGCCTGTGGCGGAGGGTCCATATGGACCTCGTCCGTTACGCGGGCTGCGTGTGTCGCCCGTCCTGCTGAATCGCCTTTCTCCGCCGGTCCGCGCTGGTCTTCCGCGCGGCCGTGCCTTCACGCGAACTCTCAGGACGGTCCCTGTGTCTGCACCTTCCCCTTCTGTGTTCCCGGGTGTGTCCGTATCCCCGGCTGCCTCCGTTTCCCCCGGTGCCCCTGCTTCCCCGGGTGGCTCCCCGGCCTCTGCCGTCTCCGTGGCTGCCGGAACCCCGGCCGGTCCGAACGTCGCGGACCTGCTCGAATTCGTGCGCCGTACCGCTCGGGACGCGGACCTCATCGCCTCCCTCCCGCTCGACCCCGAGGGCCGTACCTGGGTACGGCTCGACGGTCCCGGCGGCAGCGAGGCCTGGCTCATCGGCTGGCCCCCCGGCTCTGGCACCGGGTGGCACGACCACGCCGAGTCCATCGGGGCCTTCACCACCGCGTCGGGCACGCTCAGGGAACACTCGCTGGCGGCGAGGCTTCCCACCGACGGCTGGAAGACCCTGGAACTGAGTGAAGGAGTGGACCGCTCACGGCAGTTGCCGGCAGGTCAGGGCCGGGCATTCGGGCAGCACCATGTCCACGAGGTGCTCAACGAGTCCGACGACGAGCATGCCGTCTCGGTGCACGCGTACTATCCGCCACTGCCGCGGATCCGCCGGTTCAGCCGGACCGGCGCGGTGCTCCGGCTGGAGCAGACCGAGCGTCCGGAGGACTGGCAGTGAGCGACGACGCCGTCGACGGTGCGGAACGGGTGGGCATCGACGAACTGCTGGAGCGGGTCAGGGCCGGCTACGACCGGATCGGCCCGCGGGAGGCGGCGGACGCCGCGGCCGACGGGGCACTGCTGGTGGACATCCGCTACGCGGCGTTGCGGAAGAAGGACGGCCTCATTCCGGGCGCGCTGATCGTCGAGCGCAACGAGCTGGAGTGGCGGCTCGACCCGCGGGGAAGCCACCGTGCGGCCGAGGCGGTCAGCCACGACCTGCGGATCGTGGTGATCTGCGACGAGGGGTACGCCTCCAGTCTCGCCGTCGCCTCCCTGCGGCAGTTGGGGCTGCACCGGGCCACCGACCTGATCGGCGGATTCCAGGCATGGCGCGCACGAGGGCTCCCGGTCGACGTCTGACCGGAAGCCCTCGGACGGCGGAGCCCACGCACGGCGGACCGGGGTCGCGCGGCGGACCGGTTGTCGCTACCCGCGTGACGTGGCGACCTCCACCGGGCGGGTCCTGAGCGCCATCCGGCCGGGTAGAGCGGTGGCCACCAGGGCCATCAGGGCCGCCGCCCCCACCACGGCCGCGTACACGAGGGGAAGCACGGCGGGCGCGGCGCCGCCGGTCATCCCGACGCTGAACGCGGTCAGTACGGCCAGGGCGATGCCGGTGCCGAGGACCGCCGCCAGCAGCAGTACCGCCAGGGCCTCGATCCGGAGCATCCGCAGCACTTGGCGGCGGGTCGCCCCGGCCAGCCGGAGCATCGCGAACTCCCTGACGCGTTCGGAGACGGACATGGCGAGCGTGTTCACGACGGCGATGGCGGTGAAGGCGAGCACGAGGCCCATGGCCAGATAGTTGACCTCGGCGTTCGCCTGCTGCCGGTCGGCCTGGAGCCGGTCGACGGCCGCCGGTGCGAGGACGGCGAGCCCGGGGAACTCCTCGAACCCCTTCACCTCGGCGGCGAGTTCGTCGCGGGCCAGGTCCGAGGCGACCAGGACGGTGGTGGCGAGCGGGTTGTCCATGTGCCGGGCGACCTGGTCGTGCGGCAGGGTCAGATCGCCGAAGCCCAGTCCCCTGGCGTACACGGCGGCGACGGTGAAGGCGGCCGGGGTGCCGTCGCCGAGGTGCAGCCTCAGTACGTCACCGGGGCCCAGGCCCAGCCGGTCCGCGGCCAGTTCGCTGATCGCCGCGCCGTCGGCCGTGAACTCCGCGAGCGAACCGCGGGTGACATCGGGATCCCAGGTGCTGCTGAGGCCCGCCGGGGTGACGCCCTGGACGGTGTACTTGTCGAGGCCGACCCGCACGGTGGTGCGTACGACTTCGGTGGCCGCCACGACCCCGGGCGTCGTCCGGATCTTCTCGGCGGCCGCGGACGGGATGCCGGGGCCCTGCCCGACCACGACGGCGGTGGCACGGAGGCCTTCGCGGGCCTGGGTACGGGCGGCGGAGTCAAGAGTCGGCTGGAGGAAGAGAACGGTGCAGGTCATCCCGATGAGCAGGGTGAGCGGGGTGACGACCGCGGCCATCCGGGCGGCATGACCACGCAGGTTGGCGGTGGCGAGCGCTCCGCCCGGCCCCGCCGACCGCAGCGGCCGGGTGAGCAGCGCGGCCGCCGATCTGACCAGGAGCGGACCCAGCAGCGACACGGCGGTGGCCAGGACCACCACGGCGAGGAAGGTGACGGGGGTCGAGGCGGCCTCGGTGCGCAGGATCCCCAGCACGGCGACGAGGACGAGGCCGCCCGCCAGCAGCGCCAGGCCCGCCGCGATCCGGCCCCACGCCGGACGGTCCGGCCCGGTCGCCGACTCGGCCATGGCCTCGGCCGGCCGGATACGGGAGATCCGGCGGCCGGAGATCCGGGCCGCCGCCCAGGAACCGGCCAGGGTGACGGCCACCGCGGCGAGGGCGGGGAAGACACCGGCGGTGCGTTCCAGCGAGGCGGGGACGGCGCCCAGACCGATGAACCGGCCGTGCAGCCAGGCGGCGAGCGGCAGCCCGGCGAGCGCTCCCATCACCCCGGCCACGGCACCCACCAGCAGTGCTTCGCGGCCGAGCAGTCGGCGGACCTGACGCGGAGTGGCGGCGATGGCGCGCAGCAGGGCCAGCTCACGGTGACGCTGCTGGATGGAGAGTGCGAACGTACCGACGACCACGAGTACGGCGACCAGCAGCGCGGTTCCGCCCATCGCCCCGCCCATGGAGATGAGCTTGATACGCGCCCCGGCGGCATTCAGGAACTCGACCGGGCCCCGGTCGTCCCCCGTGGAGACCTGTGCCGTCGTACCGCTCAGCGCCTCCTCGACCCGCTGCTCCAGCTGTCCGAGGTCCGTGCCGGGTGCGGGGATCACACCGAGGGCGGCCACCCGGCCGGGACGGGCGGCGAGCCGCTGGGCCTCCGCGTCGGTGAAGAAGAGCGAGGTCTGGTGCGTGAGGTCAACGCCTGTGCCTGTGCCCGCGGTTGTGCCTGCGCCTGGGCCCGCGGCTGCTCCGGACGGTGCGGGAGCGGCGATTCCGCTGACCCGGTACGGGCGCGGGGTACCGGTGGACTGCACGGTCAGCCGGTCCCCCGCCGTGAGTCCGGCCCGCTCGGCGAGCCCACGGTCGATCACCACGTCGTCGGCGGACGAGGGAGCCCTGCCCACGACAAGCCTGAACGGCGTGAGGGGAGCGGAGGTCCAGGAGTGGCCGTACGAGGGCCGGTCGGCCGACCGGGCCGTCGTACCGCCGGCCAGGGGCTCGGCGAGGAACGTGAGCTCGGGAACCACCCGGTGGACCCCCTCGACCGCGCGCACCCGGTCGGCGGTGGCGGCGGGCAGCCAGGCGCGCTCGGCGACGGGCTTCGCCTTGTGCTTGGTCTTGGTCTTTCCGTTGCCCTTGTGCTTGACGGTGGTCCGATGGACGTTCTGGTCGGCCGAGACGACCAGCGGGGCGGCCGCGTAGCGCTCGGTGGTGATCCTTCCGCGCAGTCCGGTCTCCAGGAGCGTGCCACAGGCGGTGATGAGTGCGGCGGCACACATCAGGGCCAGCAGAGCGCCGAGGAAACCCCCCTTCCGGTCCCGGATCGTCTGGAATGCGTAGCGCAGCATCATCGTGCGTCCGTCTCTGTTCGGTTGTCCGTGAAGGCGCGGGCGGGTAAGCCGGCATCCGGGAGGGCGGGGTCCGGGAAGGCGAGCAGGCGGGTGTGGACCGTGCGGGAGGCGGCCGGGCTGTCGCCCTCGGGCCGCTTGTAGCGGTTCATCAGGGCGATGTACTCCTCGAAGAACTCACGGAGTTCGGGGAGGGTCAGCCGGAGGGAACCGCGCGAGTACGCGAAGGCGTCGGCCCACTCGTCCTCGTCCGGCGCTTCCCGCGGGTCCCGTCCCTCCTGCCCTTCCCGCGCCGCCGGCTGCTCCCGCTCCGGGGCGTCGCGCTGAAGCCGCTCGAAGAGCGCGAGATCCTCCGCATACGTCCGGCGGTTGAGCTCGTCCATGACGAGCCGTGTCTCGGGGTTCTGTCGGGACCGGGGCGGGAATCGCCGGTCGCCCGGAATCGCCCGCCACCATCTGCGGCGGCGGGCCGCGAGATCCTCCGTCCCGGAACCCGCGTCCTCCGCGCCCCGGGACGCCGTCACTGCCCGGGGCCCGGGGTCCTGGGGGCCGGTCTCCTCGACGAATCCGTACCGGGCCAGTTCACGCAGGTGATAGCTGGTGGCCCCGGTGTTCAGGCCGAGGTCCCGGGCCAGACTCGCGGACGTCGCCGGACCGTACTGGGTGAGGTGCTCAAGGATCTGCCGACGCCGTGGCTGGGCGAGCGCCTTGAGCGCCGCCAGTTCGGTGATCCCGGTTCCGCGGGGCCTGTCTGCCATGACGTACACACTGCTCTGTGCACAGATGTCTGTGCACTGAAGCCTGCCCGCTTCTTGATACGGGGGTTAACCCCCGTCCGACGCGTTCCCCGTACGCCGCCGGGGCCGCCGCGGACGCTTGTCAGCACACCCGAACGCCACACTCCAGTGGAGCAATCGCCGCGCGCGACCCACATTCGCCTCATACAGAGGACCGAAATGTACGGAGATGCGCACTGATGGAGACCACGGCTCCCACCCCCGATCAGCTCGACCGCCAGGCTTCCCTCCTCCATGACACGGAGGCGTGGCAGCAGATCGTCGCAGGCTGGGAGTACACAGCCCCTGCCCCAGGGCCCACCTCTCCCCCGGCCGGCCGGTCACCCGAAAAACCGGCGGCGGGCGCGACGGCGGTCCCGGCGGCTGCAGGCCGCTCACCGCACGGCGCGGTGTCGCGGGACGGGTCCGACTGGAGAAACCTGCTGTCCGTACCCGTCGAGCAGCTCATCGACGACTCGATGCGTACGCTGCCCGCCGCCCCGCCGGACGAACGTCCGCTCCCCGGACGGTTCGGCGCGGTCCTGCCCGACCGTCTCCATGCCTGGCGGCGCGTCGGGCAGCCGGACCTGCGCCCCTCCACCCAGCTCGGCTACGCACGTCAGGTGCTGACCGAGTGGGGCTGGCAGAACACCCCGTACCGGCTGCGTAACGCCAGGGGCGCGCGCTGTATCTGCGGTGCCCTGCTCACCGCGCACCGGCTCGGCTACGGCTCCCTCGACACCGTGAACCGGGCCGGCGCCTGGCTGATCACCGAGCTCCGCTCCCAGGGCTGGCCCGGGTTGATCGGCCCCTGGAACCGGCACCCCGGCCGCACTGCCACCGACGCCCTGGCACTGATCGACGCGACGATCCGCCGGGCATCCGTCGCCGGACACTGACCGGCCCCCCGTGCGGCGGATCCCCCGGCGCCCGGTTCAGAAGGGCTCGTCCAGGCCCTCCGTGTCCTCGCCCTCTTCCTCCAGCGCCTGCCGCACCACGCGCAGGGCCATGCCCTCCCCGTATCCCTTGCGCGCAAGCATCCCGGCCAGGCGGCGCAGACGCTTGTCGCGGTCCAGGCCCCGCGTGGAGCGGAGCTTGCGCGCCACGAGCTCGCGGGCCGTCTCCTCCTCCTGCTCCGGTTCGAGCCGGCCGACCGCTTCGTCGATGAGGGCGGAGTCCACGCCCTTGGTGCGCAGTTCGCGGACGAGTGCGCGGCGCGCGAGTCCCCGGCCGTGGTGCCGGGACTCCACCCAGGCGCCCGCGAACGCCGCGTCATCGATCAGCCCGACATCCTCGAAGCGCGACAGCACTTCCTCCGCCGCCTCGTCCGGGATCTCCCGCTTGCGCAGCGCGTCCGCGAGCTGCCTACGCGTGCGCGGTGTCCCGGTGAGCAGCCGCAGACAGATGTTGCGGGCCTGCTCGACCGGGTCTCGCGGCTCCCCCTTCTCGGCCCTCGACGAGGAGGGGGAACCGCTGCTCTTGGTGTCGGAGCGGGCGCGGCGCCCCGCCCCCTCGCCGAACCCCGCTCCCGCTCCACGGCGGGACCGGGACCGTCCGGCAGAGCCGTCGCCCGGCTCCGGCGCGGCCCCTTCGGCGAACTCCGGACCGGGGCCCGCGCCAGGGTCTGCGCCGCCCGGCCACTCCGTACGACGCGTCACGGCCTAGCTCTTGGCCGCCGCCGACTTGGCCGACTTGGCCTTGGTGGCCGAAGCGGGCGCGGGCTTCGCCGCGGCGTCGGAAGCGGCGGCTCCCGCAGCGTCCGCGGCCGGCTCGGATGCCGCCGCGTCCGGCCGCACGCCGACTCCCAGCTTGTCCAGGATCTTCTTCTCGATCTCGTTGGCGAGATCGGGGTTGTCCTTGAGGAAGTTCCGGGAGTTCTCCTTGCCCTGGCCGAGCTGGTCACCCTCGTACGTGTACCAGGCGCCCGCCTTGCGTACGAAACCGTGCTCCACGCCCATGTCGATCAGACCGCCCTCGCGGCTGATTCCCTGGCCGTAGAGGATGTCGAACTCGGCCTGCTTGAAGGGCGGCGCGACCTTGTTCTTGACGACCTTGACGCGGGTGCGGTTGCCGACGGCGTCGGTGCCGTCCTTCAGCGTCTCGATCCGGCGGATGTCGAGGCGCACCGAGGCGTAGAACTTCAGGGCCCGGCCACCGGTCGTGGTCTCCGGGGAGCCGAACATCACACCGATCTTCTCGCGGAGCTGGTTGATGAAGATCGCGGTGGTCTTGGACTGGTTGAGCGCGCTGGTGATCTTACGGAGGGCCTGGCTCATCAGACGGGCCTGCAGACCCACGTGCGAGTCGCCCATCTCGCCCTCGATCTCCGCACGGGGCACCAGGGCCGCGACGGAGTCGATGACGATCAGGTCGAGGGCACCGGAGCGGATCAGCATGTCCACGATTTCCAGTGCCTGCTCACCGTTGTCCGGCTGGGACAGGATGAGGTTGTCGATGTCGACACCGAGCTTCTTCGCGTACTCGGGGTCGAGGGCGTGCTCGGCGTCGACGAACGCCACCGTGCCGCCGGCCTTCTGCGCGTTCGCCACGGCGTGCAGCGTCAGCGTCGTCTTGCCGGAGGACTCCGGCCCGTACACCTCCACCACACGGCCGCGCGGCAGGCCGCCGACGCCGAGTGCGACGTCGAGTGCGGTCGACCCGGTGGGAATCACCTCGATGGGCTCGTTCGGCCGCTCACCGAGGCGCATCACCGCGCCCTTGCCGAATTGCCGTTCAATCTGTGCGAGTGCGGCGTCCAGCGCCTTCTCGCGGTCGGTTCCTGCCATGGGTTCCACCCGATTTGCTTGAGTCGATCGCTTCACGTCAAAGACGCTAACCCCTGCCACTGACAATGGGCCTCGACGTCCTCCCGGCCTGTGGACAACTCCACGGTCGGGCCCGGGAAAACCCGGCCGGAATCCCATGAGAATGGATGTTCGATTTCAGTGTCAAGCGCACCACGCCGGGCCCACACGGCCGAGAGTAGCGCCTTATAGCAGCCAGCGATGATCAAGTCAATGAAATCCCCTGCGACCCATGCTAGATTCCTGCCATATGCGGACATCTCGCTCGGCCTCTTCAGGTTCCAGCCGCACGGACTCCGGCCACACGGACTCCGGCCCCGCAGGCCACGGCCCCGCAGACCGCGGCCTCGCGGGGAAGGTCGCGCTCGTCGCGGGCGCCACCCGCGGCGCGGGCCGGGGAATCGCCGTTCAGCTGGGCGCCGCCGGAGCGACCGTGTACGTCACTGGCCGCACCAGCGGGTCCGGGCGTTCCGAGATGGACCGGCCCGAGACGATCGAGGAAACAGCGGCGCTCGTCGACGCGGCGGGCGGCCGCGGGATCGCCGTACAGGCGGATCACCTGGTTCCCGGCCAGGTGAGGGCACTGGTGGCCCGCATCTCCAGCGAGCAGGGAGCCCTGCACCTTCTGGTGAACGACATCTGGGGCGCCGCGATCGAGTGGAACAGGTCGGTGTGGGAATCGTCCCTGGACACCGGACTGCACACCCTGCGGCTGGCCGTCGACACGCATGCCATCACCAGCCACTTCGCGCTCCCGCTGCTCATCGAGACACCGGGGGGCCTGGTCGTCGAGGTGACCGACGGGACGGACGAGTACAACGCCACCCACTACCGGGTTTCGTTCTTCTACGACCTGGCGAAGGCCGCGGTGAACCGGATGGCCTTCGCCCTCGCGCACGAACTGGCGCCTCATCGCGCGACCGCGGTGTCGCTCACCCCCGGCTGGCTCAGGTCCGAGGCCATGCTCCAGGCCCACGGGGTCACCGAGGCGACCTGGCGTGACGCGGTCGAGCACTCGCCGCACTTCGCCGTCTCCGAGACCCCGGCGTTCATCGGCCGGGCCGTGGCCGCACTCGCCCAGGACCCCGAGGTGGCGCGCTGGAACGGGAAGTCGCTGTCCAGCGGGCAGCTGGCGCGGGTCTACGGCTTCACCGACCTGGACGGCAGCCGACCCGACGCCTGGCGGTACATGACCGAGGTCCAGGACCCGGGACTGCCGGCCGACGTCACCGGCTACCGCTGACGCCCGTCCGCGCCCCCGGATCCGCCCGAGCCGTCCGCGCCCCCGGATCCGTCCGATCCCGATCCGCCCGATCCCGATCCCGATCCGTCCGAGCAGGACGGCCCGTCCGATGCCCCCGGCCCGTCCTGGCCGTCCGGTACCCCGTTTCCGGGAGTGGCCATCGCGCGGCGGATCCGGGAGAGCACCGGTTCACCACGCTGCCGACGGCTGCCGCCGTGCACTCTCGGGTCGTCCGTCACGTCGTACCGCTTCACATAGGCGCCGAGGAACGCCTGCAGCGTGGCAACCGCCGGAATCGCAATCAGTGCGCCGACAGCGCCCATCAGCGCCGTGCCTGCGATCACCGAACCGAAGGCGACCGCGGGATGGATGTCGACGGTCTTCGAGGTGAGCTTGGGCTGGAGCACATAGTTCTCGAACTGCTGGTAGACCACGACGAAGCCGAGCACCCACAGCGCGTACCAGGGATCGACCGTGAAGGCGATCAGCATCGGCAGGGCCCCCGCCAGATACGTACCGATGGTGGGGATGAACTGCGAGACCAGACCGACCCAGACGGCGAGCGCCGGGGCGTAGGGCACTCCGAGGATCACCAGCAGGATGTAGTGCGCGATGCCGGAGATCAGGGCCATCAGGCCGCGCGAGTAGAGATAGCCGCCGGTCTTGTCGACCGCGATCTCCCAGGCCCGCAGCACCTCGGCCTGCCGGGCCGGCGGCAGCACGGAGCACAGCCCGCGCCGCAGCCGGGGGCCGTCGGCCGCGAAGTAGAAGGAGAACAGGAAGATCGTCAGCAGCCGGAACAGGCCGCCGAGCACCGTGGTGGAGACGTCGAGCACGCCGGTCGCACTGTTCTGGACGTACTTCTGCAGCCAGTCGGAGTGCAGCAGGCTGTCCTGGACCTCGACCCGGGACAGGTCGGTGTTGAACGTCTGGTTGACCCAGCTGATCACCGAGTCGAGGTACTTGGGGAACTCGTCGACCATGTCGACGATCTGGCCCGCGAGCATCGAGCCGAGCAGCACGATGAAGCCGATCCCGGCGATCAGCACACCGAGGAACACGAGGAACGTGGCGAGGCCCCGGCGCATACCGCGGGATGACATCCGGCTGACCGCGGGCTCGATGGCGAGCGCGAGGAAGAACGAGATGAGGACGTTGATCAACAGCCCGATGAGCTGGTCGAACGCCCAGCTGCCGAGCCGGAAACAGGCATAGAGCGCCAGGGCCAGCACCATCGCACGCGGCAGCCAGCCGGGCATGCGGACCGGACCGTTCCCGTTCGGCGGCGCGGGGGGCGCGGCCGGCGGGACGGGCGGGGAGGTGGACGGCTGGGTCGGGGCGGTCTCGTCTGTCGGTGCCACGGAACAAGTCTCGCCTACGCCGGTGACAGCCCTCCGCCCGCCCCGTCAGCGCTTGCGGGCGGGGACGTCCACAGCGGTGCAGACCCCGCGCCAGACGTCCTTGGCATCCCATCCGTCGGCGAGTGCCTGGTGGACCGTACGGCCGCCGAGTTCGGCCATCACATGGTCGTGCGCGAACGAATCCGCGTACCCCTCGCCGAAGTGGTCCGCCATCCGTTCCCAGAAAATCGTCAACCGCATGCCACCAGTATCGCGCTCCTGAGAGTGCAGCCCGGCCGCTACGCATCTGCCGGCAGCACTTTCCGCTCTACGGTCGGTCCATGGCTGGAACCGGAGCTAACCCCCCACTCGCCCGCGCCGAACAGTTCATCTGGCTCACCGCCCGCGTCCTCGAACAGCGGCGGTTCGCCCACGACTTCCTCGACGGGAGTCCGGACGCCGTCGAGACCGCACTCGCCGCCTACCTGAACGAGGACGGCGGATACGGCCACGCCCTCGAACCCGACCTCCGGGGCCCGGTGAGCCAGCCGCTGCCCACCGCGCACGCCCTGAGCGTTCTCGACTCGATCGGCCGCTGCAACGGACTGCGGGTGGAGCGAATCTGTCGGTATCTGACCGATGTATCGACCAAGGAGGGTGCTCTGCCCGCGCTCCTTCCCACCCAGCGCGGCTACCCCGCCGCCCCGTTCATCCCGATCGTCGACAACCCGCCCGCCGAGCTGCTGGCCACCGGTCCGGTCGTCGGGCTGCTGCACCGCAACCAGGTGTGGCACGCCTGGCTCTTCCGGGCCACGGACTTCTGCTGGGCCGCCGTCGACGCCCTGGAGCAGTCGCATCCGTACGAGATCGAGGCGGCCGTCGCCTTCCTGGACGGCGCCCCTGACCGGCCCCGCGCCGAGGCGGCGGCGGGACGGCTGGGACGGCTGGTGCGCGAGCAGCGGCTGGCGGTGCTGGATCCGGAGCGGCGCGCGGAGTACCCGGGCTCGCCCGGCTACGCACCGGGTGAGCACCACTTCCCGTACGACTACGCCCGTACGCCCGGCTCGCTGGCCCGGCGCTGGTTCACCGACGAGGAGCTGGACCGCTCGCTCGACCACCTGGCGGCCGAGCAGCAGGAGGACGGCGGCTGGCCGGTGAACTGGCGCCGGTGGGCCCCCGGGACGGGGCTGGAGGGACGGCCCCTGGTGACGCTGAAGGCCCTGCACACCCTGCGGGCGTACGGCCGCCGCCTCAGTTGATCAGCCCAGTGCCCGTACGCCCGCCGTGACCGCGACAGCGGCGCCGACGACCACCAGGAACGGCGCCCGCACCATCAGCGCCAGTGCCGCGGCGGCGAGGCCCGCGCTCCGGGCGTCGAGCATCAGCTGCCGCCCGTCCCCGAAGGTCTGCTGCGCGGTGAGGGCCGCGAGCAGCGCCACGGGAAGGAGTGCGGCCAGCCGCTGCACGAGGGGGCGTTCCAGTGCTCCGGCGGGAACCAGGAGTCCCAGGAGCTTCGCGAGGTAGCAGCCGACCGCGGTGAGTCCGATGGCGATCCAGATGCTCATCGGTGCTCCCCCGTCTTCTGGGCCTTCTCGGCCTTCTCCGCTCTCCCCGTGTCCCCCGCCCCGTCCGCCCTCTCCGCCTTCTCCGCCTTCTCCGCCTTCTTGGCGCGTCCCATCAGGAACAGGACCACGGGTGCGGCGAGCGCGGACAGGAGGACGGGCACGCCCGCGGGCAGCACGGGCAGAAGGCCGAGCGCCAGCAGCACCGCGAGTGCCGCTGTGACGCGTTCGGTGGTGCTCTTCAGCATCGGCGCGAGCAGCGCCAGGAACACCGCCGGGCTCGCCGCGTCCAGGCCCCAGGCTTCGGTGTCGCCGAGCGCCTCGGCACCCAGCGCGCCCACCAGCGTGGTCAGGTTCCAGAGCACGTACAGGGTGAGCCCGGTGACCGTGAAGCCGAGCCGTGCCGCCCGCCGGGTGGGCTGGGGCAGCGTCACGGCGGTCGTCTCGTCGATGACCCAATGGGCGGCGAAGGGCCGTACCGCTCGCGGAAGAGCGAGCAGCTGCGAGAGGCGCAGGCCGTAGAACGCGTTGCGTACGCCGAGGAAGAACGCCCCGGCCGCCGCGGTGTACGGGTTCCCGCCCGCCGCGAGGGCGCCCACCAGGGCGAACTGGGAGGCCCCGGTGAAGACGAGGAGGCTGAGCGCGCAGGTCTGCAGGAGCGTGAGTCCCGATCCCGCCGAGGTGACGCCGAAGGCGAAGCCGGAGAGCCCGACGGCGATGCCGACGCCGAGCGCGTCCCGTACGACGGCCTCGTCCGGCTTCCCGGGCGCGGCCCCGGTGTCCGCCCGGCCGGTCCGCCCACCGGGTATGAGGCCGGCCGCACCGGCGCTCTCAGAGGTTGCTGTCTGTTCTGCCACGCCCGGAACGCTACGGGGAGCGGTCCGGGCCGGTCTTGTACGTTCTTGCGCGTTCGCGCTGGTACGCGCCGGGCGGCACTCCCACGATCCGGGTGAAATGGCGGTTGAGATGCGGCTGGTCGGTGAAGCCGACGGCGGCCGCGGCGTCGGCCGGGGCGGTCCCCCGGTCGAGCATGCGGCGCGCCCGGCGTACGCGGGCGTCGGTGAGCCAGGTGTGCGGCGGCATCCCGTACTGCTTCTTGAAGGCCCTCAGCAGCGCGAACGGACTGGTTCCCAGTTCGGCGGCCAGCGATTCCAGGGTGGGCGGCCCCTCCATCCGATCCTCCAGCACGGCCCGCGCGCGGGCGGCGTCCCGGGCTCCGGCGGTGCGGAGCGCCGGGGTGGTCAGGGGGCTGCCGTGCCGGTTGAGCAGCCGCACCACCATGACCCTCAGCAGGCTGTCGGTGGCCAGCGCGTTGCCCTCCTCCGCGGCGCGGTGGATCTCGGTGATCAGCCGGGCGGCCGGCGGATCGGTCGCACTGGTCTCGGCAAACCCGACCGTTCCGCGCAGGCTGGTCACATCGGCCGCGATGTCGTTGATCACCTGGGCCGACGGATAGAGCGTCGCGTACACCCAGCCCTCGGGCACTCCGGCGCGGGCGGTGTGCGCCACCTCCGGATTGATCATGACGACCATGCCGGGCCCCGCGTGCACCGTTCCGCCGGGCAGTCCGACGTCCTCGACACCGCGGGTGATGGTGCCGAAGACATAGCCCTCGTGACTGTGGCGGGGGAAGGTGTGGCGGACGTACCGGGCACGCAGCAGATCGAGGTCGGGCAGTTCCGCGTACTGCCAGTACCTCGCCCACTCCTTCGCCCCGTCCACTCCCGCCATGGTCGAATTCTCGCAGGTCCCGTCCGTGTCCCGCAGATCCGAAGGGACCACCTCGCCCTCACCGGACCCCTTTCCCCGCCCCGGCCCACACCCTCCCGTACGCCCGGCCGGGCGCCCCCGCCGCTCGCGTCACCGGCCGTTGTCAGTGGCGGGGTGCACGATGGGGGACATGGCCGGCTCCGCACTCGACTCGTTCTCGCCCGCGACCCGCAGCTGGTTCGCGGGGGCCTTCCGCGCGCCGACAGCCGCGCAGGAGGGCGCCTGGCGCGCCATCGGCGAGGGCAGCGATGTGCTGGTCGTCGCGCCGACCGGTTCCGGCAAGACCCTCGCCGCGTTCCTCGCCTCGCTGGACCGGCTGGCCGCGGTCCCGCCGGCCGCCGAGGCGAAGAAGCGCTGCCGTGTGCTGTACGTATCACCGCTCAAGGCCCTCGCCGTCGATGTGGAGCGCAATCTCCGCTCACCGCTGACCGGAATCCGGCAGGAGTCGGTGCGGCTCGGGCTCCCCGAGCCGGAGGTGCGGGTGGGGATCCGGTCCGGGGACACCCCGCCGGCCGAGCGGCGTTCGATGGTGACCAGGCCTCCGGACATTCTGATCACCACGCCCGAATCGCTGTTCCTGATGCTCACCTCGTCGGCCCGGGACGCCCTCGCGGGTGTCGAGACGGTGATCCTCGACGAGGTGCACGCCGTCGCCGGTACGAAGCGGGGCGCCCATCTCGCCGTATCGCTGGAGCGGCTGGACGAGCTGCTGCCCAGGCCCGCGCGGCGGATCGGCCTGTCCGCGACGGTCCGGCCGGTCGACGAGGTGGCCCGCTTCCTCTCGCCGCAGCGGAAGGTGGAGATCGTCCAGCCGACGTCCGCCAAGGAGTTCGACCTGTCGGTGGTCGTCCCCGTCGAGGATCTGGGTGAGCTGGGTGGCTCCCCCGCCACCGACGGCGGTGGCGACCAGGCGGAGAAGCCGTCCATCTGGCCGCATGTCGAGGAGCGCATCGCCGATCTCGTCCAGTCGCACCGCTCGACCATCGTCTTCGCCAACTCCCGGCGGCTGGCGGAGCGCCTGTGCAACCGCCTCAACGAGATCGCGTACGAGCGCGCGACCGGCGCGGTGTCCGACGGAAGCGGATCCGCCCCGGCCCCGGGGGAAGCCCTCCCGGAGGCTCACTCCCCCGCCGAGATCATGGCCCAGTCCGGCGCCGCGAAGGGCGCTCCGGCGCTGCTCGCCCGCGCACACCACGGCTCGGTCTCCAAGGAGCAGCGGGCCCAGGTCGAGGAGGACCTCAAGGCGGGCCGGCTGCCCGCGGTCGTCGCCACCTCCAGCCTGGAGCTGGGCATCGACATGGGTGCGGTCGATCTGGTGATCCAGGTCGAGTCCCCGCCGTCCGTCGCCTCCGGGCTCCAGCGGGTCGGCCGGGCCGGACACCAGGTGGGCGCGGTCTCCACCGGAGTGGTCTTCCCGAAGTACCGCGGCGACCTGGTGCAGGCAGCCGTCGTCACCGAGCGCATGCGCCGAGGTGCCATCGAGGCGCTGCGCATCCCGTCCAACCCCCTGGACGTGCTCGCCCAGCAGCTGGTCGCCATGGTCGCGCTGGACAGCTGGCAGGCGGACGATCTGCTGGCCCTCGTCCGCAGGGCGGCCCCGTTCGCCTCGCTCCCCGAATCGGCCTTCACCGCCGTGCTCGACATGCTCGCCGGCCGCTATCCGTCGGACGCCTTCGCCGAGCTGCGCCCCCGGGTGGTGTGGGACCGGGTCGCCGGAACGGTCACCGGACGCCCCGGCGCCCAACGGCTCGCGGTCACCTCCGGCGGCACCATTCCCGACCGCGGGCTCTTCGGCGTCTTCCTCGCCGGGGCCGACCCGAAGAAGGGCGGCGGCCGGGTCGGTGAGCTGGACGAGGAGATGGTGTACGAGTCCCGGGTCGGCGATGTCTTCACGCTGGGCACCACGTCCTGGCGGATCGAGGACATCACCCGTGACCGGGTGCTCGTCTCGCCCGCCCCGGGGGTTCCGGGACGGCTGCCGTTCTGGAAGGGCGACCAGCTGGGACGTCCGCTGGAGCTCGGCCGTGCGCTGGGCGCGTTCCTCCGGGAGATCGGCGGGCTGTCGCAGGAGGACGCCCGGCTCCGGCTGCTCGCCGCCGGTCTCGACGCCTGGGCCGCGGACAACATCCTGTCGTACGTGGACGAGCAGCGCCGCGCCTGCGGCCATGTACCGGACGACCGCACGATCCTGGTCGAACGCTTCCGGGACGAGCTCGGGGACTGGCGGGTCGTCGTGCACTCCCCCTTCGGCGCCCAGGTGCACGCCCCCTGGGCACTGGCGATGTCCGCCCGCCTCAGCGAGCGGTACGGAATGGACGCCCAGGTCATGCATGCCGACGACGGCATCGTGCTGCGGCTGCCCGACGCCGATCTGATGGGCCTCGACCTGCTCGACTTCGATCCGGCCCCGGGAGCGGACGGCGAGTCCGCCGGCGCCCGACCGGCTCCGGCGGCACCGGACATGGCGTACGACAGCGACCAGCCCCCGATCGGTGCGGCCGACGTCGTGTTCGACAAGGGCGAGGTCCAGCAGATCGTCACCGATCAGGTGGGCGGCTCGGCGCTGTTCGCCTCCCGGTTCCGCGAGTGCGCCGCCCGCGCGCTGCTGCTGCCCCGGCGCAGCCCCGGCAAGCGCACCCCGCTCTGGCAGCAGCGCCAGCGCGCCTCCCAACTGCTCCAGGTGGCCTCCGAGTTCGGTTCGTTCCCGATCGTCCTCGAAGCGGTCCGCGAATGCCTCCAGGATGTCTTCGACGTTCCCGGACTCACGGAACTGATGGGCGATCTGGAGGCGCGGCGCGTCCGGCTGGTCGAGGTGACCACCCAGGAGCCCTCACCGTTCGCCCGCTCGCTCCTCTTCGGGTACGTCGCCCAGTTCCTGTACGAGGGCGACTCCCCGCTCGCCGAGCGCCGGGCCGCCGCGCTCTCCCTCGACTCCCGTCTCCTGGCCGAGCTGCTCGGCCGGGCGGAGCTGCGCGAACTGCTCGACGCCGATGTGCTGACCGAGCTGGAGCGGGAGCTCCAGTGGCTCACCGAGGACCGGAGGATCAAGGACGTCGAGGGCGTCGCCGACCTCCTTCGGGTCCTCGGCCCGCTCACCGGCGCCGAGCTGGCCGACCGGGGCGCACAGCCGCAGTGGGCACCCGAACTGGCAGCCGCCCGCAGGGCCATCAAAGTCCGCATCGCCGGCGCCGACCACTGGGCGGCGATCGAGGACGCGGGCCGGCTGCGCGACGCGCTGGGCACCGCCCTGCCCGTCGGCGTGCCGGAGGCGTTCACCGAACCGGTGAAGGACCCCCTCGGCGATCTCCTCGCCCGCTTCGCCCGTACGCACGGTCCGTTCACCTCGGCCCGGGCGGCCGATCGCTTCGGGCTCGGCACCGCCGTCACCGACGGAGCACTCCACCGGCTGTCCGCGTCGGGCCGGACCGTCCAGGGCGAGTTCCATCCGGCGGGCATCGGGCAGGAGTGGTGCGACGCGACCGTTCTGCGCCGGCTGCGCCGTCGCTCGCTCGCCGCTCTGCGCCATGAGCTGGAGCCCGTTCCGCCCGCCGCGCTCGCGGCCTTCCTCCCGCAGTGGCAGCACGCCGGCAGCAGCAGCCTGCGCGGAATCGACGGACTGGCCCGCGCCGTCGAGCAGTTGCAGGGGGCCCCGGTTCCCGCGTCCGCGCTGGAGAAGCTGATCCTGCCGAGCCGGGTCATGGGGTACACCCCCGCCATGCTCGACGAGCTGACGACGACCGGTGAGGTCCTCTGGGCCGGTGCGGGCTCCCTGCCCGGCAAGGACGGCTGGCTCTCCCTCTACCCGGCCGACAGCGCACCCCTGCTCCTGCCGCCCCCGCACCCGCTGGAGCAGTCCGCGCTGCACGAGTCGGTCCTCACCACTCTCTCCGGCGGATACGGGCTCTTCTTCCGGCAGATCGCCGATCAGGTGCGTGCCACCACCCACCCGGACTGCACCGATCCGCAGCTGGCCGACGCCCTGTGGGACCTGGCCTGGTCCGGCCGTCTCACCAACGACACCCTCGCCCCGCTGCGCTCGCTCCTGGGCTCCGGGCGCACCGCGGGCTCGACCGCCCACCGCGCCAGACGCAGCGTTCCGCGCGGCCGGTACGGATCGCTCACCGCGGCGGCCCGCCCCGCCTCCCGTACCGGCCCGCCCACCGTGTCGGGCCGCTGGTCCCTGCTGCCCCCGGCCGAACCGGAACCGACCCACCGCGCGCATGCCCTGGCCCGTACGCTGCTCGACCGCCACGGCGTGGTGACCCGGGGGGCGGTGCAGGCGGAGGGCGTCGAGGGCGGCTTCTCCGCGACGTACCGCGTCCTCGCCGCCTTCGAGGACAACGGCCAGGCCCGCAGGGGCTATGTCGTCGAGGGCCTGGGGGCGGCCCAGTTCGCGATGGACGGCGCCGTCGACCGGCTGCGGGCGGCGTCCACGGCCCGCGACCGGACGGATCCCGGGACCGCCCCCCACGCCCTGGTCCTCGCGGCCGCCGACCCGGCGAACGCGTACGGGGCCGCGCTGCCCTGGCCCGAGTCCCCCGATGGGGCCGGTCACAAGCCGGGCCGCAAGGCAGGGGCCCTGGTGGTCCTGGTCGACGGCGAGCTGACGCTGTACATGGAGCGCGGCGGGAAGACGCTGCTGGCCTGGCCGTCCGACCCCGAGTCCCCGGCGCTGAGAGCGGCGGCCCAGGCGCTGGCCGCGGCGGCCGGCGCGGGCGCGCTCGGCACCGTCACGGTGGAGCGCACCAACGGCGCCTCCTCCCTCACCTCGCCGCTGGGCCGCACGCTGGAAGCCGCCGGATTCCTCGCCACCCCGAGAGGCCTGCGTCTGCGCGCCTGAGCCACCGGAGGGCGTCCCGGCGCCCTCCGTGTCTCCCGGCACCCGCCATCCGCACCGCGCATCATGGAGGCATGCCTGAAGGAGACACCGTGCTGCGGACCGCCGAGCGGCTGCACGCAGCGCTCGCAGGCCGGGCCCTGACCTATGCCGACCTGCGCGTGCCCAGGTTCGCCACCGCCGACCTCACCGGCCGCACCGTGACCGGTGTCACCGCGCGCGGCAAGCATCTGCTCACGCGCCTCGACGACGGCCTCACCCTCCACAGCCATCTGCGGATGGACGGCGCCTGGCGCGTCTACGACCCGGGCGAGCACTGGCGCGGCGGCCCCACCCATCAGATCCGCGCCGTCCTGGCCAACACCGAGCACACCGCCGTCGGCTACCGGCTTCCCGTGCTCGAACTCCTCCGTACCCGGGACGAGGACAGGGCCGTCGGCCATCTCGGCCCGGATCTGCTGGGCCCCGACTGGGACCCCAGAACCGCCCTGCGCAATCTGCTCGCCACCCCCCGCCGTCCCCTCGGCGAAGCTCTCCTGGACCAGCGCAATCTGGCCGGTATCGGCAACGTCTACATGTGCGAGCTCTGTTTCCTGGCCCGGTCAACCCCCTGGCTCGCCGTGGGCGATCTCCCGCCGACGGTCCTCACCCGGCTGGTGGCCACCGCGAAACGGCTCCTCGAAGCCAACCGTGACCGCCCGACGCGGACCACCACCGCTCTCGCCCCCGGCGCGGCCCCCGCCCGTACCCGGTCCCCCGACCGCCTCTTCGTCTACGGCCGCGCCCGGCGCCCCTGTCTGCGCTGCGGCACACCGATCCGCGCCACCGGACAGGACATCCGCCCCGCCTACTGGTGTCCGCGCTGCCAATCAGGCCCCACACCATAGTTGACGCATCATCAGATCCAGTCGTACGGTCCGGTCATGCCCCTCTCCGCGTACGACCTCACCGGCCGGTCCGCGTTCGTCACCGGCGCCGCCAGCGGCATCGGCCGGGCCGGCGCGGTCCTGCTCGCCGAGGCAGGAGCCACGGTCCACTGCGCGGACCGCGACGAGCAGGGCCTGGCGGAGACCTGCCGGCTGATCACCGGGCCGGGCGGCACGGCGATCGCCCACCCGCTCGATGTAACGGACCGTGGCCAGGTCCAGCGAGCGGTGACCGAGGCCGGGGACATCGACATCCTGGTCGCGGTCGCCGGAATCATGCATACGAGCAGCGTCCTGGAGACGGCCGACGACGATCTCGACCGGGTCCTGTCGGTCAACTTCAAAGGGGTGCTGTACGCCTGCCAGGAGGTGGCCCGCGGCATGATCGCCCGCTCCGCCCCCGGTTCGCTGATCACCATGGCATCGGGCGCCGTGGACGCAGCCAGTCCGGGCCTGCTCTGCTACAGCGCCGCGAAGGCCGCCGTCGTCCAGCTGACGAAGACCCTCGCCACGGAACTCGGCCCGCACTCCATTCGCGTGAATGCCATCGCACCCGGCTGGATCCGCACGCCGATGACCGACCGCCACGACGCGGAGCAGCAGCATCGGGCAGAGGCCGTGATGGTGCGGGCCTCGCCGCTCGGACGGGTCGGCGAGCCCGAAGACGTCGCGCACACGGTGCTGCACCTCGCATCGGACGCGTCGGCCTTCATGACCGGTCAGATTCTCCGCCCCAACGGCGGCGTCGCCATGCCGTGGTGACCGGCCGCCGCCCGGCACGCCCCGCTCCGGTCGGCGCCCTCGGCGGCCGTACCGACGCCGCCGCATGGACGGGCAGCAGGCTCAGCCCCCACCCTCCCGCCGCCACCGCACCCTCCACCACACCGGCGTGGTCCGGTTCCAGTGCCAGCCGTAGCACCGCCCACCACCACAGCCCACCGAGGACCAGCGCCGGCACCCATCGCCGCACCATGGCTGCCTCCTCCGGCCGACGCTAGACCGGCTCGCGCACCCAGGGGGAGGGCGCACCGGTGCAGGAGCGGCGCGCACAGCACGGGCTACGGACACTCTCGCTCCCGCTGCCGGCACACCGTTCGGACGCGGCCCCGGCGATCGGGGCCCTCCCCGGCAGTTTCCCCTGGCACCGCCCCCGCTGCATCCAGAGCGAAAGGCCGGAAGACAGGAGCCCGGACGCGGAGAACAGACGCCCCGCAGCGGAAAGCAGGCAGCCGGGAACCGGGCGTCCGAGGAAGCGGGGCACCGGCCACCGCCCCTCGCACGCAAAAGCCCCGGACAACCCCTCCAAGGGATCGACCGGGGCTCCCGATCACACCGAACCGCGCCGGTCAGGCAGCGGCGACCGCTTCCGCGGGCGCCTTGATGGTCACCCGTCCCGTCGGCACAGCTGCCACCGAAGACACGGAGACGGAATTGAGCCTGGGGCGTACCGGCACAGGTACCGGATCGCTGGCTGCCGCCGACTCGGCCAGTTCAGCCAGGGAAAGTTCGTCGCTCACTTCACGCATGAGCTCGGACATCCGTACGTCAAGCGCGTCGCAAATCGCGGAGAGCAGCTCGGAGGATGCCTCCTTCTGCCCCCGCTCCACCTCGGAGAGATAACCGAGCGAGACCCGGGCGGACGAGGAGACTTCGCGCAGAGTACGGCCTTGGCGCTGGCGCTGCCGACGCAGCACGTCACCAAGCAGGCGACGGAGCAGAATCATCGGTGGCTCCCTCCTCGGACCGCGTAGCCGCATCCTTCACGCCCTACCGTACCGCCTTGCGCTGCGGCCGTGCGGGGAGCGATGTCGTGTTCACTCAGGGCTGCAAACATCAATTCTCCCCGTTCTGTTCCGTATCCTGTGCCCTCACATTTTCACCGAGTTCGCTCGCGAGCAGCTTGAGCACGCTCCGCACCGTCTCTCTACGGATGTCCGCCCGTTCGCCGTTCAACCGCAGTGAGGCGACTTTCTCGGTGCCGGACGGTCCCGAAACCGCGACATGAACCGTTCCGACGGGCTTGCCGTCCTGCGGTCCGGGGCCCGCGACACCGGTGGTCGCGATCCCCCAGTCCGCGCCCAGGACCCGTCGCACCCCGGCCGCCATCCCCCGTGCCACCTCGGGATCGACCGCGCCGCGCTCCGCCAGAAGGGTCCCGTCGACACCGAGCACGTCCTGCTTCAGGGGGGTGGCGTACGCCGTCACCGAGCCCCGGAAGGACTGCGAGGCCCCGGGAACGGAGGTCAGCTCGGCCGCGACCAGCCCGCCGGTCAGCGATTCGGCGACGGCGAGCGTCTCACCGCGCTCCACGAGCCTCCGCAGCACCAGGGCTGCGGCTGTCACCGCTCGGCCTCCGCCGCACCACGGGCATCAGCGGTGGTACGGGTATCCCCCGCCATATCCGCAGTGCCGGAACCGCGCGCAACACCGGAACCACTCGCCAGATGAGACCCGCCGGCCGCGCCCGCGTCCCCGGCGGCCGCACGCTCGGCTGCGAGGCCCCTGCGGCGCAGGACGACGGCCTGACGCACGTAGTCCAGCCCGGTGGCGACCGTCAGCACGACGGCGGCCATCATCACCCAGAAGCGCATCGTCGCCAGCGGTCCGGTCAGCACCAGAACGTACATACCGGCCGCGGTGCCCTGCGCCAGTGTCTTGATCTTCCCGCCGCGGCTGGCCGGGATCACCGCATGCCTGATCACCCAGAACCTCATCAGCGTGATCCCGAGCTCACGCGCGAGAATCACTCCGGTGATCCACCACGGAAGGTCACCGAGCGAGGAGAGGCAGATCAGCGCCGCGCCCATGATCGCCTTGTCGGCGATCGGGTCGGCAATCTTTCCGAAGTCCGTGACCAGGTTGTACGTACGCGCGAGATGCCCGTCGAAGACGTCCGTGATCATGGCGACGGCGAACGCCGCCCAGGCGAACGCGCGCCAGACCGGGTCGTCGCCGCCGTTGTGCAGCAGCAGCAGGACGAAGACGGGGACGAGGAGCAGCCGCAGCATCGTGAGGATGTTGGCGATGTTCCACAGGCTGGCCTGGTTGACGGCCGCAGTACCCAGCTTGCCGCTGCGGACCGGCTTAGCGCCGGAGCCGCCTGCCGCCGATGCCGGGACTCCGGTCATCTGGCCACCTCCGCGAGCTCATGGTGTTCGGCCAACAGGTCCACTCCCTCGGTGCCCACTACCTTTGCCTCGACCATACGGCCCGGTACGAGCCCCTCGCGTGTGGTGAAGACCACCTGTCCATCCGTTTCGGGGGCCTGGTGGGCGGCGCGGCCCACCGCGACCTGGCCGTCCTCCTCGGCGTCGACGGACTCCACGAGAACCTGGAGCGTCTCACCGAGCCGCTCCTCGGCCCGCTGCGAGGTCAGCTCCTCGGCCAGCTGGGAGATGTGCGCCAGCCGCTCGGCGATGACGTCCGCGTCCAGCTTGTTCTCGTAGCCGACCGCTTCGGTGCCCTCCTCGTCGGAGTAGCCGAAGACGCCGATGGCGTCCAGCCGCGCTCCGGTGAGGAAGCGTTCCAGCTCCGCGAGGTCGGCCTCGGTCTCGCCGGGGAAGCCCACGATGAAGTTGGACCGGGCACCGGCCTGCGGGGCCTTGCCGCGGATGGTGTCCAGGAGCTCCAGGAAGCGGTCCGTGTCGCCGAACCGGCGCATCGCCCTGAGCACACCGGGGGCCGAGTGCTGGAAGGAGAGGTCGAAGTACGGGGCGACCTTCGGGGTCGAGGTGAGTACGTCGATCAGCCCCGGCCGCATCTCGGCGGGCTGGAGGTAGCTGACCCGGATCCGCTCGATCCCCTCGACGCCCGCGAGCTCCGGCAGCAGCGTCTCCAGGAGCCGGATGTCGCCGAGGTCCTTGCCGTAGGAGGTGTTGTTCTCGGAGACGAGCATGACCTCCTTGACGCCCTGCTCGGCCAGCCAGCGGGTCTCCCCCAGGACGTCGGAGGGACGCCGCGAGATGAAGGAGCCGCGGAAGGACGGGATGGCGCAGAAGGAGCAGCGGCGGTCGCAGCCGGAGGCGAGCTTCACCGAGGCGACCGGGCTGGTGCCCAGGCGCCGGCGCAGGGGCGCCCGCGGCCCGGAGACCGGGGCGACACCCTCCGGAAGGTCCGCGGGGGCCGGTGCGGGTGCGGTCTCCTGCGCGTGGCCCGGCAGGGCCACTGCGGCGTCCTGCCGTTCGGCGGGGCTGATCGGCAGCAGCTTGCGCCGGTCGCGCGGGGTGTGCGAGGCGTGGATACCGCCGTTGAGGATGGTCTGCAGCCGGTCGGAGATGTCGGCGTAGTCGTCGAATCCGAGGACTCCGTCCGCCTCCGGCAGGGCCTCGGCGAGGTCCTTGCCGTAGCGCTCGGCCATGCAGCCGACGGCGACGACGGCCTGGGTCCTGCCGTGGTCCTTCAGATCATTGGCTTCGAGCAGGGCGTCGACGGAGTCCTTCTTGGCGGCTTCGACGAAGCCACAGGTGTTGACGACGGCGACATCGGCGTCGGAGGCGTCCTCGACGAGCTCCCAGCCGTCCGCTGCCAAGCGGCCTGCAAGCTCCTCCGAGTCCACCTCGTTACGGGCGCAGCCGAGAGTGACAAGGGCGACGGTACGGCGTTCGGGCATGGGCTCAAGACTACTTTGTCGCGGCGCCCGCCCTGCCGTGCAGGGTTGCCTGCTACAGCGAGTAACAGCGATGGGCGCCCGGCACTCGTGCCGGGCGCCCATCGCGGGAGGAGCGGAAACCGAGAAGCCGAGCCGACGGCTCAGCCGGCCTCGGGGTCGCCCTTCGTGTACGAGAGCCGTTCGACCTGACCCGGCTCGAACTGGTCCTCGACCTTCTTGCCGTTCACGAAGAGGTCGGTCGCCCCGGCGTCGCCGAGGACGAGATCGACCCGATCGCTGTCCTGGAAGGTCTTGGACTCGCCCTGGAGCAGCAGGCCGTCGAAGAGCAGCCGGCCGTTGTGGTCCTTGGCGGAGATCCAGCTCTTGCCCCGGGTCGCGCTGAGCTTGACCGTCACCTTGTCCCGGGGGGCAGCGGCGATGGCACTCTCGGAGGGCACGGGCTTGGGGTCGGCCGGTTTGCTGGCGGCCGGCTTGCCGGTCTTGTCGGGCGTCGGGCCCTCCGCCACCTGGGCGGTGCTCGGTACCTGCTCGTCGCCGTTGAAGAGCGTGAAGCCGACGAAGCCGACCACGGCGACGATGGCCGCGACCATGGCCGCGGTCCAGTTGGGCCGTCGGGGTTCGGAACGGATGCGTTCCGCCTCGAACAGCGGTGCCGCCGGTGTGGGCACAGGACGGCCGCCGTGTCCGGCGTCGTACTGCTCGACCAGGGGTTCCGGGTCGATATCGACGGCACGGGCGAGCGTACGGATGTGGCCGCGCGCGTACACGTCGCCGCCACAGCGCGAGAAGTCGTCCTCCTCGATCGCGTGCACGATGGGGATGCGCACCCGGGTGGAGCTGCTGACTTCCTCGACCGTCAGACCTGCGGCGATACGAGCCTGCTGAAGCACGCGACCGATCGAAGGCCGGTCGTCTTCGGGGGAGTTGCCGATGGACACGGGGGCGCCTTTCGAGCGTGAGCCACCTGCTGGATGTTCAGTCTAGGGGGGGTACGAAAGGGTGGGGCAACCGGGAGGGACGACTTTGTACGCCATCGGGTTCGCCGGACAGCCCCATGGACGGCTCCGCGGTCGGCCCGCGGGGCGGAGCACGGAACTGGGCACACCGAGCACTCGACTGAGCAACGGGAGGAGCTGAGGACGGGGTAGGAGGCGGAGCCGGAATCCGGGCCGCCGGAACTGCTGATGGAGAAGCATCTACTGTCCCTCCTCTCAAGTTGACGTACGACCCGCCGGAACGGTTGCCTACAAAACCTTTACGGAGCAGTTTCCCCCCGGATCAGCGCCAACACCCCGTCGAGCTCATCCGGTTTCACCATCACATCGCGCGCCTTGGACCCCTCGCTGGGCCCCACGATGTTGCGGGACTCCATGAGGTCCATCAGCCGGCCTGCCTTGGCGAAACCGACCCGGAGCTTGCGCTGGAGCATCGAGGTCGACCCGAACTGTGTGGAGACGACCAGCTCGGCGGCCTGGCAGAGCAGATCCAGGTCGTCGCCGATGTCCTCGTCGATCTCCTTCTTCTGCTTCGTGCCGACCACGACGTCCTCGCGGAAGACCGGGGCCATCTGGTCCTTGCAGTGCTGGACGACGGCCGCGACCTCGTCCTCGGTGACGAAGGCGCCCTGCATACGCGTGGGCTTGTTCGCCCCCATCGGCAGGAACAGCCCGTCACCCTTGCCGATGAGCTTCTCGGCACCCGGCTGGTCGAGGATGACGCGGCTGTCGGCGAGCGAGGAGGTCGCGAAGGCCAGCCGGGAGGGCACATTGGCCTTGATCAGACCGGTCACCACGTCGACCGAGGGCCGCTGGGTGGCGAGCACCAGATGGATGCCTGCGGCGCGGGCCAGCTGGGTGATGCGGACGATCGAGTCCTCGACGTCGCGCGGGGCGACCATCATCAGGTCGGCCAGCTCGTCGACGATGACCAGCAGATACGGGTACGGCGACAGCTCCCGCTCGCTGCCCTCGGGGGCCTTGGCCTTGCCGTTGCGCACGGCGTGGTTGAAGTCGTCGATGTGCCGGTAGCCGTACGCCGCGAGGTCGTCGTAGCGCAGATCCATCTCCCGTACGACCCACTGGAGGGCCTCGGCGGCCTTCTTCGGGTTGGTGATGATCGGCGTGATCAGGTGCGGGATGCCCTCGTACGCGGTGAGCTCGACCCGCTTGGGGTCGACCAGGACCATCCGGACGTCGTCCGGGGTCGCCCGCACCATGACCGAGGTGATCAGACAGTTGATGCACGAGGACTTGCCGGATCCGGTCGCACCGGCGACCAGGACGTGCGGCATCTTCGCGAGGTTGGCCATCTCGTAGCCGCCCTCGACATTCTTGCCGAGCGCCACGAGCATCGGATGGTCGTCCTCCGCCGCGTCCGCGAGGCGCAGTACGTCGCCGAGGTTGACCATCTCGCGGTCGGAGTTGGGGATCTCGATGCCCACCGCGGACTTGCCGGGGATCGGGGAGATGATCCGGACGTCCGGACTGGCGACGGCGTACGCGATGTTCTTGGTGAGCGCGGTGATCCGCTCCACCTTCACGGCCGGCCCCAGTTCGACCTCGTACCGCGTGACCGTCGGACCGCGGGTGAAGCCGGTGACGGCGGCATCCACCTTGAACTCCGTGAAGACGTTCGTCAGGGAGGCGACGACCACGTCGTTGGCGGCGCTGCGGGTCTTCCCCGGCCCGCCGCGCTCCAGGAGGTCGAGCGAGGGCAGCGCATACGTGATGTCCCCGGAGAGCTGGAGCTGCTCGGCCCGCGCGGGCAGCGGCTGCGAGTGCTCCGGGGCGGGCTTCGTCAGATCCGGTACGCCGCCGGCGGGCGCGCCCGGCGCTCCGGCGCCCCGGCCCTTCACCCCGGCCCGGCCCTTCTCCGCCTCCCGGGCCCCGGGCACGGGGGTGCCCGCGCCCGTACGGTCCCGGTCCACGGAGACACCCTGGGTCAGGTCGGCGACGAGCGGCGAGGGGGGCATGCCGTTGAGCACCGCGCCGTCGAGCGCCGCGGCGGCGGCCGCCGCGACATCGACGGCGTCCATGGTGCGGTTCATCGCGGGCTGCACGGACGGCCTGCGCGACCGCCCGCGCCGCGAGAGCGCCTCCGACTCGGCCTGGTCGGGGTAGTACTCCGTGTCCGCCTCCGAGCGGCGGGCGGAGCCGCGGCGCGAGCGGTCGGGCAGCGCTTCGCGCCACTGCTCGTCGTAGCGGTCGTCGTCGCTCCCGCCGTCCGCGCCGGGCTCGTACGCCGGCTCGACGACGCCCAGCCTGACGCCGAGCGCCCGCAGCCGCTGCGGAATGGCGTTGACGGGGGTGGCCGTGACCACGAGCAGTCCGAACACGGTCAGCAGCACGAGCAGCGGTACGGCGAGCACCTCGCCCATCGTGAAGATGAGCGGCTTGGAGGCGGCCCAGCCGATCAGGCCGCCCGCGTCCTGCATCGCCTCGGTACCGTCCTCACGGCCCGGCGAGCCACAGGCGATGTGGACCTGTCCGAGGACGCCGATGACGAGCGCGGAGAGACCGATGACGATGCGGCCGTTGGCCTCCGGCTTCTGCGGGTACAGGATCAGCCGTACGGCGATGGCGCCCAGCAGTATCGGCACGAGCAGATCCAGCCGGCCGAACGCCCCGGTCACCAGCATCTCGACGAGGTCGCCGACCGGTCCGCGCAGGTTCGACCAGGTGCCCGCGGCGACGATCAGCGCCAGGCCGAGCAGAAGGAGCGCGAGGCCGTCCTTGCGATGGGCGGGGTCGAGTCCCTTCGCGCCACGCCCTATCGAGCGCAGCAGCGCACCGACGCCGTGCGCGGCACCGAGCCAGACGGCTCGCACGAGCCGGTACACGCCCCCGGTGGGAGACGGGGCGGGCTTGGGCGCGGGCTTCCTGGCAGCGGTCTTCTTCGCGGGCGCCCTTTTCGCGGGCGCCTTCCCGGCGGGCGCGGACGCGGACTTCTTCGCCGGGGACTTCTTCTTGGCGGGCGCGGCTTTCTTCGCCGGGCCCGCGGTACGGCCGACGCTCTTCGCGGTGCCCGCCGTGCCCTGGGAACCCTTGCCGGACGTACGTGAGGCCATGGGACCGAGGTTACCGTTGCCGACGCCGGTGAACACGCGTGCCTACTGGTTCACCCGACCGTGTCGCCGTACCGGGGCCGGAAGCTGACGCGCGCTCACCGCGGCGGGCGGCACCCGGCCGCCCACGGGCAACAGCGAAGCGGCGGACGCCCGTTGCCGTGCGCCCGCCGGGAGTTACGGACCGGTCCTCAGCTCTGCGCGGGCAGGACACCGGCGTTGCCGTTCGCCCCCGGCTCCAGCGCGTCGAGCGCGCGACGCAGCCCGGTGAGCTTGCGTTCGAGGTGGGCGGCGGTCGCCACCGCGCCGGCGTCCGCGGATTCGTCGTCGAGCTGCTTGGACAGCGCTTCCGCCTGCTCCTCGACCGCCGCGAGCCGTGCGGAGAGTTCGGCCAGCAGACCGGCCGGCTCCCTCTCGTGCTCCCCGGCCGCGTGGCCACCGCCTTCGAGCTGGAGCCGCAGCAGCGCGGCCTGCTCGCGGAGCTGACAGTTCTTCATGTACAGCTCGACGAAGACCGAGACCTTGGCGCGCAGCACCCACGGGTCGAACGGCTTCGAGATGTAGTCCACCGCGCCCGCCGCGTATCCCCGGAAGGTGTGATGGGGACCGTGGTTGATCGCGGTGAGGAAGATGATCGGGATGTCCCGGGTCCGCTCCCGGCGCTTGATGTGCGCGGCGGTCTCGAAACCGTCCATGCCCGGCATCTGGACGTCCAGCAGAATGACCGCGAAGTCGTCCGTGAGCAGCGCTTTGAGCGCTTCCTCCCCTGACGATGCCCGTACCAGTGTCTGATCGAGCGCAGAGAGGATGGCCTCCAGCGCCAGCAGATTCTCCGGCCGGTCATCGACCAGGAGGATCTTGGCCTTCTGCACCATGGCCCGTCCTCCTCGCCCCGGAATCACACCGGGTGCCGCCCCAGGGGACGACTCCCATACGCCGTCCGTCCTTGTGCCGGTCATGGTAGCCGCACCCCGCCCGTCACCACACCCTGTCACCGCGATGTCACTGTGCACATAGCGCAAACGCGGTGGGAGACAGGAAGGTTCCCCGAAAAACCCGCACTCACACCCGTTCGGGCACAGTCGGTCAGCAATTCACCGTGATTCATTCACTCCTCGATCACTCTCCGTGCATCCACTGCTCCATCACCGCAAGCAGATGATCAGGGTCGACCGGCTTGGTGACATAGTCGGAAGCACCACAGTCGATGGCCTTCTCCCGGTCGCCCTTCATCGCCTTCGCGGTGAGCGCGATGATCGGCAGACCGGCGAACTGCGGCATCCTGCGGATCGCCGTCGTCGTGGCGTAGCCGTCCATCTCGGGCATCATGATGTCCATCAGTACGACCGTCACATCGTCGTGCTGCTCCAGCACCTCGATGCCCTCCCGCCCGTTCTCCGCGTACAGCACCGAAAGGCCGTGCTGCTCCAGCACGCTGGTGAGGGCGAAGACATTGCGGATGTCGTCGTCGACGATCAGCACCTTCTCACCGCGGAACCGGAACGTCCGCCGTGCCTCCGGCTCTTCCTGGGATCCCTGGACCCACTCCTCCCGCGCGGCACCCGCGCCCGTACCGCCACCGACGCCCGTGTTCGGGCGGGCGGGCAGCGCGGGCCGCCGTGCCGTGTCCCCCAGCGCCTTGCGCCTACGCCGGAACAGCCCGGCGGAGTTGGCCGGATCACCCAGTGGCGCCTGGTCGGTGCCGCGGACCGCCTCCCCGTTCAGGGCGCTCTCGGCCGCCATGCCATGGATCTCGACGGGTCCGGGACCCACCTGCGGATAGCCCTGCGGCGGCAGTTCGCTGGCGTGCAGCGGCAGATACAGCGTGAAGGTCGAGCCGCGGCCGGGCTCGCTCGCCGCGTGGATCTCACCGCCCAGCAGCCGGGCGATCTCCCGGCTGATGGACAGGCCCAGGCCCGTACCGCCGTACTTCCGGCTGGTCGTCCCGTCCGCCTGCTTGAACGCCTCGAAGATCACCAGCATCTTGCTGGACGCGATGCCGATGCCGGTGTCCGTGACCGAGAAGGCGATCAGATCGGCGTCCGCGTCCCGCAGCGAGCCCGCTTCCAGCAGATGCTCCCGGATCAAGTTCGGCACATCCGCCCCGGCCGGCCGGATCACCAGCTCCACGGCACCGCTGTCGGTGAACTTCACCGCGTTGGACAGCAGGTTGCGCAGCACCTGGAGCAGCCGCTGCTCGTCCGTGTGCAGCGTGGCGGGCAGCTCCGGGGAGACCCGTACGGAGAAGTCGAGCCCCTTCTCCGCGGTGAGCGGGCGGAACGTCGCCTCCACATAGTCGACGAGCTGGACCAGCGCGATCCTGGTCGGGCTGACGTCCATCTTGCCCGCCTCGACCTTCGACAGGTCGAGGATGTCGTTGATCAGCTGGAGCAGATCGGAACCGGCCCCGTGGATCGTCTCGGCGAACTCGACCTGCTTCGGCGAGAGGTTGCCCTCGGCGTTGTCCGCGAGCAGCTTGGCCAGGATCAGCAGCGAGTTGAGCGGGGTGCGCAGCTCGTGGGACATGTTCGCCAGGAACTCGGACTTGTAGCGCATCGAGACGGCGAGCTGCTCGGCACGCTCCTCCAGGACCTGCCGGGCCTCTTCGATCTCGGTGTTCTTCACCTCGATGTCGCGGTTCTGCTGGGCCAGCAGTTCGGCCTTCTCCTCCAGTTCGGCGTTGGACTCCTGGAGGGCCTTCTGCCGGTTCTCCAACTCCTGCGAGCGGTCCCGGAGCTGCTCGGTCAGCTCCTGGGACTGTTCGAGGAGCTTCTCGGTCTTCGTATTGACACTGATGGTGTTGACGCTCGTCGCGATCATCTCGGCGAGCTGGTTGAGGAAGTCCCGCTGGATGTGCGTGAACGGCTGGAAGGAGGCCAGCTCGATCACGCCGAGGACCTTGCCCTCGAACAGCACCGGCAGCACGATCACATGCGCGGGAGGCGCCTCACCGAGCCCGGAGGAGATCTTCAGATAGCCGGGCGGCACGTTGTCCACCTGGATCGTGCGCTTCTCCTCGGCCGCCGTGCCGATCAGTGTCTCGCCGGGACGGAAGGAGGTCGGCATCGAGCCCGCCGAATAGCCGTAACTGCCGCGCATACGCAGCTCGTACAGGCTCTCCGCGTCACTGTCCGAACCGACCTCGCCCGTGTCGCCGGGTGCCATGGCCAGGAAGAACGCGCCGTGCTGCGCGGAAACGACCGGGGTCAGCTCGCTCATGATCAGCGAGGCGACATCGTCCAGATCGCGGCGGCCCTGCATCAGACCGGAGATCCGGGCCAGGTTGCCCTTGAGCCAGTCCTGTTCCTTGTTGGCGAGCGTGGTATCACGCAGGTTGGCGATCATCGTGTTGACGTTGTCCTGCAGCACCTGGATCTCGCCGGCCGCGTCCACGTCGATCTTGAGGTTCAGATCACCGCGCGTCACCGCCGTGGCGACGGCCGCGATGGCACGCACCTGACGGGTCAGGTTCCCGGCCATCTCGTTCACCGATTCGGTGAGGTCGCGCCAGGTCCCATTGACGTCCCGGACGCGGGCCTGACCGCCCAACTGCCCCTCCGTGCCCACCTCACGGGCCACCCGGGTGACTTCCTCGGCGAACGAGGACAGCTGGTCGACCATCGTATTGATGGTGTTCTTCAGCTCCTGGATCTCGCCGCGCGCATCGATGTCGATCTTCTTGGTGAGGTCGCCCCTGGCGATCGCCGTGGTGACCGTGGCGATCTGGCGCACCTGGCCGGTCAGGTTGGAGGCCATCGAGTTCACGGACTCGGTGAGGTCCTTCCACGTACCGGCGACACCCGGCACCCTGGCCTGTCCGCCCAGCGCGCCCTCGGTCCCCACCTCGCGGGCCACACGCGTCACCTCGTCGGCGAACGAGGAGAGCGTCGTGACCATCGTGTTGACGGTGTCGGCGAGTTCGGCCACCTCGCCGCGCGCCTCGACGGTCACCTTCTTCGTCAGATCGCCGTTGGCGACCGCGGACGAGACCCGGGAGATGTTGCGCACCTGGCTGGTGAGATTGCTGGCCATCAGGTTGACGTTGTCGCTGAGGTCCTTCCAGATGCCGGTCGCACCGCGCACCCGGGCCTGACCGCCGAGGATGCCCTCGGTGCCCACCTCACGGGCCACGCGCGTCACCTCGTCGGCGAAGTTCAGCAGCTGGTCGACCATGGTGTTGACCGTCGTCACCAGTTCGAGCATCTCGCCCTTGGCGTCCACGGTGATCTTCTTGGAGAGATCACCCTTGGCGACCGCGGTGGTGACCTCGGCGATGTTGCGGACCTGAAGCGTCAGGTTGTTCGCCATGCCGTTGACGGACTGGGTGAGGTCCTTCCATGTACCGGACACGCCCTGCACCTCGGCCTGGCCGCCGAGAATGCCTTCGGTACCCACCTCACGGGCGACCCGGGTGACCTGCTCCGCGAAGTTGGAGAGCTGGTCGACCATGGTGTTGAGGGTGTTCTTCAGCTCAAGGATCTCGCCCCGGGCGTCCACATCGATCTTCTGCGACAGGTCACCGCGCGCCACCGCCGTGGCGACCTGCGCGATGTTACGGACCTGAGCGGTGAGGTTCCCCGCCATGCCGTTCACCGAGTCGGTCAGATCGCGCCACACGCCCGCCACCCCGGGCACCTGCGCCTGGCCACCGAGCCGCCCGTCCGTGCCCACCTCGCGGGCGACCCGCGTCACCTGCTCGGCGAAGGCGGAGAGCTGGTCGACCATCGTGTTGATGGTGTTCTTCAGCTCAAGGATCTCGCCCCGGGCGTCCACATCGATCTTCTGCGACAGGTCGCCCCGCGCCACCGCCGTGGTCACCTGGGCGATCTGGCGTACCTGCGAGGTCAGGTTCCCCGCCATGAAATTGACGGAGTCGGTGAGTTCCTTCCACGTCCCCAGGACACCGTCGACCCGCGCCTGGCCGCCGAGACGGCCCTCCGTGCCCACGTCCCGCGCCATCCGCGTCACCTGGTCGGCGAAGGACGAGAGCTGCGCCACCATCGTGTTGACGGTGTTCTTCAGCTCCAGCATCTCGCCCGCGACATCGACGGTGACCTTCTGCGACAGGTCCCCGTTGGCGACCGCGGTGGTCACCTGAGCGATGTCCCGCACCTGACCGGTCAGGTTCCGGAACGCTGTGTTCACCGAATCGGTGAGGTCCTTCCAGGTCCCCGCCGCCCCCGGGACCTCGGCCTGCCCGCCGAGCCGGCCCTCGACACCGACCTCCCGGGCGACCCGGGTCACCTCCGAACCGAACGACTGCAGCTGGTCCACCATCGTGTTGACGGTGTTCTTGAGCTCCAGCATCTCGCCGGCCACATCGACGGTGACCTTCTGGGTCATGTCACCGCTGGCCACCGCCGTGGTCACCTGGGCGATGTCGCGCACCTGGGTCGTCAGGTTCCGGAAGACCGTGTTCACCGAGTCGGTGAGGTCCTTCCACGTTCCCGCCGCGCCCGGCACCTGGGCCTGCCCGCCCAGCAGCCCCTCACCGCCGACCTCGCTGGCCACACGCGTCACTTCGTCCGCGAAGGTGCGCAGCGTCTCGGTCATCTGGTTGATCGTCTCGGCCAGTTGCGCGACCTCGCCGCGTGCGCTCACCGTGACCTTCTGCGACAGGTCGCCGTTGGCGACCGCCGTCGTCACCTCCGCGATGCCACGCACCTGGGAGGTGAGGTTGCCCGCCATCGTGTTGACGGAGTCGGTGAGGTCCTTCCACACCCCGGCCACACCGGGCACCGTCGCCTGACCGCCGAGCTCACCCTCCGTACCCACCTCACGGGCGACCCGGGTCACCTCGGAGGAGAACGAGGACAGCTGGTCGACCATCGTGTTGACGGTGTTCTTCAGTTGGAGCATCTCACCGGCCACATGGACGGTGACCTTCCGTGACAGATCACCCTTGGCGACCGCCGTCGTCACCAGGGCGATGTCCCGCACCTGTGCCGTCAGCCGGTACGCCATGGTGTTCACGGAGTCCGTGAGGTCCTTCCAGGACCCGGACATCCCGCGCACCTGGGCCTGCCCGCCGAGCTTGCCCTCGGTCCCGACCTCGACCGCGACCCGGGTCACCTGCTCGGTGAACGCGGACAGCTGGTCGACCAGGTTGTTGACCGTACGGGCGACCTTCAGGAACTCGCCGCGCAGCGGCCGCACCGTGTCGTCCGCCGTGTGCGAGCGCAGTTCCATCCGCTGTTCGAGATCACCGTCGGCGATCGCCGCGAGCACCCGTCCGACCTCGGAGACCGGCCGCGAGAGATCGTCGACCAGCTCGTTGGAGGCATCGATGGCGGCCGCCCAGGAGCCTTCGCAGGCCCCTGTCTCCAGGCGCTCCGTGAGCTTCCCCTCACGGCCCACCACGCGCCGTACGCGTGCCAGCTCACCGGTGAGGTGGAGGTTCCGGTCGGCGACCTCGTTGAAGACCGCCGCGATCTCCGTCATCACGCCGTCGCCCGAGACGGTCAGCCGCCTGCGGAAGTTGCCGTCCCGCATCGCCACGAGGGCCGCGAGCAGTCTGTTCAGAGCTGCCGCGTCCACATCGATGGTCCCATTGCGCTGTTTTTTCACGGACTGTCCGCCTTTTGTGCGCGTTCCTGAACCCCGCGCCGCCACGCCAGACTCCACCGTGTCCCTCCCGCAGGGTTTGACCGTATCGCTCGGGCCTATCCGGAAGCTTGCCCAGTTCTACTTTGACTCACCGCCACTGCACACCGTCGACGGGTGACCATGCGGACGTCAAATCGTTGAAACGTACCAGGCCGGAACTGGTCGGGGTGGAAGCTCCAATGGACTCCGTACAACCGCCCCTTGGGGAAGTCATGGTGGTGCGCCCGCGCACAACTGCCGGGGCATCCCGTACCGAAGTCGGCCCTCGTGTACCCGGGACGGTGAACGAGCGTCTAGCCTGGCAAGCGAATCGAAGCGGCGAGAAACGGGCACAGGACTCGGGGAAGCGACGAGACACCATATGGGGAGTGCTGTGATCACCGCGCGCGCGGCTGCCACCTTCGACCCGGTCGGGCGCTCTGTCGCGACCGCCCGCGCCTTCGTCCGTGACACCCTCCAGGGGTGGGGCTACACCGATGTCGTCGACGACGCGGTCGTCCTCACCAGCGAGCTCGTGACCAACGCGGTCGTACACGCGGGAACCGCCGCCGACGTCCTGTGCCTGCGCACCGAGGACGGCGTACGCGTCGAGGTCTCCGACCACTATCCGGAGCGCGAGGTCCCGCTCCAGAGCACCGGCCTGGACTACGGCAGCCCCGACCGTGAGAGCGGCCGGGGTCTGCTGCTCTGCGCCGCGCTCGCCGCCCGCTGGGGCGTCGAGTACACCCCCACGCGCAAGCACGTCTGGTTCCAGCTCGACCTCCCCGAGCGGCCGGTGGGCATCCGCTCCGCGGGCCCGCTCCTGCCCACGGCTCTCCTCCCGGTCACCGACGAACGCGTACGGGTCGCTGTCGTACAGATCGACCGCTCCGGCTCCATCTCCGCCTGGAACGACGACGCCGCGTTCCTCTTCGGTCACACCGCCGACCAGGTCACCGGAAAACAGCTCACCGACCTGGCGGCCTGGCCGCACACCCCCGGCACCAGCACCGGCATCGCCGACGCGCTCCAGCTCTCCCGCTGGGAGGGCAGCTACGGAATCCGCGGCTCCGACGGCCGGGTCATCCCGGTCTACGCCTCACATCTGCGGGTCCGCGACACCGAGGGCGAGCCCTCCACCGTCTGTCTCCTCGTCCGCGACTACGAACGCGCCGTCCTGCAGTCCCCGGTACGCGCCCCCGTCTCCGACACGGCCCACGAGAACCGCGCCGCGGACCCCTTCGAGGTCTTCATCGGCTCACCCGCCCCGGACGACCTCGACGGCCTGCTCCAGCGCACCGTCGAACGGGCCCGGGACATGCTCGACGCCGACGCCGCCTTCCTCCTGCTGGCCACCGACGACGAGACCGAACTGGAGGTCCGGGCCACGACCGGCCTCCCCTCCGCCCGCCAGCGCTTCGCCCGGGTCCCCGTCGAAGCCGGAACAGGACGCTACGGCTCCGCCCGGATGCCCGCCGTCCATGAGGACCTCACCGCCGTCCCCGGCGCCGTCCCCCTGCTCGGCGACACCGGAATGCGCTCCGTCGTCACCGTCCCGCTGAAGGTCGAGGGCCGCCTCACCGGCTCCCTCGGCGTCGCGGCCGAAGCGGCCGGCCGGTACTCCAACGAGGAGGCACTGCGCCTCCAGTTCGCCGCCGACCGCATCGCGCTCGCCGTCGAATCCGCCCGCCTGGGCGAACTGGAACGGCTGCGCCGCGGCTCCCTCTCCTTCCTCGTCGAGGCCTCCGACCTGCTCGCCGGCACCCTGGACCGGGACCAGACCCTGGCGCTCATGGCCCAGATGACGGTCCCCACGCTCGCCACCTGGTGCGCCGTCTACACGATCGCGGACCAGGCCTCGGAGCCGTACCTCTCCTATGTCCTCCACGAGGACGAGGACCTCATCGACGGCCTCAAGGCGCTGCTGTCCTCGATCGACCCGCCGGACCCCGTGCCGACCCCGGGCGCCCGTGTCTGGGCCGCGCCGTCCGACGCGGCCCACCGGGCGGCGCTGAGCACCTCGATGCGCAGCCTCGATCACGACGCGCCCCTGAGCATGGGCATGGCCACCCGCACCACCCTCGCCACCGCCTCGGCCGTGGGCGGCGAGACCGTCGTGCTCCCCCTGGTCGCCCGCAACCGCGTCATCGGCATGCTCACGCTCGGGAAGCCCTCCGACGACCACTTCCGCCAGGAGATCCTCGAACTGGCCGAGGACCTCTCGCGCCGGGCCGCACTCGCGCTGGACAACGCCCGCCTGTACTCCGAGCGCATGGCGATCAGCCAGTCCCTGCAGCGCAGCCTGCTGCCGCCGGGCCTCCCCGACGTACCCAACGTCGAGATCGAGGTCATCTACCGCGCGGCGGGCGAGGGCAACGAGGTCGGCGGCGACTTCTACGACGTCTTCCCGATCCGCGACGGCGCGTACGGCTTCGCCATCGGCGATGTGTGCGGTACGGGCCCGGAAGCCGCGGCCGTCACCGGCCTGGCCCGCCACGCCCTGCGTCTGCTGGCCCGCGAGGGCTTCGGCGGCCCGGCCGTGCTGGAACGTCTCAACGCCGCCATCCTCGACGAGGGCGCGCGCAGCCGCTTCCTCACGCTCCTGTACGGCGAGCTGTGGCCGCAGGAGGACGGCAGCGCACTGCTGAAGGTGGTGTGTGCGGGTCACCCGCTCCCGCTGCGTCTGCGCCAGGACGGTTCCGTCGAGGCCGCCGCCGAGCCTCAGGCACTGCTCGGCGTCATCGAGGACCTCGAACTGTACGAGCAGGAGATCACCCTCGACCCGGGCGATGTCCTGCTGTGCGTGACCGACGGTGTCACGGAGCGCCGCGAGGGTGCCCGCATGCTCGGCGACGACGGCCTCGCGGACGTCCTCGCCACCTGTACGGGCCTGACGGCCGGCGCGGTCGCCTCCCGCATCCTGCGGGCCGTCGAACGCTTCGCGGCCGAGCCGGCCTCCGACGACATGGCCATCCTGGCCATGCGTGTCCCCGAACCGCCGCTCGTCTGACGAACAGTCCCCAAGGCACGGCCCCGGGGCACGGCTCAGGGGCACGGCTCAGGGAGCGAACGGGCCGTCCAGTGCGGCCCACTGGAGCAGCATGATCGTCTTCGCGTCGGCGATCGACCCGTCGCGGATCATCGCCAGCGCCTGGGCGAAGGGCAGCTCCACGGTGCTGATGTCCTCGCCCTCGGCGGCGATCCCGCCTCCGCTGCCGGTCGCGGTCGCGGGGGTGTACGGGGCGGCGAAGAAGTGCAGCCGCTCGGTGACGGAGCCGGGGCTCATATAGACGTCGAAGACACGCTCGGCCGCGCCCACGGTGTGTCCCGTCTCCTCGGCGGCCTCCCTGCGGATGGCTTCCTCGGGGCTGTCCCCGTCCAGCAGGCCCGCCGCCGTTTCGAGGAGCATCCCGTCCGGGTGGCCGTTGACATAGACGGGGAGACGGAACTGGCGCGTCAGCAGCACGGTACGGCGGTCGGCGTCGTAGAGCAGGATGGTGGCGCCGTCCCCCCGGTCGTGGGTCTCACGCTGCTCCCGGCTCCAGTGCCCGTCGCTGTGCTGGTAGTCGAAGGTGGTCCTGCGCAGGACGTACCAGTCGCAGGAGAGCACTTCCACGTCGAGAATCCGCACCCGCGGATTACCGGTCAGGTCCTGGCCGTGCCGGTCCAGGCCGGTACGGCCGCGGCGGTCCGGGGTGTCGATGCCGGCAGTCATCGTGCGCCCTCGGCGCGGTCGGGGCCCGTCGGCGGGTGGGGCAGAGCGTTCATGGCAGCACCTCGATGGCGATGGGGGCGGGGGCGGGTGGGGCGTCAGGCGAGATGGACGGGGACCCCGGCCTCCCGGAGAGCCTTCAGGGTGTACGGGCCGTTCGGATGGGTCTCGCCGTCCTCGGCCCCCGTGTCGGTGACGAAGCCGTCCACGACCCCGAGAGGAGCGACCTGGCTGAACGCCCGCACCCCGAGCTTGGTCGCATCGGCCACCGCGACGGTACGGGTGGCCTGGGCGAGCCCGGCCTGCTTGACGGCGGCGTCGTCGAGGGAGAACTCCGACCAGCCGTGCTCGGCGTGCACTCCGCCGATGGACATGATGAAACAGTCGAAGGCCAGCGACTCCAGCGTGCGCAGAGCCAACGGGCCCACCAGGGACCGTTCTCCGGGCCGTGAGCGCCCGCCGACGATGAGCAGATCAATACCGGGCCGGTCCGCCAGGCACACGGCCGCCTGAAGGCTCAGCACCGCCACCGTCAGCGGTCCCCGGGCGGCGAGGTGCTCCGCGACGTGCACGGTCGTGGTCCCCGCGTCCAGCAGCACACGGGACCCCGGCTCGACCATCGCGGCCACCCGTGCACCCAGCCGGTCCTTGGTGGCGGCCTGCCAGGGTTCCCGCGCGACAAAGCCCGCGCCCTCTTCCCGCGCCTTGGTGGCGACGGCACCGCCATGCACCCGGCGTACGAGGTCCTGGCGCTCCAGCGCGTCGAGGTCCCGGCGGACCGTCATCTCGGACACCCCCAGCCGCTGGGAGAGCTCGGCAACGGAGACACGGTCAGCGGCGCCCTGCACCAGCCGCAGAGTCAGGTCCAGACGATCGGCAACACCCATGAACCCTTTCTACCATGCGAATGTTCGCTTGAACATCAACATGTGAAGTCGCCGGGACGGCCGAGTACGTAAACGAGATAAGGCCCCCGCCTGATGGCGGGGGCCTTATCTCTGCTGGAGCCCCAATGCGGAATCGAACCGCAGACCTTCTCCTTACCATGGAGACGCTCTACCGACTGAGCTATTGGGGCCTGTCGCGCTGTGGCAACGAGGTAAAGCATACCCTGGATCCGGGGGTGCTCATAACCATCGGAAGAACCGATTCCCGCGGGCTTCCACCAGCTCCCCCGCAGGCCGGCCGCCGCAGCTGTGAGCCAAGGGAACGGCACGGTGCTCGAACAAAGGAGCCAGGGGCGAACGGGAGGGAAGTTCGGAATTGATTGGTGAACGCAGAAAAGCCCCGTACCTTGCGGTACGGGGCTTTCCCGGAAAAATTGTTCGGCGGCGTCCTACTCTCCCACAGGGTCCCCCCTGCAGTACCATCGGCGCTGAAAGGCTTAGCTTCCGGG